>JBFIXI010000013.1:0-69852 GCA_041605955.1 Acidimicrobiia bacterium
CGTCGCCAGCGGCGGGGGCTGGCGCCTGCTGTCGGTGCCCCTGCTGTTTGCGATCATGGGGGCCGTGCTCGGCATCATGCGCCGTGCCGCCTGGTGGTATCCGGAGCGGTTCGAGCGGCTGTTCGCCGAGGATGATCCCGACGAGCTGGGCATCCGCGCCAGCTTGGCACTCCTGTTCGTGTTCGTCGGGTTGTCGCTGGCGCTCGGTGTGGAGGCGATCCTGGGAGCGTTTCTCGCCGGCGCGCTGTTTGCCTACATCTTCCGCAACATCGACGAGCTGGAGACTCGCCTCACCGGGTTCTCCTACGGCTTCTTCATTCCAGTCTTCTTCATCAACGTGGGGGTTGGCTTCCCGCTGTCCGAGCTGGGTGAGCCGGGAGTGTTGGCGCGGGCGCTGGCGCTGATCGGGATTGCCATCGCCATCAAGGTGGGGCCGGCGTTGCTGCTGACGCTGCGGGGGCTGAGCGTCACCGAGTCGCTGGGCTCCGGAGTGCTGTTGGCGGGGCAGCTGTCCGTGATCATCGCCCTCGCCGAGTTCGGTGTCGAGCTCGGCGTGCTCGATCAGGGCCTGGAGGCCGGGGCCATCCTGCTTGTTGGCGTCACCGCAATCATGAGCCCCATTGTGTTCCGTTGGCTGTCGCCCCCAGTCGAGTCGACCGAATCCGCTCCGAGTGCCTCTGTGCAGGACCTGCCGTGACCGAGAATGAAGCCGACGCGGCGAATCTGTTCTTGGTTACCGAGTCCGACGAACAGCGTCGCTATCGCGTAGAGCAGATCCGAACCCGGATCGCTCGGGGCACTTACGACGTGTCGGCAGCGGAAGTCGCCGCTGCCATGGTGGCCTTTTACCGCCGCGGGCTGGAGCCTCCGCACACCGGCAATCCCCGGTCGTCCGGGAACTCCTGTTAGAACACTCCCGTGCGCGACTCCATCCGCGAATGGATCCAAGATTGGCCACTGCCCGAGCCGGTGTTGGTGGCTCTGCTGGCGACGCTGCCGATCATCGAGCTCCGCGGCGCCATCCCGGTGGCCCGCGAGATATTCGAGATGTCCCCCGTCCCGGCCTACTTGTGGTCCGTCCTGGGGAACATGGTCCCGGTGCCGTTCATCTTGTGGCTCTTTCCCGGGTTCGTCGAATGGGCTGAAGACCACTGGCCGTGGATTCACCGTCTCATGGTCCGGCTGCAGGATCGCACCGCCCACCGCCACAGCCGGCGATTCGAGGCGTTACGAGATTTTGCTCTGATCACGTTCGTGGCAATCCCATTGCCGATCACCGGGGCGTGGAGTGGGTCGCTGGCGGCGGTGGTGTTCGGTGTGCCTCGCCGGGTGGCGCTCGTGTTGATCTTCATCGGTGTCTTGATCGCCGGGATCGTGGTGTCGCTCTTCCTCGAAGCCCTCGGTTTGGCGATCTCCTGACATGCGGGCCGTCATTCAGAGAGTCAGCTCCGCCCGGGTCGAAGTCGGCGGCGAGGTGGTTGGGTCCATTGGCCAGGGCCTCGTGGTGCTGCTCGGTGTGGCTCCCGCCGACACCCGGGCAGACGCTGGTGCGCTCGCGGCCAAGCTGGCCGGGCTGCGGATCTTTCGCGACTCAGCCGGCAAGATGAATCTCTCGGTCACCGATGTGGGCGGGGGCGTCATGGTGATCAGTCAATTCACCCTTTACGGCGACACCCGACGAGGGCGTCGCCCAAGCTTCGTCGGCGCCGCCGACCCAACCGTTGCTGAACCGCTCGTGGAGGAAACCGTGGCGGCTCTCGGCGAGCTGGGCGTCCCCACCGCCACCGGCCGGTTCGGAGCCGATATGGCAGTTTCTCTGGTCAACGATGGGCCGGTGACTTTGGTGCTCGAGGTCGCCGAGGGGCGCGTGCTGTAGCTAGCCGGGCTCCGAATTGGCATGGAGCCAGGCGGTACCGGCCTCACAGAAGCGACTGAAGTCGCAATGCCGGCACCGCTCCGAGGGCTGCTGCGGGTAGTCGGGGCCGCTCGCCTGCTGCAATGCTGCCTGCAACGCTTCCTCCGCCTGCGCCAACCACTGCGGGGTAACGTCGTAAGAGACTTCTGCGGCCGTCTCTCCTCCCAGGTAGCAGAACGTGACTCGCAGCTTCGAAGGTGTCTGATCTCCGATCAGGCCGGCGGCGGCAGCCACCGCATACGCCTGTAGTTGCACGAGCCGGGCTGGATCGGAGGAGACCGTTCCCGATTTCCAGTCGACGATCTCCCAGCTACCCGGCTCGTCCTCATAGACGGCATCGATCCGGCCCCGGATGCGGCCCAGCGGCATCTCCAGGTCGATCGGCACCTCGACGAAACGGGCCCGCCGGGTGGCGAATCGGGTCGACTTGAAGGTCGAGTACGGCCCGGTGACATCCCGGCCCTCAACGGCACCCGGTGCGTCGTATACGTCGTCGGCCCTCTCCCAAAGAGGAAACTGGCCTTGGGCGTGCAGCTCGATCATGCGATGCACCTCGACGCCGCGGCGCATTGCCCAGCTGTTGCGCTGCGGGAGCGGATCGATCTCCGTCCAGTAGAACTGCTGCGGGCATCCCGCCAAGGTCACCAGGCCGGTGACGGAAGTGGTCAGCTCGCTGCCCACTTCGGGCTCTGCCGGCATAGGCAGCGAGTGCAGCATCATCTCGATCTGGTCCATCGCCTCATCGTATGCCTTCTCGCTTGCGGGCAGCCTCCGCATCGAACCTGGGGATTCGACCTCGGTGCGCAGTGCCTCCTCCCAGCCTCCCGGAAACACCGGATCGGGGCTGCCTGTCGCCGACTCGAGCCGAAGCTGGCCGGGCCCGTCACCGGGTTCGTCCACCATCGTCCCGAGCTGGACCCCCGGCGTTGCCAGCGCCAGCTCCATGACCACCCCTGCCTGTTTGGGCGTCTTCTCGGTGTACCAGTGGGCCCCGGAGACATAGAGGCGCGTTTTGGCGCGCGTGACCGCCACATAAGCGGTGCGGAGCTCTTGTTGGGAGTGGTGTTCGCTGAGTAGAGCTCGATTCGCCTTGGGGTCCCCAGTGAGGTCTGGCAGCGTGGACCTGTCGAGGCGGAGGTCGTAAGGGAGAGCCGCCGCGTGCTGAGTCGGGTCGTCACCGCCACGGTAGGCGGCCGGCAGGGTGCCGCGCACTGCGGCCGGCAGGAACACGTTGTCCCATTCCAGGCCTTTGGCACGGTGAATCGTGAGCACCGCCACCACGTTCTCGTCGCCGACCCGCGCCATGTCCAGCTCTTGAGAGGCTGTGTCCTCATCGAGGGTCTGCAGGTAGCCGAGGAACGCCCCCAAGGAAGGTCGCCCCTGCAACGGGCTCCACTCTTCCGCCAGGTCGAGGAACCGATACAGGTTGAGCCGGGCGGTGAGCGAAGCGTTGGGGGCGAGCGCATCGATCTCGGCCCAGGTCTCCGTCTCGTCGAGAACCCGCCGCGACAGCTCGACCAGGCTCAAGCCTTGGGCGACCACGAGTAGCCGTCGGTAGGTGTCCCCGAAACGTTGCAACCGTTCGTGGGCTACTGGACTCAGCCCGGCAAATGAAGTCAAGCTGTCGATTGCCTCCAGCAACGGGCGGCCAGGATCTTCTTCGGTTTGGTCGGCCGGCCCGCGGCGCGCCCATTCGGCCAAGGGCATGAGGTCGCCGAGCCCGAGACGGTATGAGCCGCCCAGCAAGATTCGTAGGAGGCTCGGGGCGTGGGCCGGATCGTCGAGGATTTGTAGCCAACCCCGCAGATCGGCCACGACCGGCACGGACAGCAATCCACCGAGTGCCGCCACCTCGTACGGGATGTCGTAGGCCTCGAGGGCATCTCGCACCAGTGGTATCTGTGCATTCTTGCGAAACAGGATTGCGATGTCGCTCCAGCGCACCGCCTCCTCGTCCGCCAGGCGACGCACCTCCTGAGCTATCCCCACCGCCTCGTCTCCGGCAGAGTGATAGCGAGAGACAACGACGGCGCCGGAACGCTTTTCGGCCGGTTCGAGGACTTGGTATCCGCCCTCACCGTGCAGCTCTGATCGAATGGAGTTTGCTAGGTCGAGGATCGGCTGCGCCGATCGCCGATTGGTCGAGAGGGGCAGTGTGGGCGCCGGCTGTCCATCGGCTTGTCGGAAGTGGTCCGGGAACTGCGCGAAATTGGCCAACGAGGCTCCGCGCCACTCGTAGATCGTCTGGTCGGGATCGCCGACTGCCGTCAAAGGGAACCCGTTTCCAAACAGTCGCCGCAACAGCTCGCGCTGGGCAGGGTCCGTGTCCTGGTACTCGTCGAGCAGGACCACCCGATAGCGGGCGGCGATCCGGTCGGCCACTCGGGGATGCTCGCTGAGCAGCTGATGGGCGAGGCGTACCAAGTCCGAGTAATCGACCAGGCCGAGGTGCTGCTTCGTTGTTTGCACTCGCTGCGCGATCAACGCCAGCTCGCGCCGCTTCCCCGCCACGTCGCCGTCGCCGTCCTCCAATGCGAGGAGCGAGCCGGGCGCAGTGAGGTTGTCGGCGAGTTGGCGGAGCAGGGCCGCCGTTTCGCTGACGCGGCCCGGCGGGTAGGTCAAGTCCAGGTATTCGTAGCCCGGGCCGGTGGAGAGCTCTTGGTGGATCAGCTCCCGCAGGTATCCCGGCCCGATCAGCCGCACGTCGCGCTCTACCCCCACGTAGGCGCCGAACTCGCGCAGCAACCCGAAAGCGAAACCGTGATACGTGGCCACCTCGACCTCACGGCCTTCAGCGGCCAAGTCGGGCAGCGCCTGGCGAAGCCGATCGCTCAGCTCCCCAGCCGCCTTGTTGGTGAAGGTGAGACCGAGCGCCCGCTCGGGCGCCACCCCGGCTTCGATGGCGGCCTGTAGGCGGAGGACGATGGTCGTTGTCTTTCCGGTGCCGGCTCCAGCCTCGACCCGCAGCGGTCGGTCTGGTGGGAAGCCGATGATGCGCCGCTGCTCGACCGAGGGAACGACCTTCATGCGAAGCGACTCCCTCCCTCGGCTCGTGCCGGGCACGAGGAGGCGAAGGCACACCGCTCGCACCACTCGCCGGTGCGCGGTTCCCATCGCTCGGCCGCGATATCGTCGGCGAGGCTGATCAACCGGTGGCCAATCTCCTCCAGTTTGTTCATGTTGAGCGAACGGGTCGGCACCGTCTTCCCCGTGCCGAGGGGATACCAGAACTCCGCAGCTGTCGGTTCGCCGTGCGCCAGCATCTCCGGATCGGCTGCTAGTGCCAGCGCGTAGAACCCGAGCTGCAACGACTCGCTCGCCTCGGTGCGCGAGATCGGCTGCTTCGAAGTCTTGTAGTCCACCACCTTCAGCCCCGACTCGTCCTCTTCCACGCGGTCGATCCGCCCCCGCCAGGATGTGTTGCCCAGCTCGAACTCGACGCGACGCTCGATACCGATGGGGCGGCCGCCAGAGGGCCAGTTCGAATAGAGCCGCGCCAACCCGACGAGCGCCCGCCGCCGCCAAGCTGCCGCGTAATGACCCCCGCCGAACTCTGCCGCGTCCATCAGCTGTTCGAGGCGACGGGCTGCCGCGACGTAGTCGCCATGGATCTCGGCGCGTTGCATCGCTTCGGATTCGACTTGATCGAGCACCTCGTGGACGAGGCTCCCAAAGCGGGCGTAGACGGAGTCGGCGGCCTGATGCAGCCTGCGCTCGATGGCATAGCGGCGCGGGCACCTGGCGTAATCGTCTGCCTCTGAGGGGCTGAGCCGGAGTTGATCCCCGTTCAGTCCGGTGGCGGGGCCACGGGCCGCTACGCCGGAGTGATGGAGTGGTGGGCGCATGCGCCACTTGGTCCCTTGCGCCAGGGCGGCGATCGCCGCCCGTCGATACGGGGCGGCGGTGGCCGGGTCGGCAGCGGCGCGGCGCAAGTGGGCTTCGGCTTCGCGTGGCGAAACCGGTGGGCCCGCGGTGGGGGCGTCAGCCGCGATGTCCTGTATGGACCCCACCCCGGCTACCAGGGGAAGAAACCGGCTGGGCACCCCTTGCCCGGCTTCGGCACCCACGGCAGTGGCGGTCCACACGACTCGCGATCGAGCCCGCGTCATCGCGGTATAGGCCAATCGCCGTTCCTCTTGGAGGCGAAACGCGGTGTATGCGGCCGGATCCGTTGGCAGGTGCCCCATCAGATGTCTGACCCCGAGCAGTGAGTCACGTGGTCGCAGATCTGGGAACACGCCTTCGACCGCGTCACTGATGAAGACGGTGTCGAACTCCAGGCCCTTCGCCTGGTGAAGCGTCGTGACCGTCAGCCGATCTGACTGAGGCTGCCGGAAGCTGAGCAGCGGCTGCGCCTCGAAATCCTCGCTCTCGGTGAGCCGGCGGTAGTCGACCAGAGTCGCTTCCGGGTTGCGCGCGTTCCATCTTCCGATCACCTGAGCCAGGGAGCGCCACGCCAACCGCTCGTCTCGCCGTTCCGGGTCGCTGACGATGTCGCGGGCCGCGTCCATGTTCTCCCACACATGCCACACCCCGTCCGCAGCCGGCTGGTGCTGTGCCCAATCCGGGTTGGCGATCAGGGCAGCCAACTTGTCCAGCCCGGCCGCTCGCAATGCTGCGGACCAGTCGCCCCGCGCGACGGCGTTGCGCTCGATGGTGCGCAACTCTCCGAGGGGCAACTGATACATCGGCCCCAGCAGGATGCGCCGCAGCGCCCGGATGGTGTCTGCCGGCCGTTCGTCGCCGGCGGCGGCTGCGATGAGATCGAGGACGAAGCGGACGGCAGGATGGTCGGCGAGGCGCGAGTCGGGTAGATCATGGGCAATGCCGCGCCGCTCGAGCGATCTGGAGAGATCCGGCAGGAAGCGGCGTTTCGAGCGGACCAGCACCCCGAGACGATTCAGTGGTATTCCTTGCGAGAGGTGCACGCGTTCGACCTCGGAGGCGACCCACTCGGCCTCCTCGGTTTGTTGCCCGAAGATGTGCACGTCCACTCGGTCGCCTCCCGGCGCCGGAGTGACCCGCCCGGCGGCGCCGGGAAGCCGTCGGGAGGTCACGTTGACCGCGGCTTCGAGAATCGCTCGAGGGGTGCGGAAGGACGTGGTGAGCACGATCCGTCGGCCGGGGCTCCCATCGGCCTGGCGAAACCGCTCCGGAAACTCGGCAACGTTCTCCAATCGGGCTCCGCGAAAGCTGTAGACGGATTGATAGGGATCGGCGGCGACCGTCAGATTGCCCCCATCACTACACAAGGCGGACAGCAGCTGCGCTTGGGCCAGGGTCGTGTCCTGGTACTCGTCGACGAGGATGAACCGGGGCGTCGCCTCCGGTGGCAGCGCCTCCTCGCCGACGATCCGCACTGCCTCGCGCAGCAAGGTGCCGTAGTCGAGGCGTTGCCGACGCCGCAGCTCGGCCTCGTAGCGTTCGAGAAACTGCGGAATGCCCCGCCAGTCGGCGCGGTCCATGTCGGCGATGTCTGCGGCGCTCAACAGCTGCTCGGCAGCTCGCAGCACGAAGTCGGTCAGCTCCTCGGCGAAAGTGTGAGAGGTCAGGATGCCCCGATACGCGGGGGACCATTGCGCCGGATCCGCGGATGCAAGGAGCTGGGCCACGACCGCTTGCTGTTCCGGCCCGGTGAGCACCTCGGCCGTGTGGTGCCAGCCGTCGCCGGCCCCGTGCTTTTCGACCATGCGGATCGCGTACGAGTGGAAGGTGGAGATGTCGAGGTCGCCGACCGAGCCGACGGCGCGGCTGATGCGCTGGCGCAGGTCGGCAACGCCGCGTCGCCCAAAGCTGAGGACGAGGAGTGAAGACGTTGCGACGTCGGGGCGCGCCAAGAGTTGGGTCGCCCGTCTCACCAGGAACTCGGTCTTGCCGGTCCCGGGACCTCCAACGACTATCTGTGGTCCATCCACCTCCGCCAGGGCTTCGTCCCATTCGTCTGGACCTATCCGCCACTCGGCTGCGGCGCCGGTCGTCGCATCCATGGGTCGAACCTAATGCGGACCGCCGACGAAAACCGCAGTTCGCTCAGGTGTCGAGATCGAAGCGAGCCTGAAAGGGTGTCGTGCTGCCATCGCGAAGAATATGGATGATCTCGTAGCCGCGTGCCGCCAGCGCCGGCGCCAGCAATGAGTCCCGGTGACACCGGACCGGGTCGCTCTCTGCGCACAACAGCGCCACATGGGAGGTGGCGGCCAAGCCGTCGAGCTCGTCGAGCCCGCTTGCCAACTGCTGGGGAGTTGGCTGCGGCCGGCCGCCGAGCGTGCGCCCCATCCAGCGATAGCCGAATCCGGCGGACGCCGCCGCTTCCTCCAGGTCTGCCTTGACGAAGTCGGGGGCGCGTTGCGAATAGGGCTCGCTGCGGACATCCACAATGGTCTGTGCTCCGTGCTCGGCGAGTGCCGTCGCCACGGAGTCGAAGCTCTCCGTGCCGTGACCGATCGTCCATATCCGCTTGTCGACGGGGTGGGATTTCTGGCCGATCATCGCCTCCGTTCGCTGGGAGCGGTAGGGTACCTAGGCGGGCCGAACAGGAGTCGATCCATGGCTGTCGAGATGGAGCTGACGAGTCCGACCGAGTGGGCGTCGCCCCTCTACGACGAGGCGGTGGCCCAGTTCGACCGGGTCGCCGAGCTGATCAACCTCGACGAGAACATCCACGAGCGGCTGAGGTCTCCGCAGAGGTCTCTGGTGGTCACGTTCCCGTTTCGCCGCGACGAGTATGAGACGGTCGATACCGTCTTCGGCTACCGCGTCCAGCATCTCCACACGATGGGTCCCACCAAGGGAGGGATTCGCTTCGCGCCGGACGTGAACCTCGGCGAGGTGGCGGCATTGGCCATGCTCATGACGTGGAAGTGCTCGATCGTCGGTCTGCCCTTCGGAGGCGCCAAGGGCGGAGTTCGCGTGGATCCCACCGTGCTGAGTCGTGCTGAGACGCAGCGACTCACCCGGCGCTACACCATGGAGATAATCAATTTCATTGGCCCCGACAAGGACATACCCGCCCCGGACATGGGCACCGACGAGCGAGTGATGGCGTGGCTGATGGACACGTACTCCACGCACGTCGGCCACACGGAGCCGGCCGTCGTGACGGGAAAACCGCCCTCCATCGGCGGCTCGGTGGCGCGTCGCGAAGCCACCGGGAGGGGTTTGATGAGCCTCCTGCCGTCGGTGGCGTCTCATCTCAGCGTGCCGGTCGAAGGGGCGCGTGTCGTGGTCCAAGGTTTCGGGAATGTGGGTCAATATGCCGCGTTGGCCGCCCAGCAGATGGGATGCAAAGTCATCGCGGTCTCGGACGTCTCCGGCGCCATCCACAACGACCTTGGCTTCGACGTCGAGGATCTAATGGCATACGTCAGCGAGACCAGGGGAGTGAGCGGCTACCAGCAATCCGACAAGCTCGATCCAGACAAGCTGCTGACGCTGGAGTGTGAGTTCCTCGTGCCGGCAGCGGTGGGCGGGGTGATTCACGGCGGAAATGCGCCCGACGTCAAGGCTCGGGCGGTGCTGGAGGGCGCCAATGGTCCGACCACCGGAGCTGCGGACGAGGTCTTCCGAGAGAACGGGGTGTTTCTCGTTCCCGATGTGCTCGCCAACGCCGGCGGGGTGACCGTTTCCTACTTCGAGTGGGTCCAGGATCTGCAGAACTACTTCTGGTCGGAGGCCGAGATCGTGGCTCGCCTTCGCGAGATCATGAACCGGGCCTTCAACGAGGTTCTGGACACATCGATCCGCGAGAACACCGACATGCGCACCGCGGCACTGATCAAGGGAATCCGCCGGGTCACCGAAGCCAAGCTGGCGCGCGGCATCTACCCCTAGGCGGCCGCCGCCTCTTTCCCGTCCACTTGCACTGTCGTCAGGTCTTCAGGGCGCACCGCCGGGCATATGTCCTGGTAGCTACACCAGCCGCAGAGGCGGCTGGGCCGCGCCGGGAAGTTCTTGGATTGCAGCGCACGGTCGATTGCCGTCCACAGCGCTTGGAGGTGCCTCTCCATGGCGTCGAGCTGGCGGTTCGTGACCGGGATCTCGTAGACGGTCGGGCCGTTGAGATAGAGCAGTCGCAACCGCGTGGGGGTACGGCCGGTCTCCTGACGGATCAACAGCGCATAGATCTTGAGGGCGAAGAACGCGGGGATTGCATAGCGCTCCGGCGGGGCGGTCCCGGTCTTGTAGTCCGTGATGACGAGCCCGGCGTCGGTTTCGTCCATCCGGTCGAGGATGCCGCGTATCGTCATGTCACCTAGCTCTTGGGTCATGTCGAGCTCGCGGGCCGCCGGCTCGATGGCGGCCGGGTCTTCGGTGCCGAAGTAGTTGGCGAGGATCGCCAGACTGGAGATCCCCCACTCCCGCTCCTCTTCCAGCGAGTCGAACAAGTCCGGGTAGTCCAGATCTCGCAGCTCCACCCATGCCTCTCGGAAGAGGTCGAACAGGCGCTCAGGCGTTCGCTCGCTGGCGGGATGGTCGAAGAGGCGCTGGAGAGCTAGATGGGCGGTCGTGCCCCGTGCCTGATAGATGGTCGGCGGTACCTCGATCTTGTCTACAGCCTTGTACTTGAACAGTTGCGGGCACACCTTGAAGTCGCTGGCTCGAGACGGAGAGAGTGTCTCCAATGTCAGCGGGGTTTCGACCATGGTGTCTGCTGTCATGGCGCCCATTGTATGGAAGGCCGCCGACAAAAACCACACCCGTGTAATTTGCCCGACGCTTCGTGGCCAGGCCCCGCTTTGGTCTCAGCGCCGGATCTCGGCCAACTTGAAGCCGACGAACTGCCTGGGGCGCAGAAAGACGCGCAGTGGGGCCGTCCCCGGGTCGCCAAATCAGAACTCCTCGATCGTCCCCCCGGCGAACAGAGCCACGTTGGGGCTCAGGTCGAAGGTTCCACAGGAGAATCCGTACTCGAATTCGTCCTCGATGAAGCCTTGTGGATCGGCACTCGCCGGGGCGGCAACACCAACGATGAGCATCACGGTGAAGATGGCTAAGAGTCTCTTGGACATGGGCTCCTCCTCCTGCACCACGCACCAAGGCACTGCACCGATCCCAAACATCTGTGGAACCGAGGGCTACCCGACCCACGCCAGCCGAGAGCGCGAAAACTAAGTATTGATACCGTTTGACGGAGCCAAAGTGGATCGCATACAGTTCCCACGCTTCGGAAGGGAAACTGGAAGAAGCAGACCGGGACTCCCGCAAGGGCGCCGCTCAGGTCCCCGGGCAACCGAGGATGGAGTGGCAAGGTCAAGGTCATGGACCCGACGGGCCCGCAAGGGCAGACGGACGCTTCGGTGTCCGCTTAACGGAGGGTCATCGCCATACCGGCCTCGGCCGGAGTGGTTTCGGCCCGGCTTCGGCCGGGACGACGGAAGGGCCCCGAGAGGGAAACGCTTCGGCGAATCTCACTCGGGGCCTTCTCGCGTTGCCCCTTCTCGCGGTGGTGCGGCCCGGCCTCTCAGGATCATTGATCTATTCCAGGTCGAACCCGGGCATACCGCTTTCCATCCAATCGGCAAACGCTTCCTCGTTGGGCACGTCGCGACTCTGGTTGTATGACAGCAGGTAGCGATGGTGCAGGAAGTCGCAGTACTTCTGTACCGGGTTGTCGCCCTGGCCTCCCATCTCGGCCTCGATCCTCTTCAGCATCGGTTCGAAGGTGCCTACACGCCACATGACGGCGGCCACGGCTTTGTTGGCCTCGCTGACCGCCAGCTTGCTCTCGTGATATCGCAGGTCGGCGAGGATCTGCCTCGCCTGGTTCTCGGTGGCGCGGATCCGGGTGAGCTGGGATAGCCGGTGGCGGTGGTAGCCGCGGCCACCCACCTCCACTTTGAGTCGCAGCCGGCGCCCATCACCGACCGGCTCGAGATCCACCTCGCCCACCTCGAAGCCCAACTCGTTGAGCCGGCGGACTCGCTCGGTGATGCGGAAGCCCTCCTCGGGGCCGATCAGGATCTGTTGATTCAGTTCCTTCCACAGCCCGTGGTAGCGGCCGGCAATGTCATCGCCGAGATGCAGATCGGCGGCGTCGATTTCGACACCATGCTCGGCAGCGATGTCGGCCATGCCGCCCGCCACGTTGAGCGTCATGATCTCGAGGTCGGCGCGGCGTTGGCCATCCGACAGCGAGTCGTGCAGCTCCGCCGTCTCGGCATCGACCATGGTGATCGCCAACGCGGCAGCGTCGTAGCGATACAGCACATTCGACAGCGAGCAGTCCCCCCAAAAGCATCCCAGCAGGTGGAGCTCCACTAGCAGTCCGGCGAATCCGTCGAGGAGCTGATTGCGACGGTATCCGAATCCGCCGCCCGAGATTATCTCGCGATAGGAGAAGCCGAAATCGAGATAGCGGGTAATCACGGCTGCCGACCACTCCTCTGACTTGTCCACCCAGCTCCGTTCCACGATGCCCACGACGTCGACCACGGAGGCTCCCCGCTCCTTGAGGCGCCGCAACGCCGCATACTCGTGGCGGGCGAGCCTGCGGGGCAGCTCCTTGATCGCGTATACCCCTTCGTCGTAGGCGACGAACTCGACGACGTGGCGGTGGACACCGCGCGGCAGATCCACCAGGCGGTCGGTTTGCCAGGTGGACAACGGCATCTCCCACGGAAGATCGAGAAAGTCGGGATTGCCGGGGAGGATCGTTAGGTGGGGTGTCGACATCTCAATTGATCTCACAGCCGGGGGACCGCTCGATGAGGACGACCTCTGCCGATTCCTCAGGTCCGCTCAGCAGACCGCGCAACCGGCCTTCCCCGGCTCCGTCGACGACCCACGTCCACGTGTCCGCCGCCTCGTTGTAGCTCTCGGATAGCTGTGGTCCGTAGGCTAACTGCAGCGCGGCCCGGGTGGATCCGACGCCGATACCGGACGCCGTCGCGAGACCGAGGCGGCGCGGGTCGGTGGCACCCTCGTTGCGATCGAAGTCATATCCGTAGCTGTACGAATAGAGCTCGCCGAGGCCGGCATCCCCATTCGGGGCCAACGCCTCGTTGGAAACGAAGAACAGATACAGCGACCCCCATGCAATCGCCCGCATCAGGGCCCCGGGACATCTTCCGTACAAAGGGGAGTCGCTGTTGATCCAGCCTGAGTCGATGTCGGGTTCTCCGAATGCCGGGATCAGCAGGTCGAAGACGGCCTGCGGGCTCGACCCGACGACGGCGCTCCCCACCCCATCCCGGCTGAGCACCGGCGTGTCGGGCGGTTGGGTAGTGCTGGCGGAGGGAGAGTCCCCCGCGCCGCAGCCGCTCGCTACCGCGGCGAGACAAAGCACGAGCACTCGTCGGCAGAGGGCTGGGGAGGGCGCCTTCACAGCGACTCAACCTAATTCGCGAAATCAAATATCCGATCGCGAAAAGTATGTAGCGATTTGAGTTGACCACTCCAACCATCGTCGGGTACATTCCCTCTCGAACCGCTCGGGGAGACCCGGGCGGGGACCGGAAGCCCGCAAGGGTGGAAGGTGCCACCAGGCCCTTCGGGGGCTGGAGGCAGTCCGGAGGGCTCGGCTCCCGAAAGGGAGACGACCCGAGCGGAAGCTCAGAGGGAGCGATCCCTAGGGGCGGAAGTGAGGGGTAAACCCGAAGGACACCCACGGCAACGGCTTCGGTCGGGGCCATGGGATCGGTCGGACCTTAGGGTCTGATCGATACGGAAATCCCGAGAGGACGAAGCTTCGGCGGAGTTCACTCGGGATTTCCCGCGTCCAGGGCCGTTCGTCCCGGGCCACTCGTCCCGGGCCACTCGTCCCGGGCCACTCGTCCCGGGCTTGCGCGTCCGGGCTCCCGCCCAGACAGACTTCATCCTCCAGACAGCTTTCCCAACGAGTAGCCTGCCCGCCATGGCATATCCGGAGAAACTGCTCAGCGAGGGCGAGCGGGTCATCCGCGAGTTCCGGCCGCATTGGCGGCTGCTGTTCATCCCGGTCTTGTGGCTCGTTGCCGGCATCGTGGCGGTCGTGCTCGTCAACACCACGATCCCGCCCGATGACGGGACCATCGACCTCGTCAGTTCACTCGTCATCGTCGCTGCGATGATTCCTCTGGTGATGGCGCCGCTGGTGAAGTGGTGGTTCACCTTCTACATCTTGACCAACGAGCGGTTGATCACTCGGACCGGCGTGATCTCGCGAAGCGGCGTCGAGATCCCGCTCGAGAACATCGCCAACGTGCTGTTCAAACAGAACGTGATCGAGCGCATGCTGCGCGCCGGCGACCTCCTCATCGAGTCGGCAGGAGAGAGTGGGCAGAGCCCATTCAACGACATTCCCGATCCGGACGAGTTCCAAGCCCTGCTGTACCGGGTGCGGGAAGAACGCACCAAGACGCTCGCCCAACACCAGGCTGCCGCCATGACGGGGGTCGCCGCGCCCGACGCCACCGAGCGGCTCGAGCGATTGGCCCGCCTCCATCGCGACGGAGTGATCACGGAACAGGAGTACCGGGAGAAGCGTCAGCAGCTGCTCGACGAGATCTGAGCTTGGGAACGTCGCTGTGTCTCCGGCTCACGCCAGGGCGAAGCCGGCCACCGCTTCGATGTGATAGGTCTGCGGGAACAGGTCGACCGGGGTCACCTCCTGCAGCGAATAGCCGTACTCCCCAAGCAGCCGGGCGTCGCGTGCCAAGCTGGCCGGGTCGCAGGAGACGTACGCCACGCGCCGGGGGGCGGCTGCCGTCACCGCGGCGACTCCGGCCTCACCCAGCCCAGTGCGCGGCGGGTCCGCCACGGCGAGTGCCGGGTATTCGTCGAGATGTCCTGCCACCTTCTCGATCTTGCCGCGAATCACCCGGTGATCGACGTTGGTGAGCCGCAGGTTGTGTCGTAGATCCTCGGCGGCGGTGCGATCGGACTCGACGGCCACGACGCGGCCCACCGCCGCGGCCAAGCTCACTCCGAACAGTCCCACGCCGGCGTAGGCGTCGAGAAGCGTGTCTGTGCTCTGCGGCTGCAGCGCCTCGGCAACGAGCTCGACCAGGGCCGCGGCACCGTGGCTGTTGTTTTGAAAGAATGCGTTGCCGGTGATGCGGAAGCTGCGGCCGTCGATCTCTTCGACGATGTGTGCCGGCCCGTCGAGTCCGGTGACCTTACGTCCCGCATAACGCGCCAGGTTGATTTCCCACGTGGCGGCGTGTGGGGGAACCGAGCCGGCCACTATTGCCAGCGACTCGCCCGTGTTGGTGCCCGTTCGCAGCGTCAGCCGCTCGACGCCGTCGAGATTCCCGAGTCGCTCGAACACGGCGGCCAGCCTGGGATCGAGCAGCTTGCACACGTCGAGCGGGACCAGCTCGTGGGAGCGATAACGGTGCATTGCCGGCTTCCCGCCGACGACGCGGAAGTCCATGCGGTTCCGATAGCCAAAGCGGGGCCCCGCCGTGACGATCTCCGCGACCGGAGGCGTCGTGATCTTGCCGATGTGTTGGAGTTGCGTGATGACCGTGTTGCGCTTCCAGCCCAGCTGAGCGGAGTAGTCCGCATGCTGCCACTGGCAGCCGCCGCAGGTCGTCGCGTGAGGGCACCGCGGCTCGATTCGCTGTGGCGAGGCCTCGATGATCTCGACCAGCTCGGCGCGGGCCCACGATCCGCCGTCCTTGGCGATCCGGCCGACGACCACCTCGCCCGGCAGGACGCCGGCGACGAAATGGGCCTTGCCGCTTACGCGGCCGACTCCCTCGCCGCCGTGAGCGATGTCGCTGATCTGGATTTCCACGAGCGAGTCGCGCGGCTGCACCATGGAGTCAAGCTATCGCGCAGCCCGCAGGAGGTGAAACCAGCGCTCTAACCTGCCGAGAGGCGATAGCGAGGAGATCCGTGGCAATCCTGACCAGCCCGTTGGGCTCCGTCGACATACCCGACGTCTCGATCACCGAATTCGTGCTGCGAAGGGTCGATGATCACCCCGACAAAACGGCGATCGTTGACGGCATGACGGGACGCGTCCTGACCTATTCCGAGTTGCGGGAAGCGATCTATCACACCGCGGGTGGGCTGGCCGAGACCGGGTTCGGCCGAGGTGACGTGCTGGCCGTCATGGCGCCCAACATTCCCGAGTACGCGGTTGCCTTCCACGCCGTGACCCTGCTCGGCGGCATTGTCACGACGATAAACCCCACGTACACCGCTCACGAGGTGCTCCATCAGCTGGTGGATGCCGGAGCCAGACGACTGGTCACGAACGGAATGTTCCTCGAAACCGCTCAGGAAGCGGCCGCCGGCACCCATGTCGAAGAGATCTACACGTTCGACGGCGCCGAGGGGTCGCTCCCTTTCGGATCCCTGATGGGCGGAGCCCGCATCTCCGAGCAGGCTCCAGTCGACTTGGAAGAAGACATCGCGGTGCTGCCCTACTCGTCGGGAACGACTGGTCTCTCCAAGGGGGTCATGCTGACCCATCGCAATCTCGTGGCGAACCTGGTCCAGGCCGAAGCCGCCTTCGAGCTGGACCCCAGCGGCGAAGTGCTCGTCGCGGTGTTGCCCTTCTTCCACATCTACGGCATGCAGGTCCTCATGAACGGTGCCGTCGCCAACGGGGCCACGGTAGTGACCATGCCGCGCTTCGACCTGGAGCTGTTCCTGGGGATCCTCGAGGATCACGCTGTCACCCGCGCCTACGTAGTTCCTCCCATCGTGCTGGCGTTGGCTAAGCACCCGATGGTGGACGACTACGACCTGTCGGCGCTCAAGGTCATCCTGTCCGGGGCGGCCCCCCTCGGGGCCGATGTGGCCCAGGAAGCGGCCAAGCGAACGGGCGCGGAAGTCATCCAGGGGTACGGTCTCACCGAAACCAGTCCCGTCACCCACGCCACCATCGTGGGTGACTCCAAGCCGGGCTCGGTCGGCTATGCCGTGCCGCTCACCGAAGTGCGCATCGTCGATCCCGAGACAGGGGAGGACTGCGAGGTCAACGAGGACGGTGAGATATGGCTGCGGGGTCCTCAGATAATGAAGGGTTACCTGAACAACCCGGAGGCGACGGCGCTCTGCATAGATGAGGACGGCTTCTTTCACACGGGCGACATCGGCCACGTCGACGAGTCCGGCCACTACTACGTCGTCGATCGCGTCAAAGAGCTGATCAAGTACAAGGGTTTCCAGGTGCCTCCCGCCGAGCTGGAAGCACTGCTGTTGACGCACCCCAGCGTGGCCGACGCGGCGGTGATCCCCGTTCCGGACGAGGAAGCGGGGGAGATCCCCAAGGCTTACATAGTGCTCAAGCCGGCGATCCCGGCTACCGCCGCCGAGATCATGGAGTTCGTGGCCGGGCACGTCGCCACCTACAAGCAGGTGCGGATCGTTGAGTTCATCGACGCCATTCCCAAGTCGGCGTCGGGGAAGATTCTGCGCCGGGTGTTGCGGGACCAGTCGGCCTAGGCAGGCTGGCCGAACCTCATGCCACCGGCCACGTGCGTGGGTCGTGGCTGAACCAGACACGGTCCGGGCTTAATGCCTTGATCCGCCGAGCGACAGCCGTGAAAGACTCGAGGGCCGCCTCGGGTAGGTCCTCAGCCGACGTCCCGGCCTCGAGCTCGTCACAGGTGTGCAGCGCCTGGCCCGCAATGACCTCCAAGCGGCCGCCGGAGCGCACGACCACGGCCTGGTGGCCCACGGTATGGCTGGGCGTCGGCAGCACCGCGATGCCGTCGAGGACGTCGACGGCCCCTTCGACCAGTCGCCACCGGGCGCCGGGGAACTCAATCCATTCCCTCACCGTGTACCCCTCCTCTTGGGCGGCGTCATATTCGGCTTGCTGCGCCACGATGGGAATCCCAGGGAACGAGGGATTGCGGCCGACATGGTCGAAGTGGAGATGAGTGTTGATCACCATGACAACGTCGGCGATTGCCACTCCGGCGCTGCCGAGAGCCTCCGCCAGGTCGATGACGATGGGAGCAAAGAGTTCATCGACGCGCAGGTGTCCGGAGGCGGCGCCGGTGTCGACCAACACGGGCCCCGCTGGATGATCGATCACATATCCGAACAGCGGGTAATCCTCACCGGCTCGCGGGTGCCGATCGGGAAGCAAGACCCGACCCAACAGCAGCTGCACGATCTCCACTGCGCCGACATCCTAAAGGCGGCACCGACCGCCTAGCCTGCGGGGCATGCTGGCTGACCTCATAGCCACCGAGGGCGTCCGGGAAGTGCATCGTCCCGGCGGCCCGATCGGTGTCATGGCGATACACGGCGGTCTGGAGGAAGGCACCGATCAGATCGCATCCGCCGTTGCCGCCGCCACGGGAGCCGCCCTATACGCGGTCGTTCAGCCGAAGACGCTGTGGTGGCACATTCCGTCGATTCGCTACGACCCGCGTGATTCGGCCGCCCTGGCGTCCTTCCTGCGACGGATCGACGTGGCCATATCGCTTCACGGGTACGGCCAACCCGGCCTCGAATCCACAGCGTTGCTCGGAGGCAGGAACCGACGCTTGGCTCGCCTGGTGGCACGCCAGATGAAGCTGCGCGGCATCGATGCGGTCGCCGAGATCGAGGCGATCCCCAAACGGCTCCGCGGGGTGCACGGCCTCAACCCAGTGAACCGGCCCCGTAACGCGGGCGTGCAGGTCGAGCTGCCGATGAATCTGCGCCAGGGGCGTCAGATGCGACTGGTGACCGAGGCGCTGACTTCATCCGTTGCGCGGTTCGCGCGGGCTCTGCCCGGGTCGTCGCCCGCTGGCTAGTGTCGGCTCCCGCATGAGAGCCTTTCACGCCAATTGGTTCTGGGCGGCGGTCGTAACCACCGGCGGTGTGGGGCTGTGGGGCCTGGGGCTGGCGATTGCCCGCCGGGAGGTCGACCAGGCATTCCGGATAGCTCGCGCGGTGGCGTTTGTAGCCATGAGCATCCAGATCGCGGCGGGGTTGGTGCTGTGGGGCCGCGGCGAGCGGCCCGGCAATGGCTTCCACGTCTTCTACGGGATCGTCATCGTGGTCACGTTTGCCTTCGCATACATATACCGACCGCAGCTGGCGCGGCGACCCGCGCTGGCATATGGGCTGCTGTCGCTCTTCGTCATGGGCCTCGGCCTGCGCGCCTGGTCGAACGTCACGCTCTAGAGCAGGGGGCCGTGTCCGGCCGATACCATGGCGCTAGCCCTACCAACTAGCGAGGAGATTGGGTGCTTCTCCAAGACAAGCGGCTCGTGATAACCGGTGTCCTCACCGATGATTCCATCGCCTGGCACGCGGCCCGGATTGCGCTCGAACAGGGTGCCGAGATCGTGCTCACCGGTTTCGGGCGCGGCATGCGTTTGACGCAACGAGCCGCCAAGCGACTCCCGGCGGAACCGGACGTCATCGCGCTGGACATCAACGAACCCGACGACATGGCGGCCCTGGTCGCCGATCTGGAGGCGCGTTGGGGTGCCGTAGACGGGGCGCTCCACGCCATTGCATTCGCTCCCGAAGATGCTCTGGGCGGCGCCTTTCTCGATACTCCGGCCGACTCGGCGGCTACTACCTTCGTCACCTCGGCGTTCTCGTACAAGACACTGGCCGTGGGGCTGCGCGCTTTGATGCAGGCGGCCGGTGGGGGAGGCCTGGTGGCCCTCGACTTCGACAACACTCAGGCGTGGCCTGCGTACGACTGGATGGGCGTGGCTAAGTCGGCGCTGCAATCAGTCACCCGCTACCTGGCACGCGACCTGGGAGCGGACAAGATCAGAGTGAATGCCGTCTCCGCCGGGCCGCTGGGAACCGTCGCCGCCAAATCGATCCCGGGATTCGCCCAGTTCAAGCACGTATGGGACGAACGTGCTCCGCTGACGTGGGACGTGAGCGATCCGGAGCCGGTCGCCAAGATGGTGGCGGTACTGCTGTCGGACTGGGCCCCGATGACGACCGGTGAGATCATTCACGTCGACGGAGGATTCCACGCGGTGGCGGCCGGCATTGGTGAGGCCTAGGCCCGTTCCGACTCCAGCTCGATGTCTTCTGCGCTGGGGCTGCCGTCACTGCGTGCAGTGGTCCTGGCCGGCAGACCCACGGTAAAGGTGGCTCCCCCGCCGATCGTCGGCTCGAACCAAACGCGTCCCCCCATCGCCTCAGTGAGCCCGCGTACGATCGACAGGCCCAGGCCGGTGCCTCCCTTGCTGCGGGTCTCGTGGCGGGCCACCTGAGTGAACCGGTCGAATATGTGGTCATGCAGCTCGTAGGGAATTCCTGGGCCATGGTCGATCACCGACAGCCACACTTCGCCGCGGCGCTGCCGTCCCCAAATCTCGACCGGCGAGCCGGGGGCGTACTTGATGGCGTTGTGCAACAGGTTGGTGATGATCCTGCCGAGATGATCGGGATCGCAGCGCAGTGATGCCGCCTCCGGCTCGATGTCCAGGGTGACCATGCCCTCGGAGTCGGGTACTCCTTCCGCGGTGTCACCGAGGAACACGGCGAGATCGATCAGCTGCGGCCGCACGGGCAGCGCCTGATTGTCGATCCTGGAAACGACCAGCAGGTCCTCGATCAGCGACCGCAGCCGGTTGGCCTGGCGATGGGCGGTCGCCAGCAGCTGTTGGGCGTTCGGGTCCGGAGGTGCCAGCTGGGGGCGCTGCAACGTGCGTAGCGAGCCGATGATCGAGGTCAGCGGAGTCCGCAGCTCATGGCTGACAGTCGAGACGAAGTCGGTCTTGAGCTTGGCCAGCTCGGCCATCTTCTCGCCCTCGTCGCGAGCTTCCTGGTATCGGACCATCTGGTTGAGCACCAGCGCCGACGGGCCCGCCAAGCCCTCCAGAGCGGCGACGTCGTCCTCGGTGAAGACACCTTCGGATTTGTCGGCGAGCATGAGGACCCCGATGATGCGCGACTCGATACGGAGCGGCACGGAGACGATCTGGGTGGCATCGAGGTCGGTGAGGAAGTGATCTCGCTCGGAGTCGTGGAGGACGTTGCGGATGATCGGTTCGCCGCTGGTGAAGACCCGTTGGTTGAAGCCACCCTCGACGAGGGGCAGTTTGTATCCCTCGGCGCGCAGTGTGTGGCCGGCCACCCATATCGGACTGAGTACCTCGAGCGCCTCCTCTTCGGCGCGATAGATCATTACGACACCGGTCTTGGCCTGGATGGCGCCGACCACCCGTCCGACGATCTCGGGGAGCACGTCGGTCAGATCGGTGCCGGTGCCGATCGTGCGCGACACGTCGTAGAGATGCTGCAGCTCACCTTCCCGCTCGGTCAGCTCGACGTCGCGCGCCACCAGATTCTCGAGCCGCTCGGCGGTGATTTCCATCTGCTTGCGTATCCCTGTGGCCGCAATGAGCAGCAACACAGCCGCAGTGCTGAAGATGATGAGTCGCGCCAGGTCGCTGACGTCGAGACCATCGAGCGTAGAGCCCTGCACGACGAGGAAGTAACTGATCAGCCCGACCAGGGCGATCGCGCCTGTGATGATCGGATTGACGAGCGCGGCAGCCGCAAAGACCACAATGGCGAGCAACCCCGTGGCGAGCACATCGTCGGGGGCGCCGGAATCGGCTACGACCAACGCGGCAGCTATGGCGCCACCCCAAACCAGGATCCCGATGTCGCCCCACACGATGGCCAGTAGTCGCCGCCACGGTGCCACCAGCGCCAAGAGCAGGGTCGCCCCGAGCACTATCAGCGGAGTGCTCACGTCCGGATCGCGCAGTGACCCGTCACCCATGAGATGGGCTGCAAGGGCGATGTAACCAACGATCGATAGCGCCTGTCCCAAACGGATGACCTTCAGGCGGTAGTCGATGAACTGGCTGTGCTCTGTCATATTCTGGAACAACCCGACTTAGCCGGAGTCAACGGTAACCTCATCCATGTGGCACGGGTTCTACTTCTCTTCGGTGGACGCTCCGCCGAGCATGAGATCTCTTGCATATCTTCGGTTGCCGTCATGGAAGCCCTGGTCGGGTCCGGCCATGATGTGATTCCAGTCGGTATCGACCGATCAGGAGGCTGGCATCTCGCCGACATCGCTCGCCGACCGATGGCGGCGACCGGTCGTCCGGCTTCGTTTCAGTTGCCCGAGGGTACCTTGCGTGTCGACGCCGACGAGATCGGCTTCGATGTGGTGTTCCCCGTTCTGCACGGCCCGTTCGGTGAGGACGGAACCATCCAGGGTGTCTTCGAGATCGCCGCCATCCCGTATGTGGGCTGTGGGGTGCTCAGCTCGGCGCTGGCGATGGACAAAGACGTCGCCAAGACAATCATTGAAGCGGCCGGTATCGCCACCACTCCCTGGGTGGTGGTGCGCGCCGACGGATTTGCCGATCCCAGTGCCACCGTGGATGACCTGATCAAACAGCTCGGGTTGCCGCTCTTCGTCAAGCCGGCCGAGCTGGGAAGCTCCGTGGGAGTGTCGTGCGCCGAGAACGAGGCGGAGCTGAAGGACGGCATCATGCGCGCCTTCGGATACGGGACGAAGGTCATCGTGGAGGAGGCGATTCGCGGTCGGGAGATAGAGGTGGCGGTTCTTCAAGGGCCCCGAGTGTCTGTGCCGGGCGAGATCGTCATCACTCAAGAGTGGTACGACTACGACGCCAAGTACAACGACGAGACGAGCCGGTTCGTGGCACCGGCCGACCTCACCGAATCGGAGACCGCGCTGGTACGCCAGCTTGCCGGGCGCGCCTTCGACGCGCTCGAGTGCCGCGGGCTGGCTCGGGTCGATTTCTTGTACGAGCAGGGCGGACGCGGCTTTCTGCTCAACGAGCTCAACACCATGCCCGGATTCACTCCCATCAGCGGATTCCCCAAGATGTGGGAGGCCAGCGGCATGTCCTATCCGGAGCTGTGCAACCAGTTGGTCGAGCTCGCTCTGGATTAGCCACTTGTCGCCACGTGTTACCATCCCGCCCGCCTCAGGAGGTCGTCCGTATGGCGTATCGATGTGAGGTTTGCGGCAAGGAGCCGTGGACCGGCAAGCAAGTGAGCTTCTCGCACAAGCGTTCGTCGCGCCGTTGGCTACCCAACATCCAGCGGGTTCGGGTGAAACACGGCAACAACTCGCGACGTATGCGGGTGTGCACGTCGTGCATCAAGGCCGGAAAGATCGAGAAGGTCTGACCGATGCAGGGCGTCGTCAAGGTCTACGACCCGACGACCGGAGCCGGCGTGATAGTGCGCGACGACGACAAGTCCGAGGTGCTGCTGCGGGCCGGTTCGTTGAGCGGCTCGCTGTTTCGCACGTTGCGACAGGGCCAGCGGGTGGTGTTCGACATCGAAGAAGCGTCGGGTCGCATGTATGCCTACCGACTGCGCTTCGGCTCCGACGGTTATTGAGCCGCCAGTACAATCCGTCGCAGTCTTCGAAGGGAAGCGGTGTGGTTGAGGCGTACATCCTCATTCAAACCGAGGTCGGCAAAGCCGACTCGGTGGTGCGACAGATAGCCAATATCGACGGGGTGACCTCAGCCGATCCGGTGACAGGGCCCTATGACGCTGTCGTGCGCGCCCGGGCCGAGGACGTCGACGCGCTGGGCAAGCTCGTGGTTGCCAAGATCCAGGCGGCCAACGGGATCACGCGCACTCTGACGTGCCCGATAATCAAGCTGTGAGCCCGACGGGCTGACAGGCGGCGCGATGCCGGGCCGCCCGCTGTCGTATCTGGCGACGCTGCCGACCGATCAGGTCAAGGGGATCGGTCCCAAATCGGCCAAGAAGCTGGCGGAGGCCGGAATCAGATCGGTCGCAGATCTGCTGCTCCACGCCCCCCGCCGCTACCTCGATCGGTCGCAGCTGTTCGATATCTCGGCCGTCCCCCTCGGCGAAGAGGCCACGGTGGGTGGCCTGGTGACGTCGGTGGCGAAACGTCGCATCAGCCGCAACCGAACCATGATCGATGCCCTCGTGAGCGACGGCACCAATGTGCTTCAAGCGCGCTGGTTCAACCCCTACCTCAAGATCGAGGAGGGTTGGGAGGTAGTGCTGTCGGGCAAGGTGGAGCGTTTCCAAGGGAAGTTGCAGATGAAGAGCCCGGACATGGAGCGGGTCGGCGCCGAATCGCTGGTAACGGGACGGGTGGTGCCGATCCATCCGTCGGCCGGCGGATTGGGGCCGGCTGCGCTGCGGCGGGCTATCTCCAACGCCTTGGCCCGGTCGCGGCCGATACACGAGGCTGTTCCGGCGGCCATCCTGGAGCGCCTCGAGCTGATCGATCGGGATCGCGCTATCGCCGATATCCACTTCCCCGAGTCTGCGGCCGACGCGCTCCCGGCGCGTCGGCGTCTGGTTTTCGACGAGCTGTTCCGGCTCGAGCTCGCTCTCGCGTTGCGCAAGCAACGTCTCATTGCGGAGACCAGCGGCATTCGCCACAGCACGGCCGGCGAGTTGGTGAAGCGCTTCTTGGCTGCGTTGCCTTTTGCGCTGACAGCAGCGCAAGCGCAGGCGATCGAAGAGATCGAGTCGGATCTCACGGCGAGCCACGCCATGCACCGGCTGCTGCAAGGCGAGGTGGGCTCGGGTAAGACGGTGGTGGCGGCGGTCGCTCTCCTCACGGGAGTGCAGAGCGGCTATCAGGGGGCGGTGATGGCCCCGACCGAGGTGCTGGCGGAGCAACACTACCTCGGCTTTCGGGACCTGATCGAGCTGTCCGGGCTGGCACCCGACATCCAGGATCCGGCCGCCATCGCGGGCCAGGCCAACCTCTTTGCCGACGACGCGGAACCGGACGAGCCCAACGTGCGTCTCGCCCTGCTCACCGCCAACTCGGTCGACGTCAATTTCCTTCCGTTGGGAGCCGCCAGCCGAGCTGCCGTGGTGGAATGGATCAAGAACGGCACGGTCGACCTAGTCGTGGGCACGCACAGCCTGATCCAGGAAGGGCTGGAGTTCGACCGTCTCGGGATTGCGGTCGTCGACGAGCAGCATCGCTTCGGTGTGTACCAGCGGGTGTCGCTACGTGCGAAGGCGGTCGATCACGACCCGGACATGCTCATCATGACGGCGACACCGATTCCTCGCACATATGCCATGACGCTCTATGGAGATCTCGAGGTCAGCACGCTCGATGAGATGCCGCCGGGTCGACTGCCGGTGCGTACTGAGCATCTCCCCCTCGATCGAATCGACGACGCCTACGAGTTGGTACGCCGTGAGGTGGACGCCGGACATCAGGCGTTCGTCGTTTGTCCCCTGGTGGACGAAAGCGACAAGCTCGAAGCGACCTCGGCGACGGAGGAGCACGCCCGGTTCTCCGCGGAGTTGAGTGAAATGTCCGTCGGACTCATCCACGGGCAACTGCGGCCGGCCGACAAGGACCGGGTCATGCACGAATTCCGCGACGGGCGGCTGGACGTGCTGGTGGCCACCACCGTCATCGAGGTTGGCATCGACATCCCCAATGCCACGGTGATGGTCATACTCGACGCCGATCGCTTCGGCCTCAGCCAGCTCCACCAGCTACGCGGCCGCGTCGGGCGCGCCAGCCATTCCTCCACCTGCCTCCTGATGGCCGATCCGACGACCGAAGAGGGCAGCCGGCGGCTGGCCGCGATGGTCGCCACCACGGACGGCTTCGAGCTGGCTGAAGAGGACTTGCGGATCCGCGGCCAGGGCACGGTCTTCGGGACCCGGCAGGCCGGCATCAAAGACCTCAAGCTCGCCCACATCCTGCGGGACGCCGAGATGTTGGTGGCGGCGCGGCGCGAGGCTTTTGCCCTCGTGGCCGCCGATCCGGAGCTGGCCGAGCATCCGCAAGCGGCCGCCGAGGTACGAGCCCTGTTGGGCGCAGACGTCGACTGGCTGTTCAGGAGTTGAGATGAGGATCATCGCCGGGACCGCCAAGGGGAGGAAGCTGAAAGGCCCGGTACAGGGCACGCGACCGTTCACGGACCGCAACCGCGAGGCGTTGTTCTCGAGCCTGGCCTCGCAAGTCTCGGGAGCTGCAGTGGTAGACCTGTTTGCCGGGACCGGATCGATGGGACTGGAGGCCCTCAGCAGGGGGGCAGCCGCAACGACATTCGTGGAGTGGAACCCACAGGCGGTCCCGGTGCTGCAGGAGAACATCGCCAAGGTAGGACTCGGCGGTGAGGTGGTTATTGCCGACGTTCACGACTTCCTCGCGGGCGATCGCCACAGCTTCGATTTGGCATTCGTTGACCCGCCTTACGAGTGGCCGCTAGCGTCGGTGGAGGAGGTGCTGGAGCATCTGGTGGATCAGCTGAATACGAACGCGGTGGTTGTGGTTCATCGGCGCTTCGGTGAGGCGCCGCCGCAGGCTCCGCCCGGCCTGTCGCTCGTCTGGGAGCGGCGTTACGGTGACTCCCAGATCTGGCGATTCGAGAAGACGGAGGCAGCCCAGCCATGATCGCTTGTCTGGTTCCGGGCAGTTTCGATCCGCCGACCAAAGGACATCTCGACGTGATCGAGCGGTGCGCCGGCATATTCGATCGTGTGGTGGTGGCCGTGGTGGCGAATCCCTCCAAGGCTCCGCTGTTCAGCGAGTCCGAGCGCAAGGAGCTGTTACGACAGTGCTGTTCCGAATGGGACAACGTCGAGATCGACTCGTTTTCGGGCCTGCTGGTGGATTTCGCTTCATCCAAGGGAGTCGATGTGATCGTCAAGGGCCTCCGTGCCATGACGGACTTCGACTACGAGATTCAGATGTCGCAGATGAACCGTCACTTGTCGGGAATCGTCACGATGTTCGTTGCGACCAAGCCGGAATGGGGCTATCTGTCCTCGTCCCTCGTCAAGCAGGTGGCGCAGCTCGGCGGGTCGGTGGATTCGGTGGTGCCCGAGCCGGTGGCGCGGGCTCTCAAGGAGCGTTTCGCTCGTGGCGAGTGAAGAGCCGGCCCGGCAGCCGCCGCCGATTCCCGGCAAACTGCTCGACACCCTGGAGCAGCTGATCGCCGAGGTCGAAGAGGCCCGGCCGGTGCCTCTGTCGAACAACGTCCGGGTCAACCGAGATCAGTTCGTGACCCGGCTTCGTGGCCTGCAGGAAGCCCTTCCCGAAGAGCTGCGAGCCGCTCGCTGGATGGTGCGGGAGCGAGAGAAGTACGTTGCCCGTACCAATGAGCGGGCCCGCGAGATGCTGTCCAAGGCAAAGAGCCGCTCCGAGGAGATGGTCTCCGAGTCGCACATAGTCGCCGAAGCCGTCGAAGAGGCTAATCGGCTGGTGCGCAGCGCTGAGAAGGACGCCGAGAGAATCCGGCTGGAGGCCGAGGACTACGCAGAGCGCCACCTGGCCGAAGCCGAGACCGTGCTCGGTGAGCTACTGCGGTACGTGCGGGAGGCGCGCGCCGAGCTCCATGAGAGCCGTCCCGCCGCTCCCGAGCCACCGATCTCGGCCTGAGCGCGCCCGCGCCGATAGAGATCGATCGAGCCGTACAATCCTTGCCGCAGATGAACGTATTCTCCGTGAACGTCGCCGACTTGAGGCGGTCTCGGGCCGCCGAGCGAACCGTTGCGATGTCGGCCGCGGTCGACTGGGCGCTCGAGCTGTCGGCAGTAGAGCCGGCGCCCAACGGCGCGGACAACCTCCACCTGGTACTCACGTTGACTCCGGTGGGCGGCGGCCTGCTGGTGCACGGATCGGCCGAAATGGTCGTGCGTCACAGCTGCCACCGTTGCCTCGAGGAATGGACCGAGCCGATCACCGTTCCGATATCGGCGATGTTCACGGCCGATGGCGCCCAGGACGATGAGACCTTCCCGCTCGGCGACGTGATCGATCTCGAACCGGCGGTCCGCGACGATGTCCTGACCGCCATGCCGATGTCGCCGACGTGCCCGAATGGTTGTTCTGGGCAACTTGTTGGTGATGGTGAAATGGGCTTGAATACACGCACTCCAGCTGAGCCGCGCTCTGCCGACGGTGATCCGGATGTCCGCGAGATGGAGGAGGCATCACCCTTCTCCGTTCTCAAGGATCTCCTGAAGCCTGGAGACTGATCTCAAAGCGAGGACCCATGGCGGTACCAAAGAAGAAGATGTCGCGCTCCCGCACGCGTCGCCGCAAGGCGCGCTGGACGGTGAGCGCACCGATGACTGTGGCATGTAGCCAGTGCGGCGCCCAGCACTTGCCGCATCGGGTTTGTGCCAACTGCGGCACCTATAAGGGCCGAGAGGTCATCGAAGCCTCGTAAAAGGAGATCAATGCCCCGGATTGCCGTCGATGCGATGGGCGGCGACCACGCGCCGGAGCAGGTCGTCCTAGGGGCTCTAGATGCGGCCGAGCTCGGTTTCAAGCCGCTGCTGGTCGGCGACGTCGACAAGATCAACGAGATCCTCGTCCGCTCCAACGGCATTCCAGTGGTGGCGGCGTCGCAGGTGATCACGATGGCGGACGATCCGGCACGGGCGATCCGGGAGAAGAAGGACGCCTCGGTGTCGGTGGCGGCCCGGCTCGTCGCCGACGGCGAGGCGGACGGACTGGTATCGGCGGGTTCAACCGGTGCCGCGTTGGCTGCGGCCGCCTTCATCATCGGCCGCATCGAGGGAGTGACTCGCCCGGCGATCGCGTCGATGTTCCCTCACGGCGAAGTCGTGCTCGATTCCGGCGCCAACCTGTCCTGTCGGCCCGAGCATCTGGTGCAGTTTGCGGTGATGGGCGCGGTGCTGGCAGAGATCCGCAACGGCCGATCGCCAGCGCGGGTCGGCCTGATCAACATCGGTGAGGAACCGGGTAAAGGACGCGACCTGGAGAGGGAGGCGTTCGCTGCGCTCACCAAACTCGCCGGCATCGACTTCGTCGGCAACATCGAAGGCCGCGACATCGCCTCGGGCATCGCCGATGTCTTCGTGACCGACGGATTCACGGGCAACGTGCTCCTCAAGACCGCCGAGGGAGCAGCCCGCATGTCTTACGAGCTCATGGCCAATGCCCTGATCGACGGCGACGTCACGCACATGCACGCCGTGCTCGATGAGGCGCGGACGCAGCTCGATCCCGAGGCGACGGGGGGAGCCCACCTCCTCGGTACCAAGGGGGTCGTGGTCATCGCCCATGGGTCGTCGTCGCGCCGTGCCATGGCCAATGCGATCCAGCTGGCAGCTGAAGGTGCCGAGCAGGACCTGGCGGCGCGGATCGCCAGCGGGCTGGCCGCCATCGAGCGCTGATGGAAGCCTCCCCCGAGCGAGACGCCGCAGTGGCTCGCGTCAACCGGGCGCTCGGTCATGAGTTCCGCGATCCCAGTCTGCTCGATCGCGCTCTGATCCATCGCTCGTATGCCGCCGAAGAGGCGCTGGACGAGTCCTATGAGCGCCTGGAGTTTCTTGGTGACGCAGTGCTGCAACTCGCAGTGACCCACTACCTCTTCACCGAGTATCCCGAGCTCACTGAAGGAGAGATGGCCAAAGTGCGCGCCGCCGTCGTCAACGAGCCCACCCTGGCCGAAGCGGCCCGTACGATGGGACTCGGGGATCTGGTCTATCTGGGCCGCGGCGAGGCGCAGACGGGGGGAGCCGACAAGGACTCGATCCTGTCCGATGTCATGGAATCGGTGATTGGTGCGGTCTATCTCGAGGCAGGCTTCGCGGCGACGGAGGCCTACGTTCTGGCCCACTGGTCGCCGCTGATCGACGAACGGGCGGCTGCCCCTGGGCAGGCCGACTACAAGACGCGGCTCCAGGAGATCCTCGCCCGCGACGGGCTCCGGCCCTCGTATGCGATCGACGAGTCGGGGCCCGAGCACTCCAAGGTCTTTCGGGCCCGAGTCTTCGCCGGGGAGCGATTGTTGGGCTCCGGCAGCGGAACATCGAAGAAACGTGCTGAGCAGGCGGCGGCCCGCAAGGCGGCCAAACTGCTCGATTCCTGATCATGCCCGAGCTTCCCGAGGTGGAAAGCACGCGCCGGGCACTCCTTGCCGACCTCGAGGATCGGCGTATCGACGAGGTCTACGTAGCCCGGGAGCGGATGGTGCGCCGTCACGAGAACCCGGGTGACTTCAAGCGGCGCCTCGAAGGCACTCGTGTCGGCGGGATACGTCGCCACGGGAAGTTCCTCCTCGTAGACACGGTTGCGCGGCGGGGGAGATCCACATCGTCGCCCGACTTCGTGTGGGTCACCCATCTGGGCATGTCGGGACGCGTGCAGATCGCGGACACGGGCGAGCCCGAAGCGCCGCACACCAATGTCGTCATCCGATTCGATAGCGGCCGCGAGTTTCGGCTCGTCGACCCCCGGACGTTCGGCTTCGTCGTCGCCTGGACCCCAGAGGAGCTGGCCGATTCCTCGCTCGGTCGGCTCGGTCCCGATGCGCTGACCGACCTGCCGCGAACTCGCCGTTTGACGGAGATCCTCAGTGGACGGGCGGCGCCGATAAAGGCCCTGCTGCTCGACCAGCGTATCGTCGCCGGTGTGGGCAACATCTACGCCGACGAGGCCCTCCATCGGGCCGGCGTGGCCCCCCGGCGTCCCGGGGGCTCGCTCGACGAGAGCGAGATCGGTGCCGTGCGGCGCGGGATCCGGGAAGCATTACGCGCCGGGCTGCGATGGGGTGGCACCTCGCTCGATGATCTGGCCTACTTGTTGCCAGATGGGCGCGCCGGCGAGTTCGCCGCTCGGTTGCGCGCCTACGGTCGAGAGGGAGAGCGCTGTCGCCGCTGCGGAGGCACCATACGGCGCGACGTCATTCGGCAGCGGTCGTCGTTCTGGTGCCCGGGATGTCAGGCCTGAGCGCGTCGTGAGGCCGTGTAGCGCCCGAGTCGATGGGCCCCGGCGACCACGGCCTCGGTGGGCACGCTGCTGAAGACGAATCGCATGAATCCCGGTTCCCCGTTGCGGCAGGCCGATCCCGGAGTGAGGTTGATCTTGAGCTCGTCGATCAGGTGGCGCCACAGTCGCTCTTCGCCTTCCCAGCTCACCTCGTCCATCAGCGGCCGCACGTCTACGAGGAAGAAGAATCCGGCCTCGGCCGGGAGGTAGCCGATCCCGTAGCTATCGAGAACTGCCGTGACCCGTTGATAGGTATCCCGGAGGCGCCGCTGATTCTCCGCGATGTACCCGTCCACCCACTCGTCGTCGGCGAGCATCTGCGCCAGCAACGACTGAGTATCACCAGAGACCGCGGCCCAATACGCCAGCGCGTCGACGGCTTGCAGAACCGTTTCGTTCTCGGTGAACAGCACGCCGGCGCGCAACCCACTCATGCCGAAGTCTTTGCTGAAGGCCCACACGATGTGGAGCCACTCCCCGAGTTGCGGACGCAGCTCGGCGCCGCTGGTGAACTGGGCGTCCCCGAAGATCGATAGCGCGTAGATCTCATCGAGCACTACGTGTATCTGGTTCTCCTCGGCCCATGAAAGGACGTCGTCCACCTCGGCCGCCGAGTACACCACCCCCAGGGGATTGTTGGGATTCGTGTAGAGAAGCGCCTTGATGGGCCGGGTCGCCTCGGCCAAGGCGGTGTCGAGGTGGTCTCGAGTGAGGGCGAAACCGTCCTCGCTGCGGCAGTGGACGGGCACGATCGTCAGCTCGTCGCGAGTCTCGAGGTCCGACCAGAAGCCGGTGTAGCTCGGCGTCGGAACCAGTACCCCGTCATCGGGGTCGCACAGGACGTAGAAGACCAGCTCGAGCACTGAGCCGGCGCCGTTGAGAACCGCCAAGCTCTCGGGAGGAACTTTGCGGCCGAGGAAGGTTCGTCCCATGAAGTCGGCCAGGATCTCACGAAAGTAGCGGGAGCCGATCATGGTGTCGTATCCAACCGAGTAATGCTCGAGATCGCGACACTCGGCCATCCGGGGCTCGAGGAGATCCCACACCAGCTTGTTCTCGGCGACGCACAGCGCGATGTAGCCGTCCGGGTTGGTCGTGGCGTCCCAGGCATCGTCGCTGAGCTCGAAGTGGCGCCGGATGTACTCCGCCATGGGCGGATTCGCCAGCAGCTTCGCCCCGCGCCTCGACAATGGTGGTGCCACAACGGGCGAGTGTAGAAACCGTTTGCCGCCCGCGTGGTCTTACACCTATGTAGTTTTCGCTGGTAATCTCGCCACGCCTTGCTGCTAAAGACGTTGTCTCTGGTGGGCTTCAAGTCCTTTGCCGATCGCACCAGGCTCGAGTTTGGGTCTGGTGTGAATGTCGTCGTGGGCCCGAACGGCACCGGGAAGTCGAATCTGCTCGACGCAGTGGCCTGGTGCCTCGGAACTCAGGCGGTGTCGGCGCTGCGCACCCGGCAGATGGCTGACGTCATCTTCGCCGGTACGGCCACCCGTCCCGCTTTGGGTCGAGCCGAGGTCTCGGTCACATTCACCAACGACAGTGGCCTGCTCCCCATCGACCTGGCGGAGATCACAATCACTCGCCGACTCCATCGCGACGGGACCTCTGAGTACGAGCTCAATGGGGCCGACTGTCGGCTGCTCGACATTCAGGAGCTGCTGTCCGACGGGGGAGTCGGGCGCCATCAGCACGTGCTGGTGAGCCAGGGCCAGATCGGCGAGGTGCTCAACGCGCGCCCCGACGAGCATCGGGCAGTCATCGAAGAAGCAGCCGGCATCACCAAGCATCGGGCGCGGCGCGATCGTTCGATCCGTCGTCTCGAGCAGACGGCACTCGACGTGTCCCGGCTCCAAGACCTGCTCGAGGAGCACCGCCGCCGCTTGCGGCCGCTGAAACGTCAGGCGAATGCCGCTCTGAAGTACGACGGGGTAAAGGCAGACGCGGCGGCGCTGCGGCTGTGGGTTGCGGGGGAGAGCTTGCGGCAGCTGGCGGTGCGCGAGGAGACGGCCGCCGCCGAGCAGGCTCGACTCGAAGACCAGCTCGAGCTCAACAAGGGCGCGCTGGACGAGGTGGCGGCCGCTCTCGTCGGGTTGACGGCGGCCGCCGGGGAGGTCGGCGCCGCTCTGGAACGCGACACCGCAGCGGCTGCCCGGCTCGAGGCGACCAGCGAGCGGATCATGGGGGTCACGATGGTGGCCAAGGAACGGCGCGCTGCCCTCGAGAGCCGGATGATCGGTGCGGGCGCCAGACGGGCGGACTTGGCGAGCGAACGGGATGCGCTCGGTGAGCAGATCGAGGCTTCACACCAGGCGGAGCGCGACGCGGTCCAACAAGCCGAGTTGCGCCAGCTGAATCTGGCGCAACTCGACGACGAAGAGCGGTCCCTGGCCGAGCAGATCGCACTGCCGACCGAAGGCGTGGTAGCCAATCTGCGCGGAGATCTGCGCGCGCTGGAGACGGCAGCCCACCGCGACGATCTCGAGCGGGGCCAGATACACAAGCGGCGCGAGGTAGTGGCCGCTCAGCTCGCCGAGGAAGCCGCTTCCGCCGAGGCCCTCATTGGGCAAATCCAGTCGGCCGACGCCGAGATAGGGCCGGTAGCCGCCGAACACCAGCGTCGCCATGAGGCCGCCGCGGCCGCCCAGCAGAGCGCCGAGGCGAGCGGGGCTGCCCGGCACCGAGCGCACGTGGCCGTCGAGAAGGCCAGGGCGCGGCTCGAGGCGTTGGAAAGCGCCCCGGTGGCTGGGACGGATCCCGAGGCGCGGGCGATTGCGCTGCGGGCCCGCGAGGTGATCGGGCCGATCATTGCCGAGTTGGATGTTCCTGCCGCACTGACAACCGCGGTCGCCTCGGCGCTGGGTGAGTGGAGCGAGGCGCTGCTGACCGAAAGCGCAGGAAGTGTCGCCGCCGTGGCCGCTTCGCTGAAGGCCAGCGGCCTCGGCAGTGTGGCGCTCATGGCTTTGCCACCGCCACACCCGGAGCCGGTTGCCCGCCGACTGGCAGCCCAACTGGGCCTGGTGGCGCTCATCGACCAGCTCGGGCCCGACGCCGACTCGGCCATAGCATCGGCCCTCCTCGGGGATGCCCTCGTCGTCGAGGGATGGTCGACCGGCTGGGACGTCGTCAACCGCCACCCGGAGCTGCGGGCGGTGACTCCCGAAGGCGACTTGATCTCCCGAGCCGGAATGCGCCTCGCCGTGGCCGACGGCGGCGAAGCAACGGTGGAGAAAGCCCGGCTCGCTGTGGAGCAAGCCAAGACCGACATGGCTCGAGCCGATAGCGCCCTAACCACTTGTCAGCGCGAGTTCACGGTGGCGCGTAACCGGGAGCGGGAGATCCTGGAGCACCTCGAGAGCCTGGAAGCCAAGCTCGCCGGCCACACCGAAGCCCTCGGGCTTCACGAGAGGGCGCAAGCGGATCGGGTCGCGGAGCTGAATCGCCTCGAGGCGCGCCTCGCGGCCATCGGCGAGGCGATGGCAGTCCGCGCCGAACGCATGGAACAGCTCCGGTCGCGAATCGGCGAATTCGAAGGCGAAGAGCGGGTTCACCAAGAAGCATGGGAAGCGTTGAACGCCCGACGGCGGGCGGTGGGGGACCAGCGCGAGGAACAGCGGCGACTCGCCGAATCGGCGGCGGCCTCGTTGGCGGGCGCCGTCGAGCGGCGCAAGCTGCTGGAGGCTCGGCTGAAGGCGATCGGCCGGGAGCTGGTCGAGCTCGACGATGCTCCGGTGGTCGCCGCCGAGATCGAGGGCCTGCGGGCGATCGAAGCCGACGGCCGCGTCGCGTACGAGGTGACGCGCCATCAGATCGAGACTTTGCGGGAGCGGCAGCGAGAGCTGCGCGCCCAGGCTGGAGCGGCCGGCACCGAGCTGGAGGCCGCAGAGCGGCGCCGCCGTGAGCTGGAGGGTGCGATCAGCCAGGGGAAGGAGCGATCCAGCGAGCTCGCCATCGAGCTGGCCGAGGTGCGAGTCCGCCGCGAGTCCACGGCCGAGGGTCTGCGTCGCGACGCCGATGCGAGCGAAGAGCTGGCGCTGGCCGCCACCCGGCCCGAATTTCTTCACGATGAGGACCCGGAGGAGATGCTGCGCAGTCTCGAGGCGCAGCTGCGCCGCCTGGGACCGATCAATCCCCTGGCGGCGGCTGAATACGCCGAGCTGGCAGCCAAGGTCGCCGATCTCGACGAGCAGTTGCAGGACCTGGACGAGTCGCGCCGCGAGCTGCGCAAGGTGATAGCGGCTCTCGATGACGAGATGGCCGCCCTGTTCATGGCGGCGTTCGACGAGATCGCCGGCTACTACGAAGAGAACTTCGCGTTGGTCTTTCCCGGCGGCCGCGGCTCGCTGCGGCTGATCGATCCGACGAACCCGCTCGAGACAGGTGTCGAGATCTCCGCCCAGCCACATGGAAAGAAGGTCAGCCGGCTGAGTCTGTTGTCGGGAGGGGAGCGCTCACTGGCCGCCCTGGCCTTCCTTTTCGCCGTATTTCGCGCTCGGCCAAGCCCCTTCTACGTCCTCGACGAGGTCGAGGCAGCTCTCGACGACGCCAACCTGCGCCGCTTCTTGCGACTCGTCGACACGCTGCGCACTTCCGCCCAACTCGTCATCATCACGCACCAGCAGCAGACAATGGAGGCCGCCGATATCCTCTACGGGGTCACCATGGAGCCCGGCGGCTCGTCCAGCGTGCTGTCGCAGCGCCTGGAGCGCACTTCCGCCTGACCACATCGAGGAGACATGCCACCCGCTGTCATCGCCGTCATCGTCGTTGTTGCCGTCATCGTTGTTGTAACTGTTGCGCTGGTCCTCCAGCGCCGCCGTGGGGCAGACACCCTCGCCGTCGCCCGGCCGGTCTCAGCTCCGTCCGAGACACTTCGCCAGCGGCTCGGCAAGACGCGGCGGGCTCTGGGCGATCGGCTCAACTCGCTGCTCGGTCGCGGTGAGCTGGACACATCCTTCTGGGAGGCGTTGGAGGAGTCACTTGTCGCCGCCGATATGGGTGTGACGGCGGCGGCGCGCGTCGTGGCCGGCGTGAGGGAGCGACATCCCGATTCGGGGGCGGAGGCGCGGGCGGCACTCATCGAAGAGCTGCAAGGTCTCTTCGCCGCGCGTGACCGCAAGCTGAACACCAATGCCCGCCCAGCGGTGATCCTGGTCGTGGGCGTCAACGGATCGGGAAAGACCACGACGATTGCCAAACTGGCCGCCCTGATGAAGGAATCGGGCAGGTCGGTGCTGCTCGGATCGGCCGATACGTTCCGGGCCGCCGCCGATACGCAGCTACGCACCTGGGCGGATCGCGTTGGGGTCCCGGTGGTTGGCGGCGGCGGAGCGACCGACCCCGCTTCGGTTGCCTTCGACGCCTATCAATCCGCCGTGGCTCGCGGATCTGATGTGCTCATCATCGACACCGCGGGTCGGTTGCATGCCAAGACAAACCTCATGGACGAGCTCGGGAAGGTAGCCCGGATCCTGATCCGGGAGGCGGGAGCTATCGATGAGGTGTTGCTGGTCGTCGACGGCACCATGGGCCAGAACGCACTGGCCCAAGCGGAGGCATTCGCCGCCGCAGTCGGCGTGACCGGACTGGTGATCACAAAGCTGGACGGTTCCGCCAAGGGCGGTGTTGCCGTCGCCGTCGAGCAAGACCTGGGCATCCCCGTCAAATACATCGGCGTGGGTGAAGGCATGGACCACTTGGTCAGCTTCGACCCGGCGGCGTTTGTCGACGCCCTCGTCGGCGAATGAGCTATAAACCGACGATGAGTGAGCCACGTCCCGATGCTGCCGACCTGATTGCTGCCGCGCGCGAGGCCGCCACGCGAGCGTACGCTCCCTATTCACGCTTCCGGGTCGGGGCGGTAGCAGTTGCCGACGACGGACGCATCTTTGCCGGAGTCAACGTCGAGAATGCTGCGTACGGCTCGACGATGTGCGCCGAGGCCACTGCGCTGGCGGCTGCGGTCTCCGCCGGGGTGCGGCGAATCCCTGTCGTAGCCGTCGCTTGCCTCGACGGCGAGGACTGCTCCCCATGTGGCAACTGCCGCCAACTGATGGGCGAGTTCGGCGTCCAGGAAGTCATCGTCGAGGATCCCGCCGGGGGGACCCGCAGCCTCCCCCTCAGTGCGTTGCTGCCGCACGCGTTCGGGCCCGGTTCCTTACCTTCCTAGCTGTGGGTCCCCTAGCTTTTGGGGCGTGTCTGCCGGCTAAAGGCTCGCCGCCGGAAGTCCGATACCTTTGGGGTCCTCTCACCTTCGGTGTAGGTGGTTGCGCTAAGCAACACCTTGTCAGCACTCCGATCCGAGGACAGCCGGCGTGCAGGCTCTAGGTGGGATCACCTGCCGCCATACCGGGCCAAGGCTCGGATGGAACCTTACGGTTCCGCAAAGGAACCGGCGCCATTACCCAGCGCCGGTTCCTTTGCTGTTAGCCCCGATTCTTCAGCGCGGCGATCAGTGCAGGCACGACGTTGTGGACGTCGCCCACGATCCCGAGATCGGCGATTCCGAAGATCGGTGCTTCCGGATCCTTGTTGACGGCGATGATCGTCGTCGAATCCTTCATGCCGACCAGGTGCTGCATCGCCCCGCTGATCCCGCAGGCGATGTAGACGTTGGGCTTGACCGTCTTGCCCGTCTGGCCGACTTGATACGAGTAGGGAACCCAGCCCGCATCGACGACGGCGCGGGTGGCGCCCACCGCCCCGCCCAGCAGGCCGGCGAGCTCGTTCATCATCTCGAACTTGGTGGCATCGCCCAGGCCCCGTCCGCCGGACACGACGATGTCCGCTGCTTCCAGATCGGGTCCGGCGGAAGCCTCAGTGTGTTGCGACAGCAGCTCGACGTCGCCGGCGTGCCCCACATCGGGCAGCTCGACGGCCGTCACCTCGGGGGAGGTGTCGCCTCCGGGCTCGGCTGCGAACGCCTTGGGTCGGGTGATGACGAGGGCGGGAGCCCCATCCGCAAAAGCCGTCACCACCCGAGTCGTGCCGCCGAGGATCTCATTGACTACGTGAATCGAATCCCCGTCGACCGTCACGTCGACGGCGTTCGCCAAGACCGGCTTCCCCAGCCGAGCCGACAACCTGCCGGCAACGTCGCGATCGACGTTGCCCATACCGAAGAAGATCATGTCCGGCTGCTCCGACTCGACGGCGGCCGCCATGGCGGCGGCGATCACGCCTGCCGGCGTTCCGCCGGGAACCAGCAGGACGCGTCCGGCACCGTGGGCGCCCAGCATGGCCAGCGCCGACTCGGATCCTTCACCCACGTGCACAGCGGCGACCTCGCCACCGAAGCTGCGCACTTTGGTCATCGCCTCGAGTGCGGCCGAGGATGCAGCTCCGTCGGATTCCGTTGAGAAGATCCAGGACTTCATCACACCACCTTCACTTCCTCGAGCTTCTCCAAGATGCGGAGATGGCCCTCGCCGTCGTCTTCGATCACGTCGCCTGCTTGGCGGGCGGGCACAGATTCGACCGCCACGATCGTCTGGTTGACAGTCGGTGCGACCCCGAGGTCGGCTGCGGTGAGGATCTCCACCGGTTTCGACTTGGCTTGCATGATCCCCTTGAAGGTGGGGTACCGCGGCTCGACGAGGCCGGACGTCACGGAGAGCACGGCGGGTAACGATCCGGCGACTACGTCGTAACCCGCTTCCGTCTGTCGCTCGATGCGGATCTTGCCGTCGACGTATTCGACCTTGCGGGCAAAGGTGAGGGAGGGCGCTTCCATCAACTCTGCTACTTGCTGGGGCACGACCCCGGTGTAGCCGTCGGTGGACTCCGTACCGGCTATTAGCAAGTCGGCGCCGGCTCGCTGGGCCGCGGCGGCGAGGACACGGGCCGTGGTGAGGGCGTCGGCGCCGCGCAGTGCCGGGTCCTCTACCAAGATGGCGCCGTCGGCGCCCATGGCCAAAGCCTGGCGGATGCCTTGCTGGCTCCCGCCGGGCGACATCGACAGCAGCGTGACCGAGGCGTCGTCGCCGATCTCGTCGGCCAGTTGGAGGGCGACTTCGACGCCGTAGCGGTCTGTGTCGTCGAGCACCTGGTCGTTCGGTCTCACCACGAAATGGGTGTTCGGATCCAGCTCATAGGGCGAAGCCGGGTCGGGGATCTGCTTGACACATACGACGATTTTCATGGCGTTGGCTTCATGGCTTAGGGGCGCTCCTCAATCGAACCGACGAGCGATGTTACGAGCTTTCGGACGACCCGCAAAGACCACGGTCAAAGGACGGGCAGGCGAGGAAGGAGGTTCATCAAGAGCGCGGAGAACCGATCCTTGGCACGGGCCGCGATTTCGGTCACCTCTTCGTGCGACAACGGCTCGGCGCTGATGCCGGCCGCCAGGTTGGTGACTAGGGAGATGCCGACTACGGCGACCCCCATATGGGCCAGCGCGATGGCCTCGGGAACGGTCGACATCCCGACCAGGTCGGCACCGAGCCTTGCCAAGGCCTGGATCTCAGCAGGCGTCTCGTAGCTGGGTCCGAGCTGCCAGGCGTAGACCCCTTCCTTGTATTCGATGCCGACCTCGGCGGCGGCCTTGGCGACCACCTCGCGCAGCTCCGCCGGATATACCGCGGATAGATCGGGAAAGCGGGGCCCCAACCGGTCGTCGTTCACCCCGACCAGCGGATTACGGGCGACCAAGTTGAGATGGTCCTTGATGATCACCAGGTCGCCGGGAGCGAGACCCGCACCGATTCCTCCGGACGCGTTGGTGAGGATCACATTGCGGCATCCGGCAAGTGCCAGGGCGCGCACCCCGAACACGACCTCGTCGAGCTGCCACCCTTCGTAGGTGTGCACGCGGCCGGCCACGATCAGCAGCCGAGTGCCGTCCAGCTCAGCGGAGGCGAGCTTGCCGGCATGGCCTGCGACGCGCGGTTGCGGAAAACCCAACTCGGCGGAGTCCATCGTCACGGCGCCACCCAGCCGGTCGACGAACCCGCTGAGGCCGGAGCCGAGGACCAGCCCGACATCGTGGGCATCCCGACCGCTGCGGGCCGCGATCTCTTGCGCGGCCCGGCGGAGGGCTTCGTAGCTCATGGCGCCGACCCTACCGGGTCGTGGTCACGCGATGCGGCTGAGCAATAGAGATGGCGGCGCTACCGCCTCGGAGCTGATGGCCCATGCCCTCTCCAGCATCGGCAGCGCTGCCGTCAGCTGGTCTGGAGTGGAGTAGTGGATGGTGGCCAGCTCGTCGCCTTCCTGTACGCCCTCGCCGATCTTGGCCGCCAGCACCACCCCAACCGTCGGGTCGATGTTGGCATCGGCTGTGGTGCGGCCCCCGCCGAGACGGACCACCGCCTGCCCGATGGCGAGGGCGTCACAATCCCGAACGAAGCCTGCCGCCCGGGCCCGTAACGTGTACTGATTTGGCGCCGCATCGAGCGGTCGTGTGCCATCGACAATCGCCGGGTCCCCTCCCTGTGCTGCGACGACATCGCGGAACTTGGCCAGCGCCGCTCCGGTGCTCACTGCGCGTCTCACCATCGAGATGGCGGCGTCGGCGTCGCGTGCCAAGCCGGACAGCACCAGCATCTCTACGGCCAGGGTACGAACCACCTCCACGAGATCAGGCGGGCCGCCGCCCCGCAGCACGTCCAGCGACTCTTCGATCTCCAGGGTGTTGCCCACCTTGAGGCCGAGCGGTTGGTCCATCGCCGTGAGGTGGGCAACCGTCCGGGTGCCGTAGCCGCGTCCGATGGCCGCCATGGTCTCGGCCAGCTGCGTAGCCTCGGCAACGGTCTTCATGAAGGCCCCCCTGCCCACCTTGACATCCAGGACGAGGCCGTCGAGATCTTCAGCCAGCTTCTTCGACATGATCGAGGACGCAATCAGCGGGATGGAGGGAACCGTTCCAGACGCGTCGCGCAGCGCGTATATCTCCTTGTCGGCGGGAACCAGGGTCTTGGTTTGTCCGGCCAAGACCAGCTGGTGGTCGCGGAGGGCGGCCACGAAATCATCCGGAGCGATGTCCGTGGAGAAGCCCGGGATCGATTCCAGCTTGTCGAGTGTGCCGCCCGTATGGCCGAGGCCCCGCCCGGACATCATGGGAACCGCTACCCCGCACGCCGCGACTATGGGTGCCAGCGGGATCGACACCTTGTCGCCGACGCCTCCGGTGGAGTGCTTGTCGATCTTCGGCAGGGAAACGCTCGACAGGTCGAGAACTTCACCGGAATGCAGCATGGCCTCCGTCCACGCTCCCAGCTCGACGTCGTTGAGCCCCCGCCACACGATCGCCATGAGCAACGCCGACATCTGATAGCGCTCGATGCTGCCGGCGGTGTATGAGCTGATGATCCAGCCGATCTCGTCGGCGGTCAGCTCGCCCCCGTCACGCTTGCGCCCGATGAGCTCAACGATCGAGTGGGTTGTCATAGGGCGCCAGTATGGCGCTGACTACCGCAACACCCGGCCATTGCGCACCGTGACCCCCTCGGCCCGCAACCGAGCCGCGTGGTCCGGCTCGTTCCCCGGCACCAGCCGTCCGCTGGCGGTCACCACTCGCCACCAGGGCAAGCCGGGCGTCATCCGCAGGAGGTTGCCGACGGCTCGCGCCGCCCCCGGGTAACCCGCCTCGGCGGCCACTTCGCCGTAAGCCATCACTTCGCCGGGCCGCAGCCGCTCCAGGACCGCGATCACGGCTGCGGTGAAGCCTGGGTCGTCCGTGTCCATGCCGCCGGATCGTAACTGCGCGCAACGTGGGAGGGGGGTCGGTATCCTCGACCCATGAGGGTGTTCGTTGCGGGTGGTACCGGCGTAATCGGTGTCCCGCTCGTGCAACGTTTGCTCGCCGTCGGCCACGATGTCGGGGTCTTGGCTCGCAGCCCCGGCTCGGCCGAGAGAGTGCGCCGGCTGGGAGCGGAACCGGTGGAAGGCGACGCGCTGAACGAGAGATCGTTGCAGTACGCGGTGCGGACTTACCGTCCCGAGGTAGTGATCAACCAACTGACTTCGCTTCCCCGCAACCTGCTGAATCTGTATGAAGGTATGCGCAGCGCCGAGCTGACCAACAGGTTGCGGTCGGAGTCGACTCCGGTCTTGGTGGAAGCAGCCGCCGCCGAGGGCGCCGAGCGAGTGATCACCCAATCGATCTCGTTCGCGCAGCAGCCCGGGCCCGGGGTGCGAAGCGAGGAAGATCCCCTCTATCTGGATGCACCGGGCGTGCACGGAGATGTGGTGCGGGCCCTAGCGGCCGCAGAGTCCGCGACCCTGGACACTGCCGGCGTCGAAGGCATCGTGCTGCGCTACGGCGCTTTCTATGGACGAGGTTCGTACTTCGCCGCCGGGGAGTCATACCCGCGTATGTTGGAGCGACGCGCCCTGCCGATCATCGGAGAGGGGCGGGGGATCTGGGCTCTGGTTCACATCGAAGATGCAGTCGACGCCACGATCACGGCGTTGCGCGCCGAATCCGGCGTGTTCAACATCACGGACGACGCGCCGGTTGCGGCGGCGGAGCTGCTCCCGTGGATGGCATATGCCCTCGGAACCAGCCAGCCCCGCCGCGTGTCCCGATCACTGTTCGGTTTTGGGCCTTTGACGATTCTGCGCTACCTCGTGGACGAACAACCGGAGGTGTCCACCAAACGAGCCCACTCGCGGCTGGGATGGGCGCCGCGGCATGAAGATTGGCGGCACAGCCTGGCGCGGGTGCTGCGCGGCGAATGAGGATCGGTGGGGCCGCTCACATCTCTAGGCTGAGTTGATGGCTCCTGCGGAATCCGCCCAGCTGAGCGGAGGGGCGGATGACGAGCTCCTCGTCCGAGCCCGCGGCCTGACGAAGAAGTTCGGGGACTTCACCGCAGTCGACGCCGTCGACTTTGACATCCGCGCTGGTGAGGCCTTCGGCTTTCTCGGCCCCAACGGCGCCGGCAAGACTTCGACCATGCGGATGGTGGGGGCGGTATCGCCGATCACCGCCGGCGACCTGCGCGTATTCGGCCTCGATCCCGCGGCTGATGGCGCCAAGATCCGCGCTCGGCTGGGTGTCGTGCCCCAGCAGGACAATCTCGACGAGGAGATACCGGTCGACGAGAACCTGCTGATCTACGGTCGCTATTTCGGGATGGCGCGCGCCGAGCTGTGGCCGCGTATCGAAGAGTTGTTGGCGTTTGCCGAGCTGACAGACCGCCGTCACGACAAGGTCAGCGCCCTGTCGGGAGGCATGAAACGCCGCCTGACGATCGCGCGGGCCTTGATCAACGAGCCCGATCTCCTGTTGCTCGACGAACCGACCACCGGGCTCGATCCGCAGGCTCGGCACCTGCTCTGGGATCGGCTCTACCGGCTCAAGCGCCAAGGAGTGACGTTGATCATCACCACTCACTTCATGGACGAGGCGGAGCAGCTGTGCGATCGGCTGGTGGTCATGGACAAGGGCAAGATCGTCGCCGCCGGCTCTCCCCGGTCGCTGATCGAGCGATACTCGACGAAAGAAGTCATCGAGATTCGCTTTCCCCTTGGGATTCAGGAGACTGTCGAGGACCAATTCGACGGATTGGCAAAACGAGTCGAGATCCTGCCAGACCGGATCTTGCTGTATACCGACAACGGCGACGAGGCGATTCGCCAAGTCCACGAACGCGGCTTCCAGCCTGAATCCATGATGGATCGCCGCAGCACGCTCGAAGATGTCTTCTTGCGCCTCACCGGAAGATCGTTGATCGACTGATGGCTGCGACCGAGACGCTGCGGGTCGTCGAGACGCACGCCAGGGCTTACAAGCGGATCTGGCGGGGCAGCGTCATCTCCACCTTCCTCAACCCCGTCCTGTATCTGGCGGCGATGGGGGTCGGCTTGGGCGTGCTCGTGGATGAGGGCTCGGGTCGCGATGCCCTGGTTGGCTTGGATTACCTCACTTTCCTGGCGCCGGGCTTGCTGGCTGCGTCTGCGATGTCGACCGGGGCGATGGACGGTTCGTGGCCCGTGATGGCCGGGATCCGCTGGCAGCGCCACTACGAGGCGATCTTGTCGACTCCGGTTGCCGTCAGGGACCTCGTCGCCGGGCATCTGCTCTGGGTGGCGGTGCGACTGCTGATGATGTCGACGATCTTCAGCTTCGTGATGGTGCTGTTCGGCGCCACCGGAGTGATCGAGGCGGGGCGCGCGCTGTTGCCCGCAATCGTCACCGGTATGGCGTTCGCTGCGCCGGTGACCGCGTTCACGGCTCGTTCCGAGGATCATGTAGGCCTGACCAACCTGTTTCGGTTCGGGATCGTGCCGATGTTCCTGTTCTCGGGGACGTTCTTCCCGATCTCGCAGCTTCCCGGTTGGATGCAACCAGTGGCCCAGATCACCCCGCTGTGGCACGGGGTCGAGATGACGCGGGCCTGGGCCCTGGGGTTGACTCCCACCTTCGAACCGGGATTGCACATCGGATACCTGGTGCTCTGGACCGTTGCAGGTTGGATCGCCGCCAATCGGTTGCTCGAGAAGCGGATGATCAAATGACCTCGGGCACCCTGACCCGTCGCATCGTGCCTCCGGTGCCGCTGGGGGGGCGCAACGCAGTGCGTGTCATCGAGCGCAACCTGCTGGTCTACCGACGCACGTGGATGGTCATATTCAGCGGCTTCTTCGAGCCGGTCTTCTATCTGTTCTCGATCGGAGTCGGGATCGGTCAGCTAGTCGGAGACGTCGCCACCGGAAGTGGTGCTCCCGTGAGCTACGCCGAGTTCGTTGCCCCGGGTTTGCTGGCCGCTTCGGCGATGAACGGCGCCGTCTTCGAATCGACCATGAACATCTTCTTCAAGCTCAAGTACGGCCGCATCTACGACGCCATGCTCGCCACTCCGTTGGCTCCCGGCGATGTCGCCATCGGTGAGATCGGGTGGTCACAGGTGCGGGGCGGCCTATATGCCGCCGGATTTCTCATAGTCATGCTCGTGGGCGGTCTGATGCCTTCGCTGTGGGGCTTGTTGGCGCTGCCGGGGGCACTGATCATCGGGTTCGGATTCGCCGGCGTCGGGATGGCGGTCACGACCTTCATGCGTTCTTGGCAGGATTTCGACATGGTCACTCTGGTGACGCTGCCGCTCTTCCTCTTCTCGGCAACCTTCTACCCGTTGAGCGTCTATCCGGGCTGGCTGCAGGTGGTAGCTCAATTCTCGCCGCTCTACCACGGCGTTGACCTGATCCGCGGGTTGACGCTCGGCATTCTCGATTGGAGTCTGTTGGGCCACGTTGCGTTCTTGCTGGGCATGGGCTTCACCGGGCTGGCCATCGCGGCCCGCCGGGTCGAGAAGCTGCTGCTGAGCTAGCTCACCGGGCGCGCAGCTCGAGCACCAGGCTGTGCAAACCGAGCTTGTCGCGGTTGTCGAGCGTGGTGAAGCGACTCGGCGCAAAGTCCGTGAACTCCAGCTTCCTGGCCTCAGCATCGTCGTAGAAGGCGAAGAAGCGGGGCGGATCGCACCAGTCGTCTTCCCAATGGCCTTCGCTGCTCTGGCCTCCCCACAGCGTGAGCAGCAGCGGTGCTCCGGGGACCAGCGCAGTGCGGATCGAGCTCAGCGCTTGGTTCAGCTGCCGCTTCGGAAAGTGGATGAGCGAGTTGATGGCATACGCCCCGTCGTAGGGCGGTCGATACACCTCATCGGTTATCGCCTCCAGCGCCGCCATGTCGGCGACGATGGCAGCCAATCCCCGCTGCCGGCATTTGGCGACGTTGGCCGGCGACAGATCGATCGCCAGCACGCTGAAACCCTTGTCCTCGAGAAAGGCCGCCGCCTGTCCGGTGCCGGCGCCCAATTCGATGAGGCGAGCGCCCGGCTTCAAGCGAGCAGACCATTCGTCGAGGACCTCGGCTCGCCAATTCAGTTGACGCTGGTCGCGGGCGGCGGCATCTCCGTCGTAGGCCTTGGCCAGCGCTGCCAAGCGGGCGCTGTCCGGCGGGATTTCAGTCACATCGTCCCGAACAGCCTGTCGCCCATGTCTCCCAAGCCGGGCACGATGTAGAACTTGTCGTTGAGCTGGCGATCGTGAGCGGCGGCGACGATGTGGACATCCGGGTGGTCCTCGTACATGCGGGTCACGCCATTCGGCGATGTGACGACGCATAGTGCTGTGATGTCGGTCGCCCCCGACTCCTTGGCCTTGCCGCAGGCCCAAGACAGTGAGCCACCGGTGGCCAGCATGGGCTCGAGCACGAGGACGGAAGCTCCTCCCATCGGCGGCATCTTGGCGTAATACTCCTGTGGCTCGGCGGTCTCCTCGTCGCGTTGGACACCGGCGAACCCGACCTTGACATCCGGAATCAGCTCGAGCACCGCATCGAGCAAGCCGAGCCCCGCCCGCAGCACCGCGACTGCCACGACGTCCCCGAGCGCGTAGCCGGCCGTCCTTTCGAGCGGCGTGTCGATCTCGTATTTGTGCAGCGGCACCCGGTTGGTGGCCTCCATGACCAGGGCGTACGTGAGCCGCTTGGCGGCGTTGCGGAAGTCCTGGGCATCGGTTGTTGCGTCGCGTAGCACCGTGAGTGAGTGACGAGCCAGCGGGTGATCGATCACAGTGAGATTCATGGGCCTGGCGCCTCATCGGTCTGCCGGTTGTCGGTCTGCGGCGCACCGACTCCGCGCCGGTCCCGCATCGGGCGGAAAGCATAGTGAAGCAGAGTCCCGCCAGGGCATAGACTGATGCTCGATGTTCGATTCCCTCACTGACCGCCTCAGCGACGCGTTTGCCCGATTGCGCGGCAAGGGCCGTCTCACGGAAGCCGATATCGATGCCGCGCTGCGAGAAGTGCGGCTGGCCCTGCTCGCCGCCGACGTGAACGTCGGGGTGGCCAAGGCGCTGCTGGGGCGCGTCAAGGAGCGAGCTTTGGGAGCGGACGTGATGAAGAGCCTGACTCCCGGCCAGCAGGTCATCAAGATCGTCCACGAAGAGCTCAAGGTGACCCTTGGGGACGAGGCGCCGCTGGCGAAACCGAGCACACCTCCGTTGGTGATCCTGCTCGCCGGGTTGCAGGGCTCGGGCAAGACCACGTCTGCAGCCAAACTCGCCAAGCTTCTCAAATCGAGGGGTCGCCGGCCGTTGCTGGTGGCTGCCGACTTGCAACGACCGGCCGCCATCGACCAGCTGGAGACCCTCGGCGAGCGGGTAGGGGTGCCGGTATATGTCGACCGGAAGGCGAAGCCGAGTCGCCTGGTCAAGGCGGCGTTGAAGCAAGCCCGCAGCGACGGCAACAACGTCGTGATCATCGACACGGCCGGTCGGCTTCAAATCGACCGCGAGCTGATGAACGAGCTGGCGGCGGTCCGTAAGGCTGCCCAGCCGCACGAGGTGATTCTCACCCTCGATGCAATGACGGGCCAAGAGGCCGTGAACGTTACCAAGGGTTTTCTCGAGTACACCGAGCTGACGGGTTTGCTGCTGACGAAGCTCGACGGCGACGCCAGGGGCGGGGCCGCCATCTCGGCACGTGAGGTCACGGGGCAGCCGATCAAGTTCGTGGGTATCGGCGAGGGACTCGATGATCTCGACGTATTCCATCCTGACCGCATGGCCGACCGGATCCTCGGCATGGGCGATGTGATGACCCTCATCGAGAAGGCCGAGGCGGCCTTCGACGAAGAACAGGCAGTGGCGGCCGCCGAGAAGCTGCGGACCGCCACCTTCGACCTGGAGGACTTCCTCGACCAGTTCCAGCAGATCCGCAAGATGGGACCCCTACAACAACTGGTTAAGATGCTGCCCGGCGCAGGGGACGCTCTGCGAGACGTCGAGGTCGACGACAAGGACCTCGGCAGGGTCGAGGCGATCATCCGATCCATGACCCCCGATGAGCGTCACAACCCAAAGCTGATCAATGGGAGCCGCAAGCGGCGCATCGCCGCCGGTTCCGGAACACGCCCACAGGATGTCAATCAGGTCCTGAAGCAGTTCGCAGAAGCGCAGAAGATGATGAAGGCCATCTCCAGCGGCAAGAGCCCGATTCCCGGGCTCTCACTGCCGGGGATGGGACGCAGCAAGAAGAGGTGAAGTAGATGGCCGTAAAGATCCGCCTGACGCGGATGGGCAAGAAGAAGCAGCCCAGCTACCGCGTGGTGGTGATGGATTCGCGCAAGCCTCGCGACGGCGCGTACATCGAGCAGATTGGTCGTTACGACCCTCGCCAGGATCCGTCGCTGGTCGAGATAGACAACGATCGAGCTCTCGACTGGCTCAACAAGGGCGCCCAGCCAACCGACCGGGCCCGCAAGTTACTCGAGATATCAGGTGCGTGGACCCGATTCCGCGTATCGAAGGGAGACATCCACACGGTCGAGGCGCGGCCCGAGGTAGCCGCCGCACCCGAACCGATCCCTGCCGCCGCCGAACCGCCGGAAACCGAGGCGGCCGCGGCAGCAGCCACCGAGCTTCCTGCAGGCGAAGCGGCAGCTGAGGCTGAGATGGCTGAGGCTGGGACGGCTGAGGCTGGGTCGGCTGAGGCTGGGCCGGCTGAGGCTGGGTCCCCGGAGAGTGGGGCCCTTGAGAGTGGGGCCCTTGAGACTGAGAACCCTGAGGAGGCGACTCCGTGAGTGGCGAGATCGTCGACAGAGTGGTCAACTACGTGGTCACCAACATCGTCGACAACCCGGATGATGTCCAGATCGAGATTGTCGACGAGGGCGACGACAGCGTCGCAGCCGAGGTGCGGACGGCCAAGTCCGACATGGGTCGGGTCATCGGTCGCCGCGGCCGAGTGGCCAAAGCGATTCGCACTGTCGCCCGGGCGGCCGGCGACGAGGAGGGCCTCGACGTCCAGGTCGAGTTCCTCGACTGAACACGCTGCGGTGGCAACGCCCGCCGAGAGAATCCCCGTCGGATATGTCCGCAGAGCTCACGGGCTGCGCGGCGAGGTGCTCGTCCGCCTCCAGTCGGACGATCCGAACCGGTTCAGAGTAGGTGCATCGTTTCTCACCGATGAGGAGCCGCCCCGCACGCTGACCGTGGCCGATGTCCGGGAGCACAACGAGGGCTTGTTGCTGCGGTTCGTAGAGATCGCCGACCGCAACACCGCGGAAGCTCTACGCGGCGTGAGCCTGACGATCTCGCCCGAAGAACGCCGCGACCTCGAGGCCGACGAGTTCTGGCCCGAGGACCTGCAGGGCCTGCCCGTGTTCGATGCTGCGGGCAATCAGCTAGGCACGGTCTCGGCCGTGACCACGGGCGGGGCGCAAGATCGGCTTACCGTAGTGACGCCTGGGTCGAGCACGGTCGAAGTGCCATTCGTTGCGGCGATCGTCTACAAAGTAGACCTCGCACTCGGTCGCATCGAGATGGACCCGCCTCCCGGGCTCTTTTCCGATTAGCGGCCAGCATCTTTCTCCCAATCGGCTAATGCCCCAGATAGTCTTGGGACCAGTCCTCTGAACCGAGGTACGAGGAGGGGGGAGCCGGATGCCGACGCTTGAGGTGCGCCTGTTCGGTACACCAAGGGTGGAGCTGGATCCGGTTGGGTCGCTGCATCTGCCGCCGACTAGTCAGGCCTTGCTCGCATACCTGGTTTCGCAAAGACAGCACAGCCAGCCGCGTGACGTCGTTGCTGCAGCGTTGTGGGGAGACATCGACAACAGCCATGCGCGACGTTGCCTCAACACAGCGTTGTGGCGCTTACGGCGGGTAGTGGAGCCACCGGGTGTGCCGCGTGGAACGTTCGTCCTCAGCACGGCGAACGGCCACCTGGTGTTCAACGACGCCAGCGACCACTGGGTCGATCTCGTCGCCTTCGAACAACGTGCGACATCGGTCATGGACGGCGCACGTGTCGGACTCGATGCAGCAGGGGCCAAGCAACTGAAGGATGCGCTGAGACTCTACGTCGGCGATTTCCTGGAGGGGGTCTACGAGGATTGGGCTCTGAATGAAAGGCTCCGCCTCAGGGACTTGTACGAGGCTGCGCTCGCGAAGTTGATCGACTGGTACGAGCAGAGCGGTGACGCGCAACGTGCCATACGCTATGCACGAGAGCTACTGCGCGCCAACCCTCTGCGTGAGGAGATCCATCGGCTGCTCATGCGACTCCACGGTGCGGCCGGTGAGCGTTCATTGGCGCTCCGCCAATTCGAGACATGCAAACGGGTCCTGGCTGAGGAGCTGGACGTAGCTCCTCTTCCCGAAACCGTGAGACTCGCAGTTCGCATCGCCCAGGGCGGCGAGCCGGAGCAGACGTCACGGACGTTGGACATCGCGGCGGTGGTCGCCGAGCTGCAACGCGCTCGGGAGCAGGCCACCGCGTTGAGCCAGCTGATCGACCGTTCGCTTGCGGCGCTTGGCGTCGACGCCGCCGACTAGCCGAAACGCCGCGTACCGCGATAGGGCCGTGACCGCACCGTGATCAGCTGGTGAGCGCGGTGGCGTAGACGTGCCCGCAGGTGCGCAGACGAAAGGCACCCCTTGGAGGATCACGCAGGCCCCATGAAGGAGAGCTTCCTGTTGGACATATGGGTCGAGGGCCGAGAGATGACCGGCGTCCCACAGATCATCCGCGGTCGATGCCGCAACCTCCGCAGCGGCGAGAGCCGTTACCTCTCATCACCCGATGATCTCCTGGCGTTCTTAGAGCACAGCCTCGACATCCGTGGTTTCGGCTGGCGCGCCTGGCAGAGAGGAAGCAGGTCGTGACTTGGCCTACAGGGGAAGACCGGGGCGGAAGGAGGAGGTTGTCGTGGCGGAGTTAGTAGTGCGAGGAAGGGTCCGGCCACGCACCCGGTCAGGCGACGTCGACGGCTACACGATTCGGGTCTCCTTCGACCAGGTGGTCATGATCGATGACGACCCACTCGTCGTTCCTGTGTCGGGTTCGGCCCGACTCGGCCGAGACGGCGAGTTCGAGGTCTCTCTCGGTGCCGCCGGGGAGCCGACCGATCCTGTCCACATCGCGGTTGTAGCACCCAACGGCACTGCCGTGTTCGAGGACCACGTAGCGGTCGCCTCACTGGCGAAGCCGCTGCGCCTGCAGGTGCCAACGTTGGAACGGTTCACGATCGCACCGAGCGACGATCCCACCCTCGGCGTGCGAGCCCGTATCACCGGGAGAGTCATCGACGTACGCGGACGCCCGGTAGCCAGTGAGCTGCCGGTGGTCGTCTGGGGAATCGACCCGAGCGACGACGCCACGGAGCCGGCGCCGCGGCCCCTCGTCATCACAGCGACCCAAGCCAACGGGCACTTCGGCGCCGACTGGGTGCCCGACGTGCTGCGACGTGCGTTCGGGCGAGTCTCCGGAGGGCCTCCCGTGGCAATCCCGCTCGACGACGCCAATCGACTTGTGCACGCCATCACTCTCGTGATCGACGTCGACGATGTTCTCGACGGCGAGCTTCCCGAATGCTGCGCCGACACCGCCCCGCGCGCTCCGGACCCGCAGGACTTGACCGCAAACCCGAGCGCGTTCTCGCAGGATCTCGGTGGCCGGTGCGTCGACCTCACAACACCGAACCGCGCCCTCGAGGAATTCTCGTACTTCATGGCGGTCCGGACCACGGAGCCGACGGTGAAAGGGGTGACACTCGGCGTTCGGCGCCCGGTACCGTCTGATCTCCTCACCGATCTGCTGGGCGTGGCGATCGCCTCGGAGGCAATTGGATTCACCCGAAGCTCGAGGCGCGCCCTTCCCACTCAATCGTTGACTCTCGACGTGGACGCCGCCCGCCAGCTCGTCCGAAGCGATCGGCCACCAACCGTCTCCGAGATCGCCCGCACTGCGTGGCTGTCCGAGCTGGGTTTCACCAGGGGTCTGATCGACGCCGGGATCAGGAGCACCACCGGCCGATCGCCGCTCGACGCCGACCACCCGGTCGATTGGGACGACACACCAACCATCTATCTGGCTATCGACGTTGCCCACGGCCATCTGCTGCATTACCGAGAAGTGTGGCGGGCAGACGGCTACTCACTCGGCGACCTGTTGTACTCGCTGCCCCTCGCGCCCAACCAGCGACGGCAGGTCGCTGTGCTCGATTGGGACCGGCGGGCCGTCTCGGCCAGGGAGGAGCGCCTCGAGTTCGAGGAGGAGCTCGATGCTCTCTTGTCCCGTGATCGGGATATTCAAGAGATCGTGGGTTCGGAGCTGCACGAAGAGACGAGTGCCGGGTCGCGCAACACTACCTGGGGCGCCGCCGGCGGCATCGGGGCAGGCTTCATTGGATCCGGATTCGGCATCTTCGGCGGGGTCGCCGGCGGGGGCAGCGGATCGGACTCGTCATCATGGCAGCGGTCGGCTCGCAGCTTCTCGGCGGATGGGGCGCAGAGCCTGCGCGACCGGGTGTCGCAAAGATCCTCTGCTTTGCGCAGCCAGCGTTCCTCCGTCGTTCAGAGTGTTGCACAAGGAGAGACGCTGCGCGCCGAGACCGAGGTCGTAGCCAACTACAACCGGTGCCACGCCATCACCGTCGAGTACTTCGAAGTGCTGCGCCACCTGCTGGTCACCCACGAGCTGGCCGACGTGCAGGAGTGCCTCTTCGTCCCGCTGCCGATCGTGCCGTTCACCAGGGGAAAGGCGCTCCGCTGGCGCGAGCCGCTTGGGCGCTACCTGCGCGACCGCCGGCTGCGGCGAGGGTTCGACGCCGTGGAGCGAATCGCCGACAACTGGGAAGGCTGGGACTTCCCAGAGAGCCGATACAGCGAAGAGGCCCCAGAGGTACTGGAGGGCGAGCTCAGGATCAGTTTCCTCCTCCCGCGACCCCGCGACGACGTCGACGGTCAGTTCCAGATCGACATGTGGGAGCCGTTCTCACCGTTCCTGCCGATCGATGCCCTCGAACTGTTCACGGCCCAACTCAACGATCGCACCGCTCGCGAGCGAGACCGGGTCTTCCGAGAGGAGATCGCTCCCGGCATCGCAGAGATGCTCGTCCAACAACTTCGATTCGCCTACGTAACTGCAGACGGCGGGGAGATCGAGGTGCCAATGGATGCCACCCTCGTGTCTCGATATGCCGAGAGCCGGCCGCTCTACGTCTCGCTCAACCCCGCCGGTGCCGTGCCTAGCGTGCCCCGCGAGGACATTGCCCACGTGAAGATTTGGTACGAGGGCGAGCCGCTACCCCCAGATGCCAAGGTTATCGTGCACTCGGGTCGGATGCGCTACCGATCCCCCCATATGAGGGCGCTGCTGTTCTCCGATGCGCGGATTCTGGATGATCTCAGGGACGGCGATCCCGTCGTGGTACCGACACCGGTGTCGCGTCGCGAGCTGCGCAACCCCCGAGAGGAGGACCTCGAAGCCGCAGATCGTCTCGTCGCCCATCTCAACGAGCACCTCGAGTTCTATCACCAGGCGATCTGGGTGAGTCTCGATGCTCAACGCCGGTACATGCTGCTCGACGCAGTGATTCTTCCGAGCCTTGGTGGCCGCAGCATCGCCAGCGTGTGCACGAACGAGCTCATTGGGATCGTGGGCAACAGTCTCGTCCTTCCGGTGGCGCCTGGCCAGCGGCTCGACCCAACGCTCGCCGAGCTCGAGGAAGATGCCGAGACCAGAGTCGAGCTTCACGAGGCCTACGCCACGTCGCCGACCCCGCCATTGCGAGTGAGCGTTCCCACCCGGGGGGTCTATGCCGAAGCCGTCTCCGGCGAGTGCAACGCGTGCGAGAGCATCGATGACACTCGCTACTGGCGCTGGTCCACCGAAGGCCTGCTGGCGCCTCCGGAGATCGCGCCGGTCTCCACCGAAAGTCGGGCCAGTGAGGAGCCCGACCTGACCCCGACGCCCCTCCCGGCGCCGCTGGTCTCGATCCAGAACCCACCTGCGGCTCCTGACCCGTTCGGGCTCGGCGCCGCCTTCGAGCTGTTGTCCACGCCCGAGCTGTTCCGCGATATCACCGGGCTCGAAGGCACCCAGCGCAACGCCCAAGCCGCCTTCGACACGGCGTTGTCGGCGGCTTCTGCGCTAGGTGGGGAAGCAGCGAAGCTTGCCGGTCAGCAGGAGCTGGGCCGCAATGCCGAGCGCATGCTCGACCGGATCAATCAAGCTCGCTCCGACGGCCTTCTCTCCCAGGCCAATGCCGAGGAGTTGGCTAGCTCGGCGCTCAAGGGCCTCATCGGCGAGTCGCGTCCCAAGGAGACCCCCCCTGCGGCCGACTCCACGATCAAGAAGGTCCTCGACCAGGCGGCTCAGTCGGACAAGGCCGACATCAAGGTGTCGACGTCGTCGGAGACAGTGGAGGTCAGCTTCGAGGACGACCAGCCGAAGGTGGGAGCAAGCACCGTGGCGACGATCGTCGACATCGTCGAATTCGTGGACCAGGCCATCATCGTGGAGCCGGGCGTGCGGTCCGGTAACCTCTCCAGCTTCGTCATCGATCGTCGCGACCTGCTGGATCTTCTGCTCACTCCTGCCGACCAGACTGCGCTCGAAGCGGACAGCCTCCTGCGCACGGACCCGGGCGACGCCACCAAGTTCCAGCTGGAGCGGCGTCTCCGCATAGTGCACCCCGCCGAACCCGCGAGCCCCAACGCTGTGGCCGGCTCCGGGCGGCTGCCGGTCGTGTTCATCGTGCACGGCAACCACGCCTCGTGGACTGCGGTCCGCAACACGCCCAACCACGAGGGCTACACCTACCTACAGGAGGAGTTGGCTCGGCACGGAATCGTGTCGGTCTCGGTCGACACGAACGCCGCCAACTTCTTCGGGTCGATGATCGAGATGCGGGCCTCGATGGTCTTGGCCGCGATGGACAAGATGCGCGCCCTGGACGGGACGTCGGGATCGCGCTTCAACGGGCGCCTCGACTTCGACAAGGTGGGGCTGGTGGGCCATTCCAGGGGCGGCGATGCAGTCGTGAGGGTGGCGGCCATGAACCGGAGCCGGCCGGCGGCCACGAAGTTCGATCTCCAGGCAGTCTGTTCGTTGGCGCCGACGGACTTCACCGGCACCGGGCCCCCTCCCGGCATCGTGCACACGATGCAACGCACCGACGCGCCGTTCTTCGCGGTGGTCTATGGGGCTCTCGACGGCGATGTCTCGGGACGCGGTGGCGCCGAGTCGTTCGGCGGAACGGGGTTCCGCCATTACGACCGGGCTGCGACCGACAAGGCCATGGTGTTCCTGGATCACTGCAACCACAACCGGTTCAACACGGTGTGGACGGCCGACGGCGACGAGAGCCGGATGGATCCGGTCGACGTGGCACCCGGCGGACGCCTGCTGGCTCCCGCCGATCACCAACAGCTCGCCAACGAGTACATCGGCGGGCTTCTCCGGTGGCGATTGCTCGGCCAGAACTCACAGTTGGGTTTGTTCGACGGCAGCCGGTCCAACACGCTGGGCGCCGGCGTGTCACTGCAGTGGTCGTTTGGCTCCCAGATCGAAGTCATCGATGACATGGAGGACCCCGTCAAGCCGCGTACGATCGGCAATGCGTTCATCGATCCCTTTGCCGACTTCACGATCGGTGCCCGGGACCTCGGTGACGAGACCAACCACCAGACGGCGGTCCTTGGTGTGTCCCCGGGGCTCCCGGCGCCACCGCCAGAGGCCTACCGGGTCGCGATGGCGCCGAGCCAGAGCGACTGGTCGAGCTATGACCTGCTGACGTTCCGGGTGTGCGCCGATTTCGACATGACATCCCAGGCGACGATCGCTGCTGGCCCCTTGCCCGACTTCACCGTCGTCGTGACAGACGCCGCCGGAGCGAGCGCCGTGGTCACCAGCGCCGCCATCGCGACCCCGCAGGCGCCGCGGCGCCCGGTATTCCATCGGCTCCGCGGAGTGGCACCTCCGGAGGACAACGTCACGGTGCTGCGGCTCGAGACCATGTCCATTCCCATCTCCACGCTGACCGGGATCAACACATCCGACATCGCGTCGGTGGGTGTCGCTGCTACCAGCGGTTTCTCGTCAGACCAGTTCTTCGATTCGCTGCAACTCGTTCGAAGGTGAGGAGGCCAACGTGAATGTCGATTCCGCCGAGTTCGAGTTTCTGGCCGAATCTGCCCACCCCGACTGGGTGATGCGGATCACGATCCGTGGCGAGGGTTTCGAGGAGGGCGCGATCCCGATCGTCGCCGAGGTGGGCACCGTGCCCGTCGAGGCGCTCATGCCCACCTACGAACCCGGGGGACTGCGCGGCTTCCTGTCCGCCGAACCGGCCGAGGGCGATGAGCTGCGAATTGGTCTGTTGGATGAGCCGCTCGAAGGAACGGATATCAGCTACACCCGGCCAAACGGCGGCGTGGCTTAGGAGGCATACATGACTGTGATACGGGGCACGCTCACCGGCGCCACACCGCTCGACGGTTACGGCGTGACCGCCTTCTTCGACGAACGGGTTGCCCTCGACGGCGAAGATGAGTTCGTCGCGTCGCGACGCGAAGCAACGTTGGAGCGGGACGGTTCCTTCTTCGTCGAGCTCCCCGACGCAGAAGGCCGCCAAGGCCTTATCGAGTTGACCGCCTTCGGGCCAGATGGTCTCGCCGCCGGCGCCACAACCGTTCCTGAGGAAGGGCCATTCGACGGCGTCGTCATAGAGGTCCGAGCTGTCGAGACGACCGAGGTGGTTACCAGCCCGGAGATCACGCTGGGTGAGCAAGTCAAGTTCACCGGCCGGGTTATCGATCCGTCGGGACGCGGCGCTCCGGCGGGCCTTCTCGTCGTGATTTGGGCGCGCAAATCGGGCTCCGAGGAGCCTTCGCCGCTCTCGGTGACCACAACGAGCGCCGGAGGGTACTTCTCTGCGCCCTGGCCCAGCGACGTCATCGCTGAACCTTTCGCCGTGGTCTCGGGGAGCGATCCGATTCCGATCGCCGTGGTCGAGGATCGGCTGCCACTCCGGATCGTGCTCGTTCTGGACGAATTCCCCGAGCCGGCGGCTACGGACGACGACTGCGCGTGCGACGACGCCCCGCCACGCGCCCCCGATGCCGTCGACGTCGCCGAGAACCCCGAAGCGTTCGCCGCGGATGCTGAGCGATGCGTCGACTTCACGGTCCCCAACCGAGCGGTCGAGGAGGTCACGTACCAGGCCGTGGTCCGCACGACCCAGCCGCAACTCAAAGCGGCAACTCCGCCACGGCGACCCTCCATACCTGGCGCGCTCATCGATCGCCTCGTCGCTCTCGCCCAGCTCCGGCCGGTGATCGCGGACTCGGCCGGTCGAAGTGTCTCGGTGGAGGCGATCGGTCGCACTGAGGTGCCGGACGTCATGATTGGTCGCAACGAGTTCGCCTCAGCCACCCCGCAGCCTGCGCCCGAGTTGTCGCTCGAACGTCTGATCGGTGACGAGGGCATAGCCGGAGAGGCGGTGCGGGTGGCGCGCCGCTTGATACCAGGAGTCGATCTCGACGGCAGTTGGAGAACCCCGGCGATTCCGCTCGAGGCACGTGCCATCCGAGTATTGGATGAGCGGGTAGCGGACGGGCAACCGCTTCGGCTGGAGACGAGCGTGCTCGCCGAGCTGGCCAAGGAGTCCGGCGAGTTGACGGCCACCCGGCTCATCGAGGCCGAGCAGACGAGCGTGGTCCGACGATTTCGAAGCGCCGTCGGTCTGCTGGCGAAGCCGAGCTCGGGACGCTACGTGCTTGACTCGGATCATCAGATCGACTGGGACGAGATACCCGATCCCTACCAGGCAACCACGATCGCCCACGGGCATCTGCTGACTCTCAAGCAGGTCTGGCGGGCCGACGGATACTCGTTGGGTGACTTGCTCTACTCGTTGCCCCTGGCGCCCGGTCAACAGAAGCTCATCTCGGTGCTCGATTGGAACCGTCAAGAGGTCGCCAGCCGCAGAGCCGAGCGAGTGGCCGCCGAGGAACTCGAAGCCGAGCTGGCCCACGACCGCGACGTGAGCGACGTCATCAGGACGACGCTCACCGAGCGCATGAACGCCAGCTCGCACGCCGATGTGGAAGCCGTTGGGGGCGGCATCGGCGGTTTCATCGGGCCCTTCGTGTTTGGTGCGGCCGGCGGCGTCTCGTCGGCAGGATCGACTGCATCCCAGACCTCCGCCCGCTCGGTGACGGGTATGTCGCTCAACCGGCTGCGCGACCGTACGCTGCAGGCCGCCAGCGCAGTCCGCAATCAGCGGGCGACCGTTGTCCAGACGGCACGTCAAGGCGAGTCGGTGAGAGCGATGACCGAAGTGGTAGCGAACTACAACCACTGCCATGCGATGACGGTGGAGTACTTCGAGGTCCTTCGCCACTTCCAGGTGAGCCAAGAGCTGGCCGCGGTTCAAGAATGCCTGTTCGTACCGTTCTCCATCTCACCGTTCACTACCGACAAAGCACTGCGCTGGCGTCTGCCTCTTGGGCGTCGGCTTCGGCAGCGCCGGCTTCGGTGGGCGTTCGATGCGCTGGAACGCGTTCGCACCGATTGGGAGGACGCCGACTACCCGCTGGGACGATACGCCGACGAGCCACTGGTCCACCTCGATGGAGAGTTCTGGATCCGGGTCACGCTGCCGCGCCCTGCCGATGATGACGACGACAACTTCGTGCTGGCGAACTGGCAACCGTACGAAGACCACCTCTGGGACGACGCAGAGGCAATCTGGGAGCGGTATCTGGGAGTCGCTCTTCCAGAGGACCGGGATGCAATCTGGGACGCCCGCATCGCGCCAGGGGTTGCGCAGCGCCTGTTGGAAGAGCTCGACCTCGACCTCGTCAGAGCCGGCGGACTCTCCACGTCGGTAGGTGTTGATGCCACCTTGGTGAGCCGATTCGCCCAGAACCGGCGTCTCCTGGTGAGCTTGCGCACCGAGACACCGCTTCCCGTCGTGCTGCGATCGAGCATCGAGCGGGTACGGCTGTCACTCGATGTGAGCAACCTGCCGCCGGGCGCCGAGATGGTGGTCGACTCGGGGACGATGCGGTACCGCACAGATCACCTCACCTATCACCTGTTCCTGAATCGTCGCGTTCTCAACGACCTCACGCTTGGCGATGACGTGGAGATCGCCACTCCGTTGAGCCTGTATGAGAAGCGCAACCCGCGTGAGCGTGATCGCCGATATGCCGAGCGCCTTCTCGACCATCTCAACGAGCATGTCGAGTACTACCACCGAGCCATCTGGCTCACCATGGACCCCAACCGCAGGTACCTGCTGCTCGACGGGTTCATTGCGCCAGATGCTGGGGGTCGCAGTGTGGCGTCTGTGGTGGAGAACCGGATCATCGGCGTTGTCGGCAACTCCTTGGTGATGCCGGTAGCGCCGGGCCAGCAACTCGACACCACCTACGAGTTCGCAGAGGCCACGCCAGAGGACCTGCGCCATCTCTATGCGGGGGACGCCGCTCCACCCATGCGCATCAGCGTGCCGACGTCCGGAGTGTTCGCGGAGGCGGTGCTAGGGCAATGCAACAGTTGCGAGGTGATCGACGACACCCGCTTCTGGCGGTTCGAGGAAGAGCCGATTCCCGACCGACCCCCTTCGATCGAGGCCCTATCGACCGCGAGCCGTCGCACGACGCCGCCGTCGTTGACGCCCGATGCGTTTCCCGAGCCGATCGTGCAGTTGCAGGAAGTGCCGACCGCACCGGATCCGACCGGTCTGGCTGCGGCCGCGGCTGCTCTAGGCACGAACAACATCTTCCGGGACCTGACCGGTCTGGCGTTGAATCAAGAGAACGCCGCGGCCGCTTTTGCGTCGTCGGTCAAGGCGGCCCAGGGATTTGCATCCCAGGCGGGCGCGCTCGCCCAGCAGAGGTTCCTCAATCGGGAGCTGGACCGCAGCCTCGCGAACATCAAGGAAGCCCGGGACAAGCAGCTGATCAGCGAGGACGCGGCCCGCAACCTCACCGAGAGCGCCATCCGGGGCGCGATCGGGGAGAAGCGGCCTACGGAGAAGAGCGCAGTCGAAGCTGCCGCAGTCAAACGAGCCATCGAGAGGCTGCCCAAAGCAACGAAGGGCGTCCTAAGAGTCACTCGCCCCGAGGGGTCGGTCGAACTGAAGACCGGTGAGGCAGCCGGACGGCAGCGGATCGACGTCAAGGTAGATCCCGAAGTGCAGCCGGTGCAGCAGCGATCGAATCTCACCTGCTGGGCCACGGGCGCAGTGATGATGGAGTCGTGGCGCACCCAGACGTCAATATCCGAAGAGACCCTCCTCGACTCGCTCGGGGGCGAGTGGAGAGGCAAGTTCGACCGCAACGAGGGGCTGACGGTCGCCGAACTCCGAGCGTTCCTGGCGGCTTTGTCGCTGACCGAGGAGGGTGCACAGAGCTACACGCCTGATGGGCTCGCCCGCCTGATTGCCGAACACGGTCCCGGATTCGAGGTGGCGGACGATGCCATCGAGAACAACCTGCTCGTGCACGTGCGCATCATCACTGGTGTGGCCGGCGACGGAACCCCGGGCGGAACCGAGGTGACGCTCGTCGATACCGCCAGCGGGCGATCGGAGACCCAATCCTTCACGGAGTTCGACCGCCGCCACAGCAGCGCAGACGCGGCCGGCTTCGGCGTCGGGATCCTTCACTACTAAGCGGACAGATGGGCGGTCGAATAGCCTTCGACCGCCACGGATGCCTTTGGCCCGGCCGTAGTTTGTATTTCATCTGCCCGGCTGCAGTTGCATTTCATGCAACTGCGTACGCGATTTCATCCCGCGATTTCATCCTGCTTGTCCAGCTGCAGTTGCATTTCATGCAACTGCGAACGGGATTTCATCCCGCGACTACAGGCACCCGTTCCATTGCGGCCGCCACTTTCTCCTCCGGGTAGTCGTAGTCGACGAGCTCACCGGCGAGATAGGTCTCGTAAGACCGTAGGTCGAAGTGGCCGTGGCCGCAGAGTGCGGTCAGGATCACCTTCTCCTCGCCGGACTCCTTGCACCGGTTCGCCTCGCGGATGGCGGCGGCGATGGCGTGGGTTGGCTCGGGAGCGGGCAGGATGCCTTCGGTCCGGGCAAACTGGACGCCGCCCTCGAAGCACTCTTTCTGGTGAATTGCCTCGGCTTCGACGAGACCGAGCTCGTAGAGGTGGGACACCAAAGGGGACATACCGTGGTATCGCAAGCCTCCAGCGTGGATCGGGTCGGGCACGAAGTCGTGCCCCAGCGTGTGCATCTTCACCAGCGGCGTCATGCCGGCAGTGTCGCCGAAGTCGTACCGGTACTCGCCCTTGGTCAGCGAGGGACAAGCGGCCGGCTCGACGCACCGGATCGTCGGGCTCATCTTGCCCGCCAGCTTCTCGCGGATGAAGGGGAAGGACAGCCCGGCGAAGTTGGAGCCGCCCCCGGTGCAGCCCACCAGCACGTCGGGCGTGTCGTCGACCTTGCCGAGCTGGATGAGGACCTCTTCGCCGATGATGGTCTGGTGTAGGAGCACATGGTTGAGGACGCTCCCCAAGGCGTACTTGGCTTCGGGATCTTGGGCGGCAACTTCCACGGCTTCGCTGATGGCGATGCCCAGGCTCCCGGGGCTGGCGGGGTCGGCCTCCAGGATGGCGCGGCCGGCCGCCGTGAGGTTGGAGGGGCTGGAGTGCACGGTGGCTCCCCAGGTTTCCATCATGATCTTGCGGTACGGCTTCAGGTCGTATGAGGCGCTCACTTGCCACACTTCGCAGGCCAGGCCGAACAACGCGCTCGCAAACGCCAGCGCCGAGCCCCATTGGCCGGCTCCCGTCTCGGTGGTCAGCTTCTTGACGCCCTCTTGAGCGTTATAGAACGCCTGCGCAACGGCGGTGTTTGGCTTGTGGCTGCCTGCCGGGCTGACTCCCTCGTACTTGTAGTAGATCCGCGCCGGCGTATCGAGCGCCTTCTCGAGGCGGTGAGCCCGATACAGGGGTGTGGGTCGCCACAGCTTGTAGACATCGAGCACCTCGCCCGGGATGTCGATGTAGCTGTCACCGCTGACCTCCTGCATGATCAGCGCCATTGGGAACAGCGGAGCCAGATCATCCGGGCCGACGGGCTCGAGAGTTCCCGGATGCAGCACGGGAGGCGGCGGCTCCGGCAGATCCGGAATGATGTTGTACCACTGAGTCGGCATCTCCGACTCGTCGAGCATGATCTTGGTCTGCATGTGGGAAGCTCCTTGGTTCGACGAGGAGGCAAAGGTAGCAACTATCGTTTCCGGACCTCCAGGAAAGGCAAGGGAATTGACTGAGGCGTGGGATGCCCCACTGACGCCGACGACCTTCCTCGACCGCTCGGCGCTGGTGTTCGCCGATCGCACTGCGGTGATCGATGGTGAGCGCCGTTTCACCTACCGCCAATTTCACGAGCGCTGCGAGCGTCTCGCCGGCGCGCTTATCGAGCGGGGAGTCGATCCCGGCGACCGCGTTGCCGTGCTGGCTCCGAACAACCGCATCCCACTGGAGGCCCACAACGGGGTGCCCAAGGCCGGAGCGGTGCTGGTGGCGATGAACTACCGGTTGGCCCCTGCGGAGTTGGCCTACATCGTGAATCACTCGGGCGCCAGGACCTTGATCTTCGACCACATGTTTGCGGAGTTAGCCGAAGCGCTGCTGGATCTCGTCGAACACGACGTCGAAGCCATCGAGGCCAGCGGTCCCAACGACGAGTACGAGGCGATGCTCGCCGCCGCTCAACCGCTGTCGATCTCGGTGACCGACGAGCGGTCCCTGTTGGCGCTCAACTACACGAGCGGTACCACCGGCCAACCCAAGGGTGTCATGTATCGCCATCGCGGCGCCTACCTCACCGCGTTGGCGGGCGCCTATCACTCGAAGCTTGACTCGTCGTCGGTGTTCCTGTGGACGCTCCCGATGTTCCACTGCAACGGCTGGTGCTACACCTGGGGGGTGACGGCGGCCGGGGCCACGCACCTCTGCCTGCCCCACGTCGACGCCGCCGAGATCTGGCGGTTGATCCGCCAGGAAGGGGTGACCCACTTCAACGGTGCCCCGACGGTCTTGACGATGGTCGCCTACGACCCCGCCGCCGACGAAGGGCCGTCGCCGCGGCCCATCGAGATCGCTACCGGCGGGGCGCCACCGTCGCCGGCGATCCTGGAGCGGATGGACGAGATCAACATGAACGTGACGCACCTCTACGGGCTCACCGAGACGTATGGACCGGCAACGATCTGCGAATGGCAGCCGGAGTGGGACGCATTACCGGTGGAGGAGCAGGCGAAGATCAAGGCGCGGCAAGGCGTGGGCTGGGTGACCTCGTTGCGCGCCCGCGTGGTCAAGCCAAGCGGGGGCGACGTCGCCGCCAACGGGCACGAGATGGGGGAGATCGCATTGCGCGGCAATGGGTTGATGGCCGGGTACTACAAGGATCCCGAAGCTACCGCCAAAGCGGTTCCGGACGGGTGGTTCCGCACGGGTGACTTGGCAGTGATGCACCCCGACGGTTATGTCGAGATCCGCGACCGGTCGAAGGACATCATCATCTCGGGTGGCGAGAACATCGCATCGATCGAAGTGGAACAGGCGGTGGCCAGCCACCCGGCTGTCCTCGAAGTGGCGGTCATCGCCCATCCCGACGAGAAGTGGGGCGAGATCCCGGTGGCATACGTGGGCCTGAAGCCGGACGCCGCGGCGACCGAAGCCGAGATCATCCAACACGTCCGGGACCGTATCGCCCACTACAAGGCGCCCAAAGCGGTGGTCTTCGGCGAGCTGCCCAAGACGTCGACCGGCAAAGTGCAGAAGTACGTCTTGCGAGCGGCGGTGCGGGGTTAGGGCACCACCCAGCTGTGGACGTCGCAAGTCTGCGGCGGAAAGAGAATCTTCATCAACTCCTCCTGATCGCCGAGGTTGACATCCGGGTTCAGCTCGGCCAGACCGGCGGCTCCGAGCGGTCCCAGGATCAGCGCCACGATCCGATCGGGAGCTACTCCCGATCCGCCGACACTGATCGGGGCTTGCTCCGGGCCGCCTCTCCGCATGGGTCCGACTCGGCTTGGTTCGTAGTCAAACCGGATCGACGAGCCGTAGAGGGAGATGAGCGCTTCACCGGAGCCGGCGAAGTCGGCCAGGCGCTTGCCCAACTCCGGCCGCAACGCCTCGAGGAGGGCGACGGGGTCGGCGACTCGCAGGTAGTAGGCGTCGCCGGATTTGGTCCATGGCGCCAGCGCTTCCATGTGGGCTCGCGCCTGGGGGCGGCCCATCACCGTGAGATCGAAGGCGCCGGCCTCGCTGGCCTCGCTGGCCAAGGCGGCTACGGCGTCGCGGGAACGGGCCACGACGTCGAACAGATAGCGGTCATCCTCGTAGGGATAGATGCGTCCGTAGGCGACCTCCCGAGGGCCCGTGGCCTGGACCACCCGATATACCGGGGAGCGCCGATACAGATCCCACATCGCGTCGGCTGCCGTGAGCGCGACGTCGGCCTGGGCGGCGAACGAGCGCTGGGCGCCGGCGATCGTCGCACTGTCTCCAGCATCGGCCGCGCGCACCGACCAGCCGCTGGGCATCGCCGGAGCCTCCCCCTGGGCGAAGAGGTGCATGCCCTCGACCGGGATGGCGTATTCGTAGCCGAAGCGGCGATAGAAGTAGGTGATGCCGACCATCCACTGCACCATTTCGCCTCGGCTGGAAGCGGTGCGGTGAATCTCGTCCATGAGCTGCCTCACCAGACCTTGGCCCTCGGCATTCTCCCGGGTCGCCACGAACTCGATGGCGCCGGCGCCGAGCACCACGCTGCCGACCGTCAGCTGCCCGGGGAAGATCGCCGCCGTGGACAGCACCTGGGAGCCGTCGGTGGCGACGAACCATCGTTTGCGGTCGAAGTCAGACTCGCGCAACACCAGCTCGGCTTCGGCAGCATCCTCATCGCCGATTCGCTCGCCGATCAACTCGGCGATGTCGTCGATATCGGCGCTTGCGGCGTGACGAACCTCGATGGCCATTGCGTCACGCTAACCGAGGCCACCGTTCTGTTCGACTGTGCCAGCGAGCTGCGACCATGTCTCAACTATGCTCGACAAGCCGCAGATCACGACGGGGAGTTCTGAGCTGTAGTGACCACTTCACCCCTGGAAACGCCATTCGGGCAAAGCGTCCTGAAATCAATGAAGTTCCGCTGCATCGGACCGCCGCGCGGGGGTCGGGTGGTTGCGGTAGCCGGCGATTCGCTGCACCCCGCCATCTTCTATTTCGGCGCCTGCGCCGGGGGGGTCTGGAAGACCGAGGACGCCGGCACTACATGGCGTAACGTCAGCGACGGCTATTTCACGACGGCGGCCATCGGCGCGCTTGCGGTCTCCGACTCCGATCCCAGCGTGCTCTACGCAGGTACCGGCGAGAGCACGATCCGGACCGACGTCTCGTCCGGCGACGGCGTGTACAAATCCACGGACGGGGGTCACACCTGGGCGCATGTCGGCCTCGGGGACACGCGCCACATCGGCGAGATCCGCATCCATCCGAAGAACCCTGATATCGCCTACGTGGCCGCATTGGGCCACATGTCGGGGCCCAACGAGGAGCGCGGCCTGTTCCGAACCCGCGACGGCGGCCACACCTGGGAGAAGGTGCTGTACGTCAGCGACAAGGCGGGCTGCGTCGACGTGTCCTTCGATCCGCGCAGCCCCAACGTCATCTTCGCCACCATCTGGGAGACCCACCGCAACTTCTGGGAGTTGAGCAGCGGTGGTCCCGACAGCGGGATATGGAAGTCGACCGACGGGGGAGACACGTGGGTCGACATCACCCGCAACCGAGGATTGCCTCAAACCGGGATCCTCGGCAAGGTCGGCGTTGCGGTCTCGCCGGCCAAGTCGGGCCGGGTATGGGCGCTGGTCGAGTCCGCGGTCGATCCCGGCCTGTATCGCACCGACGACTTCGGAGAATCGTGGCAGCTCGTCAGTCGCAAACAGGACCTCCGCTACCGGCCCTGGTACTACATGCATGTGTTCGCCGACAGTCAGGACCCGGACACCGTCTACGTGAACAACTTGCAGATGTGGCGATCCGAGGACGCTGGGGTGACGTTTGCCCGGATCTCGACTCCTCACGGCGACAACCACGACCTCTGGATCGATCCCCGCGACAACCAGCGGATGATCCAGTCCAACGACGGTGGTGCCAACGTCTCGTTCAACGGCGGCGAGTCTTGGAGCACCATCTACAACCAGCTGACGGCCCAGTTCTACACCGTCGCTACCGACAACCGGGAGCCCTTCTATCACGTCTACGGCACGCAGCAGGACAACTCGAGTGTCGCCGTTCCCAGCGGCACCAACGTCGATGCCATCGTGTGGAGTGATTGCTACCCGGCGGGGACGGGGGAGAGCGGCTACGTCGCGGTCCACCCTGAGGACGACGATGTGCTCTTCGTCGGCGCGGTGGGGAGCTCGCCCGGGGGCGGCGGCGCCTTGCAGAGGTACGATCACCGCTCGACGCAGATCCAGCTGGTCAACGTGTGGCCCGAGCTGCATGGGGGCATCGGGCCCGGCGAACTCAACTACCGATTCGCCTGGACATATCCGATCCTGTTCTCACCGCACGATCCCAACGTCCTCTACACCGCAGGCAATGTGGTGTTTCGCAGCACCGATGAGGGGCACAGTTGGGAGCCGATCAGCCCCGACCTGTCGCGCAACGATCCCGAGAAGCTCCACGCGTCGGGTGGACCGATCACCAAAGACACCAGCGGCGCCGAGCACTATTGCACCGTCTTCACACTCCGCGAGTCTCCGCACGAGGCGGGCGTGCTCTGGGCGGGCTCGGACGACGGCCTGGTCCATCTGTCGCGCGACAACGGGGGGAGCTGGCAAGACGTCACTCCGCCCGATCTCCCCGAGTGGAGCTTCGTCAGGACGGTAGAGCCCTCGCCGTACGATCCGGCCACGCTGTATGTGGCGGCGACCCGATACAAGCTGGACGATTACTCGCCATACCTGTTCAAGACGACCGACTACGGCGACACGTGGGAAGACATAACGGGCACCGGCGACGGCGCCATGCCGGCGCACTCGCTCATCCGCGTCATCCGCGCCGATCCGGTGCGCCAAGGTCTGCTATACGTCGGGACCGAGACCGGCCTCTACGTATCGCTGGATGACGGCGCCAATTGGCACCGTTGGGAGTCGAACCTGCCGGTGACCCCGATCTACGACCTCGCAATCAAGGAAAGTGACCTTGTCGTGGGGACCCACGGCCGCTCGTTCTGGATCCTCGACGACCTCACGCCGTTGTACCAGCTGGGCGATGTGCCGGGTGTCGACCAGGCGCGACTGTTCAAGCCGAAGCGAACCTGGCGGATCCTGCCCGACATATTCGATGCTTGGATCAGCGGCACCGACGGCAAGGACTACGCCCTCGGCTTGGGCCGGGCCGCGACCTACATCGCTCGAAAGAACGACACCGGCCACCTCGAGAGGGAGGTGTTCGACGCCGGCTCCAGTCCACCCCGGGGGGTGGTCGTCAAGTACTACCTCGGAAGTGAGCTGGCCGCGGGGCTGAATGGCGGCGACGCAGGCGCCGCTGACAGTGGGGCAGACATCTCGCTTGCCTTCCTCGACGATACCGGGAAGCTCGTCGCCGAATTCAGGCGCAAGCCCGCAGGCTATGACAGGCTGAGCGACGATGAGAAGGCGATGGAGCCGGGTCCCTGGATATCTGCCTACGAGGGGGCCAACCAGTTCCTATGGGACCTGCGGTACCCGGGCTCTCTGCGGGTGTTGGGCAACAAGGTCGCCCCCGAGGCCAATCAGGGCCCTCTCGTGGTGCCGGGGACCTACCAGGTTGAGCTGCGCATCGCGGCGGGCGACGGCACTTCCAGCTCGCACATCGAGTCCTTCGAGGTCGTAAACGATCCCCGTGCCGGGACCTCGCAAGCGGATCTGGAGGTGCAGCTGGACGTGCTGCTGCGCATTCGCGACAAGATCTCGGACGCCCATGCCGGAGTGATCCGCATCCGGGCCCTGCGCCAGCAGGTGGAGCACTGGCGGGACAAGGCACGAGAGGGCGACGGCCACCCCGCAATGGTCGCCAAGGCCAATTCCGTGCTGGAGGTGCTGGAGCACATCGAGGATGAGCTCATCGTGCCCGGCCAGCATGATGACACGTTTGGGCTGAACCAACGTTCTCGGCTCAACGAGAAGATGTCGTCGCTGATCTCCGTGGTTGCCAGCGCGGACGCCAAGCCGACGCAACAGTCGCTCGAGTTGATAGGTCTCCACTCCGCGCAGATCGACGCGCAGCTGGGACGGCTGCAGGAACTCCTCGACACCGACATCGCCGAGTTCAACGCGCTGGTAGCGGCAACCGGACTACCTGCGGTCATGTAGTGCGCCGGCGCAGCTTCGCCATCGGGCCGGGATGCGACGGGAGCCGCCCATGAGCCCGCTGCTGGCTGTGCTCGTGCTTGCGGCGGTGGCGCTCTCGTTTGCAGTGTCCGCCTCGGCGGGGCTCGGCGGATCGTTGATACTCGTCCCCACTCTGGCCCTCGTGCTCGGCACCAAGGAAGGAGTGGCGCTGGCCGCGCTGCTCCTTGCCGGAAACAACGTCGTCAAGGTGGTGGCCTACAGGCAGGCTTTGCCGTTCAGGAAGGCGGCCCTGGTCGTTGCTCTCGTCGTCGTCGGTGCCGCGACCGGGGCACGGCTGCTGGTTTCGTCGCCCGAAGGTATCGTCACCGCGGCGGTCATCGTCAGCTTCGCGCTGGCCCTCGTCGCCGAGCGGCTCGACCTGACCCGGCTGCGCTCCCGGGGCGGGCCATTGCTGGCGCTCGGCGCCGGTGCCACCTCAGGGTTCTCTGGTACGTCCGGACCCCTCAAGGGTATGGCCATACGGCAGCTCGATGTCGATAGGGCCCACTTCGTCGGTGCCGCATCGTTGACCTCGCTCTTCGGTGACGCCACCAAAGCTGCCGTGTTCGCCGAGGCGCAGCTCCTCGACGGGTCGGCGCTGCTGATCGCGATGCTGGCGACGCCGCTCATGTTCGTGGCGACATTTGGCGGCCGGCGGATCAACCAATCGATCGGCGAGGCCGGTTACTCGACCCTGTTCTGGACGGTGATGGCCGGTTACACGGTGCGGCTCATCGTTGCCTAGGGCCGAACGCCCGTAGACGCCATTTGGCGGTCCGGCATCCGGCGGAGAAGATCGGTGACCCTGCCCTCTTCTGCCATGGGCGAGGGGACGTGGCCAGGGGGGCCTGCACGGAGGGGACGGCTCATGCGCACCGTCCGGATGGCACACAACCGGTTGTCGACTCTGGTGTGGGCGCTAGCGACCGCGCTCTTCTTCTTCCCCGGGGTGCCGGCTGCTGGCGCGTCCGAGCCTTTCTTCATCGATTGTGTTACCGAGAGCCTGCAAGACGCGATTGACGCGGCGTTGCCAGGACAAACCATCCTGCCCGAGGGAACTTGTGTCGAGACGGTGGTGATTCACAAGGACTCCGAGATCGATGGACGCGGTCAAGCCGTAATCGATGGAGGGGGCTTTGGCCCCGTAGTCACGGTTGACGCTGGAGTAACGGCCCGACTGGTCGACATAATCATCGAGAACGGTGCGGATGACCACGGTGCGGGCATTCTCCGGTCGAACCGTTGCCAAGGAAGCGACTTGTGTGGTTGTCAGGACCCTCACGCTCAAGCAGTGTTGTACGTGTCAGGGATGCCACGGAGACCGCCGATCCGACCAAGAACGTCGCCAAGGACGTGAGCCAGAACATCAGACACATCCCATCCGCAACAGGCGGTGCGACGCCGCCAATCATCCGCTCCCAAACCCCGCAAGAACGCCACCAGCCTTTGGCGCTGAGCAGCGAACACCGGTCGAAGATCAACCGGGGAACCAAGCTGTTCGACTGAAACCTCCACCCAAGAAGTCTGCCAAGGGACTCAAGCTGCCGATGCCCAGCACGCGGCCGACCTCCACCGAGACACGCGGGAGTGTCCGGCGTCGAATCTCGCCGGACGAGGTGACGCCGCCACAGTCCGTGTTCGACCGGCGGACACCAGCTAGCGCTGGAAGTGCCGATATGTGCGGGCTGAGGACCTCGATCACTTCTCCAATCCGCGCTCCGGCCAGCGCGAGGAGTGCCCTCGCTCGCGTCGGCGCCCGTAGGATGCGGCCATGGACCTGATTCGTCATGTCGTGGTGTTCGATGCTGCAGACGTGGCAGCGGAGAGCGCTTTCTGGGCTGCGATGCTCGACGGGATCGTGGTCGACGAAGACCCGCGGTTCCATTGCGTCATCGACCAACAGGGGAATTGGATGGTCGGCGTGCAACGTGCACCGGAGCACGTTCCGCCAGATTGGCCTGACGGACAACCGCAGCAGGTCCACGTCGACTTCCATGTGACCGATCCCGCATCAGCGCATCAGCGTGCTCTCGACCTCGGCGCCCGAGTCCTTCAGGATGCAACGGATCCGGACTCCGACGCAGGACACCGGGTGTACGCCGATCCTGCCGGTCATCCCTTCTGCCTTGGGTGGGGTCACCCGACCCAGGAGCAGCTC
>JBFIXI010000014.1:0-61074 GCA_041605955.1 Acidimicrobiia bacterium
CCGACGCCCCCCTTCCCACCGCCTACGGCGGCGGTACCCCTCCCCCCTCCGGGGGGAGCCACCCCACGGCACCCGCCCACGCCCAACTCCCCCAACCCAAACCACCCCACGCCTCCAAGGCGCCGAGGTAGGGGGGCGTGGGTCCCCCCGGAGGGGGGAAGGTCCCTCCAGGCGCCCTCAGGGCGCCGCCGAGGTAGGGGGGCGCTCCCGCATAAACGCCACCGTGGCGACCGGCCGACGCCCCCCTTCCCACCGCTTACGGTGGTGGTGACCCTCCCCCCGGAGGGGGGAGCCGGGACGCCACTGCGAAGATCTCCATATCAGTGGGTACCCACTCCCACAGATCGACCGAGAAGCCGTCGGCGATCCGGATTGCCGTCGGGCGCTCCCCCAGGATCAAGAGCCACTCGCTGTCGGCCGACCACACCATGTGCGGGCCGACCGGCGACCCGAGGCTGCCGCTCGCCCGCAGCTCTCGGCTCTCGAAGGTCTCCAAGTCGACGAGGTCGATCGAGGCCGCCGTGCCGTCTCGCGGGCGGCGCTCGACGACAACCCAGCGGCCGTCTGGTGAGACGAGGGATGTCCCCGGCTGGAAGCTGGCGCCGTAGCTGGCGGCCGTGTCCGCGAGCACGCGGTGACCAATCCCCTCGAGTCGACCGTCGATCTCAGCAATGTCGGTCGCGACCAGCTGGCAAACGGCACCCGGATTGGCACAGTCGAGCCATACGACGGTGTCGCCTGCGAGATGTATTCCAATCCCCCGCCACAACGGCTTCGTAGTGCCATCGGGTTCGACCAGCATCATCTTGCGGCTGGCCGGGTCGGGGATGAAGCTGTCGCCGATGTCGATCCAGTCGTGATGGTTCAGCAGCAGACCGGCGGCTGAAGCGACCACTGGGGCAGCGTCGGGCGGTACCTCCACGCTGGCGATCACTTCGCCGCTGACGACGGAAAGCAACTGCACCACGCTGGGCTCGAAGAAGTTGCCGTACCCGGCGCCGGGTTGAACGGTCCAGATGCTGTCGGCGTAGACGTCGCCGTCGGCCGGAACGGCGTACGCAAAGGGAGCCCACTCGTCCGCTTCGAACACTGCCAGCACAGTGGGCTGGCGAGCGACCCCGGTGGGGAACCACCACAGCTGGCCCCCGGCCATGGTCATCCAGCCATCTGCCAGCGGCGCGGCCGCATCCAGCATCCTCGTTGGGAGCAACGACTCGGATCCGTCGTAGAGCGTGACCAATCCGGCGGCGAAGTCGATGGTGGCCACTCGACGGTTGTCAGGTGCCACCGCCAGCATCTCGAAGGACAGTGGTGGCACGAGGTGCATCGGAACCTCAGTGCCCACCGGGGGTGGGAAGCGACCTCCGGATCCGACGTCCATCCGCATGATGCGTTCCAGCGGGTCGGCGGCGTGCCCACCGATGGCGAACAGAGTCTCGCCGGTCCAGACCAGCTCGGGATCGTCCGCGTTGATCGGTGAGCTGGCGCCCCGTTCCCATGCATCCTCGGCCGGGTCGTATATCCATAGTTCGGGGCCGGTGGCTGCCAAGAGGTCGCGACCGGCCCACACCACCAGGCGGGTTTCGGCCCATACCGCCGAATGGACCCCGAACCCGTCGACCTGGGCGATAGCCGAGAACCGCGGTGTGGCCAGGACCCGCCACTTGTCGCTTGCCGGGTTGAAGGCGGCCGCTGCTACCGCCGGGTCCTCAGTCGGCTCGTGGTCGCGATCCATCGCCTCGTGCCCAACGACGATGACCTCGCTTCCCGTCCAGATTGCCGTCGGATGTGACAGCTCGAGACCGTCGGGTGCCGGCGACAGCTGCCGCCAGTTGTCTGCAGCTGGGTCGTAGGCCGCACCGTCCTGGCTCCACGAGTAGCCCGTCCCTGCGGCGGCTGCCTCGGCGTCGTCGACCAGCCCGCCCCATACGATCATCTCAGTGCCCGTCCAGACGGCCGCGTGTTCGGAACGGGAGGTCAGCGGCCCGGGAGCGATGTCACGCCAGGAGTCCCCGGCGGGATCGTAAGCCGCCCCGGGGCTCTCGCCTCCCCACAAGACGGCCTCGGCACCGGTCCACACCGCAGCCGGCGCGGCGGGCAGAGGATGCGTCAGCAGCGGCCGCCACTGTCGCGTGGCGGGACGGTAGGCCGCACCGCCCGGCGCGCCGCCCCCAATCACCAACATCTCCTCCCCCGTCCACAGCGCGGTAGCGCCGGAGCGCCCTGCCGGGCCCGACGGAAGCGGGAACCAGGCATCGGCGGCGGCATCGTAGATACCTCCGTCGCTCGCCACCGGCCATCCGTTCTCGGGCGGTGGCCCCGCGCCGGGCGTCGTGCCCCCCCACACGATCAGTTGTTCACCCGTCCAGACGATCGCCGCTCCCCGACGGCCATCGAAGGCGGAAACCGGAAGCACCTGCCAGCCGCCAAACCGGTAGCTTCCCGTGTTCTGGGTCAGCGGACTCTCGCGGCGACGCGGCGCACCGGGAACGCCGCCGGTGGGCGACACCACCGCAGGATCCTGATTGTGGTCGACGATGGTCGGACGCGATTCCTCGGGAGCTGACAACTGCAGGGGCTCAATCGGCGCCGTGGATTCGTCGGCAGGCGCCAACCAGCTCAGCACTCCAGCCATCAGCAGCACACTGGCGAGGGCGGCGGCCGCAACGAGCAGACCCCGCCGCGGCTCGAGTTCGGATGCGGCGGACTCCGGCAGTGCCCCGACCGCTTTGCGATCGAGCTGGGTGCGCAATCCCGAGTACAGCAGCTCGCTGAAGCTCTCGGGAGGTCTCACCGGCCCATCGAGCCGCCGCAGGGTGGCCAATGGATCGAAGCTAGCCATGCGGCGATCCCGATTCCCCGAACGTCCGATTCAGCACCTTGGCGGCCCGCCTCAGCAGCGACTCAGTGGCTCGGACGCTCTTGCCCATGATGGCGGCGACCTCGGGAACGGCGAGTCCGTCGACGTGGCGCAGCACGAGCGACGCCCGCTGATTGGCCGGGACCGCAGCCAACGCCCAATGGGCCCGAACCTCCGGCGCTGCCGTCGTGCGGTGGGCGGCGTCGTGGGCGCTCATCATCTGGTAGTGCTCTCGGCGCTGCGTGTGGGCATCCTGGCGCCGGTACTCGTCCACCAGCTTGTGGCGGGCCATGCGGACGGCGAATGCGACTTCATCGTCGACGTTGACCGGAAAGGGCCACGCAGCGACGATCACCGTGAAGACCTCGCGGGTGACGGCTTCAACCCGCAACGGATCGGCCAGCCGAGTATGCAGATAACCGTAAACGGCCGGCAACGCCCGGTCGTAGAAAGCTCGAAAAGGATCTCCGGTTCGGTGGGCCACCATCGCCCTTCAGTAGCGACTCCCAACCCTATCGGCACAGAGAGATATGGCTCCCGCCGGCCGGTTGCGGAACCCCGCTACCGCCATCCTTCGCCGGCAATCGAGAGCTGTTGGACACGTCCGGCGCCGTCGAGGACCTTCTCCATGGCTGCAGTGACCGCCTCCACGGTTTCGACGGCGGTGATTGCCAAAGCCGACGGCCCCGCCCCGCTCCAACAAGCATGGAGCGCCCCAGCGGCGAGCGCACCCGCGATGAGCGCTCCAGTCGTCGGCGACAACGCCGCTCGGGGAGCCTCGTGGATCTCGTCGCCCCGAGCCCGGCTCAGCAGATCGGCATCGCCCGATTGGAGACCGCGCAGCAGAAACCCGAATCGGGCCATCGAGCGGACGACCGCGGGCCGCGAGACGTGGTCGGGAAGCGCCGCCCGGGCATGAGCGGTACGGAGCGGGGCATCGGGAATGGCGGCGAGGAAGCGCAGCTGCGGAGACACGTCGAGGCGGGCGTAGTGCTGGCCATCGACCATGACCAACCCGCCATACACCGCAGCGGCCGCGTTGTCGGCATGGCCGTCGAGACCGGTGACGATGGTGAACAGCTCGTGGTCGCTCGGCTCCGCACCCCCGGCGCGGAAGGCGGCGGCGGCCACTGCCGCCGCTACGGCTGCGCTCGAACCCAGGCCTCGGGATCGGGGGATGTCGTTCTCGATCTCTATGTGGAAGGGCCCCGCACCTCCCGCCTGGGCGGCCCGCTTCACGAATCCGCCGTCGGGCGGGGTGTAACTGTCGCCGTCCTGGCTGATCAGCCAGGCATCAGCCCGGCTGACCCGCGCCCGGCACCGTATCTCCCAGGCGATGGCCAGCACATCGAAGCCGGGGCCGAGATTGGCGGACGAGCCCGGCGCCGAAGCCGACCCGGCGCTCACAGACCGGGCTCTAGCTCGATGAATATCCGGGTCGCTTCAGGAACCTCAGACTGGATCGCTGCTTCGATCCGATCGATGACTGCTTCGGCTTCATCGGTGCTGAGGCCGTCATCGAGATGGACATCCATGTTCACCAGTACTTCGTGCGGCGACAGTTGCATTGTGAGCAGCCGCCCGATCGAGGACACCTCACTGACCGAGAGGGTGGCGGCGCGGATAGCAGATCGGTCTTCGCGCCGCGCGGCCTCACCGACCAAGAGCTGTTTCATCTCGTAGGCCAGGAAGAGGGCGACGCTAGCCAACAGCACCGAGATGGCGATCGAGGCGACGCCATCCCACTGGGCCCATCCGGTGTAGTGAGCCAGCAGCAACCCGGCGGCGGCGATGAACAGGCCCACCAACGCAGCCGTGTCCTCGAAGACCACAACGAGCAGAGCCGGATCCTTGGAATCCTGCACTGTGGCTCGGAGGGCTCGGCCTGCCCGGACCCGGTTGAACTCGCGCAGGGCGGGACCGAACGCAATGAAGAACTCGAACACGGCGGCAAAAGCGAGCACCAACAACGAGAAGACCAGCCCGGCCTCATCGTGGTGAGGGTGGCGAATCCGATCGAGCCCTTCCGTGAACGCGATGACAGCTCCGCCGACGAACAGGAACACCGCCACCATGAAGCTCCAGAAATAGAGCTCCTTGCCGCGCCCGAACGGGTGCTGCACATCCGGCCGGTACCGCGAGACCGCAGTGCCGCGTAGCAGGAACAGCTGGTTGCCGGTGTCCGCCACCGAGTGGAAGCCCTCCGACAGCATGGCCGAGCTTCCCGAAACGGCGGCCGCTATGAACTTCACCACCGCAATGACGCCGTTGGCGATCAGAGCGAGGATCACGAGGGTCTTGGACTCAGTGGCCATCCCGAGACGGAGGGTAGCCTGGGCCGGAATGGCGCCGGTTATTCGCACATCAGGCCTCACCAAGTACTACGGCAGGACTCGCGGCATCGAGGACTTGACTCTCGAGGTAGAACCCGGCCAGATCTTCGGTTTCCTGGGTCCCAATGGCGCCGGCAAGTCCACCACGATCCGGCTGTTGCTCGACTTCATCCGTCCCACTTCAGGATTGGCTGAAGTCTTCGGTATCCCAACGACGGCCGACCCCATCGCCATCCATCGCCGCGTCGGATATGTGCCGGGCGAGCTTGCCCTGTATGACACGATGACGGGTCTCGAGCTCGTGCGCTATTTCGCATCGCTGCGCCGGGTAAAGGACCTGACCGAAGCGCGACGTGTCGCCGCCGCGCTGGATTTGGACCTGAGCCGGGTGATTCGCAGCTACTCAGGCGGCAATCGCCAGAAGCTGGCTTTGGTTCAGGCATTCTTGCATCGGCCCGAGCTGTTGATCCTCGACGAGCCGAGCAGCGGCCTCGACCCCCTGATCCAACAGGAGTTCTACGGCCTCGTCGACGAAGTGCGGCGAGAGGGGAGGACGGTCTTCCTGTCTTCTCACATCCTTCCCGAGGTCGAGCGGATTGCCGACCGAGTCGCCATCATCCGGGGCGGCAGCTTGGTGGCGGTTGCCGCGATCGCCGAGCTCAAAGCCAAGGCGGTGCATCGACTGGAGCTGCACTTCACGACATCCGCCGATCCCACCACCTTTGGGGCGATCCCGGGAGTTCGGCAGGTGAGTTCCGCCGATGAAGACCGGGTGCTGACGCTGTGGATCGAGGGTTCGGTCGACGCGGTGATCAAGGAGGCGGCTCGGCATGAGGTAGTGAACCTCGTGTCGCACGAGGGCGATTTGGAGGAGGCGTTCCTCGCGTTCTATGCGAAGGCGGGCTCTGATGCTCAGTAGCGTCTTCGCCAAGACGATCTGGGATCGACGCCGCGGCTACGTGTGGTGGGCGGTCGGAATGCTGGCAATCACCGCCGTGACCGTGGCGTTCTGGCCGACACTCCAAGCCGACTCTGATGTGCTGCTGCAGCTCATGGAGAATCTGCCGGAGGGAATGCTCAACCTCTTCGGCGCAAGTGAGGCAATCGAGTTCCTCACGGGGCCAGGTTTCGTCAACAGCCGAGTCTTTGCGAGCGTCGGATCCTTCATCGCCATCTTTTTCGCGATCTCGATGGGGACCGCTGCCGTAGCCGGAGAAGAGGACAGAGGAACAATGGACTTGCTGCTGGCCAACCCGGTACCGCGCTCCCGCGTGGTTCTCGAAGCCTTTGGAGCCCAGGCATTGCTGACCACCCTGCTTGCCGCGCTGGTATGGATCTCGCTCCTCGTGACCGACCCGATCTTCGACGTCGGCCTGTCGATTGCCGGAACGACGGCTGCCTCGGTGGGCATGGTGTTGTTGGCGCTCGCCTTCGGCAGCCTGGCGCTGATGGTCGGGGCACTGACCGGCAACCGTCCGCTGACCGTCGGGATCGCCGCGGGAACGACGATCGCCACCTTCTTCATCAATGGGCTCGCCCCCCTGGTAGACAGCCTCGCCTGGATGCAGCGATTGACGCCCTTCTACTGGCTGCTCGATCACAATCCGCTCGTCAACGGGTTCCAACCGCAGCTGCTGGTTCTGGTCGGCGCCATCCTGATAGCGGTAGCCGTAGCGATGTGGGGATTTCAACGGCGCGACGTCACCGTGTAGTCCTCGACGGCCCTCGCCCGCAAGTAGGGGCGGGAAAACCAGAGGTTCCCAGGAGTGCCGGTAGCCTCTGACCATGGCCGAAAGACACATCGTGGCGATGGGCGGTGGCGGCTTCTCGATGGACGACCCACTGCTCGATCGCTTCGTGCTCGGCCTGGCGGACGCCACCACACCACGGGTTTGTTTCATCCCGACCGCATCGGGCGACTCGCCCGGATACATCGACAAGTTCCACGCAGCATTCACCGCCTATGGCGCCCAGCCCACAGTGCTGAGCTTGTTCTATCGCGAGATAGACAACCTCATCGAGTTCCTCGGGACTCAGGACGTCATCTACGTCGGCGGCGGCAACACGGTGAACATGCTCGCCATCTGGAAGCTGCACGGCGTCGACGCCGCGCTGCGGGCCGCCTGGGAGAGCGGCGTGGTCCTGGCCGGCCTCAGCGCCGGGGCCAATTGCTGGTTCGAAGCCTTCACGACCGACTCCTTCCGCGTCGGGGCCGCCGATCCGGCCGCCGGCCTCGGATTCCTCAAAGGGAGCTTCTCGCCCCATCACTCGAGCGAGCCGGCGCGTCGCCCCGCCTTTGCGGAGCTGATCGCAACCGGCGCCCTGCCTGCCGGGTACGCCTGCGACGACTACGCCGCAATCCATTTCGGCGGCGACGCCAGCCACCAAGCCGTCATTTCCCGTCCCGAGGCAGCCGCCTATCGGGTCAGCCCGGCCGGCGATAGCCGCTTCGACGAAGTGAAGCTGACCGCGGCCTTGCTGGGATGAGCCCGGCCTCGGGTGTCACGGCTTGACGAGCTCGATCTTGTCGTGCACCACCGTGCCGCCGATGCGGGCGGATGCGTCGCTCCAGCTCAGCTCGATTCGCGATGGGGTGCCGATCTCAGCGCCCTGATCGATCGTCAGTCGCCCCGCCGCCTCTCCCGTCGACTGCAGCGCCCTGGCCAGAGCCACCGCGGCACTACCCGTGGCCGGATCTTCGGGCACACCGGCGGCCGGAGCGAAGAATCGCATGTGGGCTCGCGTGTCGTCGCGAGCGAAGCACAGCGTGCCGAAGTGCTCTGCAAGCACCGCCGTGTCGGGTTCCAGCCCGGTGATCAACGCCGAAGCCGGATACTGAGCCAAGAGGTAGGCCTTGGGCATCCGCACCATCCATGCTCGTTCGGGCGGAGGGAGGCCGGCGCGCTCCAACACGGCAACGTCCGGCGAAGAGTCGACCGGCTGGCCGAGGGAAGTTTCGATCCAGACGACCTCGCCGTCGCTGCCGACGTTGACTACGCCGATCGGGCATTCGAGTCGATCGTGCCGCTTGGGGCCGAGAAAGTTCATCACCCATGCCGTTCCCACCATCGGATGTCCGGCGAACTCCATCTCCAGGACCGGGGTGAAGATCCGCACCATCGGCACTGCGCGCTCTCCCCAGTCGACGAAGCTGGTTTCCGAGAAGCCGAGGCCGGCGGCGATCTCCTGCATCTGCTCGCCCGTCAACCCGACCGTGTCGTTGACCACGCCCAGCAAGTTGCCGCCGACGTCATCGCGGGTGAAGACACGCACAACGTGGGCGGGGCGAACCATTTCCGGAGACTACCGGTGGCGGGTCAGCTGTCGCGAGACCCCGGTAGCGTGGCGGCGATGTATCCCGTCACCGCCCAATCGATCGTCGACATTCTCGGCCTCAACGATCTGCTGGCGCAGCTGATCCTCGCCGTGGGCGCCGCCATGATCCTCGGCAACGGTTTCGCCATCTTCCAGGCGCGGCGGGGCAAGGCACCTCAGGGGGCGGAGGGTACGTTCAACGCGGTGCGAGCGTGGTGGCTGCTGGGCGTAGGGGCTCTGATCGCGGCGTGGGGCGTGGCGTCGCTCACGTTCTGAGACCCCGCCACCCAGGATTGCGCCCGGGCCACGCCGGCCACCTGGTTGGTAGAGTCGGCGGGAACTGCGGGTGTAGTTCAATGGCAGAACATCAGCTTCCCAAGCTGAATACGGGGGTTCGATTCCCCTCACCCGCTCCACGCGGTTGCGGCCCAACGCAACTCGAGGGCCGGTGACGCATGGGCCGGCAACGCATGGGCCGGCAACGCATGGGCCGGCAACGCATCGGCCGGCAACGCATCGCGAGGCTCACAACTCAAAAGGCTGGCAACGCGTCGCAAGGGTCGACAAGGCACCTCATTGCTCGGAGCTCATGCTCCGATCCCGCCAGCCCGACGACCGGTTTTCCCCGACTTGATCGGATGGGACTGATCCACTTGGCTAAAGCTCGATGATCTTCTCCGACCGCACCATCCGCGAGGCCGTCGCCAGTGGCCGGGTGATCATCGATCCTTTTGACGATGCGATGGTGCAGCCTTCGAGCGTCGATTTGCGATGCGACTACGCGTTCCGGGTGTTCGAGAATCACCGTTATCCGCTCATAGATCCGAAGGCGCCGCAGGATGACCTCACTCAGCTGATCGAGGCCACCGATGACGAGCCGTTCATCCTCCATCCCGGCGAGTTCGTGCTGGGGGCGACTCTCGAGACGGTCGGTCTGGCCGACGACATCGTGGCTCGACTCGAGGGCAAGTCGAGCCTCGGCCGCCTCGGCCTGCTGATCCACTCGACCGCCGGCTTCATCGACCCCGGCTTCAAAGGGCAGGTCACTCTCGAGCTGTCCAACGTGGCCAACCTGCCTATCGCCATCTACCCGGGCATGAAGATCGGGCAAATCAGCTTCTACGAGCTGACCACACCCGCCGAGCATCCGTATGGGTCGCTACGGGCAGGCTCGAAGTACCAGGGCCAGACCGGTCCAACCGCTAGCCGGGTCCACCACGACTTCGAGGACTGACCAATCAGCAATCGCGCCGGTGGCCGGGGCCTGGTCTCAACTCGGGCTGCGGGGCGGGAGCCCCGTTGCCCAGCAGGTGAGTCGCCTTGTTCGGCGCCACCGCCTCGGCCGGCCCGGCTGGTAGTGGAGTTGCGTCGCGATTCGTCGGCTTGTGCCGGGCGTAGTAGTCGAGCTCGCCGGCTAGCCCCATGAGCCCACCGGGAGCGGCCTGCCCCGGCGGGGGCGGCCAGCGTTTCGGCTCGGTGCCTTCCATCAGCCACTGCGCCAACTGCCACTGGGCGGCCGTCTCCCACGCGTAGCTCGGAGCGGCGGCCGCGGCCGTCTCGATCTCATCACGGTACGACTCGATGCCGGCGGCCGAATCACCCGCATAACCGGCATGCAGGCCGCGCAACGTGCGTTCGAGCATGGCGAGGGTCGAGCGCATCCGGACCCAGCGATGGTTGCTCCAGCCGACCCGGCGCAGCTGTGGGGGCTCGCCGTCACGCAGACAATCAACCGACTCCCCCGGCGTGGGTTCCTGCGTGTAGAAGTGAGCCAGGCGGGCACCCGCACTGCGCCCCCGCTCGCTGAGGGCATGCAGCGTCGCAGAGGGCATGTCGAGGTTCATCCCCCCCTCCGATTCATCATGGCTGATGTGGGCCACCCGGTCACGAAAGCCCGGCACCTGCAGCTGGGCGTTGTCGGCCCAGTTCTGCATGGTGTCGAGGATAGAGCCGGCAAACCCGGCGATCGCGCCGAAGCCCTTGCGCGGCATGCGGGTGCGCCATGCCAGGATTCCCTCCGTGTTGTCTCGCGGGAGGTACACATGACATGCCTCGTTGACGGGCGGATCGGTCAGCTTGGGGTATGCCGGATGGAAGGGACGAAGGTTGATACCGAACGTGGGCCATCGCGGTAACAACGCATCGAAGAACGAGACCGGGAAGTTGCTGGTGATCCCGCCGTCCGAGAACCAGGTGCGCTCCGGAACGATCTCCGTACGATCTGTCGCCCGGGCGTCTGTTTCGTCGCCACAGGGGTCCGGTGACGTGACCATGTAGGTGTAATCGACCGAGTAGAGGGGCACGGCGCTGATGAGCCCGGGGAAACTGAGGCTCATCCGAGTAGCCAGGATCACGGGGAGGTCGTGGGCGGCCGGCAGCGGGTACATGTCGAATTGCTGGGCGATCCGACGGCGACGGGCCACCTCATCGCTGTCCGTCGCGGGCGACGGGTTGGCGAGCATGAACTCGACAACATGCTTGGGGACATACTCCTCCAGCTCCTCGGGCCGAAAGTAGAAGGCGCTCCCGAAGTCGCGCGGCATGCGGTAGGGCCGGCCCTCCGACAGGCACGTCGTGAGCATCTCGAGGTTGATGGCGGGACTGCAGACGATCTGCGCCCATTCCTCCTCGGAGGGATCAGCAGCTCTGGGGCCCGTCCACAGCTGACCAAACGTCAGCGGATCTCCCGCTTCGGGAAGGCCGGCGAGACGGTTGAGGCGCCGGGTGAACCAGTCGCTCAATGGCAGCGGTGCCGTTGAGTCCCGGATGCGCGACCCTTTGACCAACCCGAAGTTGTTGTCCGGGAGTACCACGATGGCCTGCCACCCGACGGACACCGCCACGCCGAGCAGCAAGCCGCCGAATGCGAGCAGCCATCCGACGGAGGCTGCCCAGTGTGCCCACGCCACCTCATAGGCGGAGTACATCCACCACATGAGGCCGGCCCACACGAGCAATGCGAAGCTCGCCGCTTCGACCCGCCGGCGGGCCAGGGCGAGCAGCGCTACGGCGAGCGCCGCGGTGCCGCCGAGCAGGACGCCGCCCGACAGCCACAGCTCGCCGGGAGCCCATTCGAGGGAGCGGAGAATCGTCAGGCCTGGTAAGACGGCGAACAGCGCCAGGAGGCCTCGCCAGTTGGCTATGCCGACCCGTAGTAGCTGCCACAGGACCAGCGCCCACTTGGTCAGCCTGCCGTCCCAGCCGGCTGGTTTGCTGATGAAAGCCAGCAACAGGTCATAGATACCGGATGTGGCGCGGTTGGGCTGAAAGAGTTCGACCAGATGCTTGTCGGCCGAGAGCCACTCTTGCATCTCGGCCAGACCGGCAAAGCTCCGCTGCGGATCTTCGGGGAGGTCGGGGTCCTGCAGTTCCTGGAGCCGGCCGTGCTCGGCGGCCGCGGCAGCTGCGGCGGCAATAGCTCCGGCCGAAGTGCCTCCCACGTTGCGGAAATGGAACTTCGTCGCCAGCTCACACGCTGCCAACGGATATACGACCCCGCTTGTGATGCCCCCTTTCATCACCACGTCGCAGTTGCGCGTTGCGTTGTGATACTCGGCGGGAGTCTTCAGCCGGTCGCGGTCCGCTGCAGTCGCCGAATGGTCGCTGGTCAAGTGCCCTCCCCTGAAGCTCGCGACCAACGTACCGGCTAGGACGAGAAGGTGCCCATTAGATCGCGGTGCCCTCCCTGAGCCAGCCGCGCAACGCAGCTTCGCTCGGTCTCTCCAGCACGCCATCGCGGATGAAATAGGCCTGGGTGACGTACTCGATCGCGACGGGGTCGTGCGAAGCCATCACGACGGCGGTACCGCCAGCGGCAATACGAGCCAGCAGCGCGAGCACCGCAGCCCCGGTGGCAGTATCGAGCTCGCCGGTGGGCTCGTCGGCGAACAAGTAACGGGGATCGTGGACGAGGGCGCGGGCGATGGCTACCCGCTGCTGTTCGCCCCCAGACAGCTCGTCGGGACGATGCTGGGCGCGATCGGTGATCTCAACGGCACGGAGGGCGGCGGACACCTTGCGCCGGGCAGCCTCCCCGCCGTCGCCGAGCAGTCGCAACGCCACGTCCACGTTCTCCCATGCCGACAGCAGCGACAACAAGCCGGGAGTCTGGAACACAAAGCCGAGCTGACGGCGCCGCACCGCAGCAGCCTCAGCCTCGGAGAGGCCGCTGACGCGCACCCCGTCGAGCGCGACGTGGCCGGCGTCGAGCTCCATCAACAAGCCGGCGATCTGCAGCAGCGACGTCTTCCCCGAGCCCGATGGCCCGAAGAAGCCCACGAACTCGCCCGGTTCGATGACTACCGAAACCTGGTCGGCTCCGATGGCGCCCCCCGGGTAACGCTTGGTGACCTCGACTAGCTCCAGACTCACTCTTCCTCCCGTCGCTCGAGCAATATCCCCTCCTCCGTCAGCCGGGCAGTGGCCTCCCGCTCGATCCCGGCAGCGAGCAGCAGGTCTCGCGGCAGCGCCACCCCTCCGGAGGGATCGACCGTGACCTGGTAGTCGTCGCCGGAGCCCTCCGCCGCCAAGCGGCCGTCTGTGAGCCTCACCACCCGATCGGTTCGCCTCGCCAGCGCCACATCGTGAGTCACTACCAGGATCGACAAGCCCTCCCGATTGAGCCCGCGCAGCAGGTCGTAGATATCCAGCGACGTCACTGTGTCGAGCTCGCCCGTGGGCTCGTCGGCGAGCAACAGCTCGGGGTCGCCGGCCAGCGCCACACAAAGGGCCAGCCGTTGCTGCTGCCCGCCCGACATGGTGCGGATCATCGCAAAGGCCTGGTTCTGCAAGCCGGTCGCCTCGAGCAGTTGCTGGGCGCGCCGCCGGCGCTGCCGAGTGGGGATGCCGGCCAGGAGCATCGGCAGCTCGACGTTGTGGATGGCTTTGAGGTAGGGCAGCAGGTTGCGCGTGAAGTCCTGCCACAGGAACCCAACTCGGCGCCGGTAATGGATCGTCAGATCCCGCTCGCTGATGTCGGTGAGGCTCACCCCGGTGACTTCAACCCGGCCGGCGGAGGGTCGGTCGAGCCCCGCCAGGATCCGCAGCAGGGTCGACTTACCTGACCCTGACTTACCCACCACCGAGATGAACTCACCGCGGCCCATTGCGAAGTCCAGGCCGTTGAGTGCGACGACTTCGAGATTCCCCTGCTTGTGAATCTTGATCACCCGACGGCAGTCGACGATCGGCTGCGTCATCTCTCTACCTCACGGAGCACCTCGCTCATGCGGGTGGCCGACACGCGGCGAGTTGCCCAGACAACGGACACGACCAGCAGCAGGCTCACGATCAACAGATACGCCACCAGGACCGGCCATGCCACCTCCAGCCGGACCGTCGGCTGTATCTCGGCGGCGGTCTCGCCGAGCTGGAGGAAGGGGAGCATGCTCCGCATGAGGGCAATACCGCCGGCGGTCCCGATCAGGGCCCCCAGGCCGAGCACCGCCAACTGTTCCACTGCGAAGGTCGCCGCCACGCCGCTACGGCCAAAGCCGAGAGCCCGCAGCACGCCCATTTCCCGCGTTCGGCGGGCGACGGCGAGCAGCACGTAGGAAGTCACCCCGGCAACAGCCAGCACGACGCTGACCGCGGCCCCCACGAAGAGGATTGCCACCAGCCCCACCTGAACCGGGCGGGAAGCAACGTCGGCCTCGCTCCCGCGGATGGTGAAGACCTCGTCGGCCGATTCGGCGGCGGGAAGCTGGGCGTTGACCAGGCGGATCGCCGCATCGGTGTCGTCTGTAGCGATCCATAGCTCGTCCGGAGTGACGACGCGCCGCAGCGCCCGCTGGTAGCTCCACGAGGCGGGTCCGTTGAGATGGGCGGACAGTCCGTCGAGGTCGGTGACGATCCGGCCGGTGCGGCGCGTATCGGTCATGGTGGGAACCTCATCGACGACGCCCACCATCACGGCTTCGAGAACGAGACTGCCCATCGTGAAGGCAGCCATTTCGCCGACCGTCACACCAGCCTGGGCAGCCAGCGCGGAGTCGAGCAGCACCCGGATCGGGTCGGGGTTCCGCCGCAGCTGGGGAACTCGAGGGTCGTTGCGGGTGCGGGGTCCGGGAAGCGTCCAGCGTTGCGCGGTACCGACGGCGGCTAGGGGCGAAGCGGCTATCTCGTCTGGGGTCGGCTTGGCCTCACCCTCCGGAACCCTCGCGAAGTAGGCGTCGGCCGCCGCGCCGGCATCGGTGTTGCGGGCTCGCGTCAAGCCATGGAATGTGGACAGCTCGTCGAACGCGGCGTCCAGCGGCACTTCACCAGTCGTCGTGGTGGCACGCAGGTTGCGCACCAGCAGTGAATCCGCGCCGACGACGTTGCTTTCCCGCGGATCGCTCCGCTCCACCCAAACGGCGTGGATCGACAGCGGAGGAGTCGGACCCGACCGGTATGTAGTGTTGAGCCCGGACGTGAGGTCGACGACGACCGACCGCCACTCGTCATCTACCAGGTCCTGATCGGCTCGCATCGTCCACACCCGGCCGCGTTCATCGAAGACACGGAGCATCAGCCTCATGTTCGTCCCGGGTTGGCGATCCGCTAGCTCCACCTGATCTGCCCAACTGCGGGGAATCACGACGCCGTCGAGCGCGAAAGCGACGGCATCGGCCGGTAGCTCGACTCCGACGTCGGGCGGGCCCTCGGCCCGCAGTGCGCCGAACAGGTCCGCCGGCGGAGGACCGAAGTCGTCCCGCCACTTGACCACTTGGGCGAACTCTTGGGGCCGCACTGCCAAGACCTCGGCTTGGCGGCTCGTTACACGGCGGGGGGCTCCGCTCGTACGCATCACTGCAGCTCCAATCGCATCCGGAGGAGCCTCCAGATAGCCGGCCCCATCGTCGACGATGCGCACGTCGGCGCCGGTGGCGAAGGCAGCCCGTTCGATGAATGAGCGCTCCAGAGTGTCGGCGTAGGTGAGAGCAAAGGCGCCGAGCCCAGTCGTCAGCCAGACGAGCAAGGCCAGCCGTCCATAGGGGATCGGGTTGCGGCCCAGATGCCAGCCGGGCAGCGCAAATGACATAGTGCGCGCCTGTTGCATCATCCACCCGATGAGTCGCAGCACCCACGGCAGCAGTCGAAGTAGCACGAGCGCGCCCGTGAACAACAGAAGCGCGGGGAAGACGATCGCCAATGGGTCCAGCTTGGCTTCATTCTCGGTGAAGTTGATGAATCCGCGCTGTGAGATTTGGAAGAGCACCACTGCGGATAGACCGACGGCAAAAAGATCCAGGTTGTACCGCTGCCAGACGGATCGCCCGCTCGGGCGAGCCGCCAGCGCTCGCAGCTCGAGCACCCGCCGCCGCGCCAACGGGATGATCGCCAGACCCATGGAGACAAAGGTGATGGCGGCTCCGCCGATCAAGAACGGCCCGAGCGGCCTTCGCTGCGCTACCCGGAGCGGCTCGCCCCCCGTCAGGTCCGACAGGGGCGGCACCCGTCCGGTGAGGCCAACCAGCCAGCGCGCCACATAGGGCGCCGCCGCGGCGGCCACCACTGCGATCAGCAGGGACTGTGCCAGATGGATGCCGACGGTCTGCCAGCTGGAAGCACCTCTGGTCCGCAACAGAGCCATCTCAGGCCCCTCGCGCTCGAGGGTAAGCGCCGCCGTGTAGATCAAGAAGTAGAGAGCGCCGCCGACCACCAGAGCGAGGATCGCCAGAATCGGCGCCCCGATGACCACCGACCGCAGCACGAATCGATCCAAGAGCTGTGGCAGGAACGAGTTAGCGGCGATGGTGCCCGAGCTTTCCCGACTGAGGCGAGCGCGGAACTCGGCGATGCCGGCGCGCACCGGATCGAGATCCTCGATCACCATCGTCTCCGGGTCGAACTCCATGATCCAACGCTGAGTGGCTGCAGTGCCGACGAAACCCCGCAGCTGACGCATCCAGGCATCGCTGGCTGCTGGGACCGGATGGCCCGCCATCCAGAAGTCGAAGTTCTCCTGACTCAGGAAGAACATCCCGCCGGGTTGGTCGATCCCCCATACCTTGTCGCCGGCGTCTCTTGGCTCCACTACCGCCGCGACCTCGACCAGCTCGAAAATCTCCGGGAAGCCGGAGAAGGGGCGCAGCAGGAACTGGTCTCCCGGGGCCACCGCCATCCGAGCCGCCAAGTCTGCGCCAACGGCCATCTGCACCGGCCGAGCCGGGTCGGCATCGAGGTCGGGCAGGGCCTCGGGAAAGTTGCCGGCGACGACGTCGACGTATCGTTCGAGATCCGGGGTAGTGAAGATCCGCGTCACGGTCGGGTCGCGTGACGGCATCGGATAAGGCGGAGAGGGCCACTGCGATTCATCGACTCCGGCTGTCATCGCCGCCGCCAGCTCCTGCTGCCAGCTGGCGGCTTGTCCATACCAGTCGACGCTGAGGGGAATCACCACGAATTCTCGGCTCTGGGTGCGCTCGAGGCGCTGCGGATACCAATCGGCCAGCAGGTCGTCGGCACCCGTTTCTACCAACCGCCGGTTGGCCTCCCCCAACGCCCCCTCATAGTCGTTGTAGTTGACGAAGGCGGCCACATCCACGGTGTCGGCCCTGGCCCCGCGAACCGTGAACAGGAGGTCCACCGCCTGCACCGACGCTTCATAAAGGGGAACGATCGCCAGCAGCGCGGTCACCAGGGTGGCCCCCAGCAGGGAACCGGCCAGGATGCCGCGCTTGGACCACACTCTCCTGGCCACGAGGCCCACATAGGCAACGAGACGCATAGCTGTGTCGGTTCCCCTGCCTCCGGAACCCGATTCAGGCTAGCCAGTCCCCACGGCGGCGCTCCGAGACACCGTGTTGGATGCCGCGGGTGACGCGATCGTGCACCGCCGTCGGCCGGCCGGCGCAATGATCAGTCCCGCACGCCTGCCAGGTTCAACTCGGCGGCGCGGAAGCAAGCTGCCCAGGACCCGCCCTCGGGCTGGAGCAATGGGCGGCTGGTCGTGCACCGGACTACGGCGTATCGGCACCGACTGGCAAACGCGCAGCGGCCCTCGGGAACATCCTGGATACGAGGTGGCACGCCCTCGATCGCAACCAGCCGCTTCCGAGTGAGAGAAGGCACGGAGCCGAGCAGACCCTCGGTGTAGGGATGTTGCGGCCGATAGAAGATCTCTTCCACCGGGCCTTGCTCGACGACCTGCCCGCCGTACATGACCATGACGCGGTCCGCAGTAGAGGCCACGGTCGCCAGATCGTGGGTGACGAGGATCATCGCCATCCCGCGACGCTGCTTGAGCTCTCGCAGGATCTCGAGCACCGCAGCGGCCACCGGCCCATCGAGACCCGAGAGGGGCTCGTCGGCGATCAAGAGGGACGGCCCTTTGACCAGAGCCGCCGCGATCATTGCCCGCTGGGCCTGGCCGCGGCTGAGTTCGTGACGAAACGAGAGGTACTTGTGCACTTCTGGTAGCTGGACCTCACCCAGCGCGCCGAGCACCCGGTCGACGATCTCCGCGCGGGTCATGTCGGTGTGTTCGTCGAGCACTTCCCCGGCTTGGTCGCCGATGATCGCCGTCGGGTCCCAGCTTGCGATGGCGTCTTGGAAGAGGACCCCGATGCGGGTGCCCAGCACCCGTCGGTAGCCGGCATCGGTGAGCTCCTCCATGAACGGCTCGCGCCGTCGGATCCGATTGCGTCGCCACCACCGGGACCGTTTCTTCTGCAGCTTGCGGGTCGGACGCAGCACGGTGCCTTCGAAACGCACGGTGCCGGCCACTACCTTGGCTCCACTGCGGAGAAGCCCCAGCGGTCCGAGTGCCGTGATCGTCTTGCCGGCGCCGGATTCGCCGACGATCGCCAGCACTTCGCCTTCGCGGACGGTGAAGTCGAGCCCAGAAACCACCCGCACCCACCCGGAGGGAAGCCACGGGCCGTACGGCTCTACGTAGATCGCCTCGTCGGCAGCTCCGGGATCGTGAACGGCGATGCTCAGATCCTCGACTTCCAGCAACGCCACTGCGGCCTCCTCGGCGCCTCTCACCAGGGCGCAGGTTGGGTCAACGCCCTGCTCGGCTGCCAGTTCTACCCGAGATGATACGAACATTCGGGACTAGTCACATTGGGTTCGCCCGAAATGGTCTTTTGCTCCGGTCAAGAACGCGCCGCTACCCGACGATAGAGAGGATGACATACTCGGGCGGTGTTCCAGCACTCCACCGGAACACTTATTCGGAGGTCCCCTTCCCTCCGACTCCTCCTCAGAGCGGCCGTCCGAGATCATAGACAAACCCCCCTTCTCGGGGGGTTTGTCATTTGTGCCCTTCCGCCAGCTCGATCCAGTACCTCAGCTTGGCAACCTTGAGTCCCTTCTTGTACCTGTCCTGATAGATGCCCCCATTGGCTTCGATGACCTTGCGGGACGCGGTGTTCGTCTCGTCACAGGTGATCAAGACTCTCGCCAAGCCGATGTCCCGGGCAATGGGGAGTGCCTGGCGGAGCATCTCGGTGCCGTAACCGCGCCGCCGATGGGTGGCCAGCACGGCATAGCCGATGTGGCCGCCGATGGTCTCCAGAGCCCGGTTCAACTCGTGTCGGATCGACAAGCGACCAACCAAGGTGCCGGCAACGTCGGCATACAGCTGAGTGTTCGGCACGTGGCCCCGGGGAAGGTGGCGGCCCGCCTCCACGTCCGCCAGCCGCGCCAGGTATGCGGAGAATTCCATCCCGCGCTGGTAGTAGGCGTGCTCCAGCAGACCCCATGCGGGCACGAACTGCGGTTCATCGGCACGACGGAGCCGACGCAGAGTGAGCTGCATTGCGCGGACGCTAGCGCCAAGGGGATGGCCCCGGCCGCTCGAAATCCACGATGGGACGATGCCATCGTTGCGAGTGAGCATCTGAACGTGCCCTTGCTCAGACAGGCGGGAACGTAGACGGCGAGCTCTGGATGGGGCTGCCCCCAGCGAACCCAACCTCGCTTTCGATGCCGTCGCTACTACATGCGTAGCGGTGTTGGCGGCGAAGCTGCTTGCGGGTGGGCCGTAGCGGGCCGCCTAGCCTTGGCAGCATGAAGGCGCCGCCGGTCGTCGTCGAGGACTTGACCAAGACATTCAGGTGCCGGTGCGCGAAGCCGGGCTCAGGGAGGTCGATCAAGAGCCTGTATCGCCGCAAGCACAGGCTGGTTCGCGCGGTAGACGGCATCAGCTTCGAAGTGGGCGATGGGGAGATCGTCGGCTTTCTCGGTCCCAACGGCGCTGGCAAGACCACCACACTCAAGATGCTTACGGGCTTGAGCCGACCCAAAACACGAGAGCGCCGCAAACGGCGCTCTCGTGTCGTGGGAGGAGCGGGCGACCGGGCGCACCCGCTCGTTTGGTGAAGTCTTTCGTGCGTCGCCGGGCTATGCCGGGGCGACGGTTCCGTGGTCCTCGTGCTCGTTGTCGTCCACCGGGTCGAGCATGTCCTCGGCCTCGTCCTTGACCTCCTGGGTGGTCTTGTCGTAGTACTCCCTGACCTTTGCGGTGAAGCGGTCCCAGCGGCCCTCGACTTCGCGCTCGATTTCGTTCCAGTCGGTCTCCTTGAGCTGAGCCCACTTGGTGCGGGCTTTGGCCTTGAACTGATCCCACTCGGCATCGAGTCGTTCGAAAAAGCTCATTGCTCGCTCCTTGTCTGTCGAACCGCTTGTCTATCGAATCTCGCCGCCTCATATACCCGGCTCCGGGTATCCCAAACACCGAATCGTCGCCGAGTTGCCCGATGCAGGGCGGACCCGTAGGTGGGCTCAGCGACGACGGCGGGCTGCCAGGGCGTACGCAACGGCGTTGGCGCTCCAGTGCACCATTACCGGGGCCAGCAGGCTGCGGCTGCGCAGCCGCAGCCTGTCGAGCGCCCAGCCGGCCACAGCTGTCACGGCAACCGCGCCGACAACGCCGGCGATCCGGGCGCGGCGAGTGGTGACGTTGTTGATCGTCATGGTGTCCAACGTGGGCAGCACGTGCCATAGGCCGAACAAGGCAGCGGCGGGCGTCGACGGGAGGGTCCGCCGCTCGGAGAACAGCGCAGGCACCACCCCCCGAAAGGCAACCTCTTCGAGGAGCACGGTGCCGAGCGGAATGCGCACCAACACCTGGTAGTAGATGTCGTGCGGCTGGGCGCGAGCATCGTCGAAGAGGTGGCGAGTCATGGGCATGCGGCTGGAGACGAACGCGCCGGTCCCCACCATGACGGCCCCGACCCCACCCCACCGGGCTCCCCGGGGAATGTCGGCGGATCGCATGCCCAACCCTGAGTTGTCGACCCCGACGAGCCGGGCGAGGGTGTAGGAGCCGACGGCGGCGAGCAAATTGGCCGGCACATAGCGACTCGCCGGCAGCAGCCGGTTCGACACTACATTCCACATTCCCAGCGAAACCACTGCGACTGCGGCGGCCATTGGGTTCGAGGAGCCTCCCACCCGGCAATGCTATTGAACACAATTAAGGTCCAGCCATGATTCGTGGCGAGACCGACCTCACCCGAATGCTCTCCGAGCTCGAGGTCGAGCAACGGGAGGGGTCATTTGCTTACGTGCGCTTCGAGGTCCGCCCGGAGGACCTGACCATGGCAACCGCCATCATCGAGGAACCCGAAGGGTGGACACTCGTCGTACCGCATGAGCTGGCGGTGGCCAACGGCTGGCACATCGACTTCGAGGCGGCCTGGCTCACCCTCCGGGTTCACAGCGACCTGCACTCGGTGGGGTTGACGGCGGCAGTTTCTGCAACTTTGACCGAAGCCGGTATCCCATGCAACGTGCTGGCCGGCACGTACCACGACCATTTGCTGGTGCCTGCCGATGACGCTGCCAGGGCGATTGCAGCCGTTGCAACTCTGCGCACGCGACATGCCGAGTGACGGACGGTGTTCCGACGACTGCGCCATCCCGCAGGTATCTGGCGCAGGCATGTATCTGGCTGAACAGTGGCGGCTCCTCATAGCTGAGGAGGAGAGCGCATGTATCGGGGAAGCACCCGGCCCTATTCGGCTTTGGCCCTGGGGCTCATGCTCGGCGTGGTCACGGTTCTGGTCGGATCAACACCCGGCTAGAGGTCGATGCGATATCGCACCTCCGTGAGCGGGAAGCCGAACGAGTCGTCCACCTTGACGTGCCCGTCGGCAATCCACCCGCCTCGTTCGTAGAACCTACGCCCGCGCTCATTGGTGTCGAGGACCCACAGCGTGCCCTGGTGGAAATCGAGATCGCGCAACCCTTCGAGTGCGGTCACCATGAGGTCGCAGCCGTAACCGCGATCCCAATGCGCCGGATCTACATAGATCGCGAACAGCTCGCCCACATCGTCACCAACGATGTCGTCGTCACGGTTGGGGCCCACGCTCGACATTCCGACGACTTCGTCGGCGCTGAGCGCCACCCACACGGCGGTGCGCTCCGGCGGCCTCTGGAAATATCGCGCCCATTGGCTCGTCCGAAACTCTACGTCGACGTGGTCGAATATGGCGTCTGGGACACGACCCCGATAGGCGCTTTCCCAAGATGCGACCTGCACCCTGGCGATCCCGGCGACATCGCCAGGGAGCGCCGCTCGGATGGTCATGGCACGAGGCTAGCTGCCTCGCGGTCAGCGTAACCTCGGCCGGATCGAGCCGTTCGGCGAGCCCCTAGCCTCGTCTGCTGTCGCCAAGGCTGACTTCCTCCACCACCGCCGGGGAGATGTCGGCCACGCTCAGCCCACGGCGGACAGTCGCTTGTCGAGGGGCGTGCGGAATCGGGGGGTGATGTTGTCCGAGTCGAGCCACGCTTCGAGTGACTCGCCTTCCCGTTTCACGGTACGCCGGCAATCGGGAGCGACCGCTTCCAGAAGCTCGACGGCCACCTCACCCGAGGGCCGCTGCGCCCATCCTCCAACGATGCGGCCGTCGCACCAGACGCTGGGGCCGATGTTGCCGTTGCGATCGAACAATGACTCGGCATGGTCTCCCAAGAACCAGTTGCGCTGTTTCCAACCCATGGGCGTGGGGTCGAGCCCGGGCAGGAGCGCCGCCCACGGCGGCGGCGCCGTAACCGGCTCCAGGTCGTCGGGCAGGACGAACGCCGACGTCTCCCCGTCGGTGTCGTCGATCGATACCTCGACGGCGCTGCAATGACGCAGCGCAGCGCGGGTATCACGCAACGTCCATCCGGTCCACCACTTGATGTCGGTCAGAGTTCCGGGGCCAAACGTCTGCAGCCATCGAGCCAGCAGTTCGGCTTGGGCCGTCGGCGTATCCGGCTCGGGCAGTTCGCCGCCCAGCCAGGACGCGGTGGGGGCCCAGCGGTACTGGCTCGACAGCCACGAGCCGCGGGGCCGGGTCCGAACAATCTTGGCTTCGGTAGCCAACAGGAACAGAATCCGGGTCGAGACGCCCACCTCGCCTCCCCAACTCTTGCCTTCGCCGAACCGCAGTTTCCGGGTCAGCTCGGGGACGTCCTGCCGTAGTTCGGTCGCCAGGGCCTCTCCGCGTTCTTCGATCGCTGCCAGGGTGGCCGCACATGTCTCGTCGACCCAGCGTGTCCCGTCTGGAGCCAGCTGCTGCTCCTGAACGAGCTTGGCGAGCCGACGCTGCTCGGTGGCCACGAGTCCACGCGTGCAGGCCGAGTTCATCACCCCGGCCAACTCAGGATCGACGACGAACAGGGTGCGACGCATTCCGAGCATTCGAACCAGGGTGCGGCGCTCGTACAGGACGGTTTCCATCTGGTTCCTCGTGAAGTCGGCCATGCGAGCCCGGACCGACAGGAAGACCGTGACCGGATCGCTGGAGTGCAGGCCCACCATATGCGTTGCGACCTGTTCAGGACTGGCTGCGACGGCTGCGAGAAAATGGCGCCGGCCGAGTCGGGCTCGGCGTTCGGTGATGTCGATGTGGCGCATCGATCCAGTCTGACAGGGATTCGCCCAACTAGTTGCAGGACAGATCAGATGCCAGCGAGGGCGGCTAATGGCCTGGAGCTACAGCACCGGAGTGTCGCGTCCCATGTCCGCAAAGAGGGTGAACTCAGGCAGGAATGTCATGTCGACCCGGCCCGTGGCTCCCTGGCGGTGCTTGGCGATGGCCACTTCGGCAATGCCCTTCGTCTCTTGGGCCTCGGGGTGGTAGTACTCGTGACGGTAGATGAACATCACAACGTCGGCGTCCTGCTCCAGGGACCCCGATTCACGCAGGTCGGAGAGGCGGGGGCGCTTGTCCTCACGTTGCTCCATCGAGCGGTTGAGCTGAGAGAGAGCGATCACCGGGACATTGAGCTCACGGGCCAGGTTCTTCAAGCTCCGGCTGATCGCGGCGATTTCTTGCTGCCGGTTCTCCTGACCCGAGCCCTGCATGAGCTGCAGATAGTCGATGATCACCAGACCGAGACCGGGCCGGCGCCGCATTCGGCGGCACTTGGCCCGGATCTCGGTCACGGTGAGGCCGGGGGAGTCATCGACAAAGATCGGTTTCTTGTAGAGGATGCTGGCGGCGTTGGACAACTTCGTGAAGTCCGACTCGGTGAGCTGCCCGCTGCGCAGTCGTTGCGAGTCGATCCGACCGGCGGAGCACAACATGCGGCTCACCACCTCCTCCCGGCTCATCTCTAGTGTGAACACCGCCACCGGAGTGTCTTGGCTGGTGGCGGCGCTCTGGGCGATGTTCAGGGCCAGGCTGCTCTTTCCCATGCCGGGTCGCGCCGCGATGATCAGCAGATTCGACGGGTGGAGGCCGGCAAGCATCCGGTCGAGATCCCTGAAGCCGGTCGGCAAACCGGTGACATGGCTGCCGCGCCGGTTGAGCTCCTCCGCCTGCTCGATAGCCGGCCCGAGGAGCGGATCGATCGGCGCCAAACCCTCCCCTATCCGTCGCTCCGACACGGCAAAGACGGACTGCTCGGCGCGGTCGAGCACCGTGGCGATGTCGTCCTCCATGCGAGTGGCCAGCTGGGTGACATCTCCGCCGACGCGCTGCAGTCGCCGCCGCAGCGCATGCTCCTCGACGATGGCGGCATAGTGCTCGATGTTCGATGCGGTAGGGACTGCATCGAGGAGCTCGGCGAGATAGGTCGGGCCTCCCGCGCTGTCGAGAGCGTCGTTGCGACGCAACGCCTCGGAGACGGTGACGGCATCGATCGGCTGGTTGGTGTCGAACAGGGAAGTGACGGCAGCAAAGATCGACTGATGGGCCGGTATGTAGAAGTCGCCCGGGTGGAGCTTCTCCAGCGCGACGTTGGCAGCCTCGGACGACAACAGCACTGCTCCCAGCACCGATTCCTCGGCTTCGGCGCTGTGAGGAGGCGCGTGCAACACGGTGCGCGGCTCGTAGATGGCGGTCACAACGTACCCTTGTCGGCACGCCTAGCCCGTGTCCTCACCCTGGTCCTGGCGACGGTCATTCAACTCCTCGTCGGTCCCGTACCTACGTCCTAGCTCGCTGTCGAGCTCACGAGACCGTGCCCAAATCTTGTCTCTCCGGTGTGACAGATTTCGCGTTCTACCGCGAATTCGTGTCCACGGCGTCAACCGCCGCAAGGGAAGCTTGGGGGAAGAAGTACCGTCTCCTACTGACGGCCTGCGGCAACATAGACCCGTCAGGGAGCACCGGCAAAGCTCACCCGCTGGTTAGTTTTCGCGCAGCGCAAGGATTTTTCGCGGCCCACCGTCAACAGCGCGGTGCGGACGGACACCGACCCGAGACCGGGGGGCGCCGGGCGGCTAAGCCGGGATGACGTCCAGCGTGAGCGGAAACTCGACCTCGGCGTGCGGCTTGACGGTGACCTCGTGCAGCCCGATGTCTTTGATGGGCGTTGCGATAGCGATCAGCTTGGAGTCGATCTCGACGCCGGTGAATTTGGCGATGGCGGCGGCGACGTCGACGGCACCGATCGAACCGAACAACTTGCCCTCGTCTCCTGCGCGGGCCGCCACAACGACGCGGGTGCCGCTCAGCGCCGTGGCCAAGTTGTCCGCGTTCTCGCGAGCACGCGCCGCCGCGTCGATCACCGCTTGGCGCATCGCGGCTGCCTGCTGGATGGCGCCCGCAGTGGCTTTTACCGCCAACTTGCGCGGCATGAGGTAATTGCGGGCGTAGCCGTCGGCGACGTCGAGGATCTCGCCCTTGTCCCCGAGATCGGGTACGTCCTTGATGAGGATGATCTTCATGATTTGCGCGTCGCAATGTAGGGCAGCAGTGCCATCTCCCGGGCGTTCTTCACCGCAGTCGCCACTTGCCGCTGGCAGACGCCGCACAACCGAGTCACCCGGCTGGAACGGATCTTTCCCCGCTCAGAGACGTACTTGCGCAGGGTCGCTACGTCCTTGTAGTCGACGCGTTGGCCGGACTTGCAGAACGAGCAATCGATCCTCTTCCTGCGGGTGTCGATTGCCGGCCGCCGGCGCTTTCTCCTCGTCTGTGACATCTGGTGTGTCCTCCTCAAGAATCCTTAGAACGGGGCCTCATCGGGACCGAAGTCGGTCTTGGCGACTGGGCTGGGCGGCGTGTCGGGTGGTGACCAGTCGCCGCTGCTCGAGCTACGCGGCGTACGGGTGACGCTGGCGGTGGCCCATCGAACCGAGGGCCCGATGTCATCGATGCGAACCTCGATTATGGAGCGCTTGTCGCCCTCTTGGGTCTCCCAGGTCCGCTGCTCGAGACGCCCGGTCACGATGACTCGCATCCCTTTCTGCAAGGACTCGGCGACGTTTTCGGCCATGTCGCGCCAGCACGTCCCCCCGAAGAAGCTGGTCTCTTCCTGCCACTCGTTGTTGCGATCTTGGTAGCGCCGGCTGACGGCGAAGCGGATCTTGGCCATGGCGACGCCGGACGGCGTGAAGCGCAGCTCGGGGTCGTCGACCAGATTGCCGACCAATGTGACGCTGTTGTTGCTCATCTCTGTGCTGCCTCTTCTCTCTCAGCGATTCCGCCAGCGGGATGCCGGCTGATATCTCGGGTGCCGCAGCCGGCTGCTGCGCTGCGGCGTGACTGGTGATGCTTCGTAGTGTGCAAGCCGGCTGTGACACGAAGCCAAGCCGGCGATCAGCTCTCGTCGATCCGCAGGATCTTGTGCCGGACCACGTTGTCGGCCAACGAGAGGGCGCGGTCGAGAGTGGCTACGAGAGGGGCGTCGCCGAGGAACTGCACCACCGAGTAGTAGCCCTCATTGATGTGGTCGATCTCATATGCAAAACGCCGTTTGCCCCAGAAATCGCTTTCCTTCACCTCGCCCGACTCTTTGATCGCCGCTTCCAGCTCCCCAATCTGGGTGCGCACGTCGGGCTCGGTCATCTCCGGCCGATGAATCATCATCAGCTCATAGGTACGCAAAGCTCCATCACCTCCTTCGGACATTCGCTCCTCGCGAAAGGCCCCCGGACGCTCCGGGAGCAGGGGTCGAGCCGACGGAAGAGTACCAGCCCGCGCTCCCTTGCGGAACCGGGGCGCACTAACCGTCGAGAACCAGCTTGGCACCCGACGTCAGAGCGGCAAAACCTGTCTGCGGTACCTCGATCGCATGCGTGTAAGACCCGGCCGGCTGGTAGCTATCGCATGGCTCCGCCACACACGGCTCCATCGAGAAGCTGTCGACGTAAGAGCCGGTGGCATCGAAGAATGCGATGTCAAGCGGGAGCAATGTGTCCTTCATCCAGAACGTCTGAGCCGTGGGCTGCTCCCACACGAACAACATGCCGTCGAGATCTCCCAGGTCGGCGACGTTCATCAGCCCCTGGCTCCGCTCGGAAGGGGCGTCGGCGACCGCCACTGCCAGCACGTAGGTGATTGATCCGTCGACGATGGCGAGGGTACGCGTATCGAAACCCCGCAGCTGTTCGGGCACCACCAACGGTTCGGCTGTCGTGCTCGGCCCCGCCGAAGTGGTCGTGCTGGCTTCGGGTAGCGAGCCGGGCTCCACTGTCGCAACGTTATCGACGGGCGGCACGCGCGCTGCCGCGCATGCCGAGCCCACCAGCGCACCGGCCACCAGCATGGCGGCCAGGGCAACGAGGCGGCGGACCCGGGGCCTCCCGACCGAGCGCGTGCCAGTGGTGCCCATGGCACGAGATCCTAAGAGAACCCGTCGAGTAGCGGCACCGCGCCCGAAAAGTGTAAGGGGTGGGGCCGAGGCCCCACCCCATCGACACCGGACTCCCCCTTAGCGGGGCCCCTCGCGATGTCGCCTTGAAAACGGGTTCAGGAACCGACGGATCACCCTTTCGACGGCGCCGTTCCCCCACGGGCACATTGTCCATCAACCCACCACAGCCAGTCGAGTCGGTTTTGCCTCCCTCACGGAGTGACTAGTCCGGAGCCCTCTTCCCCCGTCGGGCGCAGCAGGGTGGCGACGCTCCGCGAGGGGGCGAGCGCCCCCACCCCGGCCTCCGGGCGGTACTCCCCCCAAATCGAGCCTCCGGCTCGAAGGGGGGACAATCCCGTTACCTCTCCATGGCTTCGTCGGCCATCAGGTCGTCGGCGGCCAGGCCGGCGTAGCTGCCCTCGGTCATCTCGCGTAGCAACGCGGCGGACTCCTCGTCCATGGTGTACGTCTCGTCGGGGCCGGGGAAAGCGCCCGACTGGATGTCGGCGAAGAAGGCCCCCATTGCCGCTACGGCGTCGTCGGCGAGGGTGGCGTACTGGCGCACGAACTTGGGCAGGCGGCCCTTGTGGAGGCCGAGCAGATCGTGAAACACCAGCACCTGCCCGTCGGTGGCGTTACCGGCACCGATGCCGATGGTGGGCACAGCCACCTCGGCGGTGATGATCTCTCCGAGCACGTCGGGAATGCCTTCGAGCACGATGGAGAACACCCCGGCCTCGGCGAGGGCCTTGGCATCGCTGATCATCTCGTATGCCGGCCCCACGTTGCGGCCTTGCACCCGGTAGCCGCCCATCTCGTTCACCGACTGCGGGGTGAGGCCGATGTGGCCCATCACGGGAATCTCGGCATTGCGAATTGCCTCGATGATCTCGACGCGCTTGCGGCCCCCCTCCACCTTCACCGCCTCGGCACCCCCCTCTTGGACGAATCTCCCGGCGTTGTGGACGGCTTCTTCTGCGGTGGTGTGGTAGCTCATCCACGGCATGTCGCCGACGACGAGCGCCGCCGGCTCCGCCCGGCTGACGGCGGCGATGTGGTGGATCATCGCGTCGACGGTCATCGCCAGGGTGTCGTCGTACCCGAGGACGACATTGCCGACGCTATCGCCGACGAGGATGATGTCGGCTCCGGCCCGATCGGCAATGACTGCGCTGGGATGGTCATAAGCCGTCACCATCCGCAGCTTGTCTCCGCCTTTGCGGGCCCGCACCTTGGGTGCGGTCATCTTGGGAGGCTTCGGTGCCCCGGCCTTCTCAGCCCCGGCCTTCTCGGTCCCGGCCTTCTCGGTCCCGGCCTTCTCGGTCCCGGCCTTCTCGGTTGACGACGACACGGCAGTGTTCCTTTCTCCCCGCCGTTCGCGGTCGGGGGAATGCGTTCCAGGGGCCCAGCTCTGCCTGCGGATGCCTCAGCCGCCGTGGGGTCGCCTGTGCGCAGCGGAGCAGGGGCGTTGTCTCGGTCAACGTTACTGCGCCCTGAGAAGACAGCAGACATGGCCGGCGACGGTGACCCCCATCATTGCCCCACCAGCGTGCTCTAGTCACCTCTGAGTTGCCGCTCGGCGGTCTGAGCGATGAGCACTGCCACCAAACCGACGGCTCCCAGCACCACGTGGAGTCGGGCCGTTGCGGGGTTCAGCGCGAGAACACTGAGGCCGTTGGACCAGCCGGCGATTCCCAGCAGCAAGTACAGCGCCGCACCCGCCGACCCGCCGAGACCGACATACCGAGTCGCATAGGCCCGAGTTGAACGGGACCGAGTGGGATCGGACCGAGTCGGAAAGGCAACACCCAACAAGACGAGGCCGACCAGGACGTGCAGGCTGTTCTGTAGTGGGTTCACCGAGAAGGCGAGAACGGTCTCTCCCAGCTCGCGCAGGGGGTTGTCGAAGCCGGTCACTCCGAAGCCGAGAATCCCAAACGCCAGTGACACCACCGCCAGCGCGGCCACGACGTAGCGGGTCCGCTGCTGGGAATGCGCCGGAAGAGGTTGCGGCGCCGGGTGGACCTCCAGCCTACGAAAGAGGTACACCAGCAGTACCAGGAACGGAGCCACTACTACCAGCCACAGGGGACGGATCAGCCACCACACCGTGGTGCCGGTTTCCGTCCGGGGGAACCCCAGGGGGTAGACGATGGCGGCGGCGATCGCCAGCGCGCTGACGTGCCACAGATACATGGTCAGGGCGACGCCGTTGAGGCGGCCCAGCAGAGAGGAGAGGCGGGAGCCCCACACCCGCATCCACCGCCGCAACGCGCCGGCCAACCCCAACAACCACAACGTCAACGCCACCAGTGCCAAGCTCGGCGGATCGGTGTTCCACCGGTCCTCGCCCGGGACACCAACCATGCTCACCGGATAGCCACCAATAGTGACGAGTGCCACCAGGCCCGCCAGCCCGGCAGCGGCTATCACGGCGGCGCTGCGGACCGAGATGCGCGTGGAGCGTGGTTCGCTGTAGATGATCCCGAGCTGATGAGCGAACAACCAAACGAATCCATAGTTGGCCACGCCTACCGCTTCCAGGCCAAACCCGTGCACGAGAAGATCGACCATGGCGGCACCTACGACCATCACCGCCGGGATCCACCATCCCCCGCGGTGGTGAAGCCGCCGCATCGCCGGAGCCAGGGCCACGACGACCAAATAGAGGCCCAGAAACCAGAACGGCAGCGCCGCAATGTCGGCGGCCCGCTCGATCACATTCGGCTCGGGCAGCGGCAGCGGAGCGGCCACGCTTGCGATCAGAAGCCAAACGACCATGAAGCCAACGGTCGGAGGGAGCAAGCGCCCCAGCCTCGTGCGCAGGAATCCCAGGTAGTCGCCATCGTGGTGGGCGAGCGAGCGCGCGTTGGCGAACCCACCGACGAAGAACAGCAGCGGCATCACCTGCAGCAACCAGGTCACCGGGTGAGCCGCGGGGATGACCGACAGGGCGTTCTCGCCGACGATGCGCCCCGGCTCCCAGATAACGGTTGTTGTCAGCCAGTGGCCGATGACAACGGTGAGGACCGCAATGACTCGGAGCGCGTCGATGAACTGGTCGCGTACGGGGCGCTCCGGCCCGACACTCGTGATTTCCCGATCGATCGCGCCATTCTCGTCGCCGTGGCAGCTGGTGTGCCCCACGAGGTGTCCGCCGGCGGTCGCCTACGCTGACCACGTGCCAACGGACGAGCCACCCGAACTGGAAACGACGCGGTTCAGGCTGCGCCCGGCCGTAGCGGCCGATCTCGAACAGATCCACGCCATCTTCCAGAGCAACCCCGACTTCTTGGCGTTGCGCCGGGACATTGCCGCCGTCTCGCGAAGCTACGACCTCGCCGAGGTGACGAGCTACTGGGAGCAAGCGACGTTGCAACCGGACAGGCATCTTCTCGTGATCACGAACAAGCCGACCGGCGCAGCTATTGGCCTGCTCGACTTCGTCGTTGAGTCGCCGGCAGATGGGTTGCCGTGGCTTGGGCTCATCATCGTCCATCACATGCAGCAGCGGCGGGGAGTTGCCTCAGAAGCGCTCGGCGCCGTCGTCCAGCATCTGGCTTCCCGAGGATGCCCTGCCCTCCGCATGGCGGTGACCGAGGGCAACACCACAGGGGCGGCATTCGGCGTCAGCTTCGGATTCGAGAGCTACGCAACGGCGGCGACCCCGGCGGCCAATGCCGAGTCCCACATAATCCTGATGGAGCTTCGGCTCGCTCCGCAGTAGCCACCCATCGCCCCCAGCAACCGTCGCCGGTGTCCGGGCATCTCCCGGGGTGCCGCCTGCTGATTACTGTCCCCCTATGGCACGAAAAGACATCACCATGACCGAAGCCGAGATCATCGAGTTCCTCACCAACGGGCACACGCTGCAGGTCGCCACCGTCGGCGCCGACGGGATGCCCCACCTGGCCCCCATGTGGTACACCGTCGACGACGGCAAGGTGGCGTTCCGGTCGTTCACCAAGTCACAGAAGATCGTCAACCTGGCTCGCAACCCCAAGCTGACGGTGCTCGTAGAGCGAGGCGAGTCCTACGACGAGCTGCAAGGCGTGATGATCAAAGGAACCGCCACGCTGGTCACCGACCGCGACTGGGTGCTCGACCTGTACGGCAAGCTGGCCGCCAAGTACGAGATGGTGGGCGGGGCGCGGCAGGAGCTGACGGCCGACGAGCTGGAGGAAGCGTTCGGACGCTACGCCGAGAAGAACACCGGCGTCATCGTGGAGCCCGTCAAGGTCATCTCGTGGGATCACACCAAGCTGGGCGGCGCCTACTAGGACTCGATGGCGGGTCAGCCGTCCAGCAGATCCAGCAGCCCGAGGGGCGAGTCGACCTCCAGCAGGCGGGTGTCGGTCGCGGCGGCCAGCGAAGCTAGATCCTCGTCGGCGCCGGAGCGCGACTCCACTACGCACAGGGCCAGCTCACCCGACTTGAGGCGGGAAACCGCCCACGCCGTGTCCGTGGTGGCGCTCACCTCGTAGCCGGCCTCGTCGAGGCGGCGAGCGATTTGCGCCAACACATCGTCGTCGGCGCCGAGCACGACGGCCTGTTCCCGGCTTTGATGCAGCTTGATCTGGCCGGCTAGGGCGAACATCAGCCGGCGCACCTGGTCGACGGTCCGCTCATTCGTGAGCCGTAGGTCGTCGTCGAAGTGGGTGGACGCTCCGGCAACCAGCACCTCGGGCCGGTTCAGCACTGCGACGTCGTTGTGGGCCAGCACCACCCGCAGGGCCGCCTGCGACTTGGCCGTGCCCAGCCGGCCCCCGGCACCCATGATGGCGGTCGGCTTGCGGTCGAGCGGCGAGTCGGCGCCCAGCGACAGCCAATCGATGGCGTTCTTGAGCACTCCCGTCACGGAGTGGTTGTACTCGGGGCTCGCGATCAGCAGGCCATCGGCTTGCTGCAGCTTGCGGCGCACCTCGGCTACGGGCTCGGGAAAACCGACCTCGGCGCGCAAGTCGGCGTTGTAGAGCGGGAACTCACCGATAGCGAGGATCTCGACAGTCATCCCCGCCGGGGCTACCTCGGCGGCGGAGCGCAGCAACGCAGTGTTGTACGACCGGCGCCGCAGGCTGCCCGATATGGCGATTACGTGAGAGCTGATGATGATTCTCCAGTTGGGGCGCTATTGACAGAGGCACTACGTACAACGCAGCCGTATTCCCGATCCGTCGCCTATCCCTCGGGGTCGGGTGTGCGATTGCCGTTGCAGTCAAGCCCCTCGCCGGGCCGGTACGTGGCAAACAACATGTCCTCGAGCACGGTGCCGTCCGGGGCAACCCGCTCTCGGTAGGTGTTGACTCGGGTGCAGCGACCGATCTTGTAGGACGTCTGGCGGGTCTGCTCCACATCAAAGTACTTGGTCGACCACATGTCGACGGTGATCGAGCTGCCGGTGTAATGCGGCCAGATCATCACCGCATACGGCGTGGGGTTTGTCAGTTCCAAGTCGGGCAGCGGGAACGACAACGTCGCCTCCCGCCCATAGGGATAGCGGCTGATGTAGATCGAGTGCGACTGATATTCGGGGATGTCGAGACCGGCGAAGAAGGCGGCATTGAACGTGGTGGTGGCGAACTGGCTGATGCCGCCGCCCACCTCGTCGATGAAGTGGCCGCTTTGGATCACCCCGTCGGCCACGAATCCCTTGTCGCGGGTGCGCCTGCCGACGAAATCGTTGATGGAGAGAGTTTCCCCCGGCTCGATGATCTGGCCGCGCACCAGGTCGGCGATGCGTTGAATGTTCTTGACCCGGTTCTGGCAGCAGCGGTGACGGGTGGTGAACGTGGACACCAGCTCTGTGATGCCGTACTCCTCGGCGCGAGCCTGGCCGCCGTCGTCCTCGACGCGCACCGTCGGGAGCTCGACTGCTGCGGGGTCGTCGTTGACGGCTGCATCGAAGAGCAGCGGTGCCACCCCGGCGGCACAGCACTGACGGGCGGGAATCCCCAGATCGACGTGCAGCTCCCCCTCGTCGACCGAGAACTTCGGCTCGGGTAGCGGATCGGCGTAGTCCGTGAACAACGCTTCAACCGAGGCTTGGACTCGCTCGGGAGCGAACACAGGGGTCAGCTCGCCATCGACGACTTCGGCGTCGATCCAGCGGCGCACCGACTCCGCTCCGATGATGCCGATGCGGTCGTTGATCGAGACGACCAGCCGATTGGCGAGCTCGTTGGCTTCGGCCAGCGCCCGCTCCAGATCCGCCTGGGTGTGAGTGGTCGGGATTGGGGTGGGCTCAACCGTCACCACATACGGGGGTGGCCCGGCGGACACCGCCTCCCCGACGGCTGCAATGACGTCGGCGGCGTCGAGATAACTCCCTGCTATCGGACCGGTCACGTCGAAGCCGCCGTTGGCGCCGGTGAAGCGCGGTTCCTCGGGATAGCGGATCACCTGGCCGGGATGGCTTTCCACCAGAGCCCGCAGCGGCTCCGGGTCGAGCTCGTACGTGAGGGCGACGTCGACCTTGCCGCGCAGCGACCGCCACCACTCGCGGAAGTCTGCCACGACGTTGTCGCCGTCGCGGGCTTGCAGCGCCGCCGCGATCACTGCGTCCTCATCGATGGAGATTCCGGCGGCGGCGAGCGTGGTCTCGATCACGAGGCCTTCGGTCTGGATCACGAGCGGCAGCTTCTCCACGGCGGCCCCCTCGGCCCGCAGCACCCGGGCGACGTCTTCAGTGCCGCCGTCGGCGACGATGAAGCCGGCGACGGTGACGTTGCGCCCCACCCGGTCCCGGTGCATCCACAGGTCGAGACCGAATACGGCCACCACCAATACGGCAGCCAGCGCTCCGCTGGCTACCAAACGGCCCCCGAATCGGGCGATATTCCCACCCATGAGCAGGGGATATTAGAAGACCGACCGCGCTAGCCCGTCCCTGCTACGGGGCCGGGACCACCGCCTCGATGTCGACGGGCGACCTCGTCAGGTAAGCCGTACCCACGATGGAGAGGTAGAGGGGCTGCGGGTCGACCATGCTCAGGTTGTAGATCCTGGCCCCGTCCAGTTCCTCATCCTGCTCCACGCCGTTGACTACGAGATGCTGGGCACTGAGGTCGAAGGAGACAACCCTCCAATCGTCTCCGGGCAGGTTCAAGTCGATCCGGCGTATCTCAGCGCCACTGGCGACGTGGCGGATGACGGCGTAGTGGACACCATCCACTGTCTCCAAGTAGACGAGCTGCTCACCGTCGGCCGACAGCTCGCCTAGAGAAGGGCATATCCCGCAGTCGGTGAAGGAGCCCTCGGGCTCGTCGGGATCGGCGGCCACCGCAGCTTCGTTCGCCTGCAGATCGATGAAGCGCATCCCATGCGACGCCTCGGCGGACCAGTTGAGGAGGATGAGGCTGGAGCTCACCGAGACGGGAAAGGAGCTGGCTTCCCAACCGCCGGTCACTTCCAGCTCGCTCACCTCGCGGGAGGTCAGGTTGTAGCGGCGCAAGGTCTCCCGAGCGTCGTCGGGAGTGCTGCCTTCGTTGCGGGTGTAATACGCGTAGGTGTCTCCGTCGCGGGCGACTCCGGCCAACACCAGGCCCTGCGACATCTGCGGGATGAGCATCGCCGCCGCCTCCCCGGATCCGCGCCGGACCCGGTAGACGACGCTGGCCCGATCGCGGGCGAATTGCTCCTGCTGGAACAGCACTCCGCCGTCGAGATCGTCGATGGCGAATGCCGCCGGGCCGGCGATGAGCTGGTCGGCGGTTCCATCGGGATTGATCCGAAACACGCCGTCCGGGTTGGCTACCAACAGCTCGGCCCCAACCGGCGGCGGTGGGGCGTCCGTGCTGGATGTAGTCGCGGCAGCCGCAGTGGTGGTCGCACCGCCGGCCGTGGTCGAGACGCTCGGCGACGACATCACCGGGGCGGCAGTAGTGGGTGAGGTGGATTCACCACCGCAGGCGGCGACGGTCAGTGCTATCAACAGCAGAACCATGAGCTGGCGCATTACCTCACAACGGTAAGTGGTCGCCGCCGGTTCCGGGTGGATATGCAGTCAATGCTGCTTGCGCTTCTCCATCACGTAGCCCACTGCGCCCCCGGCGACGGCTCCCACCAGCAGCGCCACGATGTTGGGCGAAGCCACCAGCCACGAGCCGAGGATTCCCATGATTCCCCCGGCGAACGCGCCGATGCGCAGACCGTTGATCGGATCATGCGGGGGCCGGCCGGCGGGGTAGCGTTTCTCACGGTGACTCATACCGTCACGCTACGCAACCGACCAACGGGCAGATAGAGGCAAAGGCAAGGTCGCCCAACCTCCAAAGCCCGCATCGGGGCCCACGATTCGGCCATGAGCCCCCGCAGCACCGTTGTGATGGTGGCGCTTGTGCTCGTAGCAATGGCCACCCCCTGAGCCTCATGCGCTCGGCGAGCTCTCCTCGCTTTTCCACCGACTCGCGGCAGAAGACGCCGGCGAGCCCTACCAACCGGAGAGAATCGAGGTCTCATGGTTCCCCCCACTCGGCGATCCTCCGTCCGCGACCCAGCCTTGGCCGCTGAAGGTGACGCCGAACGAAGGGCGATTCGTGTCCGCAGGCGATTCGTCCTGCTTCGTCCTCGCCGCCGGCCCGGTTATGGCGGCCGCCGCTGCTTTCAGCGAAGCGCGCCGCGGCACCCATTACGAGTTTGAGGAACGTGCGTATTGGCTGGTGGCCCGAGTCCTGCTTCCCGGCGAGGATGGCTGCGGGCCCGTGTTCGATGGGAGCTAGCCGAGCCGCTCCCGCAGCCAGGAGATATCGGCCTTGTGCTCGGTGGCTCCGCCTGGAGTCTCCACCACGATCGGCGCCTGGGCTGCGGCCACGCACGCCACCAGGAGATCTTCCGGGATCTCGCCGCTTCCGAGGTTGGCGTGGCGATCCCGCCTGGAATCGAACGAATCCCGTGAGCCGTTGCAGTGCAGCAAATCGACTTTGCCGGTAGCGTCCCGCACGACTTGCACTGCCGTCTCCAGGGAAGCGCCTCCGGCCCAGGCGTGGCAGGTGTCGAGGCACGCACCCACGTTGTAGTCGCCGATCTCCTCCCAGAGCGGGCCGTAGTTCTCCAGCTCGCGCACCACGGCATTGCCGCCGCCGGCCGTGTTCTCGATGAGGATCGGCACCGTCACGTCAAAGCTGTCGAGCGCCTTGCGCCAGCGCTCGTAGCCGACCGCGACGTCCTCGTCGTCGCCGACGTGGCCCCCGTGCACGATGACACCGGCGGCGCCGATGGCGGCCGCCGCCTCAACAGTCTGGGCGAGGTTCTTGCGCGACGGGATGCGGATCCGATTGTTGGGCGATGCCAGGTTCATCAGATACGGCGCGTGGACGTAGAGAGGAACTCCGCTGGCCAGCAGCTCGGCTGCGTCGTTGCGGGGCGCCGGCTTCTTCCAGCCCTGCGGGTTGGATAGGAAGAACTGCACCAGATCGGCGTCACGAGCGGTCAGCTCGTCGAGCGGATGCTCGTTGGGGGTATGGGCCCCGATCTGCCAGCTCACCGGGGCGCTCCCTCTGCGGTCGAACCGGTCGAGCTGGGGGCACCGGCCGTGGCAGCCCGAACTTGGGCGCGGGCCTTCTCGATGCCGATCCGAATGGCGACCTCTTCGGCAGTCTCGGTCCAGCCGTCCGTGTCGATGCGGAGCACATCGTCTTGCCACTCTGCGCCCCACAGCTGTTCGGGAAAGCGGGTCGGGTCGTCCACTGCGATCAGCAGCTGCCGGGGGTTAACCGCCGCGGCCGGAGTGTCGTCGGATGCGGAGCGGGCCCAAATTATGCGATGAAAGGGGATATGCATCATGTTATTGGCACTGAGCAGGCGAATCGACACTCCGGATTCGTCGAGCTCGAGCATCGGCCGGCGCCGCACCAGCCCGGCGATCGCCACCAGCGTCGTGCCTCCGCCGATGAGCAGGAAGAGGCTTCCCCACATCAGGTCGTGGCGCCGGTCGATCTGGCCGCGCGAGGTGAGGGCGCCCGAGTCGTCTGTAGTCGGCGGCTCCGACACGCGGTGCGCCCAGACTATGTCGACCGCGGCCAGCACCAGGATCAGGCCGGCCAGCCCGAACATGAACTGGCGCAGCGGCGACCGCTCTACTCGAAATATGTTCACTCGCTGATTCCCAGGTCGGCAGGCAGGATCACTGCACTGAATGGTACGCCGAGCTCGGCGCAACGCTCGGCCGCAGCGCCCCCGCTGCGGTCCACGAGCACCAAAGCCTGGACCACTTCGATGCCGGCGTCACGCAGCACCGCTATTGCTTCGACGAACGACGCTCCGGTCGTCGTCGTGTCGTCAACCACAGCCACCTTGTCTGCGGCCGTCACGGGGCCCACCAGGCGGCCGCCGGCCCCGTGGTCCTTTGCCGCCTTGCGGATCGAGAAGGCCTTGAGGGGAGGTTCGACGAGCGCGGCGGTGGCGATGGATACGGGGTCGGCCCCCATCGTCAGGCCCCCGAGCGCAGTGACGGCGGGATCGAGCAACCGGCCAATGCAGGCGGCCACGAGGCGAGCTCCTGAACCCGAATAGGTCACCTGCCGGCCGTCGAGATACCAGCTCGAGGTTCCGCCGGAGCTGAGCTGAAACGGCCCGTCGGTGCGCAGCGCGTGGGCTTTGACGTGGGTGACTAGTTCGTCTTTGACGTCTGCAGAAATTTCCAAAAAAGTGCTCAAGTTCGCGCGGGCTCGGGCCGAGATAGTACTCAGACAGGATGCCTTCCTACCTCCCGTCTAAGCCCGAACCGTAGGCCGCCATCGGCGGCCTTCGGTTCATTCTGGGGCCGTTTGCCTCCCGTTGATGACATTGACGATTGACAGCCCGCCGCTCAAGGCGGCAAGCCGGATGGTCGATTCGTAACTATGGAGCTGATCTTCGTTCGCCATGGGGAGCCGGAGTGGTCGGTCGATGGGATCAACCAGGTCGACCCAGGGCTGACGACTCGCGGCCACGAGCAGAGCCGGATGGTCGGTGAGTATCTCGCCGACTTCGATACGCCGCTCACCGAGATACTCGTCTCGCCGGCGCGTCGTGCCGAGGAAACGGCGGCGCCGATCGCGGCTGCCACCGGGATTCCCAGCCAAACCGTCGACAAGCTCGCCGAGATCTTGATGCCCGACTGGAGTGACATACCGGAGGATGAGGTCCGCCGCATCTTCCGCGAGGCCCAGCAGCGCCATCCCCAGGATTGGTGGACCGGGATGCCGGGCGGCGAGCCATTCGACGAGTTCCACAAGCGCATTGCCGCCACCATCACGGAGGTGGTCGGCGCCCGGGGGGCTGTTGCGCTCGAGGGCGACGATCGGCACCTGTGGCGCATGACCGGGCCCGCCGATCAACGCATCGCGGTGGTGGCCCACGCCGGCACCAACACCGCAGCCCTCGGCACGCTGCTCCATATCGACCCGACTCCGTGGGAGTGGGACCGTTTCGCACTGGGGCATGCGTCCGTGAGCCGAGTGCGGCTCATCTCTCTTGGCGGCGAGCATGTCTTCAGCCTCCGGGCTCTCAATGATCGGGCCCATCTGCCCAGGCAATTGCGCAGCCGTTGAACCAGAACCGGATCTAGCTGGGCGACTTCTCCGCCGTCACCACCTTGAAGATCGAGGCGATGACTGCAATCACCAGCACCGCCATCGTGACCCCCAGGATGACGCGTACAGTTGCCGCCCAGCGGAAGCTGTACGGCGAGAAGTCGAATGGGAAGACCGCCCACACGCGAGCCGCCACCACGAGGGCGATGACGGCGGTGACGATGTCGCCGGTCGACTTCACCCGAACCGAATCATTGGCCACGTAGAGCAGATTGACGATGACGCCGGCCACCAGCGACACATTGATCGCCGGCAGCACGTCTGCGAATTCCGCGGTTAGCCAGGGGAAGGCGTCCCAATCGAGCAGGTTGTTGGCAACGTAGATGAAGACACCGTTGACCGCAGCGCCGATGATGTAGCCGACGCGCCGGGCCGGCCGGCCCATCCCGGTCGTGGTTGGAGCGGGTGCCGCCGTCATGGCGTCACTCCTTCACTTGCGGCTCTTACATCTGACCAGCACTCGCCAGATGCCGATAGAGGCCAACGGCATGAGCTCACCCGGTAGCCGACGGAACCACGCACAGCGCTACTGTCGTGCCGTGACCGCCGTGCCGAGGGCAACTCGAAACCGCCTCCTGGCGACACTCTTCGCCGGCAGCGGCCTCGTTCGGACCGGCTTCATCGCCGCCATCACCGTCGGTGCGCTGGCCGCAGAGGACATGCTCGATTCGGTGGCGCTCAGCGGCATGCCGGCGGCGGCGGCCACCATCGGTGTTGCCGTGGGCACCACCCCGATCGCAGCTTTGATGGCGGCCCGCGGCAGGCGGATCGGCATCGTGAGCGGCTCGGCGATCGCAGTGGGCGGGGCGGCACTGGCCGCCGTCAGCATCGGTATCGGATCGTTCCCTCTCTTCGTCTTCAGCCTCTTCGTACTGGGATTCGGGGCCGCCGGCGACCGGCTCTCGCGATACGCCGCCGCCGATATCTCCACCGCCGGCAAACGAGCGCTGGCCATCTCTGTCGTGGTATGGGCCGGCACCATCGGATCGATCGTGGGGCCCGCCCTGTTGGAGACCGCCGAGACGTTCGCCGAGTCATTCGACCTCCCCGGATTGGCCGGGCCGTATCTACTCGCGGCAACTGCCCTCTTGGCCGCGGTTGCGGTGACCCATCTCGCCCTGCGCCCCGATCCACTGTCGTTCGTCACCGATGGCGGCGATCGCATCCGCCGGACCGAGCGGCCCCCTGTGGTGACCATGCTGGCCGAGCCATCTGTGCAGTTTGCGATCCTGGCCCTGGCAGTGGGCCAGGTCGTCATGGTCATCATCATGTCGATGACCCCGATCCACATCCGGAGGGCCGGCGACGACCTTGGAATCATCGGGCTGATCATCGCCGCCCACACCTTCGGCATGTTCGCCCTGTCACCGCTCACCGGTTGGGTGGCGGACCGTATCGGCAGGCCCAAAGTGGTGATGGCCGGCCACGGCGTCTTGCTGATATCGGCTTTGTTGGCGGCTGGAGCCGGAGGTGGCGATACGGCACTGCTGTTCGCTGCGCTCCTCCTGCTCGGCGTGGGGTGGAACTTCAGCTTCATCGCCGGCAGCGCCTATCTCACCGAGAGCGCCGCCCCCGAGCTGCGAGTGCAGCTGGAGGGCATGGCCGACACCGTCGTCTGGACCTCGGGTGCGCTCGCTTCGCTGTCGTCCGGACTGCTGTTCGCCCTTTCCGGCTATGCAGCCCTCTGCCTCATCGGCGCCGCCCTCGTCGCCCTGCCGGCAGCAGCCGCCTACCGGTTCCGCCGGACGCTACTGGCGCCGGCCTACGCTTCTCGCCATGGCTGACGAACCCGCCCGGCAGTGGCTGTATCACTTCCGCCCAGGAGAGCGGCCGGAGCTGGCCCGCGACGCAAATGCGTGGACCGAGGACGACGACCGCATCGCCGCCGCGCATGTTGCCTACCTTCGCCAGGCCACCGCCGACGGCATCGTGATTCTGGCCGGTCGCTGTCAGGACGGCATCGGTCCGGCCGTCGTGATTTTCGAGGCCCCTGACGTCACTGCGGCGCGGGCCTTCATGGAGGCCGACCCTTTCGTGCGCCACGGACTGTTCGGGGCCGACCTCCACCCGTTCCGGGCCGCGTTCATGCGGGAGTGAAGCGCAGCCGACACCGCGCATCAGATAGCACGGGCGCCCATGACGGAGCAGAAGCCCACGACGGAGCACGAGGGGGGACCAGTACAATCCCCCCTCGTCTGGAAGCAAGGGGCCTGTGCGATCAGGTTACGCGTCCCCCGGACATGCCCGCGCGAGTCGGCGCCGGATCTGGGTCACCCGCCCTACGGGATCCAGGCCTTCCACGTGTCTTCGTGGTCGTCCACCCATTCGGCGGCTACGTCTTCGGGGTCGTCCCCGTCGATCTCGACTGCCGGCAACATCTCGAGCTGGTCGTCGTTGGTGATCGTGAAGGCCCGGAAGAACGCCAGCACGTCAGGGGCCTTGGCCTCCAGCATCCCCGACGCCGCCTTGAAGATGACGTCCTCGGGATAGTCGCAGTCGACTCCGCCGTCGCCGGCAGCTGCTGATGCGCCGCATGCCTCGGTGTAGGCAGGCAAAGTGACGTTGACCAAGTCGTACTTGGCCACAGCCGCCGTCGGAGTCCACCAGTAGAGCAGGATCGGCTCGTCCGCCGATACCCGGGCGTCCACCTCGGCAACTGTGGCCGGCTCCGAGCCGGAGAAGACGACCTCGAACGGAAGGCCCAGGTTGGCGATGATCTGCTCGTCGTACTGCGAATACGACGGGTCGGTACCGAGGAACCGGCCCTTGTCGCCGGTCTCCGGAGTGGCGAATATCGCGGCCACCGCCGGATCGTTGTAACCCTCCCAAGTGGCCAACGCCGGGTTGTCGTCGATCACGTATTCGGGAACGAACCAGCCGATCTTGCCAACCGCTCCGAGCTCGCCGATGTCGACCACGGAACCGTCGTCGAAGTAGGTGCGCTCGGCGTCGGTGACTCCGGACGGCCAAATCTCGAGCACGACGTCGAGCGTGCCGTCGGCGAGTCCGGTGAACATCGCATCGTTCTCGTTGACCTCGGTGATCTCGACCGGATACCCCATCTCGTTTTCGAGGATGTTCTTGGCGACTTCGGCGTTGAGCCGCGAGGCTGTCCACGGGTTGACGATGATGTTGATGACTGGGTTGCTGGGATCGGGGCCGCCGCCGCCCTCGTCATCGCCACACGCGGTGGCAATCAGGGCCACGGCGGCGAAGACCACCATCAGCTTCTTCATGTCCCTCTCTCCTCCCGTCGGCCATCACCCGGATGGCCCACTCCGCCTAAATTACTCGGCATGGAGACGCCCGGCGCAACCTGCTTGGAAGTCAGCGGCGTGTGGAAGGTCTTTGGCTCTCGGCCGCAGCGGGCCCTCGAACTCGCCGAGGCCGGTGAACCGCGAGCCACGATCCTCGTGGAGACTGGCTGCACGATCGGGGTGCGCGACGTCAGCTTCCAGGTCACCCGCGGCGAGACGTTCGTGGTCATGGGCCTGTCCGGCTCGGGCAAATCGACGCTGATTCGCTGTATCGCCCAGCTCACCGACGTGACCCGGGGAGCGGTCGCCCTCGACGGCGACGAGCTCACCGAGATGGACGAGGCCCAGCTGCGCGCCGTGCGCCGCGAGAAGCTGTCGATGGTCTTTCAGCACTTCGGGCTGCTCCCTCACCGCCGGGTGATCGACAACGTGGCATACGGGCTCGAGGTCCAGGGCATGGGACGTGAGCAGCGTCACGCCCGGGCGACTGAGGTGCTGGGGGTTGTCGGGCTCGAGGGCTGGGGCGACCACTATCCGCAGCAGCTGTCGGGAGGGATGCAGCAGCGGGTAGGCCTAGCGCGGGCGCTGGCAGTGGATCCCGAGATCTTGTTCTTCGACGAGCCGTTCTCGGCGCTCGATCCGCTGATCAGGCGCGATATGCAAGACGAGCTGCTGCGATTGCAGCACGACATGCAGCGCACCATCGTGTTCATCACGCACGACTTCGCCGAGGCGATCAAGCTGGGCGACCGGATCGCCATCATGAAAGACGGCGCCTTCGATCAGATCGGCACCGCCGCCGAGCTCATCACTCATCCCGCCACCGAGTACGTCGCCGAGTTCACCAAGGACATCCCCAAGGCCAAGGTGCTGACCGCCGCCGACGTCATGCATCCGGCCGACGGGGCCGAGCCACGGGGCACCGTCCCCGGCGACCAATCTGTCGAGACGCTGCTGCCGGGGTTGCTCGTCGATCCGCGGCCCCTGGCGGTGATCGACGAGACGGGCACCGAGGTCGGCGTCGTCGACCGAGCGGCAGTTGCTGAGGTCCTCGAGTCGTGACCGCCGAAGCACCTCCGGTACCGGCGGGGCTCGAGCCGGCGCTGCTACAACGGTACGTGGCTTGGGCCATCCTGCTCGGCGGCGTAGTCGCCCTCCAGGTCATCTTCGGCTCGGCGACGGGCTTTCCGGCCGAGCTCGACACGTTGATCTCGGATCCGCTCGACTCGCTGGGAGAGTGGATCCGGGAGAATCGGCGGTCACACATCCTCTTCACGGGCTTCTTCAACCCCTTGACCGACGCCATCGATTGGGCGATATCGAGCCTGGAGTCGCTGTTGACCTGGCTCCCGTGGTACGCCGTGCTCGGCGTCGCCTTCTACATGCCGTTCCGAGCCGGCGCCTGGAAGCAGGGGGTGGTGGCCGCCGCGGTCTTGCTGTACACCGGGCTGATCGGGCTGTGGGAGCCCACGATGGAGACACTGGCCCTGATGTCGACTGCGGTGATGATCGCAGTGTTGATCGGAGTCCCGCTGGGTATCTGGGGAGCCCGCAGCACCCGCGTCGAACGGTTCATGAGGCCGATCCTGGACGCCATGCAGACGGTGCCAGCGTTCGTCTACTTTCTGCCGCTGCTCGGGTTCTTCGGCGTGGGCAAGGTCAATGCCGCAGTGGCCACGGTGATCTATGCGCTGCCCCCGGTGGTGCGACTCACCACCCTCGGCATTCGCCAGGTGTCGGATCAGGCGGTGGAGGCCTCACGGGTGTTCGGGGCGACCAAAGGCCAGACGTTGCGCAAAGTGCAGATACCCATGGCGCTGCCGACGATCCTCACCGGCCTGACTCAAACCATCATGATGGCCCTCGGCATCGTCGTGCTTGCGGCGCTCATCGGTGCCGGCGGCCTGGGCGAGAACGTGTTCCAGAGCTTGTCGCAACGCCGTACCGGCCGCGGCATCGGGGCCGGGCTCGCCATCGTTGCGGTCGCCATGGTGCTGGAACGGGTGTGGCGGAGCCTCGCCTCCCTCGACCCTTCGACGCGGCCCCCCAAGTCGTGGCGGCGCTACGGCCTCGGCGGAGTCGCCGCCCTCACAGTGGTGGGCCGGGCCTCAGGCGTGGTCGAGTTCCCCGACGTGTGGCGGCTGAGCGCATTCGACCCGATCGACTCTGCAGTCCGCTGGGCCCGCGACAACCTGTCCTGGATCACCCGGCCATTCAACGACTTCTTCGTCGGCGAGATCATCGTGCCGGTGCGCGACTTCCTCACCGAAGACCTCGCCTGGCCCATCTTGGTCTTCGTGACGGCTTGGCTGTGCTGGCAGGTCAAGGGTTGGAAGCTGGCCCTCTTCGGCGGCGGCGCGGTCGCCGCGATCGGCCTCATCGGGATGTGGGAGCTGTCGATCGACACCCTGGTCCAGGTGATGGCGGCCACGTTGATCTCGGTGGCCATTGCGGTCCCGATCGGCATATGGGCGGGCCGCAAGCCGCGTGTCGAAGCGGCCATGGGGCCGATCCTCGACGCCTTACAGACTATTCCCTCACTGGTCTACATCATCCCGGTTGTGATCCTCTTCACCGTGGGGGTCGTCCCCGGGCTGATCGCTTCGGTGCTCTACGCCATCGTGCCGGGAATTCGCATCACGGCGTTGGGCATCCGCCAGGTGCCGGAGGAGTCGGTGGAGGCCTCCCGCACCTTCGGAGCGACCCCTCGCCAGACCTTGCTCGGCGTTCGTGTCCCGCTAGCGGCTCCGACCATCATGGCGGCCATCAACCAGGTGATCATGATGGTGCTCGCCATGGTGATCATCGCCGGGTTCGTCGGCGGTGGCGGGCTGGGATTCGAGACGATCCGGGCGTTGACCCGCAGCCTGTTCGGATTGGGTTTCGAAGTGGGCCTGGCCCTGGTGTTGATGGCGATGATCTTGGATCGCTACACGCAGGCGTGGGGCGAGAGACTGCAGCCTCCGGAGGGAACGTAGCCGCTCAGGTCCCCGCCTGGAAACCGAGCCCGTCTCCGTTGCGATCCAGGATCGTCAGCCGGTCGCCGTCGATCTCGAAGGTGAAGTCGTTGCCCAAAATGGTGAATACGAAGGCCTCCTGCTGCATGATGCCCTCGCCCATGCAGGCGATCTCGGTGTACGTGATCTGGCCCACTCGGATCTGGTTGCCGTCGATCTCGATGTCGGCTCCGTAGTCGTTACACCCACCGAAGCCCCGCAGCGCGTTGGCTTCGACGTGGAGCGTGACCTCGGTGCCGGGAACCAGCGTGCTGGCCGCCTGGCCCCGGATGATCGTGTCGGCGATCCACTGCGTGCCCATCAACTCGGCGTCGGGGAACACCGTGGCTCGGTCGACGAACTGCAGAGCAGAACCGCCGACCTCACCAATAGTGAGCACCCCTTCGACGACGTTGTAGACGCTGGCACGTTCGAGCACTTGGATGACGTTGCTCTCCTGGGCCATCAGCGGCTCCTCGCAGGCCATCTCCGTCCTCCCGATGCCGCCGAACTGGATCGTCCCGGTGCCGAGGGTGTACTCGCCGAAGTACAGGTTGCAGCCGGTGGTGCCGCCGAAGCTGCGGCCGTCGTTGTCGAACTCGATCGTGGGGGCGGCATTGGGCACGAGCGCCACCGGAGCCCCACCGAGGAACATGTCGGTGGCCACCCATCGGGTGCCGGCGAGCTTGATCGGGTCGGGGGTGGGGTCGGTCCCGGGCACGGTGGTATCGGTCGAGTCATCGCCACAGGCGGCGAATAACAATGCGAGCGCCGCCAGCAGGCCGGTTATCCGAATCGTCCTTGTTCTCATGTTGATTAGACGAGGAGCGGCGCGCCGGCGGTTCCCCGCCTGGCGACCCTACCAAGTCTCACTGAGCACGAGCCGCTGGCGCCTGATCGCTACCCCAAGAACGCGGCCAGTTTCTCGTAGGCCGGCTGACACTCGGCGAGGACGTCGTGCAGCCGGTCGGGAACGACTTCCTTCTTCGCCCGGTAGGGCTCGAAGCCCGTCGTCTGATGGAGCCGCCCGTACCAGTGAGGCGCCCACGTGCCGTCCTCCGGCTTGGGACCAGCCTCCCAATGCAGCATCGCCGGATCCCATTCGATGCCGAGCCGGGCGCACAACGCCGCCAGCTGGCCTGCCGGGTCTTCGAGGATCTGGCGGGAGCCGACCACGACGGGACGCTGGCCCCGGTCGATCAGGTAGTCGATCAGCTCCGCTTGCTGGGGCAGCCCGGTCATCTCGGGCGTGGGCTCGGGAAGGTTCTTGATGAGCGACGTGATCACGTCGGCGGGCTCCCGGATCAGGAAGAAGTTGGTGACCTTGGCGAGAAAGCTCCGGTCCAGGCCGACGCCGACGATGTGGTGGCCCATGTTCTTGAAGAAAGCAATGGGGGTCGAATACGGACCCAAGATGATCGTGCGGATCGCCTCTTCGCCATCGACGGGCATCGAGGCCATCGTCTCCTCCCGGCCGGGATGATCGATGCCGGTGACGCGGAGGTAGTTGGCGTACAACGGCTCGTCGAAGACGGTCGTGTCGGCCCGGGAGCGGAAGCTGTACATCATGGCAGTCGAGATGTTGCGCGGCCCCGAGATCATGTGGATCCGCTTCGTGGGCGTCTTCTCAGCCATGGCCCGCCGTTTCGATCGCAGCGCGCAGCAAGCCGGTGAGCCGGGCCGTCACCGGACCGGGTACTGCGCCGTCCCCGATCCGCCGGCCGTCCACCTCGCTCACCGGGGTGAGGCCGCCGAAGGTGCCGGTAACGAAGGATTCGTCCGCCGAGTAGACGTCGGTCAGCGAGAAGACCCGCTCGAAGACCGGGATGTCGTTGGCGCGACACAGCTCGATCACGAGTGCCCGGGTGATGCCGTTGAGGCAGTACTGACCCGTCGAGGTCCACACCTCGCCGGAACGGACTATGAAGAAGTTGGTGGCGTTGCAGGTGGCCACCGCCCCGGTCACGTCGAGCATCAGCGCCTCGTCGGCGCCGGCTTTGGTCGCCTGGATCAGCGCAATCACCTCGTGCAGCTTGCTGTGACAGTTGAGCTTCTGGTCGAGCACGTCCGGCCCGGGGCGCCGCACTGTGGACGTGAACAGCTTGACTCCGGCGGCAGCTACCTCGGGTGACGCCACCTTGTGCTCGGCGATGATGACGATGTTGGGGCCCCCCACGGTGTTGGCCGGATGCTGGCTGGGCGTTTTCTTGTTGCCCCGGGTGACCATGAGCCGCACGTGGACGTCGGTATCCATGCCGTTGCGCTCCACAGTCTCTCGCAAGGCGGCGGCCACCTCCTCCCGGCTCATCCCGATTTCTAGATCGATGGCGGCGGCGTTGGAAAACAGGCGATCGAGATGCCGATCCAAGTGGACGAATGCTCCGTTGTGGAGGCGCAGCCCATCCCACACCCCGTCGCCGACCAGAAACCCGCTGTCGAACACCGAGATCCTCGCCTCCGCCCGTGGAAAGAACTCGCCGTTGATGTAGATCTCGATGCTCTCGTTGCGGGGATCCTCGACCGCGCTGTGGGTGCTCATCGGGGGGACGCTACAAGTGCGCGCTCGGCGGTACAACGCAACGGTAGGTCACGAAGCGGAGGCGTTTCCGGGAGGAGGTGTCGGCTTTCAAACAGTCGGCCGCGGTTCTTTCTGCGTAGGTACCAGCGACGTGGCAACATCAGGCGCCGTCGCGAGCAACCCGACCTATCTGCTCGGCCGCGCTCGAAGGCAAGGGCCTACGCTGCAGGCATCCGATCGAAACCCGTTTCGATCGAAGCACCTCACTTCCCGAAGCGGCGCTCCCGGTGGGTGAACTCACGTAGGGCGCGCAAGAAGTCGACGCGGCGGAACTCGGGCCACAGCACATCGACGAACGCGAACTCGGCATAGGCGGCCTGCCACAGCAGGAAACCGGAGAGACGGGCTTCGCCGGAGGTGCGGATGACCAGGTCGGGATCCGGCACGTCGGGGTTGTACATATGCGACGCCAGCAAGTTGGCGTCGACCTTCTCGACGATGGCTTCCGGGGAGAGGCCCTCGGCCGCCAGCTTGGTGATCATGTCCCTAGTGGCATCGACGATCTCCTGGCGTCCGCCGTAGCCGAGGGCGATCGTGAGCTGGCGGGAGCCGGCTTGGCTCTGTTCGGCGGCGCGCTTGGCTTTGGCGGCCAGCTCCGGAGGCAGCAGGTCGAGGCTGCCCGCGAAGCGCAGCGCGAGGTTGTGGTCGGCAACGGCGGCTGGGAGACGCTCGACGAGGTCACCGAGGACGTCACACAGCGGCTCCAACTCTGCGTTCGGGCGATCCAAGTTCTCCTTGGAGAGCAGCCAGCAAGTTATCGCCGGGATCTCGAACTCGTGCGTCCATTCGAGGAACTCGAAGAACTTGGCGGCACCGATCTCGTAGCCGTGGCGGACCTCAGCGAGCTTCTCGGCGCGGGCGTATCGGCGATGACCGTCGAGGATCACTCCGATGTGGCCCGGCAGCCGATCTCGATCGAGGAATTTGAGGATGCGACTCTCGTAGATCCGATAGAGCGGCTTCTTGACGACCGCTTTTATGGAGTTGAGGCTCATCATGTTCTTCTCGTCGCCCCACCAGGCTGACTTGACCTCTCCCTCTCCAAACAGACACTAGGAGACGCCGGAAGTTCTGCGTGCACTGGGCGTCTCCGGGAGGAAAAACCGGTCCTCAGCCCCGCGCCGCCCAGATCATGCGGTTCACCGCGTTCTCCAACATCTCCTGCCGGCCCGATACCGGGGAAGGGTCGATCTCACCGGCGCGGACCCGGTCCTCGAGCGATCGTAGGGTCTCGGCCCCGGATGTGATGGCGTTACCCAGGTCGCCGTTCCAAGCGGCGTAGCGCTCCCGACGGGGACCGACCAGCGTTTCCTCCTCGATCATGTCCGCCGCCACCAGGAGAGACCGGGCCAGAGTGTCGATTCCTCCGATGTGGCCGTGAAACAGATCCGAGCGATGCAGCGACTGCCGGCGCAGCTTGGCATCGAAGTTGAAACCACCGGTGGTGAAGCCCCCGGCCCGCAAGATCTCGTGCATCGCCAGCGATAGCTCGTCCACGGAGTTGGGGAACTGGTCGGTGTCCCATCCGTTCTGGTAGTCACCCCGGTTGGCGTCGACCGAACCGAAGATGCCGTTGTCGATGGCGTAGGCGACTTCGTGGTGGAAGGAGTGGCCCGCCAATGTGGCGTGGTTGACCTCGATGTTCACTCGGTACTCGTCCGCCAGGTCGTAGCGTTGCAGAAAGCCGTGCACCGACTGGCAGTCGTAGTCGTATTGGTGCTTGGTCGGCTCCTGCGGCTTGGGCTCGATCAGCAGGGTGCCACTGAAACCGATGTTGCGCTTGTGGTCGGCGACCATGGTGAGGAAGCGACCCAACTGGTCGGCCTCCCGCTTCAGGTCGGTGTTCAGCAGCGTTTCGTAGCCCTCCCGGCCGCCCCACAGCACGTAGTTGGCGCCGCCGAGCCGGTGCGTAGCCTCGAGGGCGTGCAGCACCTGGGCGCCGGCATAGGCGAAGACCTCCGGATCGGGGTTGGTGGCCGCGCCGGCGGCATATCGCGGATGGGAGAACAGGTTGGCCGTCCCCCACAGGAGCCGCACCCCGGTCTCCTCCATCTTCTGCTCGGCGTAGTCGACCATGGCGGCGAGATTCGAAGCCGACTCGGCGAACGTCTTGCCCGCCGGCGCCAGATCGGCGTCGTGGAAGCAGAAGAACGGCACCCCCAGCTTGGTGAAGAACTCGAAAGCGGCGTCCGCCTTGTGGCGCGCCGCTTGCATGGGATCGGCCGAGTGTGTCAGCCACGGCCGGTCGAAGGTACCGACTCCGAAGACGTCGCTGCCCGGCCAATTGAACGAGTGCCAGTAGCAGACCGCTATGCGCAGATGATCTTCCATACGCGTGCCGAGCACCGTCCGGTCCGGGTCGTACACCTTGAACCGGAACGGGTCGGTCGAATCGAGGCCGCCAAATGCAATCGGCTCGGTCACCTCGGTGAAGAATTCGGTCATCGCCATACCTCCACTAGCCGCGTCTATGCGCCGGATCTATGCGCCGGATCAATGGGATTGTGTTCCGCCGGGCTGCGCCGGGCAAGCCCGAGAATCACCTATCCTGGTGGCAGTGCATGAGGCCAGGCTGAAACTCGGCAAGATGGAGAACCCGGTTCGGGGCTTTCTCCACGGCGCGGCTGCCGTCGCTGCGCTGTGGGGCTCGGTGTTCCTGGTACTGCGCATCGACACACTCGGCGGGCGCATTGCGGCCGCCGTCTTCGGCATCGCCATGGTCTCGCTATACACGACCAGCTCCCTCTACCACTCGGTGCCGTGGAAAGAGATCTGGAACCGTCGTATGCAGCGCCTGGACCACTCGATGATCTTCATTCTGATCGCCGGCACATATACCCCGGTTGCGTGGATCGCCCTCGACGGATGGTGGCGGGTGGCCACGCTCATCGTGGTGTGGGCTTTTGCCGTCGTCGGCATCGGGCAGCAGAGCTTCTTCCCCCGGGAGCGCAACACGTTCGGCATTGCGCTGATGGTGACCATGGGTTGGCTGTCGCTGTTCATCATGGTCCCGTTCGCCCAACGCGCCGGCGCGCTGGCCGTGGTATTCATGGCGATGGGTGGGGTGCTGTACACGGTGGGGATGGTGTTCCTGGTGACGAACCGGCCTCGTCTGTGGCCGCGGGTGTTCTCGTATCACGAGCTGTTCCACGTGATGGTGGTCTCGGCGACCAGCCTTCACTTCCTCACCACGTGGCGCTACGTGGCGCCGCTGGCGGCCTGATCGCACCCTCGCGCTCTCAGGTCACTGCGGCCTATCTCGTCTCAGCCTGGTTTTCTTGTCATAGGGCCGGGGTACGTTGTTGCCATGAACACAACTCACGCCATGGCCGCTTTCACAGCCGACACGGCTCGTAGTCATTCGGCTCCGGACGCAGATCACTCCTCCGATCCAGCTATCGCTCGGGCTCTCCAGCGACTCAGTGACGGCGGCTTCGACTTCGCCGTAGTGGAACGGTGTCCCGCCCACTGCACCTTTTGTGACGAGAAGCTCGCCACTGCGGCGTAGCTGCGCTCCCCGGGGTGCACCTGCTTCGGTACACCGCCACCGGTCCATCACTTCCGCACAGACATTCGGACTGAAGCGGGCTGGGCGGGCTGGGCGGGCTGGGCGGGCTGAAGCGGGCAAATCCGGGCGCGGCGACTCTCATCCCGCTGGAGGAGAGTTGCGGGGAGGCAGCCCGAAGGGTGACTTCCTGGCCCGCACATGAGAGTCGAGTCGCCGCTGATCTTTGGATTCGATTGCCGACTGGCGTTCTGTCTCGGCGCCGGTTTGGCGCCGAGACAGAAGCCTGTCACGCTCCTAGGCCCAGCAGGTCTTCCGACCCGCCCCCACCGCCGTGGAGCTCCTACCTCCGTCTTCGAGAAGACGGTTCCCCTACGCACCTGGCCGTGCGTTCTGCGAATGCCCCCTACTTGCTCGCATACCTATTAGACACCATTGCGAGCCGTTTGTGACGAGGTTTCTGCCTATCGAGCCCCAAATGAGTCCACCGACCTACGAAATCGGCTGTCGCCAGCCCGCAGAGCGCGAATCACTCCGTTAAGGCGCGAATTCTGGCGATCTGAGCAGCCACCGATTCGTGCGAACCGCCCCCGGCGCTGGCCCGTTTGCGGACGGATCGGGCAGGATCGACGAGCTCCAGATCGACTGCTTCGAAGCGGCGGTCGACGCCGCGTAGCGACTCCAGATCGGCATCGCCCAGCTCCTTGCCGGACGCCATCAGCTCGCTCACCAGCCGGCCCACTGCATGGTGGGCCTCGCGAAACGGCACCCCGCGGGCGGTGAGAGCCTCAGCGAGGTCGAGCGCCCCCACCCATGACGAGGGGTGCGGGGGCGCAAACGATGTGCCCGCCAGCATCGCCTGCAAGGCTTGGAGGGTTGCCCCGAGCGTATCGTCGGCGTGGAAGACGATCCGCTTGTCCTCCTGCAAGTCGCGGTTGTACGCCATCGGCAGGCCCTTTTGTAGAGCCAGGATGGCGGCCACGTCCCCTATCACCGTCGCCGCCCTGCCTCGGGCCAACTCCGCCATATCCGGATTCTTCTTGTGGGGCATCGCCGACGAGCCGGTGGTGTGGCGATCCTGATAGGTAGCCCAGCCAAACTCAGCCGTCGCCCACAGCAGCAGATCTTCGGCCATGCGGGACAACGTCACCATTGACTGCGCAGCGGCAAACACGAACTCGGCTGCAGTGTCGCGGGAGGCGACCGCGTCGATGGAGTTGTCGAACACGGCGGCAAAGCCGAGCGCGGCGGCGGTGACCGCAGGATCAATGGTCAGCGAGGTGCCACCGCCGGCACCCGCTCCCAGCGGCGACTCGTCGAGGCGGTCCAGCAGATCGACGAAGCGAGCCCGGTCCCGCAGCAGCATCCAGCCGTAAGCCAGCAAGTGGTGGGCCAGCGGTATCGCCTGACCCTGCTGGAGATGGGTATAGCTGGCCACGATCGTCTCGCCGGCCTGTTCGGCAGCATCGGCCAAGGTCACGGCGAACGACTCGAGCTGAGCGATGCGATCTGCCGCCACCCGCCGCATGTAGAGCCGCAGGTCGAGCGCCACCTGATCATTGCGGGAGCGCCCCGTGTGTAGCTTGCCGGCGACCGGACCGATCAGCTCAGCGAGGCGACGCTCCACCGCCGAGTGCACGTCTTCGTCGGAGTCGAGGAATTCGAACTGGTCGGCGCGAGCCTCGCCGAGGACGGCTTCGAGCCCTCGCCGCAGCTCGACCCCCTCGTCCCGATCGACGATTCCGACGTGTTCGAGCATCGCCACGTGGGCCAGCGACCCGGCCAGGTCGTCGAGCAGCAGCCGCCGGTCCGTGGTGTCGACGGTGTAGCTCCACAGCACGTCATCTGGAGCCTCGGAGAAGCGGCTTCCCCACAGCGACACGGCTACTCGCCCTCGCCGAGCCGCTTCTCGGCGAACGTGCGCAGGCGCAGCGACTGCAAGCGGATGAACCCGGTAGCGTCGCCCTGGTCGTAAACGTCGTCCTCCTCGAACGTGACTGTGGCCTCGTCGTAGAGGGAGTCATCCGATCTGCGGCCATCTACGATCACATTTCCTTTGTACAGGGTGAGCCTGGCTTCGCCGTTGACCCGCTGCTGGATGTCGTCCATGAAGGCCTGCAAAGCCTCTCGCTCCGGGGCGTACCAAAAACCGTTGTAGACCATCTCGGCGTAGCGCGGCGACAGCTCGTCGCGCAGGTGCATCACCTCGCGGTCGAGCGTGATCGATTCCACCGCCCGATGAGCGTGATGCAGGATTGTGCCGCCCGGGGTCTCGTAGACGCCCCGGCTCTTCATGCCTACGAAGCGGTTCTCGACGATGTCGATCCGCCCCACGCCGGCGGCTCCCCCCAGCTCGTTGAGTCGCATCAGAAGCGGAGCGGGTTCGAGCCGCGTGCCGTTGACGCTGACGGGTGTCCCTGCTTCGAATCCCACGGTGACCGTCTCCATGATGTCGGGCGCCTCCCACGGATCGACCGTCATCCGGAACATGCCCTTGGGCGGCGGCTCCCATGGATCCTCCAACACGCCCCCCTCGTATGAGATGTGGAGCAGGTTGGCGTCGGTCGAGTAGGGCTTGTCGGGCGTGACCGGAACCGGAATGCCGTGCTCTTCGGCGTAGCGCACGCAGTCGGCGCGGCCCCGCAGGTCCCACTCCCGCCACGGAGCGATGACCTTGATGTCGGGCTTGAGGGCGAACGCCGTCAACTCGAAACGCACCTGATCGTTGCCCTTCCCGGTCGCGCCGTGGGCGATGGCGTCGGCCTCGAAGCGCTCGGCGGCATCCACCAGGCCCTTCCCGATGACGGGCCGGGCCAGCGAGGTGCCCAGCAGGTAGTAGCCCTCGTACACCGCATTGGCCCGCAGCGCCGGAAACACGAAATCGGCGACGAACTCGTCGCGCAGATCCTCGGCGACCGCCTCCACGGCTCCGGTGGCCATCGCCTTGTCCACGGCTTCAGCCACCTCGTCGCCTTGGCCGACGTCGGCGGTGTACGCGATGACTTCGGCGCCGTACTCCTCCTTGATCCATTTCAAGATGACCGAGGTATCGAGCCCGCCGCTGTAGGCGAGTACGACCCGTTTGATATCGCGCATATTCAGCCGGCTCCTATCGACTCGAGCAACTCGGCGACCGCGGCGCCGGCAATCCCCTCGGCGGCGACGATCATGATCGTGTCGTCGCCCGCCACCGTACCGAGCACCTCGTCGAAACCTGCACCGTCCAGAGCACTGGCCAACAGGTGGGCCGCCCCGGGTGCGGTGTGGATGACCACGAGGTTGCCGGACGCCGCAATGGACTGGGCGAACTGGTTGAGGGCGTGCGCGAGCGAATCCACCCCTTGTTTGAAAGCGAAGCGGTCGTCCAGAATCTCGTAGTGGACGCCGCTCTCGTCGGACTTGACGCGCACAGCGCCCAGCGCATCGAGATCGCGGGAAACGGTGGCCTGGGTCACCGTGAAGCCGGCTTCGCCCAGCGCTTCGGCCAGCTGTTTCTGGCTGGTAACTGCCCCATCGGATAGCAGTTGACGCACCAGGCGGCGGCGAGCGTGGCGAGTGGCGGGGTTGGGGCTCATGTCTGCTCCATCAGGGCACCTGGGTCGCGGTGATCATCGTGCCAATGCCCTCTGGGGTGAAGATCTCGAGCAAGACCGCATGCTGCACCCGCCCATCGAGGATGTGCACGCGCTCCACGCCCCCGGCGATGGCGTCGATGGCGCTGCGCAGCTTGGGCAGCATCCCCGCCGATACCCCGCCGCTCGCCAACATCTCCTGGAGCTCGGGCACGATGGCTCGCGACAGGAGCGAGTCTTCGTCGCCGAGATCGCGATAGAGCCCCTCGACGTCGGTGAGGAACACCAGTTTGCGGGCACCGAGCGCAGTCGCCAGCGCCCCGGCGGTGGTGTCCGCGTTGAGGTTGTAGGCGTGCCCGTCCACTCCTCGGGCCAGCGGCGCCACCACGGGGACATAGCCCTCCGCCTGCAGGCTGTGGATCAAGCCCGGATTGATCTCGGTGACCTCGCCCACGAAACCCAACCGGGCGTCTTTCGACTTGGCTACGAACAGATTGCCGTCGAGGCCGTTGATGCCCGCCGCCACTGCCCCGTGCGAGTTCATCAGTCGCACGATGTCGGGATTGATCTCCCCGGCCAAGGTGGCTTGGACCACGCGAATCGTCTCGGCGTCGGTCACCCGTAGCCCGTCGACCCATTGCGGCTCGATGCCGCGCTGGCCCATCGCCGCCGAGATATGGGGGCCGCCGCCGTGAACGATGATCGGCTTGATGCCGACGTAATGCAGCATCGCTACGTCGTCGGCAAAGGTCGCCCGGAGGTCTTCGTCGACCATTGCCGAGCCGCCGTACTTGATCACGACCGTGGCGCCGCGGAAGCGCTTGATGAATGGCAGGGCCTCGCTGAAGATGGCCGCCTTGCCCATCGTCTTGGCGATGCGACTCTTCGCCGGATCAGGTGTCGAGTGTCCGGTGGACATCAGCCGCGCCCCGCCGCCGGTTCCATCATGAGCGCTCCCCGTTGAACCGGACGTATTCAGGCGTCAAGTCGGTCGTCAGGATCCTGGCCACGCCGGGACCTGAACCCACCCGCACATCGACCCTGAAGTCACCGCTGGCCATACGGGCGGCCAGCGCGTCCTCGTCGCAGCTCACCGCTACCCCGCCCCGGGCCACCGGGACTCCCTCGAAGGCAATGTCCACCTGGTCGACGACGTCGGCCGGCGCCACGGTGCCCAGGGCGCCCACGATGCGTCCCCAGTTCGGATCCCCTCCGTAGAACGCCGCTCTCACCAGCGCCGAATCGGCTATCGCCCGGCCCAGGTGACGGGCGGACGCGTCGTCGGCCGCTCCGGTCAGATTGATGACGACTACCCGGCTGGCGCCTTCAGCATCGGCAGCCAACTGCTGGGCCAGATCGCGACACACCGTCTCGAGGGCCGCGGCGAACTCGGTGACGGTCGGCTCCACGTCCGAGGCGCCCGAGGCGAGCGCGATCACGGTGTCGTTGGTCGAGGAGCATCCGTCGACGTTCAGCTCGTGGAACGAGCGATCCACTGCGGCTTGTAGCGCCCCATCCAGCACGTCTGGAGCCACTCGTGCGTCGGTGGTGAGCACCGCCAGCATGGTCGCCATGTCGGGCCGAATCATTCCGGCACCCTTGGCGATCGCACCGATCGACCATCCCGCCGGCGACGCCAAGCCCGCCTGCTTGGGCACACTGTCGGTGGTCATGATGGCTCGGGCCGCCCGCTCGCTGGCGTCGGTGCCCGATGCCAGGCCGCCGCATGCACTGCGGATGCCGGCCAACACCCGATCCCGCGGCAACTGGGTTCCAATCGTGCCCGTCGAGCACACCAGGATCTCGGTGACGTCACACCCGATCGCGGTCGCCGCTTCGGCCGCCATCGCCGCGGCCGTCTCGTCTCCGGCCGCTCCGGTCGCTGCGTTGGCACCACCCGAGTTGAGCACGACGGCACGCACTGCGCGTGATACCGCCAGATGCTTGCGGCTCAGCCGAACCGGAGCCGCCGCCGCCGAGTTCGTCGTGAACACGGCGGCGCCGACCGTGCCCGCCTGAGCCACCACCATCGCCAGGTCGAGCGCGTCATCGGCTTTGACTCCGGCGGCGACGCCGGCGACGGCGAACCCGGCGGGAACGGCAACGCTCACGGCATCCACCCGGCTATGGGAAGTCCGGTGGTCTCGGGGAAGCCGAGCATCAGGTTGGCGCACTGCATCGCCTGCCCGGCGGCTCCCTTCAGCAGGTTGTCGAGCGCCGCAATGACGATCGCCCGGCCGGCGTGGCCGTCGACGTGGGCCGAGATCAGACATCGGTTGGAGCCGACTACCCAGCGTGTCAGCGGCGGCGCGTCGACTACGTCGACGAAGGGCTCGTCGGCATAGGCCTTGGCGAGAGCGTCCACGAGCTCGTCCGCTGAAGCCGTAGTGGTGAGCGGGGCCGAGCAGGTCGACAACAGGCCGCGTTGCATGGGTACGAGGTGGGGGGTGAACGACACCCGTACCGTGGAGGCGTCTGCCCCGGTGGCCGCCGCGATGGCCTGTTCCATCTCGGGACGGTGGCGATGGGTGGCGACGGCGTAAGCCTTGACGCCTTCGTCGATCGCTCCGTAGCTGAGGTGGCTGTGTGCGGAACGTCCGGCGCCAGATGCTCCCGACATCGAATCGACCACGAGCGACTCCGGGTCGATGAGCCCTCCGGCGATCGCAGGGATCAACGCCAGCACTGCCGAGGTCGGGTAGCAGCCGGGCACCGCCACCCGGTCGGCTCCGCCGAGCGCGGCGCGGTTGATCTCCGGCAACCCGTAGGGCCACCGTCCGAGCTCCTCCGGGAACGGATGGGGGCCCCCGTAGGCCGCGGCGTATGTGGACTCATCACGAAGGCGGAAGTCAGCGCCGAGGTCGACAACCTTGGCTCCCCCGGCTAGCAAGGCCATGGCCGGCTCCGCAGAAGCGCCATGCGGCAGTGCCAGAAACGCCAGCTCGACGTCGGCCTCCAAGGCGTCCTCCAGCGATGTCAGCAATCGGTCGCCGTCGGGGAGCTGAGGATGAATCTCGCGCAGCGCACGTCCGGCCGAGGTGTGTCCGGCTAGCACGTCGAGGGTCATGAAAGGGTGGCCGTCGACGAGCCGCACCAGCTCACCGCCGGCGTAGCCCGAGGCTCCGATCACAGCTACCGATGTTTGCTGGCTCAACGTGAACGCCACCGTAAGGTCGACTCCGATTAGTGGACATGGCGACGCGCCGATCGCCGCCATCTTCCAAAGCTGCCACGACTGTGTGGAGCTCCGGCTGTGTACGGCTCCGGCTGTGTAGGGCGCCGGCGCCAGCCGCTGCCGCAGCATACGCATGTCTGCATATTTATGCAAGCAGTAGGGAGGGAGCTGCCCGACTCACGTCGAGTTCTGCGCGCCGGCGGTGACATTAGTCTCCCGCTCGATGACCCGATTGCGGAATGTTTCCTTCCTAGCACTCCTGCTTGTAGCGGCTGCGTGCGGCGGCGGAGAAGACGCCGCGTCCACCACTACATCGACTGCACCAGCAACGACGGCCACAACCTCTGTCGACACGACCAGCGTCACTACGACGACGGGCCAGGCAACCACGACTCAGCCACCTGCCACCTCCACCAGCCTGGGGACAACCACGACAACTCCGGCAACCTCAACGACGCTCACTCCCGAACCGATCACTACCACCACCGTTGCGCCGGGAACCATCGCTATCGAGGTCACGGTGGCGAGTGGCGAGGTGAAAGGCCCCGGCAGAGTGCGAGTTCCCCTCGGGGAGATGGTCGTGCTGACAGTCACCGCCGATGTCGCCGACGAGGTCCACTTGCACGGCTACGACCACTTTGCCGACGTCGCTCCGGGCCAACCCGCCGTGCTTCGCTTCGAAGCCTCCATCCCGGGGGTGTTCGAGGCTGAGCTCGAGGGCTCCCGCCTCGAGCTGGTTCTGATCGAAGTCGCTTGATGACCTGGCTGGCCCACGTCGGCGGCCGCACCGACCTGCCGGTGCCGCTCAGCTACTTCATCGTGGGCGCCGGCCTGGCCGTGGTGATCTCGTTCGTCGTGCTGAGCTGGAGCTGGCCGCAACCACGCCTCCAGGGCGAATATCGGAGAGTCACCTTCGGGTTGCGCGGGCCGGGCCGGATCACGGCCGTGCTCCGCTTGCTGGCGGCGGTGGGGTTGGTGCTGGTGATCGCCAACGGCGTAGCCGACGGTGCCGCCACGACCAGGGCCATCGCTCCCGTACTGGTGTGGGTGTTCTTCTGGCTCGTCGTGCCTTTCGGCTGCGTGATCGTGGGCGGCTTGTGGCGCACGATGAGCCCCTACCGGCAGATAGTCGAGTCCATCTGGGTCAACGCCGAGGAGAAGCCCGATTGGCTGAAGCGGATCGGGGTGTGGCCGTCGGTCATCGTTTTCGGGGCATTTGTGTGGTTCGAGCTGGTCTATCCCGCCAACACGTCGCCGCGGAGCCTGGCGATCGCCGCCCTGGTCTACGGCCTATACCTGTTCGTGATCTCCGGCCTCATCGGCCCACAGACCGCGCTGGCGACGGGCGCCGGCTTCGAGACTTACACCGGAATCATCTCGCGTATGGCCCCAATCGAGCTGCGCGGCGCGGAGCGCCCCGAGCGACGGCGCTTCCTGGCGGCTCTTCCGAGCCTCCCCATTCACCGGGGAACAACGGCGTTCATCATCTTGATGATTGGCTCAGTCACCTATGACGGGATGTCGGGAGCCTCGTGGTGGTCGGATCTGGTCGGCGACCTGCGCCGCGAGATGTGGTTCGAGACGCTGGCTTTGGTGCTCACCACGCTCGTCATCGGCGGCCTCTATTACGTCGCCTGTCACTCCGCCCGACGTCTCGCCGGATCGGCCGGCAGTGTCGTCGGCATCGCCAACAGCTTCGCCCACACCTTGGTGCCCATCGCGTTCGCCTACGCGTTCGCCCACTACTTCAGCTTCATCGTGTTCGAAGGCCAGGAACTGGTGCACAACGCCTCCGACCCGTTCGGCCGAGGCTGGGATCTGTTCGGCACGGCCGACTGGCGCATCGTCTTCACCAGCAAGGTGTGGCTCGTGTGGTATGTCCAGGTAGCGGTGATCGTGCTCGGCCACATCGGCGGCGTGGCGCTGGCTCACGACCGAGCGTTGGCTGAGTTCGGAAGTGAAGTTGCCGTACGCACCCAGTATGCGATGCTGGCGCTCATGGTGGCATTGACCAGCCTCGGCCTCTTCATCCTGGCGGGGTGACATGGATTGGTTCCTCGCCCACCAAGGCGGATGGGACGAGGCGCTCATGTTCATCGTTCCGATCGTGATCGCGCTTGCGGCCGTGAAGCTCGCCGAGATCCGTGGCGCCGAGAAGGGCGCGGAGCCGGAAGACTCGGAGCCGACTACCTCGCAAGACCCGGGCCCGAGCGGGAGGTCCGGTAGAAGACGTACGTAGCGGCCCCGCCAAGACCGAGGCCGGTGAGCGCCGCCGCCGTATCGTTCGACAAGACGCCGGAACTCAGGATCACGAAGAACTCCATCATCAGCAACGCCGCCAACACGGTGAAGACGGCGCGTACCAACTCGGTAGACCTGCGGACCGCCAGCCATTGGAGCGGCACCAGGACCGGCGCCAGCACTATCTGTCCGCCGAACGACAGCAGAGCCACAACGGAAGCCGCCCCGAGCGCCACCAAGGCGACCCCCACGAACGGAGCCGTCAGTGGCTGCCGGTCGGTCGGTGGGGCTGTCATGGCACAACTTTATGACTCCCGGTTCACCGTGAGAAGAGAGTTTCGACCCGGCGCGTAGCCCCCGAGTCAACTCGGTCGTCAGTCCCCAGGGACAGGAAAAGCGGAGTGTTGAGAAGGTGGGTCCCCCCCGGAGGGGGAAGGTCCCTCCAGCCCAGGTGAGTCCCCCCGGAGGCGGGAAGGTCCCTCCAGCCCAGGTGAGTCCCCCCGGAGGCGGGAAGGTCCCTCCAGCCCAGGTGGGCCCCCGGAGGCGGGAAGGTCCCTCCAGCCCAGGTGGGTCCCCCCGGAGGCGGGAAGGTCCCTCCAGCCCAGGTGGGTCCCCCCGGAGGCGGGAAGGTCCCTCCAGCCCAGGTGGGTCCCCCCGGAGG
>JBFIXI010000015.1:0-60507 GCA_041605955.1 Acidimicrobiia bacterium
AACCGATCGCCGCGGGAGCTGGCGATCGTCGGCTAGGGACTGTTGAGGGGTGAGGCGGTGTCCTTGACCAGTCCATTGCTGAAGACCGACGCGCTCAGTTCCAGCTGACGGAGATCGGCTGCTCGATCAGCGGAAACGATCGTGCCTCGGCTTCGATGGCCTCGCGGTCCGGCGCCGACAGGCTCTGCCACGCCGAGATGCACACTCTGGTCTTGTTGCGCCGCCATGTGCCGACGATCTCGCCGTTGAGCAGCACGGCGCCGGGCCACACCCGGGAGGTCCAGAGCTGGCGGCGCTTTTTCTCATCGGCGATCAGCAGCGCGCGATCAGGTCCCTGGAGCAAGTAGTAGGTGTCGCCGCTGGGGAGCAGTCGCGCGGTCGATGGCGACGCAAAGCTCTCCACCAGCGCCGCCTCGTCGCGCGCCAGGATATGGCCCGCCCCCACAGGAGTGCTCACGGCCGCCAGCTCGCGCCGCAGGTCGGTAAACGTGGCTTCGGCCTGCACCGGCGCAACCCCGGCCCACTTGGAGAAGGACACAGCGGTCGCCGGCCCGAACACGTGCAGATACCGCCGGACGAGCTCGTGGCGAGCTTCCCCTTCATCGACATCAGGTGCGTCGACGATGCGGATCATCGGTTTCCCGGCACCCCTCCATCGCAGCACGACCGTGCCCGTGAGGGCGGCGTAGCGGAGCTGGTTGGGCGGAACTCCGAGGGTGCGCCCTGCTTCGCGATACGTCATCTGCTGCTCGCCCAGCAAGTCCGCCAGCTGCGCGGCCATTGCTTGGGCGGTTTGGCGGCGCCTGCCGGAGGGCGGCAGCCTTCCCATAGTGAAAACGGCCCGGTCACGCACGGCCACTACGAATGCGCTGAAGCGAGGTCCCCACACCTGTATGGGGGAGGAGTCCTCCCATGTGGTCGGCTTGACCGCCTCCACTCTGGCGTGCAGTGAGAGCACGGCTGCCCGCGGCATGCTGTCCTGCAGGCCGGCCCACGCCGCCCGTCGCAGCGAATCAGCACCCGGAGCCAAGCGCGCCTCCAAGTGTGACCCGCGACGGCGGAAACTGAGAATCTGCTCACGGGTCGCCCGCAGGCGAGGCTCACTCATCGGTGGCGGGCGCGCGGCCCGGTGGCCGACCGCTCATTGGCTCTCCTCGACGGCCATGGCACAGACGATACCGACCATCGGCCGGCGCCAGCTTTGTTGGACCTCCTTCCCAACTACCCTTGCGCCGGTTCGCGTCGGACTATCAAGGAGAGCAATGTCCACCGAGCAATTGGCCGTCGATGCCGTCCGCATGCTTTCGATCGATGCGGTTCAGAAGGCGAACTCGGGGCATCCGGGGATGCCGATGGGGATGGCGGACCTGGCCGTCGTGCTGTGGACTCGTTTCCTCGATGTTGATCCTGACCATCCGGAGTGGCCGGACCGGGACCGCTTCGTGCTCTCCAACGGCCACGGCTCGATGTTGCTCTACGCGCTATTGCACTTGTCGGGTTTCCCGCTTCCGATGGAAGCCATCAGCCATTTTCGGCAGTGGGGCTACCCAACCGCCGGTCATCCCGAGATAGAGCAGGAGATCGGCATCGAGGTGACCACGGGTCCGTTGGGACAAGGGTTCGGGATGGGCGTCGGCATGGCGATCGCCGAAGAGCATCTGCGCGCCAAGCTCGGCGCCGACTTCGTCGACCACTTCACCTACGGATTCGTATCGGACGGCGACTTGATGGAAGGTGTCGCCTCCGAGGCTGCCTCACTGGCGGGACACCTGGCCTTGGGCAAGCTGATCTACATTTACGATGACAACGGCATCTCGCTCGTCGGCCCGACGGAGTGGACGTTCAGCGAGGATGTCCCCCAACGCTTCGATGCCTATGGCTGGCACACCATCACGGTCGACGGCCACGATCGGGGCGCAGTCGGCGAAGCCATCGCCGCTGCTCGGGACGCCGGGGACCGTCCGAGCCTCATCTCCGCCAAGACGCACATCGGCTACGGGAGCTCCAAACAAGACAGCGCGGCGGCGCATGGTTCGCCGCTCGGTGAGGAGGAGGTCGCCAAGATCCGCGCCCACTTCGGCTGGCACCATCCGCCTTTCGAGGTTCCCGCTGAGGTCTACGAGTTCATGAGCGCCGGCATGGAGCGAGGCCGTCGAAAGCACGAAGCGTGGCGGCAGCGCAACCCGGCCGCCGCCGACCTGTGGGCCGAGTACTTCTCGCCGTCGGTTCCGGCGGTGAGCGCGCCGGAGTTCGAGGTTGGCTCCAGCGTGGCAACCCGCAAGATGGGGGGTGTGGCGCTCAATGCAGTCGCCGCCCAGCGGCCGGATCTCATCGGAGGCGCCGCCGATCTCGCCAGCTCTACCAACACGCTCCTGGAAGGCTCGGCCGACTTCGCCGCAACCGACCGGGCGGGCCGCAACCTCCGCTTCGGGGTGCGGGAGCACGCGATGGGAGCCATAGTCAACGGGATTGGCGCCCACGGTGGCCTGCGGGCTTTCGGAGCGACCTTCCTCCAGTTCTCCGACTACATGCGAGGCGCCATACGTTTGGGGGCGCTGATGGGCGTGCCGAGCATTTGGGTATTCACGCACGACTCCGTCTTCCTCGGTGAGGACGGCCCGACTCACCAGCCGGTGGCTCACCTCGCCGCGCTGCGAGCGATTCCCAATCTGTGGGTCATCCGCCCGGGAACGCCCGCCGAGGTCGCCGCCGCCTGGGAGCTGGCGATGGCGCGGTCGGACGGTCCCAGCTGCCTGGTGCTGACCAGGCAGGGGGTGCCGGTGATGGACGACGATGCCGCGGCCCCAGTCGCCAAGGGCGCTTACGTGTACGCCGCCGGCACCGACGCGGTGCTGATCGCCACCGGATCGGAGTTGCCGCTGGCGGTGGCGGCTCGCGAGCTGCTCGCCGAGCGCGGGATATCACTTCGGGTCGTGTCGATGCCGTGCCGGGAGGCTTTTGTCGATCAGGGCGACGATTACCACGGCGACGTTCTCGGGATGGACCTTCCCCGCGCTTCCTTAGAAGCGGCCGCCACCTTCGGTTGGGGTGACCTCACCGGTCGCGACGGATTGAACATCGGCATCGACCACTTCGGTGTATCGGCTCCGGCCGAGGTGTTGGCGGACAAGTACGGGTTCACTCCCGAGGCTATAGCCGACAAGGTGGTCGCCTGGCTCGACGGCGCCTAGCCCCCGGTGGAGGCCACCCCGACGGTGCTGCTGGCTATGTGGGCGGCCGGTCTGGCCGCCGGTGGCTCGGTGGTAGCGGGGTGGCGGGTTGTGGGTCGCGGCTATGTGTGGCTGACCGCCGCGGTGGCCACAGCAGTGGGTGTAGCACTGAGCCTCGTTGCCGGCGGGGTGCCGGCCTGGGTAGCGACCGGCGCCGCGGCGGCCGCGGCGCTGCAGGCGTCGCGGCCTGCCTGGGTCGTGGCCGCCTTCGCCACTGCGGGTGCGCTCTTCGTCGCAGCCGGGTGGGGAGAGTCGGCGGTGCTGCCCCTACTCACCGGGGCCGTATTCCTGGGTGGAGTGACCACGGAGATGATGTTGGGGCATTGGTTTCTCGTCGACCCGACGCTACCGAGGTGGTCACTTCACCGGCTCGCAGTGGTGGGCGGAATCGGGCTGTCAGCCGACGCGCTCTACATGCTCACTCAGGGTTTGGTGTCGGGGGCGACCGCCGACCCGGTTTTGGGATGGGCGTACCTGGCACTCACCGTGATGACGCTGATACTGATCCTCGGTGTCGTCTTCTCCCTTCGGGAGCCCGGCTACACGGGCGTCATGGCTGCCACCGGCCTGAGCTATCTGGCCGTATTGACCGCTTTCGGGGTGGCGGTGGTGGGCAGGATGCTGGCGACATGACGCCGGCTCGGAGATAGGCTGCGCCGGGCGTGAAGATCTATACCCAGAAAGGCGATGACGGCTCCACCGGGCTGTTCATGGGAGGACGCGTCTCCAAAGCCTCGTTCGGCCCGGAGGCCTATGGCACGGTGGACGAGGCGGTTTCCGCGTTGGGGGTCGCCCGCGCTCTGGCCGCCGGTGAGCTGGGCGCGGCGATCATGGCGGCGCAGCGGTCGCTGTTCGTATGTGCCGCCGAGCTGGCGACGGCTCCGGAACGGCGCGACACCCTGCAGGACGGGGTGAGTCGGGTTCATCCCGAGATGATCTCCGATCTGGAGGCCGCGATCGATGCCATCGTGGACCGCCGGGGCACCCCGGAGAGCTTCATCGTGCCGGGCGGCAGCCAGTTGGCCGCGGCGCTGGATCTGGCGCGGACGATCGTGCGGAGGGCCGAGCGTCGCGCGGTGGAGTATGCCGACGCGGGTGGCTTGGAAGGATCGGCCGTCGTTCCCTTCCTGAATCGGATGGCCGACTACATCTACATGCTCGCCCGGGACGCGGAGACCGAGTGGGCTCCCAGCAGGACGGAGGACTAGTGGAGCTGGATATTCGGTTTGGTGCGGACCTTGGCGATGAGTCGGGAGACGTTCTCATCGTTCCCCGGTTCGCAGGGGGCGCGTGGGGCCCGGGCGGCGAGTGGCTTGCCGAGCAGATGCCGCAGCTGGAGCCCTACCTGGAATCTTCCGGCTTCACCGGCGCTGCCGCTACCACTGCGGTGGTACCGGCGCCCGAATCGGTCCCGTTCGCGGCGGTCGTCGTCGTGGGACTTGGCGAAGAGGTCGATGCGGAAGCGCTGCGGCGAGCTGCTGGTGCGGCCGCCCGGACGTGCAGCCCTTATCCCACGGCCGTCAGCTCGCTCCATCTGGTCGCCATCGAAAATGCCGCCGAGATGGTGGCGTTCGGCTTTGTCGCCGGCCTCTACAAGTTCGAGCGTTTCAAGTCCGAGGCGAAGCCGGCGGCAACGGAGGCGCTGGTGCTGGCCGGCGAGGGTGGCGGCGGCACGGCTGCGGTAGAGCGCGGGCGGGCCTTGGCGCACGGTGTGGCGCTCACGCGCGATCTAGTCAACACTCCGGCGGGGTCCAAGCCGCCCACGATCCTGGCGGAGAGGATTGCCGATGTTGCCGCCGCCCACGCCCTGAGCGTGCGCGTCTTCGACGAGCACGAGATAGCCGCCGAGGGCTTCGGCGGACTCGCTGCGGTCGGTGCGGGAGCCGCCAATCCGCCGCGCATGGTGGTGGTCGAGTACGAGCCGGAGGACTCCAGCAAGCTGCTAGCCATCGTCGGCAAGGGCATCGTCTTCGACAGCGGGGGCCTGTCCATCAAACCGGCCAGCGGCATGGAGGAGATGAAGACCGATATGGCCGGAGCGGCAGTAGTCATCGGTGCGGTGCAAGCAATTGCCGAGCTGGGCTTGCCGTTGCGGGTGCTGGCGATCATGCCGCTTACCGAGAACTTGATATCGGGCAACGCGATGCGGCCGGGCGACGTGTTCACGGCGCGCAACGGCAAGACCGTCGAGGTGCTCAATACGGATGCCGAGGGTCGGCTGGTGCTCGCCGACGGCCTATCGCTGGCAACTGAACGGGAACCGGATCTCATCGTCGATGTGGCCACGCTGACGGGAGCTGCCAAGGTCGCCCTGGGCCTGGAAGTGGCCGCCGTGTTCGGCACCGACCACGCTCGGCAGCTCGTCATCGACGCCGCCGCCGTGGCGGGAGAAGCGGTCTGGCCACTTCCCCTCCACGATTCCTATCGAGGCCACCTCGACTCCACTGTCGCCGACATCAAGAACATTGGCGAGCGCTGGGGCGGGGCGATCACGGCCGCCCTGTTCCTGCGGGAGTTCGCCGGCGATGGCGAGTGGGCCCATCTCGACATCGCCGGCCCGGCCCGCTCCGCGAAGGCGTCGCACTACATCCCCAAGGGCGCCAGCGGCTTCGGCGTGCGCACTCTCGTCGCAGTGGCCGAGGCGGTTGCGTCGAGCTAGGGGTGCCGTCGTCTCGAGTGCCCTTCTGCCCGTCTGTTGTGCTTGGCGTGCGGAATAGCGCCTGGCTGAGCAGCCCAGACGCGTCAGGCTCGGCTCACCCGTCGGTACGTGCCAAGTCCGCCGAACCGAGGCGGCAAAGAGGCCGCCGGTGTCAACCGACGGCCCCTGCACTGATTGGTGTGTACCTGTTTACTTGCCGATCGGATGGAGGTTGTACTTCAACGTCACGATCTTCAGGTTTGCGAAGTCGTTGTCGGGGAAGTTCTCATCGGGTGGCCAGATTGCCCGGAAGTTCCACGAGTAGCGGTAGGCATCATCGTTTGCGTCGTACAGGGTGCCCTGACCTCGATTACCAAACGAGTTGGCCCGCTTGCCCTGGTTGGGTCCATCGTTGTCATTGACTCTCACCTTCACGTCTCCCGTGAGGGCCGCTTCGGGATCAGACCCGTCACACGGGTTGATGAACGGATCTTCACCGGCGAATTCGTGGAGAGCAGTCGGACCACCGGCATCGACATTGATGAGGAGGGCGTCGCTGGCGAATACCAGATGGACTAGATCGGGGGACTGGTTCGTCGGGAACGGCACGCCTTCCATGTCGTTGAACCACTCACAGAAGTCGTCACGGGTCACGTTCGAGAACACCCAATACCCGTTGACGAAATCCGGGAAGACGCCCCAGCCTTCGTCGTCGACGATCCGAATCACCGCTCCCGACTCGGGTGGCGGATCGGCCGACACCGGGGCGGCGATGGCCATCTGCATCAATGTGGCCCCAGTAAGAGCCAATAGTCGTCGCATTTCGTCCATTCTCCCTTCATCCCCGAACACTCGGACGAATCCCAATAGAACTTACACGACCGGGGGTACCGTTGCCCGCGAAGATGGACAGCCCTGAGATGACTGCGAGTCTCGCCACCGGACGGGGGCAACGCCCGGACGGCTGAAGCCCGGACGGCTCGCGGCGAGGCCGTGGCTATCTCAGTGTTGCCGCCCTGGGGCTCGTCTTCGTTCGGTTCCGAGCAGGACAGGGTATCGGCTCCAGCTGTCAGCTACGGGCCGTGTTCGCGTATTGGTGGCGGTCGGAGTCGCCCGCCGCGACGAACGCTCAGGCGACGGCTGTCGCCGGAGCTGAGATGTGGATCCAGAGGGCGTTGGCTTCGTCGCGGCTGACGAGGCGCTAGGTGGGGTAGCCGGGCACGGGTCGAGGGCACGCCGCCGTCCCGTCGAAGATACTGCCGGCAAACGAAACAACAGCTCCGCTGGTCCATCCCTGGATCATGACCTGTCGGGTGGTGGGCATCGGCATGGCCGATTGAGGAAATCTGATGGCGGGCCTAGCCGCCTCCACGCAGACCTCAAGCGGCTTTATTCCGTCTCCGATACTCACAGTGTTCGTAGCAGGCACGCTCTGTAGGGAATCCCGGAATGAGGATGAGTCGAAGGTCGATCGGCAGTGCCCTGGCGGCTCTGGCACTGATCGCGCTATTCGCTCCGGGGGCGCTGGCGGCCGCCGAGGACTCGGTCCTGGCGAAGATCAACGCAGAGCGTACGGGCCGGGGCCTGCCGGCGCTGGGCTCACACTGGGACCTCGTAGACGATGCCGAAGCCCACTCCCATCGCATGATGGACGGAGACAACCTGCATCACAATCCGAATCTGGGCAGTGTGACCACCGACTGGCTCGCTCTCGGAGAGAACGTGGGGGTGGGACCCAGCGTCGACTCGATCCACAACGCATTCATGAACTCGTCGCCGCACCGGGCCAACATCCTCGGGGACTACACCCACGTGGGGGTCGGAGCCGTGCGCGAGTCGGAATCAAGGCTGTGGGTGACTGTTGTCTTCATGAAGGCGGCCGATAGTTCGCCACCGACGACGACCACCACCACGCCCCCTCCGGCCGTCACGCTCGCCCCCCAACAGCCGGCCCCGCCTGCTGCGACCCTGGCACCCGTGCCGCCGGCCGGCCGAGCCTCGCCACCGGCCGTGAGCGCAGCCGTCCCCGACGCCTTGAGCAGGGTGCCTTTGGTGGTCTTGCGCTTCTTCCCGCGGGTTCTCTAGGAGGCGACGGGAGCGCACGACTCGTCGTAGTCGATCAGCGTCGGCGCCATCCCGTCCCCACACGCCGGGCACTTCGGGTCGCGCCGGATTTGCAGGGTCGTCATCGACTGATCGAGGGCGTCGTACAGGAGCAATCGGCCGATGAGCGGCTCTCCGACGCCCAGGATGAGCTTGATCGCTTCGGTTGCCTGCATCGATCCGATGATTCCCGGGAGTACGCCCAGCACGCCAGCTTGGGCACAGCTGGGTGCCAGCTCTGGAGGCGGTGGTTCGGGAAACAGGCAGCGGTAGCACGGGCCGGAGCCCGGGAGGAAGACGCTGACTTGCCCTTCGAACCGGAATATGGAGCCATGAATGATCGGCTTGCCGGTGAGGACGGCGGCATCGTTCAACAGATACCGCGTCGGAAAGTTGTCGGTGGCATCGAGGATGATGTCATAGGGAGCCATCAGGTCGCGCACGTTGGCGGCGACGAGCCGGGTCTCGTGAACGCGGATGTCGCACTCGGGGTTGATGCGATCGATGGTTTGGGCCGCCGACATCGCCTTGGGATGGCCCAGCCGATCGACGTTGTGGACCACCTGGCGTTGGAGGTTCGACAACTCGACGGTGTCGGCATCGACTAGACCGATCTTGCCAACGCCCGCCGCCGCCAGATAGAGGGCGGCGGGCGAGCCGAGCCCACCGGCGCCGACGATCAGCACTGATGAGCTGAGCAGCTTGATCTGTCCGGCCTCGCCGACCTCGGCAAGAGTCAGGTGGCGGGCATAGCGCTCCCGCTGTTCCGGTTGCAGGCCGACCGCGCCCCCGTACAACTGGCGCAGCTGCCACGCGTTGTAGCCGCCAGCCAGCGAAGCCACGTTGCTGAAGCCCAGCGCTTGGAGGGCTTCGGCTCCCAGCGCCGAGCGGGCCCCTACTGCGCAGTAGAGCAGTACGCGATCGCCCGGCCGGGCGAGCTCGCCGATTCGTTGGGCGAGGGTGCCCAACGGAACCAGGTGGGAGCCGGGAATGGCCCCGGCATGGTGTTCGTTGGGCTCGCGCACGTCGATGATGACGTCGAAGGCGGTCTTCTGGCCGCTCAACTCCTCGGCGGTGACCTCTGTGATCGCCGCCCGGGCCCGGCGCACCCTCTCGTCGTAGTCCATTACCGCGACGTTAGTTACCCGCGGCGGCTGTCGGCACAGTCGGGGTCACTGGCCTCTGAGAGCGGCCACCAGCGAGGGAAGCAGCTCACCCGCCTTGCCTTCGAGGCGTACGGTGGCCATCCGGTCCGCGTCGGTAGGGCCCATATTCAGTATCACCAAGGGGTGGTTGCGGTCGGCGACGGCGAGGAGGAACTCGGCTGCCGGGAAGACCGAGATCGTCGAGCCTACGGCGAGGGCCGCATCCGCCGCCTGCGAGAAATCCTCGGCGCGGGCGATCGCCGGCAGGGGGAGCTGCTCGCCGAACATGACGACGGTCGACTTGAGCACGGACCCGCATCCGCAGCGGGGGTCGAGGTCGCCCTCCTGCCAGCGGCTGCGGACTTCTTCGACCGCGAGGGAGTGGCCCTGCTCCACGCACATGATCCCTCGCGGATTGCCGTGCACTTCTGCCACTGCATCCTCCGGCAGGCCGCCTGCCACGTGCAATCCGTCGATGTTCTGGGTGATGCACCCCACCATCCGCCCGGTATCCCACAGTTCGGCCACTGCGCGATGAGCCGAGTTGGGCCGGTACTGGGGTCGTTCCCCGCCGAACCGCTGTGCCCACCGCTCGCGGCGGAAGTCCGCATTGCGGAGATAGTGGCGCAGCGTGAACTTGTTCGGATCGACCGTCTTCCACACCCCGTCGGGGCCGCGGAAGTCGGGGATGCCGGACTCAGTCGATATCCCGGCACCGGTGAAGACCAGAATCCTTTCCCGGCCTGCGAGAGCGGCAGCGGCTTCGGCGACGGTGTGCATGCCCAGAGCGTAGGCGGGCGCGGCACGCTGCAATGCCGGGCGCCTTCCGACGCCCCAGCACGGCGGTTAGGGTCGAGGCGGCATGACCGTAGCGATTCATATTCACTACCACACCAATCCCGGCGAGTCGCTGCAGATCGTCGCCGACGGGATCCCGATCGACCTCGAGTGGCGCGGTGGTGGCTGGTGGGGCGGCCGGGTAGCCCTGGCCGAGGTCGGCAGCTACCACTATCGGGTCGTCGCCTTCGGAGAGACAGTGGCGGAGGAACCGCCTCCACGTCGGGAGCCGCCGCCGACCGGAGACATCGAATTGGTCGACCGGTGGCGGCCACCGGATCCCACCCGACTGTCGCGCAGGTCGGCGCTGTTCACCCGCAGCTTGGCGGCACTGCATCCTGCCTCGGAAGCGACCGCGTCGGGTGGGGTGCGCTTCCGCCTTCACGAGCCGTGGATTCCTCCCGGCATGGTTCCGGCTGTGGTGGGCGCCGCCGAGGCGCTCGGGGCTTGGGACCCGGAGCGGGCGGTGGCGATGGCGCCGGGGCCGTTCCCCCACTGGGAGGCTCGGGTCGATCTCGAGACGCCCGCCGGCGAGTACAAGTACATCCTGGTGGACGACCGCGAAGCGGTGGTGCAATGGGAAGCTGGGCCCAACCGGATCCTCCCTGGCACCAGCGCGGGGCCGGCAATCGTGGACGACGATGAGCTGCGCGGGTTACCTCCCTGGCGCGGCGCCGGGGTGGCGATCCCGGTCTTTGCGCTCCGGACTGCTGCCGGGTTGGGAGTTGGACAGTTCACCGATCTGATCCCATTCGCCGACTGGGCCGCCGACGTGGGGCTACGGGTGATTCAGCTGCTGCCCGTCAACGACTCGGTTCTCAACCACGATTGGGACGATTCCTACCCGTACAACCCGGTGTCGGTCCAAGCGCTCCATCCGCTCTACGTCGACATCGCCGCCATCGCCGGTCATGGGACCGAGAAGGCGATTCGCCGCGCCCAGGCCGAGCTGAACGATCTGGCGGAGATCGACTACGTCCGGGTGATGCGAGCGAAGTGGTCGCTGTTACGCGCCGCGTATACCAATCTGCGGGCGGCGCTCGACGACGATGATGGCTTTGCCGACTTCGTAGACGACCAGTGGGACTGGCTCGGTCCCTATTCGGTGTGGTGCTGGTTGCGTGATCGCCATGGCAGTCCCGATTCCGCTGACTGGGACGTCTACCAGCAATTCTCGGCGGCCGTTGTCGACAATCTGGCCGCGCCCGACTCTCCTCACTACGACGAGCTGCGCTTCTACTGGTTCGTCCAGTTCCATCTCCATCACCAGCTGAACCAGGCCGCTGCCCACGTCCGGAGCCGGGGGGTGGCTCTCAAAGGCGATCTGCCGATTGGGGTAGCCCCGCAGAGCGTCGAGGTCTGGGCGTATCCGGAGCTCTTCAACGTCGGTACCCAGAGCGGCGCTCCTCCCGACGCTTTTGCGGTGCGAGGGCAGAACTGGGGGTTCCCCACCTACGACTGGGACCGGATGGCCGGCGACGATTATTCGTGGTGGCAAGCGCGATTTCGCGCCTTGGGCGCTTACGTTGATGCCTACCGCATCGACCATGTGCTCGGCTTCTTCCGCATCTGGGAGATACCGCCCGGCGGCTACGACGGCCTCGTGGGGCACTTCCGCCCTTCGCTACCACTTTCCGCCGAGGTCGTTGCTGAGGCCGTCGCTCCGGCCGATCCGGAAGAGCTCACCCGACCCTGGTCCGACGCGGAGGTGGCGTCGATCTTCGGTGAGCATTCCGGTGCGATTGTCGACGAGTTCTTGCGTCCCCACGGTGATGGCTGGGCGCTGCGCCCCGAATACATCTCCCAGGAGGCGGTTCGTCGCGGTTGGGAGGGCTTTGTGCCGGATCTGGCTGCGGCGGAGCGGGCGGTGCTGGAGCGGGCGCTGCTCGACATTGCGGCCGACGTGCTGCTGTTGCCGGTGGAGGAGGGTTATTTCCCGCGCATCTCGTGGCGCGACACCAGCCACTACCGCGGTCTCGATGAGGGCCAACAGGAGCGGTTCGACGTTATGGCGATCGACTTCTTCCACCATCGCCACTTGGCTCTGTGGGAGGCGCAAGGAAGACGCACGCTGCCGGCGGTGGTGGGAGCCACCAATCTGCTCGCCTGTGGCGAAGACTTGGGGATGGTTCCGGCGGTGGTGCCCGTCGTGATGAACGAGCTCGGCTTGCTGGCGTTGGAGATCGAGCGGATGCCGAAGCGACTGGGGGAGTGGATCGCGGATCCGGCGGCAGCGCCGTATCTCTCGGTGGTCAGCCCGGGCACGCACGACACCTCGACCTTGCGGGAGTGGTGGGAGGAGGATCCGGCGCTGACGGCTCGCTACTGGAGGGACGCCTTGGGCCAGATCGGGGAGCCCCCGCCGACGGCCACCGCTGACGTGGTGGCGGCCGTCATCGACCGCCAGCTTGCCTCACCGGCGATGCTCTCCATCATCCCGATGGCCGACTTGATGGGCATCCACGACAAGGTCCGGCGCACCGACTTCCATGCCGAGCGCATCAACGACCCGGCCGATCGGCACAATCGGTGGCAGTACCGGCTGCACCTCTCCGTGGCCGAGTTGTCGGCCGCGGCCGAGTTCAACGAGGCGGTGCGGGCGATGATCTCCGCCGCCGGCCGCTGACGGCGCCGCTCAAGCGGCGGAGGCTTCGACGAGCTCCTCCCGCCAGCGGGCGTGGTGATGGAGGCGGCGGATGGCCGGATGGAGACTGCGCAGGCGGTGGTCGGGGAGTGGCGGCACCATGGCGCGGACTTCGAGCCGACCGGCGTGCTCTCGTGTGAGGCCAGCGGCACAGAGGGCGCTGATGGTCGGGGGGCGGAGCAGGGAGCGGCCGCGAGCCGCCGCGGTGGCGAGTCGGAGCAGGTCGGCGACCGCTCCCGGACCGAGAACGGCCGTCCAGAAGGTGCGCACGTATTCACTCGATACCGGGTAGCCCCGGCCGCTCGACGCCCACACGGCCGGCCAGATGACGGTTCGGGGTCGCACCGTGCGGCGCAGGCGGGGCCCGGTAGCACGCTGGTGTCCTTCGGCAGCGCCCGACCGTGGCGCGGAGTCCGACTCGATGGGAGGACGTTCATCTCGACGGAAAGTGCCGGGCGCTGCCGAATTCCAGGTCTTCATATCGTCAATTGATATCAAGTAGCTCTAGTTACTTGCAAGAGGCTCGACGAAGAGCGCGAAAAAAACGCCCGACGCAGAGGTGTGTCCGCCCGTCGCCGGTACTGAAATAGGCGGGTGATCCCAGTTCTCCAGCCCCCGGGCGTCGATATCGGCGTCCTGCGAGAGTACCGGTTGCGCCGGATCACTCGGCTGATGACTGAGGCCGACGTTGCGCTGCTGGTGCTCGTCAATCCGGCAAGTCTGCGATATGCGGCCGACTGGCGGGAGTATGCGGTCTTCCAGTCGCGCATTCCGACGTACCATCTCTTCGTTCATCCCGACGGCCGGCTAGTGATGCACGGCGCCTATGCCGAGACGCACCCAACGATCGACGAGTTTCGCCCGGCCGACTATCTGAGTGTGTTCGACGCCGGCTTGGATCTAGCCGCCGCCGCCTCCGGCTTCGCCGCCGCGGTCCACCGTGCCGCCGGGCGCGGCGCTCGGGTTGCCGTCGAGCGAGTGAGCCCTAGCGCGACCCATGCATTGGTCGGGCTCGGGCTCGACGTGATCGACGCCGAGCCGCTGATGGAACGAGCCCGCTCCATCAAGTCTCCGGAAGAGTTGAGTTGTATGCGGCATTCGATTGCGGTCGCCGAGGCCGCCATGGGGGCGATGCGCGCCGCGCTCACTCCGGGCATGACCGAGAACCAGCTGTTCGCCATCCTTCATCAAACCAACATCGCCAATGACGGCGACTGGATCGACGGCCGTATGCTCTGCAGTGGGCCGCGCACCAACCCGTGGTATCAGGAGGCCTCGGATCGCAAGATGCGTTCCGGTGAGCTGGTCGCTTTCGACACCGACATGATCGGCCCTTTCGGCTACTGCGCCGACATCTCCCGCACGTGGGTGGTGGGAGGCGTTCCGCCGAGTCCGCTGCAGCGAGATCGTTACCGGCGGGCCCTCGAGGAGGTGGAGCACAACGCCGCACTGATCGGGCCCGGTGTCAGCTTCCGGGAGCTGGCGGACAAGGCCTATCGCCAGGATGATGAGTTCGTCGCCCACCGTTATGCCTGCTTGGCGCACGGGGTGGGCATGACCGACGAGTATCCCAAGGTCTACTACCGCCAGGACTGGGATCGCCATGGCTACGACGGCGTGATCGTGCCCAACATGGTGATGTCGATCGAGAGCTTCGTCGGCTCAGATCAGGGAGGTCCTGGCGTCAAGCTCGAAGACATGTATCTGATCACCGAGACTGGGGCGGAGAGGCTCAGCAACTACCCCCGCGAAGACTGGTAACGAGCGTCCTGATCCGGCAGGCAACTGCCTAGCCGGCCGACCTGTGCTGGACCGCTTCTCCGGTCTGGACGTCCCACAGGCTCCGATAGATCCCTCCCAGCTCGACCAGCTCCTCGTGGGTGCCCACCTCGGCAACCCGGCCCTGGTCCATCACGTAGATGCGGTCGGCGTGGCGAATCGTCGAGAGGCGATGGGCGATGACGATCGTGGTGCGATCGTGGGAGATGCGCTCCAGGGACCGCTGGATGGCCGCCTCCGTCTCGTTGTCGACCGCCGACGTTGCCTCGTCGAGCACCAGCACCGGGGGATCGACGAGAACGGCCCGGGCGATCGACACCCGCTGCCGCTGGCCCCCGGAGAGCTTCTGGCCCCGCTCGCCGACGATCGTCTCGTAGCCCTGGGGCAGCTCCATTATGAAGTCGTGAGCCTCGGCGACCTCGGCGGCGTGGCGAATCTCGGCCCGCGATGCATTGGGCCGTCCATACGCGATGTTCTCGGCCACGGTGCCGTGGAACAGGAACACGTCCTGGCTGACCAAGCCGAAGGCGCGTCTCAGGTCGCGCAACCGCAACTTGCGAACATCGATGTCATCGAGCGTGATCGCTCCTGCTTGAACGTCGTAGAAACGAAACAGCAGCTTGACCAGCGTGGTCTTGCCCGACCCGGTGGCGCCGACGAGAGCAGTCGTCCTGCCTGCTTCCATAACCATCGAGATGTCCCGCAGGACGGGGAATCCGGGCTCGTAAGCAAAGCTGACGTCGTGGACCGCGACCGCGCCATCAATGACGCCGATGTCGGTTCTTCCGTCCACGATCTCAGCTTCGGTGTCGATCACGTCGAGAATGCGGTTCGTTGAGGCCATGGCGCGTTGGTAGAGATCAAAGGTGATGCCGAGACGCGTCAGCGGCCACAGCAGCCGTTGAGTCAGAAAGACCATCACGCTGTATGCCCCTACGGCGAGTCCGCCCTCGAGCGTCAGGAACCCGCCGAGCAACAACGTGGCGGTGAAACCGGTCAAGATGGCGATCCGAATGAGCGGCGAGAAGGCAGAGCTCAGCCGAATCGCCCCTCGGTTGGCCATCCGGTAGGTCTGGGATGCCTCTCTGATGCGGCGGACCTCGGTCTCCTCGGTCGTGAAGGCCTTGATCGTCGCCATCCCGCCGAGGTTGTTGGCCAGCTGACTGTTGACCGCCCCGGCCTGGTTGCGGACATCGGCGTAATGCGGCTCGAGGCGCCTCTGGAAGTTGATCGAGCCCCAAACGATCACGGGAATCGGCAGGAAGGCCAGCCAGGCGACGCTCGGTGCCAAGACGAAGAAGACAACGCCGATGAGCACCACCGTCGTCGATACCTGGATCAGGTCGTTGGCTCCATGGTCCATGAAGCGCTCCAACTGGTTTACGTCGTCGTTGAGGATCGCCAGCAGATCGCCGGACTCCTTGTCCTCGAAGAAGCTCATCTCCAGGCCCTGAAGGTGGCTGTAGGTATCGACCCGCAGCTCATGCTGGATGGACTGCGCCAAATTGCGCCACTCGACTCCGAGCAAGTACTCGAACAACGACTCCAGCGCCCAAATCACGAATGTGACGACTGCGAGGAGTATCAGCTGCGACCGCGGCGTTTCGATCCCGTAGCTGGCCAGGATCGACTCGTCCCGGCGCACCACAATGTCGACGGCGGCCCCGATCAGCAGCGGAGGCGCAATGTCCATCGCCTTGTTGAGAAACGACCATGCCGTTGCCGCCACAATCCTCCGGCGATGGCGGGTGGCGTAACGCCACAGACGTATCAACGGCGCCGGCCGGGCCGGATTCTCGTCGTGCATGGCGCCAGGCTAGGCGCTATCCGGGGGCGACCCCGACGACGAACACCAGCTCCCGGCCCGGGGCTACGGTGGCTCCGGGTTGGGGGCGAGTGCTGATTACACGGCCCACCTGGGACGGTTCTCCGGTGACGCGCTCAACGATGCGATACGTCACGTTGAGTCCGGTGTTGGCATTGAAGTTGCTGACACGGGTTTCGATGGTGTGCACTCGCACTCCAATCCAGTCGGGCATGATCGCCGGCTCGCCGGTGGAGATGCGCACGCTCACCGAGCTGCCTTGGCGCACTTCGGTGCCGCCTCGGGGGCTCTGGCTGAGGATCCTCCCCTTGGGCGAGGTGGAGGCCACGTGGGTGATTGCGGGGTTCAGTCCGGCCTGGAGGATCGCCGCCCGCGCCTGCGATTCACTCATCCCGGACACATCGGGTACCTCCGTCGTCGGTATCTGGAAGTAGATGCCGACTCCCTCTGGGTCGGTTGGGAAGTCCTCGACCGGCAGATCCTCGGTGACGAAGAGCATGAACTGTTTCCAGATCGGGGCCGCCAACGTGCCGCCGAAGGCTCGCTGATAGGACTGCTGGCGTTGATTGACGTCATCCCACACGCTGAAGTTGACCATCTCGATCTGGGCGTCGGCGTGACCCACCCACACCGCGGTGGTGTATTGGGGGATGAATCCCATGAACCACACGTCCCGGAAGTTCTGAGCGGTTCCCGTCTTGCCCGCTTGGGGGCGCCCGATATTGGCTCGGGTGGCCGTGCCCTGGCTGACTACCTTCTCCAGCGTCTTGACGATCGCCGCCGACATGGTCTCGTCGAGCACCCGTGTCCGTTGCACGTCGTGCCGGTAGATCACCCTGCCGTTCTTGTCCTCGATCCTCTCGACCAAGTACGACTCGACCCGTTCCCCGTAGTTGGCCAACGTCGAGTATGCCGACGCCATCTCCAGCGGGCTGACGCTCTGGGTGCCCAGGGCAATCGACGGGACGGCATTGAGTGGCGACTCGATGCCCATACGGTGGGCGGTCTCCACCACGTTATCCGGGCCCACCTGCAGCGACAGCTGGGCGTATACGGTGTTCGTCGAGAAATACGTCGCCTGCTCGAGGGTGCGCAGGCCGGAGCCGCCGGAGCCGGCATTGCGCACTGTCCAGATGTTGCCCTGGGGGCTGCAAGGGAATCCGCAGTCGAGCTTCTGCGGGCTGGTCTGGTCGAAATAGCTGCCGAGGGTTATCTGTCGCCCGGTCGAAGCGCCCTTCTCGAGAGCCGTCACCAGAGCGAAGGTCTTGAAGGCAGATCCCGCTTGCCGGCGCCCCTTGGTGGCCAAGTCGTAGGGACGTTGACCAGCCTCCAGGTCCTCGCCGAAGTCGAGGCCGCTCGCCATCACCCTCACGGCTCCGGTGCGGTTGTCCACCATGGCGATGGCGCCGGTGGGCCCGTCGATGTCTTGGAACCAGGCGCGCAGCACCCGGTTGGCCTCCGTCTGCATCTCGTGGTTGACGGTGACCGTCACCTTCAGGCCACCGCCCCCCTCACAGTCGGTGTCGTCGGCGGGGCACCCGAACAGCGCCCGCTTTCGTTGGGTGTAGGTCTGGCCCAAACCGTATTTGGGGCTGCTCAGGATCTCTTCGCGGGCGGCAATGATCACCGCCGGCGACAGCTCTTCGAACTCGCGATGCTCGATAGGCCGCAACGGTTCGGCCAACGCCGCCCGCGCCTCGTCGGCTGAGATGAATCCGTTGATGCGCATCTGCGAGATGGTGTTGTTCCGCGCGCGTAGCACCGTCTCGGGTCGGGAGCGCACGTCGTACAGCGATGGGTTTCGGATCGGCGCCACCATCGCGGCAGCTTCGGCAATCGTGACGTCGTCGAGCTCCTTGCCGAAGTACTCCTGGGCGGCGGCCTTGATCCCGTAGGCGTTCTGTCCGAAGAAGACCGAGTTGAGGTAGAACTCGAGAATCTGATCCTTCGTGTACCGCTCCTCCAGCTCCGCGGCGACGACCGCCTCGCAGATCTTGCGCTCCAGCGTCTGTTCGGCCGACAAGAAGTTTTGCTTCACCACCTGCTGAGTGATGGTCGAGCCGCCCTGCAGGTTGCCTCCCTGGTAGATCTCGAGGGCGGCCCGCAGGATGGCCGAGTAATCGATTCCACTGTGTTCGTAGAACTCGGCATCCTCGGCGGCCAGCAGCGCGTAGATCACCGTGTCGGGGACCTCGTCGAGGCTCACCGGCTGGCTGTTGCGCTCGCTCAGCTTGCCGAGGAGCACCCCGTCCGACGTGTACACCTCCGACAGGCTGCCGACCGCGGGGAACTCGAGGGCGAACTGATCGGGGTCGCACAGCCACCTGTCTTCCAGATCTTCGATGGTGCCGAAGGCGGCATCGGCTTCGAGGAACGTGAAGAGCCCGAACAGCGAGGCGCCCAACAGGGCGGCCACCGCGAGAAAGGCCAGCGACGTGAGTCGCCGGCCGCGGCGCTCGTTCCGTTCGGCCAGATGTATGTTGTCGTCCATAGGGTGGGTGCAGGATGCCCGCTAGATAGACGTCGCTAGGGTCGCGATGGTTCCGCATTTAGCATCGAGATGCCCGCATTCGGGCTGATGCAATCACAGAGCATGTTAGGTAGAGCCGGCATCATGACGGACATTTGCCGCCTGATCGGTGGCGAGTGATGGAGCAAGGCATATCCGGGCCACGAGATCTCGCTGACTGGGATCCGGCAGAGCAACTGGGCGAGCCCGGCCAGTTCCCCTTCACCCGCGGCCCGCACGAATCGATGTACCGCGGCCGGCTGTGGACCATGCGCCAGTACGCCGGGTTCGGCACCGCCGCCCAGACCAATGCCCGGTTTCGCGGCTTGCTCGAAGCTGGCCAAACCGGGTTGTCGGTCGCCTTCGATCTCCCGACGCAGATGGGGCTCGACTCGGACGATCCGCTCGCCCGTGGTGAGGTCGGCAAAGTCGGGGTCGCCATCGACTCCATCGAAGACATGCGGACCCTGTTTGCGGGGATACCCCTCGGGGAGGTGACGACGTCGATGACGATCAACGCCACCGCTCCCGTCCTCCTCCTGCTCTATCAGCTGGTCGCCGAGGAGCAGAGTGTCGCTCCAGACCGGATTCGGGGCACGACTCAGAACGACATCCTCAAGGAGTACATCGCCCGCGGCACGTACATCTACCCGGTGGCCCCGTCGATGCGGCTGGTTACCGATCTCATCGAGTACGCCGCCACCGAGCTGCCGGCGTGGAACACGATCTCGATCTCCGGCTACCACATCCGCGAAGCAGGATCCACGGCTGCCCAGGAGATCGCGTTCACCATCGCCAACGGCCTGGCCTACGTCAGGGCCGCCGCCGCCGCCGGGCTCGACGTCGACGACTTTGCCCCGCGGCTCTCGTTCTTCTGGAACTCACATCGCAATCTTCTCGAGGAGGTCGCCAAGTTCCGGGCGGCGCGGCGGCTGTGGGCCCGTCTGATGCGCTACGACATCGGCGCCCAGAACCCCGCCTCGTGGCGTATGCGCTTTCATACTCAAACGGCCGGGTCCTCGCTCACTGCCCAGCAGCCGCACAACAACATCGTGCGGACCACCCTGCAAGCTCTGGCCGCCGTGCTAGGTGGAACCCAGTCGTTGCACACCAACTCCTACGACGAGGCCTTGGGATTACCGACGGAGGATGCTGCGCTCCTGGCGCTGCGAACTCAGCAAGTGATCGCCGCTGAGAGCGGCGTCACGGCCTCCGTCGATCCGCTCGCCGGCTCGTACTACGTCGAGTCGACCACGGATCGACTCGAAACCGAGGCGCGGCAGCTGATCGAACAGGTGGACCGGCTGGGTGGGGCGGAAGCCGCCATCGAGGCCGGTTTTCAACAGCGCCAGATCGAAGACTCCGCCTATGCGGAGGCGCAGGCGGTAGATGCCGGCGAGTCGCTCATCGTCGGGGTGAATGCCCATACCACCGGCGAGGGCCCAGAGGTCGCGGTGCTCACGGTCGACCCCGAGCTCGAGGCTGCTCAAGTGGCCGACCTCCAGGAGCGGCGCGCCGCGCGCGACGCTGCCGATGTAGACAGTGCTCTATCCGATGTCGCCGCCGCGGCGGGCGGCGATGACAACCTGCTCTACCCACTGCGAGCCGCACTGGCCGCCGGTGCCACGGTTGGCGAAGTGTCCTCCTCAATGCGTAGCGTCTTCGGCCGATACCAGGGATGAGCTATCACCCACTGAAGTAGCCTGGCTACATGGATCACAACCTCCATCCCCGTTTCCTGGTCATCGGCGGCGGCCCTGCCGGTCACGCCGCAGCCACTACCGCGGCAACATTCGGGGCCGCCGTGACTGTGGTGGAGGACCAGATCGTGGGTGGAGCCGCTCACCTTCACGATTGTGTTCCTTCGAAGGCCATGGTGGCGTCGTCGGAGCGGCTGGCCGCCGTGCGGGACGCAGCCGAGGTCGGCATTGGTGGCGCCGGCGTCGGGGAGATCGACATAATCCAGCTCGACCGCCATTTGGCCCGGGTCACGTCGCGGCTGGCAGCCGGGTTCACCGATATGATCGAGTCCCAGGGAGTCGAGATCATCCGGGGCCGCGGCCGTTTCCTTGGGCCGAACAAAGCCGAGGCGGAGACCGACGACGGGTTGATTCCGCTCGAGTTCGAGAAGGCCCTCGTCTCCACCGGCTCCCGGCCGTGGGTGCCAGACTGGGCGCAGCTCGACGGGGACCGGCTCATCACTACTCGCGAGGCGTACAGCCTGCCCGAGCTCCCGGAGCATTTGATCGTCATCGGGTCCGGCGTGACCGGCGTCGAGATGGTTCACATTTTCTCCAGCTTGGGAGCGGAGGTGACGCTACTGGTGTCCCGCCATCATGTGCTGCCGCATCGCGATACCGAGGTGGCCATGGTGTTGGAGAAAGACTTCCTGGAACGGGGCGTCACATTGCTGAAAGGCAGCCGCGCCGACGGCGCTTTCCGTGGGGGGCGCGGTGTTGTCGTCACCACCGAGGATGGGCGGCGGGTGGCGGGATCACATTGCCTGCTCGCCGTCGGCTCGGTGCCCAACACCGAAGGCGTCGGCCTGGAGGACATCGGGGTCGAGCTGAACCGTGGCTACGTCGAGATCGACGAGCTGCAGCGGACTTCGCTTCACCACATCTATGCCGCCGGCGACGTTGCCGGCAAGATGCCGCTCTCGTCGGTGGCGTCGCAACAGGGGCGCATCGTCGGCCGGCACGCGGTCGGTCAGCCGGTCGTGCCCCTCGATTACGGCAAGGTGGCGCAGGCGATCTTCACCCGGCCCGAGATAGCCTCCGTTGGCTTGGAGGAGGTGGATGCCGCCGCCGAAGGACGCAAGGTGCGCATCACCAAGGTGCCGTTGGCCGCCAACCCCAAGGCGCTCATCGAGGGTGATCCCCGCGGGTTCGTCAAGGTCATCTCGGATCCCGCCACGAGGGTGGTCCTCGGGGGAACGATCGTGGGCCGGCACGCCGCCGAGCTGATCGCCACGATCGCTCTGGCGGTTACCGCTCGCCTCAGAGTCGATGTCCTGTTCGACGCAATGATGGTCCATCCCTCGCTGGCGGAGAGTGTCTCCGAGGCTGCCGAGTAAGCGGCCGGCGGCGTCACCTGCGGCCGGTGGGTCTTAGCCCTGACTACGTCAGATGAGTTTGGCGTGTCGAAACTCTTGAATGATGTCCGGTACGCCGCCGAGCAGGTCGCCCGGTTCCATGTCGTATCTGGCGGCGAGGATGCTGGCGATGTCTCCAGCCGTCCGGGTACCGTCACTGAGCTCCCACACCTCACGAGCGGTACGATTCAGGGTGAAGTATGAATCGGTGTGCGAATCGAACAGGATCAGCTCGTCGTCAACTGACTGCTGCAGAACGCCGGCGGTATGGGGGCCGATCTTCCCCTGTTCGCCATTCATGCGCCCCGATTGTACGGAACCCCAGTGCCGGCAACGGATTCGGCGCCAGATGGGTGACTAGTTACCGGGTTTCAAAGTCGGCTGGGCATTGCTTGCGGCCCCGTCGCCTGGCAGAATTGGTCTACTGACCCGAAAAGGGGTATCGGGCAGTTGGGCCGGTCGGGCAGCAAGGGAAGACTGACGTGCGCGCTGTAGACGACAGAACTGGTGGCTACAACCCGTTTGAGACGGGGCCGGAACGCGCCCAGGTTGCTGTCGTCGACGACCATGTTCTCGTCGGTCGACTCGTTGTTGGCTTGCTCGAACGTGCCGGCTACACCGCCGCCCACGCGTTCGGCGAGACGCTGGACGAAACCTGGAAGCTGATCGAGCTGATCCAACCCGAGGTGATCCTGCTCGATTTCGACCTCGGCCCACTTCAGTCGGCACTGGCCTTGCTCGAGCGCGCCGTGGCCGCCGACGTCGTAGTGGCCGGCTTTACGGGCTCAGACGACCGCATCGAGCATGCGACGTTCTTGGAAGGGGGCGCCGCCGCCATTGTGCCCAAAGCAAGCGGCCCGGCCGATCTGATTGCCGTCGTGGAGTTGGCCCTGGCGGGAGAGGAGCTAATGGCGCCGGACGAGCGCCACGTCGCGCTGTCGCGGCTGCGCAAGTATCGTGAGGCGCGGCGGCGCGACATGGCGGCGTTTGCGATGCTGACCCAGCGGGAGCAGGAGACGCTCTCGTTGCTGGCGGCAGGCCAAGGCGCCGGCGAGATCGCCGAGTTGTGGGAGGTAGCCATGCCGACGGTTCGCTCCCACATCAGGTCGGTGCTCGCCAAGCTAGGAGTTACATCGCAGCTGCAGGCAGCCGCGATGGCCCGGGAGTCCGGATGGTACGCAGAGGTTGCTCAAAATGAGTCATCAATTTTGACGATGCCATCCGCCACTGCTGCAGGCACAATTAGCCGGCGCAGTGGATCCAAGGGCTAGGGATCTGCAAGGGGAAGGCATCACATGATCACGGAGCAGTCGGCCCGCCGGGGGGGCGGGGTCGCCAAGCGATCGATCAGCGCACCGGGAAGGGGGGAGCGCGGCGCTGCGCTCATCGAGGCCGCCATCCTCATGCCGCTGATCATCATGCTGATATTCGGCCTGATCGCGTTTGCTCGCGGATACAACGCCAAGGTGACCGCAACGCACGCTGCCCGTGAAGGGGTACGCGTGCTGGCCGTGACCAAGGACAACACTGCCGGAGAGAATGCAGCCCGAGCGGCTGCCGCTTCTTTGGACCCGGCACTGCTCACTGTCTCGTCGACTGCATGCGATCCGGGCGATCCAACGACGCTGACGGTCAACTACGTCTTCTCGTACGACATTCCTGTATTCGGATCGCGAACGGTGAACATCTCCGAGACGGGGGTCATGCGATGCGGCGGATAGGGAACCGCATGCTCAGCGGAATAGGCAACGGGGCTGCGGCGAGGAGACTGCGCCAAATGGCTCGCGGCGAGCGCGGGATCACACTGGTGTTCATCAGCCTGTCGCTCGTCGTGTTGATCGGCATGGTGGCCTTCGCAGTGGACACCGCTGCACTTTTTCAAGAGAAGCGTGAGCTGCAGAACGGAGCCGACGCCGCGGCGATCGCCATAGCTGAGGATTGTGCGCTCAATGCCCAGCCGTGCACCCAGGCGCAGGCTGAGGCCACGGCGGAATCGTTCGCCGACGCCAACGCCGGCGACCTGAAGTCGGCCGTCGAGGAGGTCGTGCTCGACACGGCCAATAGGACTGTGAAGGTGGTCACCCGTACCGAGACCGCCAGCGGAGGAACCATCTTCCGTCCCTTCTTCGCGCGGGTATTGGGATTCACTGGCACTACGGTCCATGCCGACGCCTCAGCCGCGTGGGGCTTCCTGAAGAGCAAGATCACCATGCCGCTGATCATCTCTTACTGTGAGTGGGAGCGGGAGACGGCCAACGGGGCCGACTACCCGACGCCGATTCCGCCACCGCCGGACACCCCGACCGGATTGGGCGGGCTGCACGGGATCAACGAGCCCACCGGAACTCCTGCTTGGCAGGGAGCGGCGCCCGTCCTTTTGAAGTTTCACTCGGGCACCAACTCGGCAGACGATTGTGCCGCCGTTGCCGGTCAGGACACCGACGGCGATGGTCGGTTGTCCGGCGGCTTCGGCTGGATCCTCGACGATGATGGAACCTGGGACTGCCTAGTTCCCCTGGAGAAGGGTGATCAAGCTCCTGTCGACCCGGGAGCATCACCCACGACCGGATGCAGCGCCAGCGAGCTGAAGAACCTGATCTTCCAGAAGGAGGTCCAGATCCCATGGTTCATCGACAGTAACGACCTCGGCGGCGTGAACGGGTGGTACAAAGTGCACGATTTCGTGGGCTTCTATGTCACTGGGTACAACTTCGGTGGTCAGTTCAAGGAGCCCGGCAGCGGACCGTGTAGCGGCGCCACATTTTGTCTAGAGGGTTACCTCAAGCATGCCTCCACCGACGACGGTGATCTCGGTGGCACCGGCGGGGTCATAGTCATCAAGTTCACCGAGTAACAGGGGGGTAGGGTCCTTTGAATCGAAGAGTCTTGGGGGTGGTCGCGGCGATACTGCTGGCGGCCGTCGGCACCTGGGTGTTGATCCAGTACGTGTCGCGAGCCGATGAACGCGCCATCGAGGGTCAGGAAGTAGTAGAAGTTCTTGTCGTCGACGCGGCGATTCCGAAAGGCACGCCGGTCACCGATGCGGCGAACTCAATCTCGACCAAGCTGATTCCGAGAGCAGTCCTGGTGCCCAACGCGCTGTCCAGCCTCGATCCGGTCCGGGGGCTGGTGGCCGCGGTCGACTTGCTGCCCGGCGAGCAGGTCGTGGCGTCGCGGTTTGCACCCGTAGAGGAGCTCATCGCCGCTGACCGCAGCGTCGAGGTGCCCCCGGGGTTGCTGGAGCTGACCGTCCGGCTGACACCGGAGCGCAGCGTGGGGTCGACGCTCATTCCCGGCGATCTCGTGGCGGTGCTCTCGTCCTTCGAGCCGTTTGCACTCGACGCCGTAGAGCCGGAGGACTCCGAGGATCTCAATTCGTTCCTGAACAACGAGGAGAACGTGGAGACCATCACGCTCAATACGCCCAACTCCACGGGTATCACGGTCCACAAGGCGCTGGTAACCCGGATTCAGTCTGAGCAGCCGCCCGAGGCAGAGAGTCTCGGTGTCAACCAGACCCCGGTGCTGACCGGCTCGCTGCTCGTGTCGCTGGCGGTGGCCCCCACCGACGCCGAGCAGATCGTGTTCACCGCCGAATACGGTTCGATCTGGTTGGCCCGCGAACAAGTCGACGGTCCCGAGGCAGATCCGGTCGTAATCATCACGAGAGCGAACGTGTACCGATGACACGCATCCTCCTAGCAACCAACAGCGAGCAGTTCGAGAACAGCGTGCGCGACGCGCTCGAGTACGAGGGCGCGTTGCGCTGGTGGGACGACGATCTCGCCGCCGGCGTCGACTTGGAGAGCTTGGCCAAGGAGCTGACCTCGACGGAAGCGGGGGTCATCGCCATCGGGCCCGGAGTACGCCCCGAGACGGCCATCGAGATCGCCGCCGAGATCGACGCCATCCACCCGGAGATCAGCACCATCGTGGTGGGATCCATTGGCGCCGAGCTCTGGGAGCGGGCTCTTCGGGCCGGGGTGCGCGACGTGGTGTCGAATCGTGCCGATCCCGAAGAGCTCCGCCAGGTCTTCTGGCGGGCCGCCGAGGCGACCATCCTGGCGCGGGCCAACCTCATGCCGGACATCGCCGAGAAGGCGAGAAAGGCCAGCCAAGGGAGGGTGATCGCCATGGTTGCTCCCAAGGGTGGCTCGGGCAAGACCGCCTTGGCAGTCAATCTGGCGGTCGCCCTGTCGCATCGCCATCCCACTAAAACGGCACTTGTCGATCTGGACCTCCTCTTCGGCGACGTCACCAACGCGCTGCTGCTCAATCCGGAGCATTCGATCGCCGACGCGATCGATGCGCCGCAGCTGGACCCAACGCTGCTGAAGGTGTTGCTGACCCGGCGCGAGCGTGACCTGTTCGTCCTCACTGCTCCTGAATCGCCGGCATTGGGAGAGATGGTCACCGACGACCTGGTCAGCGCCGCCATCGAGGGGCTCGCCGCCCAGTTCGAGCATGTTGTCGTGGATACGGCCGCAGGCTTGTCGGAGGTCACATTGGCAGCCATCGAGAAGGCGGACGACATCGTGTTCATCTGTGACATGTCGGTATCCGCGGTGCGGGGGCTGCACAAGGTGCTGACGGCGCTACAGACTCTCGACATGCTGCGCGAAAAGAGGCGCCACTTCGTGCTCAACCGGGCCGACAGCAAGGTCGGCATCAGCATTGCCGATGTCGAGTCGGCCGTCGGGATGGCGGTCGACGTTCGTTTGCCCAGCTCGCGTCTCGTCCCGCGCTCGATGAACGAAGGCACGCCGCTCGTGGAGTCGTCTCCAAAGTCTCCAGCGGCCAGAGCCTTCCTCGAGATCGCGAATATCTTCTCCCCGCCGAGTGATTCTTCGGCGGCCCGAGCCCGGAGGTGGCGTCAATGAAGCTGAACGAGAGACTGCGCCAAGCAGAGACTTCTCAGGGGCGCAAGGACGACGGGAAGCCGGCGCCAGCCAAGGATCCGCTTGATGCCATCAGGGAGCGGGCTCAGATAGCGCTGTTCGCCAAAGTCGGCTCTCGGCTGAACGACGCCACGATCTCCGAGGATGAGCTGGCCGTCTTCGTCTCCGACGAGTTACGCAAGGTTCTCGACGAGGAGAGCGCGCCGCTCTCGATGCAGGAGCGCAAGACGCTGGCTCAGCTGTTGCGCGACGACCTGCTCGGTTACGGACCTTTGCAGCCCCTGCTGGACGATCCCAGCCTCACCGAGATCATGGTGAACGGCATGGATCCGATATACGTCGAGCGCGACGGCAAGATCGTCGAGACTGATATCCGGTTCACCTCGGTGGCTCACCTGCGACGGGTGATCGACCGCATCGTGGGGCGGGTGGGTCGCCGTATCGACGAGTCCTCCCCCATGGTCGACGCCAGGCTTCCTGACGGGTCCCGGGTCAACGCCATCATCCCGCCGCTCGCGGTCGATGGTGCGGTCCTCACCATCCGCCTGTTCGCCAAGGATCCGTTTACGATTGGAGATCTGGTCCAACTCGGTACGCTCACCGAGCCGACCGCCGACTTTCTGCAGACCTGCATCGAGGGGCGCCTCAACGTGATCGTCAGCGGCGGCACCGGCACCGGTAAGACCACCCTGCTGAACGCCCTCTCCTCCTTCATTCCGGAGGCGCAACGCATCATCACGATCGAGGATGCGGTCGAGCTCCAGCTGCAGCAGAGGCACACGATCCGGCTCGAGGCGCGTCCGCCCAACGTCGAAGGTCGTGGCGAGGTGACCATCCGCGACCTGGTCCGCAACTCGCTGCGAATGCGCCCCGACCGAATCATCGTCGGTGAGTCGCGCAGCGGTGAAGCGCTCGACATGCTGCAGGCGATGAACACAGGCCACGAAGGGTCGCTGTCCACCGTTCACGCCAACAGCCCACGGGATGCGATTGCCCGACTCGAGACGATGGTGTTGATGGCAGGCGTCGAGCTTCCCGACAAGGCGGTGCGGGAACAAGTGGCCTCTGCGCTCCATCTCATCGTGCACCTGACCCGCATGCCGGATGGGACCCGCCGGGTGACGAGCATCAGCGAGGTCGTGGGCATGGAGGGACCCACCGTCACGCTGCAGGACATCTACGAGTTCGATTACCGCGGTGGTGACGAGCACAGTAGTGCGGGCTCGCTACGCCCCACCGGAATCAGGCCGCAGTTCACCGACAAGCTCGAGGCCCTCGGCTTCGAGTTTCCTCCGGGGTTGTTCGGCGATCCCGCGGAGCGTCGGGCGGCGCTGATAAGGGCGAAGCGGTGAGACGGCTGATTGCGCTCGGGCTGCTGGCGGTCCTCGTGACCGCAGCCCCCGTCCGAGCGCAGGAGCAGGCACCCGACCTGCGGATCGACGATGTCGATCAACGCGATTTCCCCACCGTCGTGATCACGGTGACAGTGCCGCAGGAGATGAATGGCCTCGATCTCAAGCCGGAGAACTTCTTCGTGTCCGAGGACCAACGCAGCGTGGGTCTCGAGGTGTTCCAGCTGCCCCCGGCCGAGCTGCAGGTTGCGCTCGTGCTGGATACCTCCGGCAGCATGCGGGGCGGTCCCCTCACGGCCGCCAAGGATGCCGTGACTGGTTTCATCGAGACGATGCCTCCCGATGTGGAGCTGGCACTCCTCGGCTTTGGGGACAGCGCGGATCTCATCGTGCCCTTCACGACGGATCGTGACGACGTGAGCTCCGGGCTCGCCCGCATCGCCGCAGGGGGCGAAACGGCGCTGTACGACGGATTGATCGAGGCGGCCGATAGCTTCGGAGAGGCGGGGGACAAGCGGCGCACGATCGTGCTCCTCACTGATGGGGGCGACACGGTTAGTGAGGCCGATCTCGACGATGCCCTCGTGAGTCTGATCGCATCTGGCGCCCGGCTGCTGATCGTCGAGCTGGATTCGCCGGAAATCGACCGCACCACGTTGATTCGGCTAGAGGCGGCCACCGGGGGCACTCTGGTGCCGGCCTCCGATCCGGAAGCACTGGAGGGGATCTATGCCGAAGCGGCCTCTGACCTCATCAACCAGTACGAGCTCACCTACGAGTCAACGGCGGAGGGTGAGACCGACCTCGTCGTTGCGGTGCGCACCGCCGACGTCGTCGCCCAGGGCTCCGTGGTGGCGCGGTTCCCAGTGCCTCCGGTCACGCCGGTGGTCGAAATCACCACAGTGGCGCCAACCACGACCACTGAACCTCCGATAGAAGTAGCTGCCTCCCCAGTGGAAGTGAACCTTCCTTGGTTTGCGACCACGGCCGGCCTCATGGTGGGGGCGGCGTCGGTCTTCCTAGCGGCAACCCTGGTGCTGCTGCTGTTGGTTCCCAGCCGGCGCCGGGCGATCGAAGCATTAGCGGGAATCGCCGGTCTGGCGCCGCGGCGGGGCCGCCTCAGCGAGCTTGCCAACCGGGCCACCCTGTTTGCCGAGGACACGTTGCATCGTGGACGCTCTGAAGGGCCGCTGCGGCTCAGGCTGGATCAGGCCGGCCTGAAGATTCGTGAGGGCGAGTTCCTGCTGGTCGTGTTCGCGTTCGTCTTGGTAGGGGTTGCCGGAGGCTTTCTGTTCGGCAACGTCATTTGGGCGGCGGCGATCGGCGGGCTGATTGTCGGCGGTGCCTGGGCCGTGATCGCCTGGCTGGGCAATCGCCGGGCCGCGGCATTTCGCATGCAGCTACCAGATTCTCTGCAGCTCATATCCGGTAGCCTCCGCGCCGGTTTTGGGCTCAACCAAGCCATCACTGCGGCTGCGAGCGAGCAGGATGCGCCATCCAATGAGGAGTTCGCCCGGGCTCAGCTCGAAGTTCACCTGGGTCGCGACATCGAAGATGCACTGCGGACGATGGCGGTTCGGGTCCAATCCGAGGATCTGCCTTGGGTGGCCGAGGCTATCGAGATCCACCGCGAGATCGGCGGCGACATTGCCGACCTCCTCGATCAGATCGCGGCTACTGTCCGGGAACGAGAACGAGTGCGCGGCCAGATCGCAGTATTGAGCGCCGAGGGGAAGGTATCGGGGATCGTGCTGGTGGCCCTGCCCTTCATCATCGCCGGCGTCACCTTCTCGGTTGCCCCCGACTATCTGGGGGAGCTCACCGGGACCACGCCGGGCCAGATCATGCTCGCACTCGGGGCGGGGGCGATGATCATCGGCATCTTCTGGATCCGCCGCATCGTGAGGTTGGAGTTCTGATGCCTATCTACGTGATGCTCGCCGCCGCTGCCGTCGCCATCTCGCTACCCCTGGCTTGGGTCGCCGTCAGCTCAGGCGATTCTGGAGTGTTCGCCCGCCGCCGCGAGAAAGGCGAGAGGTCGGACGCCAGCCGATATCTGTTGGACGCACCAGCCGGCGAGCGGCTCTTGATACCTGCGCTCTCGTCGGTGTTGGGTGGGTTGCGGCGGATAACTCCGGCCGGGGTGCTCGACGCGCTGGATCGCAGAATCGAACTGGCGGGCCTCAAGGTTCGAGGCGAGCTGCTGTTGTTGACGAAGGTCGCCCTGGGGGTGGCCGCCTTCCTGGGTTGGTGGGAGGCGTTCAATGATCTGATCACGGCCGGGCTGGCCGGTGTAGCCGCGTTTCTGATCCCCGACTCGCTCGTCGGCTCGGTGGCCAAGGAACGCCAGAGCAAGATCTTGCTGGCACTACCTCAAGTGATCGATCAGCTGCGTATGAGCGTCGAGGCCGGGGTCGGCTTCGAGGCCGCGGTGGGGCGCGCCGCCAAAGCGGGTACCGGCCCGCTGGCCGAAGAGCTGCGCCACACCATGCAGGAGATGCAGATTGGGGCATCTCGCGCCGAAGCGCTGCGTCACCTGGCCGACCGTAACGACGTCACCGAGCTGCGGACGTTTGTCGCCGCAGTGACCCAATCCGAGGAGTTCGGTATCCCGGTGGCCCATGTCCTGCGAGTCCAAGCGGACGAGCTGCGGACGCGCCGCAAGCAGCGAGCCGAAGAACGCGCCATGAAGATCCCGGTGAAGATGGTCTTTCCGCTGGTCCTGTGCGTATTCCCCGCACTGATGATCGTGCTGCTGGGGCCGGCGGGGCTGCGGATCGTGGATGCACTGCTATGAGCAATCCCATAGTCAAGCCTCCGGGGACCGAGGTCGGCGGAATCGCTCGTTCGATCAACACGATTATCGATACCGGTGTCACCGACACTGCGCCCCACTACGTCATTCCCACCGGGTTCGAGCCGCTCGATTCTGCTCTCGACGGGGGTTTCCGCACCAGCGACCTGATTCTGGTGGGCGGGCTTCCCGGGATCGGCAAGACGGTGGCGACCCTGCAGTGGGCCCGCCATATCGCTGCAGTCGGGCTTCCTGTCGTCTACGCCTGCTACGAGCACGACGAGGCGTCGCTGTTCAGCCGGCTGTTGCTCGCTGAGATCGGAGATCTGGCCCAGACGAGTGGCGATGCCACATCCTCCGAGGTGCGGCGAGCTGCCATCGAGGCCGGCACCGACCCTTCGGCTTTCAACGAAATCGCTCGGGGCAGCCTCGTGATGCGCGCCGCCAAGGCGCGCATGCAGTCCTATGGCGACCAGCTGCTGCTGTCGTCGGCGTCGCCGGCCGATCTCGACGTTGCCGCGCTCGACCAGCTTCTCGAAGAGCGTGGCGGCGACACTGCCGTGCTCGTAGTCGATCACTTGCAGAAGGTGAGCTCAGTAGCCGGCACCGAGGTCACCGTCGAGGAGATCGCAGTCGAGTTGAAGTCGATTGCGATGCGCCACGGCATCGCAGTCATCGCCGTCATAGGGGCGGCGGCAGGCGCCCTCGGGCTGCGCCGGCTACGGCTGCAGCACCTCCAGGATGCAGACGGAGTCGGCTACGAGGCGGATTTGGTCATCATGCTCAACGACAAGATCACCGCGGTATCGAAACGGCATACTGCATTCGACGTGATGCGCGCTGACGACTTCCGCAGCCAGGTCGTGTTTTCGATCGAGAAGAACCGTAACGGTCCTTCCGGCATCAATCTGGAGTACCGCAAGGACTTCGCCCACTACCGCTTCGACCCGCACGGCAGCGTCTTGGAAGAGCAGCTCATCGACGGGGTCATGATCACGGAATGAAGCCCTCAGCGCCTCTTCCTCGAGGTCTGTGATCTTTCAGGGGCGCCACTAACTGATGGTGCAGCGGCGTCGCCGCTCCTCACCTGATCACCATGATCACCGCGCCGCGGGCGACGGTATCGCCGGGTTGGACCCGTAAATCGACGATCTCGCCGGCCACCGGGGCATTGATCTCGTTCTCCATCTTCATCGCCTCGAGCACGCAGATCGGCTCGCCAGCATCCACGTCGGAACCGGCGGCCTTGTGAACTTTGACGATCGTCCCCTGCATCGGCGCGGTGACCACCCCCTCGCCCTCGGCCGGAGCGGTCTGCCTTTCCAGCTTGGGAGCGCGCCGACGAGGTGCGACTCGCTGCCCGGAGCTCTGCGCTCCAGCCATCACCGGTGCCCAATAGCGCACGACGAAGCGACGTCCTCCCACCTCGACGGTCATTGAGCGTTCTTCGAGCTCCTCGTCTGCCGGAGTTGCCTCGGTCGTCTTCTTGGCGAGCCCGGAGAAGTCGAGCCGGTCGGCGATGAAGGTGGTCCAGTAGCTGCCCTCGCGAAACTCTTGCGTGGCGAGAATCTGCAGTAGGGCGCTGATCGTGGTCTCCACGCCCGAGATCCTGAAGCTCTCCAGTGCGCGGCGCCCCCGGGCCATGGCCTCGTCGCGGTCGCGGCCCCACACGATGAGCTTGGCGATGAGGTTGTCGTAATACTGACTGATCGCCGCCCCCGCCTTCACGCCGCTATCGACGCGAATCCCCAGACCGGACGGCTCCCGATATTCCACTATGTCGCCCGGCGTGGGTAGGAAACCGGCGGCCGGATCTTCGGCATTGATGCGGAATTCGATGGCGTGGCCGGTCGCAGGCGGCGTGTTGTCGAAGGAGAGCTTCTCCCCGGCGGCTACCAGCAGTTGTTCCTTTACCAGGTCGATGCCGGTCACCATCTCGGTGATGGTGTGTTCCACCTGGATCCGAGTGTTCATCTCGAGGAAGTAAAAGCGGCCGCCCGAATCTACGAGGAACTCGACGGTGCCGGCATTCACGTAATCGGCCGCGACGGCGACTGCCAACGCGGCCTCGCCGATGTCGGCTCGCTGGCGATCGGTGAGAGTGACGGCGGGAGTCTCTTCGATGAGCTTCTGGTGGCGGCGCTGGATGCTGCAGTCGCGCTCGCCGAGGAATGCCGCGTTGCCATGGGTGTCGGCGATGATCTGCGCCTCGATGTGCCGCGGCTTGTCGAGATAGCGCTCGATGTACACCTCGGGGTTGCCGAACCATGCATCTGCTTCGCGTTGGGCGCTCTCGAAAGCCGACTTCAGCTCGCTGGTGGCGCGCACCACTTTGAGACCCTTGCCGCCGCCCCCGTGGGCTGCCTTGATCGCAATGGGTAGACCGTGGGCGTCGGCGAATGCGGTCACCTCGTCGATGGATTGCAGCGGCTCCGTGGTGCCCGGCACGCTGTCCACCCCGGCCGCCTCGGCGGCCTTGCGTGACGCGATCTTGTCGCCCATGGTGGCGATCGACTTGGGGGAGGGGCCGACCCAGACCAGTTCGGCGTCGATCACAGCTTGAGCGAACCGGGCGTTCTCCGCCAGGAATCCGTAGCCGGGATGGACTGCCTCCGCGCGCGATGCGGCGGCGATTTCGAGAATTCGTGAGATGTTGAGGTACGACTCGGCGGCCGGTGCTCCGCCGACGTTCCACGCCTCGTCGGCCAGCTCGACGTGAACTGCGTCCCGGTCGAGCTCCGAGTAGATCGCGATGGCGCGCAGCCCGAGTTCGCGAGCCGCCCGAATCACCCGGACGGCGATCTCGCCTCGATTCGCGATGAGTACCGAATTCACCTGGGGCATCCTAGAAAGATCGGGGTCGCGGCCAACTCACAGCGGGATGTTGCCGTGCTTACGAGGTGCCAGCGCCTCCCGCTTCGTGCGCAGCATGTCGAGCGACCGGATCAACCGTGCCCGCGTGTCGCGAGGCTCGATCACTTCGTCTACCAGGCCTCGCTCTGCGGCCGTGTAGGGGTTGTTGAAGCGCTTCTCGTACTCCGTGATCAGCTCGGCGCGTTTGGCATCCGGATCGGCGGCCTCGGAGATCTGGCGCCGATGGATCACGTTGACGGCCCCCTGAGCTCCCATCACGGCGATCTCCGCCGTGGGCCAGGCGAACACCGAGTCGGCCCGCAGCGCCCGCGAGTTCATGACAACGTACGCGCCACCGTAGGCCTTACGGGTGATCACCGTCAGTTTCGGCACCGTCGCCTCGGCGTAGGCGTACAGAAGCTTGGCGCCGTGGCGGATTATGCCGTTGTGCTCCTGATCGATACCGGGCAGGAATCCGGGGACGTCCACGAAGCTGACGAGCGGGATGTTGAAGGCGTCGCAAAACCGGATGAACCGGGCCGCTTTGACCGAGGCGTCGATGTTCAGTGTGCCCGCCAGGACTGCCGGTTGGTTGCCGACGATGCCGACGGTATAACCGTCCAGGCGGGCGAAGCCCACCACGATGTTCTGAGCGAAGTGCTCGTGTACCTGATAAAACTCGCCGTCGTCGACCACCAGCTCGACGACGCTCACCATGTCGTAGGGCTGATTGGTCGAGTCCGGAATGATCTCGGTGAGATCCTCTTCAGCCCGGTCGGGACGATCCATCGGGGTGAAGTACGGAGGCACTTCCATGTTGTTCAACGGTAAGAACGACAATAGGTAGCGCACCTCCTCGAGTGCCGCCCTGCCGCTGGCGGACACGAAGTGAGTCACTCCAGACACGGACCCATGAGCCGATGCTCCGCCGAGCTCCTCGAAGCTGACCTCCTCGCCGGTGACGGCTTTGATGACGTCGGGGCCGGTGATGAAGAGGTGGGAGGTGTCCGCCACCTGATAGACGAAGTCCGTGATGGCAGGCGAGTAGACCGCCCCACCGGCGCACGGGCCCATGATCACCGAGATCTGCGGAATGACCCCCGAGGCGCGCACGTTGCGCTCGAATATGCGCCCGTAGCCGTCCAACGCGACGACCCCCTCCTGGATACGGGCACCACCACTGTCCTTTATACCGATCAAGGGGGCCCCGGTTCTCATCGCCAGGTCCATGACCTTGCAGATCTTGTCGGCCACGACCTCGCCGAGCGAACCGCCGAACTGAGTGAAGTCCTCGGCAAAGACGAACACGTGGCGCCCGTCGACGGTGCCGTGGCCGGTGACTACTGCGTCTCCCGCCGGCCGCCGATTCTCGAGCCCGAAGCCGGTCGCCTGGTGGCGGGCAAACAAGTCGAACTCCTGGAAACTACCCTTGTCCAGCAGCAGCTTGATCCGCTCGCGAGCCGTCAGCTTTCCCAAGTCGTGTTGTCGATCAACCGCCCGCTGATTGGACGGCGTAAGCGCCTCCGTCCGCAGGCGGCGCAGCTTCTCGATCTTCTCGTCGGTGCTCACATCGTCCCCTCCGGTCGGGCCAGCAGGCTCGTAACAGCGTCGCAGGTTCGACGCAGTAGGCTCGGGCGGTAGCCCTTCCGTCTCACTTTTGACTCACGAACCATCCGGATGGATACACCATACGTCACCCACATCGAGGAACGAGTCCACTCGACCCAGGATTTCGCGCGCACTCAGCATGAGTTGGCCAGAAACGGCAAACCCACGTTGGTGATCGCTCACCGTCAGGACTCCGGGCGCGGCCGGCACGGCAACCCATGGTGGAGCCCTACGCGGGCGATGTTTGCCTCCTTGGCGGTGACGGCACCTGACATCGAGGCCGTCACGTTGGTGCCACTGGTCGCCGGGTTGGCCGCTCACGACGCCATCGAGTCGCAGCTCGGCGTGACGACTGCGCTCAAGTGGCCCAATGACGTGTTGATCGCAGAGACGAAGGTGGGAGGCATACTCGTCGAGCGGGGCAACGGCACCATGGTGATCGGAGGGGGCATAAACCTGTGGTGGCCCGACGCCCCGTCGGGCGCGGGGGCCCTTCTCGACCACGATCCGGGCGCAGCGGCCGCGGTCGATCTTGCACAGGACTGGGCGCAGCGCCTCCTCGAGGGGCTGCGAGACCTCCCAACGAGCTTCGACCGCACCCGATACGTCGCCGTCTGCAGCTCGATTGGGCGCACCATCACCTGGCAGCCGGCAGGTACCGGTAAGGCGATCGGAATCACCGCAGACGGTGGGCTGATCGTCGCCACGGAAACGGGCCAGAGCACTTTGCACGCCGGCGAGGTGAGCCACGTGCGACCAGCTACGATGCCGGCCGACGACCGCGGGTCGACATAGAGGTGGCCAGTTGAGCGTGCTCAAGGGTGAAGGAACTCACCCGATTCTCTTCGAAACGGCGAGCGTGCCGGTGCGCGCTCGCACACATACGACCTACCGCGCCCGCCCCGATCTTGCCGGAGCTTGGCCGACGGTGATGCTGGTGGGGGGCGCCAAGGGGTTGTCCTCGCCGCTGCGCGATCTGTGTCGGCGCCTGGCCCGTCACGGATTCGCCGCAGTCGCCCCCGACCTCTATTCGGGTCGAGCTGTGCCCCGCAATCGTGCCGATGCTGCCCGTGCCTTCGCCCAACTCGACCGGCGCGACATCGTGCGGGTTCTCGACGACGTAGGGGACTATCTAGCCGCCGGCCTTGGTCCCTGGGACACCGACGATGAGGGATTCGGGATAGTGGCGATGCAGGATGGGGCGGTGTGGGGCCTACGGGCAGCCGGCGCCTTCGACTCACCGCTCGTGTTGATGGCTCCCAACCTGCGAGAGCCCTCTTCGGGCCTGGATGCGGAGTTCAAGCCCCTGCCTCCACCGCCCGGGGTGCTCGATGAGCTCCCCGGCTTTCTCGAGCCGCTGCTTGGATTGATTGGACGTGATGACGAGCTCTCGCCGCTCGAGGACGTAATGGCGGCGCGAGAAGCAGCTCCGCACGCCCAGTGGGTCATTTACGACGGGCTCGGCCACGACTTCTTGGACGACAATGAGCCCGGTTTCGACCAGCGGGCGTTCGCCGACGCCTTCGACCGCACCGTCGATTTCCTGACCAAGAATCTGACGGTCTAGTCGGTGCGGCGCTCGCGAATACGCCGCTGCACCTCACGGGCTTGACGCCGGGTTTTCAGTGAGTTGGCGGTCTCCGATGTCCTCACCCGCCGCATCATCCGCGATGACCGAAATCGAGTGGCGACTGCACTGCCTCTGACCTTGGGCGGAGTTCCACCGCCTATCCGGCGTCCCAGCGCACTCATCCGAACCCGCTGCCAAATAGTGGGGCCCTTCACCTTGGGCTGACCGCCCACCAGCCATGACCGAATCCGGTGCCGCCACGGCAATACCGGCATCAGCTCAGGATCCACCGTCGACACGGGGCGAGCAACCAGCGTTGCGGAGGCCACGGCCGTGGGGGACCCGGGCCCGCCGGTGAGGGGTGCCGTCGTCGCCGCTCGCGGCACAGTGGCGGCGGCCACCCGGCGGAACCCGGCCGCGTACCAGCCGGCCGCCACCATCAAACCGGCAACGACTATCCACCACGCCCAGTCGAACGAGTCGCCTCCCGTGCCTGGCGGCCCAGCAGCCGCCACAGTCGTCGACGGCGGCGATGTCGTAGGCGGCGCCACCTCGATCGTTGTCGAGGTGGTTGTGGTCCAGGCCGCCGTGGTTGGTGGAGCGGCGGACGTCGTCGTGGTCGACCTCTCGGTCAGGACCGTCGTGGTGGTGGTCGTCGAGGTGGTAGTCGACGACGTACTCGTCGTGGTGGTCGGCGGCTGCGTTGTAGTTGTCGTGGTGGTCGGCGGCTGCGTTGTAGTTGTCGTTGGGGGCGGTCGCGTCGTTGTCGTCGTGGTTGGCGGCCGAGTGGTGGTGGTCGTCGTTGTGGTGGTGGTGGTGGTGGTCGTGGTCGTGGTGGTCGTCGTTGTGGTGCTCGTGGTTGTGGTCACGATCGAGACCGCGACGGAACAGGCGTCGATGGTGCCGCCGGCGCCGACCTCGCTGATCACCACTCTGCCTCCTCCGGTGCCGCCCGGATCGGCGGTGACGATGAAGTCGAACACCCAATCTCCATCGCCCGGATTGGTGCCCGGCTCGCCCGGGGCGTAGGCGGCGCTGAAACCGGCTCCCTCGGTGTCGAGGTCGATGAAGACGACCTCGTTGGACGTGAGGTTGGCCGTGCCGGCGGCCGTTTCCCCCTGGGTGACGTCGATCGAACCGGTGCAGGAGTGGATCACCGCCGCGGCAGGAGCGACTGCCCCGAGTAGTGCGACGGTCAGGGCAAACACGCTGAGTACCCCGGCAATCGCAAGCGGGGAACGCAGATTGTTGAGTCGGCTGATATTCATCAATCGATAGAGGCGGCAACTGGCCGCAGTGGGGACGGAATGCAGCCTAAACCGTATCCCCGCGAACCGACATGTCGCGGAGAGTCGGCTTCAATGCGCGACCCGTCGGGTATCTTGCCGGGGTGGTTGAGGCTCCAGCGAAGGGCCGGCGCTCCCTCTACCCGGGGCCGGCAGCGCGCGAAGTGGCTGTGTTCGTCGCGGTCGTTGCGCTCTTCGTCGACGTAGTGTTCTACGTGGCACTCGCTGAGGCCCAGCTCGGCGGCGGGCAGCTGGCTGCATGGAGTGCCGGCAAGATCGTGGTGATCGGGGCTGTGGTCGGGTGGTTGGCAGTGGAGACCCGAACCTGGTCGCTGGGCATCATTGCGCTCATCTTCCTGCTGATCGGCCTGGAGGACTCGATCGGCGTCACGGCTCCGTTGGGAGTGTGGCTCATCGAAGAGAGCGGCATCCGGCGCGGCCCGCAGGGAGCAAACAGCCAGCTGCTGCGACGCGGGATCGTCATGATCTCGTTGATCGGGCCCACGCTCTACCTGGCCGCCCAAGCGCCCCGCTGGCTGCGAGCTGCTGTCTGGACGTTGCTCGGGTTCCTGGCGGCCATCTTCTTGGCGGCCGTCGCGGGAGACCTCGCCGCCGATCGCACCGGCACCAATCTCGATGAGCTCATCGAGGAGCCGCTGTTGTCGCTGTGCGTCGGCTTCGTGGCCGGCCTGGCGGTGGAGTGGTGGCCGTTCAGCCGGCTCAGAGGCCCCACCAGACGGCCACCCCAGCGAGGATTCCCAAGATCATGAGCAGTGTGAGGGGGAGGCCGAGCCGGGTGTAGTCCGTGTACCGGTATCCCCCTGGTCCGTAGACCATCACATTTGTCTGATAGCCAATCGGTGTCAGGAACGAGGCGGAGGCAGCGACGGCGATGGCCACGGCGATCGCAGTGAGATCGAGCCCAGTCGAGACTGCGGCTTGCGCTGCGATCGGGAACACGAGCACTGCGGCCGCCGTGTTGGAAACGGCCTCGGTGAGCACGATCGTGGCGAGGATGATGGCGAGCAGCACTCCGCCCCCTCCCAGGCCTCCCAATGTGGTGACCAATCCATCGGCGATCTCGCCCGCCAGCCCCGATTCGATGAGGGCCGCCGCCACTCCGAAACCGGCTGCGATCAACAGCACCACGTCCAGATCGATGGCTCGTCGCGCCTCGCCCGGCGTCAGGATGCGGGTGGCCAAGACCACCAGCACACCCAGTAACGCCGCCTCGAGAATCGGCATCAATGACGTCGCCGCCAGCGCCACGACTCCCATGATGACCGCCGCAACCGGCAGGCGAAGGTGAACTGCCGGCGGCGTGGTCCCGGCCATCGGCGATACCAGCAGGAAGTCACGTCGGTCGCGCCACCGGTCGCGAAACTCGCGATCGGACAGCAGAACCAGGGTATCGCCGACCCGGAGCGGCACCTCACCGAGCTTGGCGTCGATTCGCTGACCAGCCCGGTGAACCGCTACTACGGCAGCCTGATAGTTGCTGCGGAACCGAGCCTGCTTGAGGGTTTGCCCCACCAGCGGCGACGAAGGACCCACGACGGCTTCGAAGAAGGAGGAGCGCGCCAGGTCGAAGCCGTGGAACTGATCCCGCTCGCGCGATTCGAGGCCGGGAATCGATTGCAGGTCGACCACGTCGTCGGCCTTGCCTGCGAACCGGAGCTCGTCGGCGCCGTGAAGCACGAACTCCGGCCCGATCGCCGCCAGCAGGTCACCGTCGCGGGCAACCTGCACCAGGAACACTCCGGCCAGACGTCTCAAACCGGCTTCGTCGACCGTGGCTCCGTCGAGTGGCCCGCCCGGCGTGACGACCATGTCAACGACGAATTCGCGGGCAGCTTCAGTCAGGTCGTCCCGTGCCGAGCGGCGCACTGTGAGCAGCCGGGGCGCCGACAGGGTGAGGACCGCGACTCCGACGATGGCAATTGGCAACCCGACCTTGGTTATCTCGAAGAACCCCAGCTCCCGGCCGGTTTCCACCCCCAGCAGTCCCGATACCACCAGATTCGTCGACGTTCCGATGAGGGTCACGATTCCCCCCAGGATCGAGGCAAACGACAACGGCATCAGATAGCTGGAGAGCGGGCGGCCATGGCGTGCCGACCACGCCTCGATTTCGGGCACCAGCACGGCCACGATGGGCGTGTTGTTGAGCACCGAGGAGGCGGCCGCCACGGGCGGCAGCAAGCGTGCGAGCTCCTGGCGCAGCGAATGTCTGTTGCCGAGGGTGGCAGCCACGACTGGTTGCATCAGGCCAGCTTTCGAAGCCGCCCCCGCCAGGACGTAAAGGGCCGCAATGGTCAAGGGGGCCGGGTTGGAGAAGCCGGAAAAGGCTTGCGATGCGTCGATCACGCCGACCAGCAGCAGCACCACCGCGGCCGCCAGCATCGCCACCGCCGGGGGCACCAGCTCGCGCACCATCAGGACGATGACGACGACTATCACCAACAGCGTCAGCCACGCCTCCCAGGTCACCGCTTCAACTCCCGCCGGACGATTACAGAGTGGATCGTGGCAGGAGAGCCGCCACGTCGCCGTGATTCTGCCAGCCCGAGAGAGGATCGGTAGCCGAAGCTGCAGGATTGGTATAAGCTTGTGTGCAAGCAAGCAGATGACTGGTCGTGTGCAGCCTCGGTTTTCTTGGCTCGCCGACCAAGTGTGGGGTGCCGCTGTAGGAGACAGCGAAATGGCACCAACGAAGATGCGTCCTCGTCATGTGGTACGTCCGCGCGTCCAATGGCATGAGCACGACGGTCAGGTGGTCATCCTCGATTCCGGCATGCGGCGATTGGCCCTCAATCCGACCGCGGCCTTGCTGTGGCGGCTTCTGGTCGCCGGCGCCGATCGGAGACGTTTGGTCGACGAGTTGGTCGAGGACTTCGGAATAGACGAGTTCACCGCGAATCGAGACGTTGCGGGCTTCCTGTCCGGGCTACACAGCCGCGGGCTGCTGGCAGAAGCAGTCTGAGTCGGCCCTCCGTCTGTCGCAACACTCCGCCCCGGAGGGGTCCCCCTCGAACACCCTTGCTACATCAACTCTGTCGACTCCTCGATGGCTTCCAGCAGAGCCACGGCTCCATCTAGCAGGTCGTCCATGTTGCGGCTTCTGCTGAACTCCAAGGCAGGTCGTGCTGCTGCCGCGAGGAAGGCGGTAGGGCTGATAGCCAACCCTGTGACGGCTCGGGCCGGGGCGATGTAGTGGGCCGCTGCCGCCCCGTGGCGGCGGCGGATCTCCAAATGGGAAGACCACGACGGCAGGACCCATCCTCCGTGCGGCACACAGAAGGGGGCCTTCTCGAGATGGAGCCGCCACCTCTCGCAGGCGCCGGCCACACCCAATGCTCGTGTCCCCCCCCAGGTAGTCGGCTGCCTCCCGTCGCAGATCCAGGGGGCGCGGCCCGGCGAAGGCCTCCCCATCGTCGATGACCAGCAGATCGTCGGCGAGCACGGTGCCGCCGAGCACGGCCACTGCGGCCAGCAGCGTGCTTTTGCCGGCCTCGCGTTCCCCGATCACACCCCACGCTCGGCCGGCAACCACGATGCCGCCGGCGTGAAACGCCGCCCGACCCAACCAGTGACTGTGCACTGCCGCGATGGGCGCCAGATACGGATGCGCTAGCTCGTCATCGGTTAGCCGATGAGGTGTCGTCAGGGCTGCAGTGCGAGGCGCCCGCGTCAACTCGAGGGCGCCACCTCGCAGCAAGGGTACGGTCGCCTGCTCGTCGTTCACGTGGTTGGCGACTTCGCGCGACCCAACCTGACGGGCGATGGTCACATCGGGAGTGTCTTGCGGCGTGGCGATGAGCAACGCGGACCGGGGGGCGTCGCCCTTTAGGCCGAGCCCGTACGCACCGCTGCCCACAGCCCCTAATTCTCGGTTTGGCCGGCCGTGACCGCGGGCTGCTGGCCGAGCACGTCGCGCATCGATCCTTCGTTGCGGGAGATGTCGAGGCGAAGCGGCGCGAGGTTGTAGACATAGCCAACCGTGGGAGTTCCAATCAGATCGAGCCGGTCTTGGAGCTCCTCGAGCGCTGTCGCCGACGAGTTGTGACGGGTGACGACCAGCACCTTGTCGACCATGCCGGCAAGGGTCGAGGCGTAGGCGACGGTGAGCAATGGTGGGGCGTCGAGCAGGATCAGGTCGTAGAACTCCTGGATCTGGTCGAGGAAATCGCGAGTTGCCGGGTTCCGGAAGAACTCTGGAGCGCTCGTGGTTTGCCACCCGCGAGCCAGCAGATGCAGGCCGGAGGTGCCGCTTCCCTCGATTGGCACCACCGCCTCCGACAATGCGATTCCCGACTCGACGACTTCGGTGATACCCGCTTCGATGCGCTCGTCGGTGAGCATGGCGCTGGCCTCTTGGCTGCCGAAATCGGCATCGATGAGGAGCACTCGCTTGCCCTCGCGGGCCGCCGCCAGCGCCGTGTTGGCCGCAATCACCGTCTTGCCGTCGGCCACGTTGGCCGACGTGACCACCACCAGCTTGCCTTCGGTGACCATCGATCCCATCGGGGTAGCGCGAGACAGGTCGAGAGCGGCGGCCGCAAAGCGGAACGACTCCGCCGCCGCCGAGCGGGGGTGGCTGCGGACGGGCAACGCCGTGCGGATTCCTTCCTGGCGGAAGTTGGGCACTTCGGCAATCAGCGGAGCAGCCAAAACCAGCTCCGGCTGCGCCCGGTCAGTGATCGAGCGGCGGCGCAGCGCCAGCATGTAGGCGAAGCCCGAGCCGATCAGCAGGCCGAGGAAAGTCCCTGCCGCCACCAACTGCAACACGTCGGTGGCTACGAGCGTGGCGAACGTTGCCTGGGTGCTGCTGCCCACCCCTGCGCCCAGCAGCTGGACATCGACTCGATACTTGTCGCGCTGCTGGGACAGCTCGTCGATCCGAGCAATCGTGCGTCGCTGGCGCTCGAACAGTGGGGTGACCTCCGTTGACGTGCCCTCGATGCGCAGCACTTGTTCCAGCACCGTCAGCTGGGTGGAGACGTCCTCGATCTCCAACAGGAGCGTATCTCGTTCCTCGGCTTCGGCCCGTTCGAGCTGATTGAAGAGGCTGACCAGGCGCGGCAGCGCCTCACCGTACTGAGTTGTCAGCTCGACCAGGGCCGGGTCGGAGATCTCCTGAGCTGCCCTGATCTCCTCGGAGATGTCGATGAGCTCCTGCTCCAACTCGGCGATCACCACGTTGAGCACGTCGACCGAGTTGGTGAAGAAGACCTCGGCATCGGCGCGGACGAGGTCCTGGTAGGCCGCTATGTAGGAGTTGGCGCCGTTCACTGCGTTGGGCTCGCTGTTGGCCGTTACCCGCACGGTGAGGCGGGCGGCCTGTTCGAAAACGCGGACCCTCTCGAGCATCTCGACCCCGTCGTACGGGAAGTTCGGGTCGACCTCCAGAGCGGCCCGGGCGGCGGCCTCGGCCACCGTGCCCGAGCGCATCAGCTCGGCTTGATCGGCCAAGTAGTCAGCTCGTCGGATCGATGTCGTCTCGAAGATGATCGAAGAGAGCGGGTCCTCCACGACTACGGAAGCCTCGGCGCTCCACTCCTCGATTGCAGTGCTGGTGGCGTAGAAATAGGCGGCGGTCGTGGCCAGGATCGTGATCAGCAGTACCAGCCAGCGGTATCGCCAAACGGCGCGCAACAGGGTCGGTTCGAGGATGATGTCGTCGTTCAAAGTTGTGCCCTGTTCGAGATGTCCTGCTCAATAGCAAGCGAACGAGATCAATTGACTGCAGCGCAGACGGAACATATCACGATCCTACGGCTCAGCTGCATCTCCGAGTCTCCCTTTGTCATCGATACGACGTCAATACCAGTTGAGGGATAAGTGGCCGGCGAGCTCGTCGTGGGGCCTTGGTACCGTCCGACCCGAACCATGGCCCGTCCCCACCCGTCTCTCATCGACATAGCGGCCGCCCGCCCGGTGGCGCCGGTCGACGACCCCTCCCATTTCGTGGTCTCCGCGGCGGAGCACCGCATGGCCGGGCTGGCGTCATGGGTCGCCACGCAACAGGACTATGGCCTGGACCAGACCGCGAAGCACGACTCCGGCCGGCTGCAAGGCTTTGACGTGCCTTGTGCTGGGGTCTGGGTGGACATGCACACCGACCCGGTCAAGGTGGGCGTGGCGCTGCCCCGCCCCGATGAGCTGTGGGCCCGCACCGAGCGGCGCACGGTGCGGGGGATTCCGTGTCGCGTCCTCGACGTGGAGACCTCGATCTTGCAGGCGGTGTTGCACCTGCAAGAGGACCGCTTCTCGGAGCTGATCGGCTTCGCCGATGTCGCTCGGATGGCCGACGATGCCGTCGACTGGGGGTGGCTGGAGTCGTATGCCGCAGCAGCCGGGCTGAGCGTCCACCTCAACGAAGGGCTGCGGGTGATTTCAGAGGTGTTGGATATCGAGCTGCCTTACGACCGGACGGTGAGCTCGCGCATCTGGCGCCGGCTGTGGCCTGAGACCTCCCGGTTGCGTGGTGGAGTTGGCCTGACGCGCAAGGTGCGAACCCACTACTGGATCCCGTTCACGATGGCGGGTCGGCGCCGTGAGGCATTGAGATGGTGGCGGGGCGTCGTGTGGCCGGCGCCGGAAATGGTCTCGTATCTACATCCTGAGGCCACCGGGCCATATCTGTGGAAGCTGGTCTCCTACCGCAGCAAACTCGCCTGGTCCCGACATCGGCGCAATGTGCAGCAACGCCGCCGCGGTTCTCTTGCCGACTGAGTCGGGTCACCGGCCGGGGGAGAACGCCTCGAGCAGCCCGTAGTCCAGCGGCCGCAGCTCCCGGCCCGCTTCGAGGTTCGCTGCGGTGCGCGCCCGGACCCGGTCCCACCAGAAGGCGCGCACCTCGTCGGTGACGGCTGGCTGGGGGCCGACAGCCCTCCCAATGGCATGGGAACTCGCGTAGTAGAAGGCGGCGTCCGCTTCCGGTGGGCCCCATCCCGATTCCTCCCAATCGATCAGCCACGGCGGACCCTCCCTGAACCGTCGCAGGTTCCACGGCGTGAAATCACCATGGAACGGCTCCCAGTGGCTGGGAGTGCCCTCGGGCTTGGGCAGCCCTCCGAGGGCGACGGCCACGTCGCGGTGAATCTCCAGCGGAGGGCCCGTGGGCAACATGCGATGGATCCCAGGCGGCATGGCAGATGTGAGCACGAAGGTCCAATCACCGCCGATCTCGCCGGCGGTCAACAGCCGGGGCGCCGCAAACGATCGCGGAGCGGCGCCCTCGATGGCCTCCAAAGCCAGGCGCTCCCTCGCAATGGCCTCGCCCGTTCCCTGACGCGCCTTCAGGAAACCGATGGGCCTTCCCGCCCGCATGAACAGCATCAGCAAGCCGGGTCGTCCTCGTCTTCGTTCGTAGACGGAGTGAGCGTCGTACGGCCCGATGGCATCCTTGATCACTGCAACCAACTGCGTCCAGTCGGGCTCCGGAAGAGGCGGCTGCCACTCGAACGACTTCCCTGGGAGTGCCCGCGGCCCGGCGATCCGGACCAGCGCCGCCACGGCACGTTGGCCCCAGATTCCCTTGGGCAAACAGGGGGCATAGGTGGCGATGCCCGCCAGCATGGCGCGGCGCGACGATGTGGGTACCTTGATGTTCTCCCATCCCGGAGGGAAGTTCTTGAACGACTTCATCAGCCGGCTCCACCCCCGAAGGGCCGCGCAGCCACGGCCCGCGCCCGGTAGTAGGCCTCGAGAGCCCGGTCGTAGAGGACGATCCGGCCCCCACCGAGCACGGCGAAGGCTATCGGGCGAGCGAAAGCGCCCAGATTGGTGACGGCGCCCGAGAGGGCCGCCGCCACGGTGGCGGTTGCCAGCTGCATCGAATTGGTGGCGACCTCCGCCCGCAGCAGGTCTGTCTCCCTGCCCGCCCCGATAAGCTCCATCCGGCCCGAGAAGGCTGCTCCGTTGAGGCCAGCGGCGATGATGCTCAGCACCACCAGGCCGGGAACTGTGTAAGCCTGCTCTACCAATGCGGCCAGCGGGTTGAGGAACCAGGACCACCCGGCCAACGCGCTGTAGAGGACGACGGCGATGGCAGTCAGTCGGCTAAACGTGCGGCTGATGCGCCGCGCCGCGGCGCGATCCCCGATCCCGGCTGTCTCCATCGATTTCGGCCCCAGTACAGAGCGCAGTCCGTTGGCCAGCACCAGGATCGGTTGGGCCACGGTTTTAGCGGACCCGGCCAGGGCCAGTGCCACGGCTCCGGCCAGAAGCGTGATGATGCTCTCAACGATGAAGTTGGTGCCGGTCGACAGCAGGCTCGTCGTCACCAGCCAGCGGCCGGATGTGGCCAGGGACCGATGGGTGATGGTGTCCTGCAATCGAGCGACCGCGGCCGACTCTTCAGGAGAGAGCCGGCCGACGGCGCGGTGGCTCATGACAAGGGCCACCCCGACCGACACGAAGTTGGCCAACGCGAGCGCCCCGATGGGCAACCAGCGGGCGGGAACGTCGAAGGCCAAGAGAACGAAGAGCCCTCCGATGGCGACGGCGAACTGCACGATCGACACGGTGGCGGCCGACCAGCTCCTCCCGGCGAGGTGGAGAAGGCGGCGGGCGTAGTTCTGCATCGGAGAGAACACGGCGGCGAGGCCTGCGGTCACCAGAAACGGGACCTGTTCGCCGAAGGTGAAGCCTTTCACCAGGCCGACCGCGAGCGTTATAGCCACCAGCGCCCCGCTCAACACCGCCGTCGGCAGGCTGAGCACGATCACCCGCAGCATCAGGCCGAGCCGCGCCGCGGGCGCCAGAATCAGCGACGCCTTCTCGGCCGGGATGTACAGCAGCTGGTACGGGATGGCGGATGCCATGAAGAACGCCGTCATGAACAGGAAGTAGATCCCGAGCACGTCGAGAGCGTTGTCCTCCCAGCGCCCGATGGCATACAGGTTGAGTGCGAACGTGGCGAGGGAGGCGAATCCAGAATCGAGCAGCCCGGCCGACAGAGCGCGTGACAGCTTCATCGCGCAGCACCGCCGGCAGGGAGCGGAGGAGACTTCATCGCTGGCTAAAGTACCGTCGCGCCGGCCGGATGACGGCCTTTCGCCGCCTCGGGGCCGCGCCGAGCGTTCGCGCGCTCTGTGGCGAAAAGCTCAATCTCGTCGCTCGATGTGTCGTCACTGATGGAGACTCCCGGTGGACAGCCATTGCCGCCGGCCGCCCGGGTGGGGCCGGGGACGACCCAAAGCAATGGGTCGGCGCTTGGCGGATGGCAGTCAGATAGCAGTCAGATGGCATGGTTGATTGGTAAATCTATTCGGAGCGCGCAGACCCGATGTTGAAGACATTCAGGCAGAACCTGGCCGGCTTGTCGGCCACGAAGGTTAAGCGAAAACTCAAATACCTAGCCATGCAGAGCCGGGCCAAAGTGGTGCGTCCCAACTACCGCACGCCGCTGCGCAACGTGTATCACTGCACCGTCCACAAGAGCGGTAGCCAATGGATCCGCAATCTCATGCAGGACTACCGGGTATACAAGTACTCCGGCCTGAAGGCGCACCACTACGAATCACACCTGGCGGAGGGCATCGATGGCCGTCCGGTGACGGAACGAGTGCTTCCGGCAATCGTGCCCGAGCACACCGTCGTCTCCCCGATCTATTGCGACTTCCAGAGCTATGAGCGGTCTCCCAAGCCGGGGGACTATCGGGGACTGTTCATCGTCCGCGATCCGCGGGATGTCGTGGTGTCGTGGTATTTCTCGGCCCGGTATTCACATCGGCCCATGGGTCGCGTGCTCGAGACCAGGCAGGTGCTGGGCGATCTGCCCGAAGAGGATGGGCTGAAGTATGCGATCGACTGGCTGGACGACTTCGGGCTCTTCGCGGCGATTCGCTCGTGGCTAATACCCGGCGCACTCTCGGCGCGCGAGCTCATCTTGCGCTACGAGGATCTCAACGGGCCCGATGGGATGGACGAGTTCCGCCGGCTGTTTGCCCACTGCGACATTCGGCTGCCGGATGAAGTGCTGCGCGGCTTGCTGCGAGATCACAGCTTCGAGAACCTCAGCGGAGGGCGCACCAAGGGCGAGGAGAACCCACAAGATCACTTGCGCAAGGGTGTCGCCGGAGACTGGAAGAACCACTTCACGGCAGTAGTCGCCGGTCATTTCGCCGCGGTTACGGGAGATCTGATCGAGCTGGCCGGCTACGAGCCCTTCGCCGAGCATCCCGACGCCTCGGCGCGCACTTGAGAAAAGACGCAGCCGAATGGGAAGGGAGCGGTGGGCGGTGAATCTGCCGGGCGACACTGCACCTGCCAGCGGGCCGAGGAACGCCGTGACCCTGTGGCGGCTGGGATTAGTCACCTCGGCTGCAGCCAAATGGGCCATTGAAGCCCGTCCGGCGGACGGCATACAATCGCAGATGGCTGCCACTGCGCCGGAGGACGGTGCGCCCTCGTATTTCCGGGAACTCCTGGGACGTATGGTGGTCCAAGAGGTAGACATGGGTTGCGACGGGTCCGAACGAAGGGCCCGGCTCGTAACCGCATCCGGCCAGGCTGGGAAGGTAGGCAGATGAAGCTGTTGGTCACGGGCGGCGAGCAACGCCGACCGCGCTCGTTACGAACGGGTTCCGCGCAGTGGTACAAGTACAAGCGGGGGCACATTCTGCTCGTCGATCCGGTCACGGAGAGCGTCCGTGTGGAGCATTCGTACGAGTCGCCTCCCGATGTGGTTGCCGACGAGGAGCCGGCGGTTCTCTTCAAGCAAGGGACGCTCTACGACGGCATGCTCTATCTCGCCACACAAACCGAGATCCTCATCTATAGCTACCCGGAGTTCGCCGTCAAGCATTACCTCACTCTGCCTCGCTTCCACGACGTTCATCACGTGCGGCCCACCAATCGCGAGACCTTGTTGGTGGCCAACACCGGCCTGGATCAGGTGCTCGAGATCGACTACGAGGGCGGCGTGATCCGGGAGTGGAACACCGTCGGCAAGGAGCCGTGGGGGCGGTTTGATCCGGCGATCGACTACCGCAAGGTTTCCAGCACGAAGCCCTATGAGTCACACCCCAACTACGTCTTCGAGATCGATGCCGAGGTGTGGGCAACCCGCTTCATGCAAAAGGATGCCATCTCGCTCGACCACCCCGGGCGCCGGATCGATATCGACGTAGAGCGAGTACATGATGGCGTGAGCTTTGGGGACCACATCTATTTCACCGCGGTAGACGGCCACGTAGTCATCGTCAACAGAGAGACGCTCGCAGTGGAGGAGCGCATCAACCTGGCCGCGCTCGAGGGAACGTCGAATCAGCTCGGATGGTGCCGGGGAATTCTCCCCGACGAGACCGGAGTCTGGGTCGGTTTCACCCGGCTGCGGCCGACGGCCTTTCGGGAGAACGTGGCCTGGGTCAAGGACGGTTTCCGCAAGAGCATGCCAACCCACATCGCACGTTACGACCTCGAGAAGCGCCGGCTGGTGCAGCGAATCAACCTCGAAGATCACGACTTGAACGCCGTGTTCAGTATCTTCGCGACCTAACGCAACCCACAGACAATCGAAACCAGGAACCACAGGGGTAATCAATGGTCGGCCTGATTTGGACGGCCGCGCTGTGGGTGATCGCCATCGGTATCACCCGCACGGGCAGGTGGGCGGCTCCGCTTCGCCGCTTGAGTCAAGGACTGGGCCGCGAGCATGCCGCCATCGTGCTGCTGTTGCTGGCCTTCCACTCCCGAGCGACCCGCGGCGGAGCCGAGGATTCCCTCGCCAGCCCATTCGTAGCCGAGACGATTGCCCGCGGCGCGCTGGCAATGGCCGCCATGTTGATCCTGGTGCCGCTGTTCGTGCCCAACGCTCGGCTGGCGGTCGTCGTACGACGCAGACTGTGGGGAGTCTTCGGGCTGGGGGCCTATTTCGTCGTGGCCGCCCTGTCCATGCTGTGGTCGGTGTTCTTCTTGAACACGGCCGGCAAGGTGTTGGAGATCGGTATTGCGTTCGCCATCGCCTATGTCATCGCGACCCGGCGCGACAGCGTGGAAGCGGCCAAGCGCTCGTTGATGTTCGTGCTCTACCTCGAAGGTTTCCTCATCGCAGTGGCTATCTCCGGGTTCATCCTCGTCCCCGGCGTCTTTGCCCAGACCCTGTCGCGACCCGGCTTCTTCTTCCAGGAGACGATGGTGGCCCCCTTCGGCGGACCGAACGGCTTCTCGGCCGTGGGGGCCATGTTGGCGTCCTTTGCCTTGGCCCATATCTTCACGCTGCCCCGATCGGCCAACAAGGCGGGCTGGGTCGGGTTACTGGCGATGGGCTCCATCTCGACGGTTCTCAGCTCGGGACGCCAGGGGGTCATCATCTGGTTGGTGGTGATCTCGCTGCTGATGTTCATGTTCCGCCGCAGTCTCTTCCTGTTCCTCATAGCTCCCGCCACGGCAATCTTCACGCTCCTCAACTGGGAGACCCTGTGGGGGATAGTGTCTCGGGATCAGGTGAGCGGGTCGCTGGTGACTCTCACCGGGCGTACCAACCTGTGGGCGGCCGGCGTCGAGGCATGGACCAAACAGCCGCTGACCGGCTACGGGTTCGGCGTCGGCGGTCGCTTCGTCGCGCTGCGCTCCATCGATCTCGACTTCGTCATCCATCTGCACAACGGCTTCGTCGAAGCGCTGGTCGGGGTCGGTTTGCTCGGTTTCATCCCGCTCATGTTCGTGGTGCTGCGCACGCTGAGCTGGTCCTTCCGTCACTTGAAGCGGCGAGTCGATGTGCCGTTCGCCATCCTCGTTCTGCCTCTCGTCATGCAGAACTTCGTCGGCCTCGGGTTCGGTGCCTGGTTCAACACGAACCTCATGATCTTTGCCTTGATCGTCGCCCTGGCGGACGCCATGGGCGTGCGGCCCCCCCGGCCGGCGCGCCGCCCACTGGGCACGCGGCTGGCGAGGGCGCGACGCTACTCGTCGAACGTGTAGGCAGCCTCCAGGTTGCGTAGAGCCACTTCGGGCCCGTACAGCTCTTCCCAGAGCTGGCGGGCCGCTAGCCCCGCCGAGTCCACCCAGGAGTCGTGGGTGAGGCTTTGCAGCGCCCCCGTCCACTCATCGATGTTGCCCGGCGCCACCGACCAGCCCGGCCCCAGCGGATCCACGACTTCTTCGACGGCTCCATGCGCCGACCCCATCGCCGGGAGCCCCGCGCCGAACGCCTCGATCAACGTCATCGGCATGGCCTCGTAGTACTGGGAAGGGAACAGCAGCGCCCGCGACTCGGCCATCAGGCGCTGTACCTCGGCTGGGTCGACGCGTCCCGCGAAAGTGACTCCGGGGACTCCTGCGGCCCACATCTCGTCCAGCAGCGGCCCGTCGCCGAGCGCCACCAACTCGAGACCCGGAGGCGGCGAACGGCGCCACGCCTCGACGAGCGTGCCGACTCCCTTGCCCCGCACGATACGCCCGACCACCAGCAGGCGAGTTGAGGCGCTCGGCGGACGGGAGCGTACCCCGGGGTCCGGAACGAAGTTGGGCTTCACTCGGATACGGTCTTCAGGCACTCCGGAGGCGACCAACCTGCCTCGGGCGAATTCCGACAGCGCCAGGTAGCGGTCCACGTTCTCTTGCCAGGCGCCGCGAGCGCGGCCGATGGAGATCGTGGCGGCGGCCATGACCGATTGGGGCCGCGACTCCCGATAACACCCATAGAGCACGGCTCGCCACGGGCCGTGCCCAACGCAGAGCTGGCACGGCCTTCCGTCGCGCAACAAGACCCCATTGGCGCACGCCAGCCGATAGTTGTGCACTGTCATCACCAACGGGACGTCTAGCGCCCTCTTGATCGCCGGGAAGGCCGCCGGCGAGGTGGCAAACCAAGTGTTGTGGACATGGACCACATCAGGTGCCGCGGCTGCGACGGCCCGCCCCACCTCAGCCGCAACCCGCCGATTCCAGGGAGCTTTCGCCAGCGCAATGACGGCCGCGGCGCCACCGGCCGGATTGGTGTTGCGCCACTCGATGACTTCGTGTCCGGCGCCCCGGAGGAGGGCAGCTTCCGCCGCGACGACCGAGTCCTCGCCGCCGGCTTCGCGGTAGTGGGTATGGACTTGGAAGATGCGCAAGCCCGGCGCCTTTCGGGGTACGAATCGGTAAGTGTAGGAGCCGGGCCGGTCAGCCCCGTCATCGCTCGGGAGGGGAACCGGGGGCTACCGAGTCAGAGGAAAAGGGGGCGGTATCACCGCCCCCTTTCCCTGCGGCTTCCTTCGGACGGGCTACAGGAACGTGAAGTTGCTGTTTGCACCCATTCCGGCGGCCTGCCAAGTCGCCACCGACGCCTGGCCACCAATCCAGAAGAACGGCTTGTGATAGGGATTCGCGAAATCGAACTCATAGCTGTTGTAGTCGAACCGGTTGTTGCGTGACGTGAAGTAGCCGGTGTCGTTGACGCCACCGGTGAGCACGATGCCGACGCGGGCCAGGCCGTCGAGCTCGATCGTGTTGTCGTGCACCCAGACGTTGGTCAGCTTCATGATGTGCTCGCGTTGGTCTTGGCGCAGCACGAGACCGTCGGCGTTGTCGCGCAATGTGTTGCCGTAGATCTCTATGTCGCGCGAGTTCAGCACGATTATGCCCTGATTGCGCGAGCCGTCCCGACGGAAGCCGTTACGTTCAAACAGGTTGTTGCGAATCACGGCACCTTGCGAGATCTCCTGGCTCAGCCCGGCGCCCTCGTTGTCGCTGACGATGTTGTCCTCCCACACCAGGTTGGTCGACTGCAGGTCGGAATGCAGCCCGTGGGTGTAGTTGTGGTGGACGTAATTGCCCTTGACGGTCACGTTGTGGGCATCGACGAGCTTGATGGCGCCCAAGCCGGGGAAGCAGTTGTAGTCGTGCAAGCAGCTGTGGGCCACCTCGTTGTTCCTGATGAGGATGTTGCGCCCGTTGCCGGCGATCCCCATGTGGCCGTTGTGATGGATGTTGTTGCCGATGATGTCGAGGCCGTCTTCGAGCAAGATCGCGTATCCGTTGTTGTACCGGATCGTGTTGTTCTTGATGGTCCAGTTGTCCGCCGGGGACCCGATTCTCCCCAGGCGGGGGTTGATCGCGCCGTGGGGTCCCGGGTTGGCGTACTTCTCGATCACGAGGTTCTCGATATGCACGTTGTCGGCGTTGCCCCAGAAGGCATAGCGGGTGACCGAGGTCTCGACCGTCTTGCCGCTCGGGTTGTCCTTGAACCAGATTCGGTTGGCGCCGTAGTCGAAGTAGAACTCACCGGGCCCTACTTCGGCCTTGGTGTCGACCTGCTCCAGCTGAACGTTGTTGATGATCAGCTGCTCGGGATAGACGCAAGCATTGTTGCCGGCGGTGCCGCACCACCCGTATTCGGCCCCCTGCGAGACGTTGCCCGTTCCTTGGGTCTGTCCATCGGCGTACCAGAGGCCACCAGCTTGGCCGAAAGTGGTCAGCTTCTTGGCGCCCGAGAGGATCGCGCCGTTCTCGCCAACGAAGCTCATTCCGGATTTGGGCTGTATCTGCTGGAGCCGATACTTGCCCGCCTTGATGAAGAAGCTGGTGCCGGCCGGGCGGTTGGCGACGATGTTGGCGATGTTGTCCCCCGGTCGGATGATGACGTCGTATCCACCAGGATCCGCCTTGTCCTGGATGTGCACCTTGATGCGGCCGGTGTCGCGATTGCCGGCCGTGTCTTCGATGGTGTAATTGATCGTGTCGATGGCACCTCCGGCATTGGCGCCGGCGGTGTAGTTCCACCTGGTTCCGTTCGGCGTTACCTGTCGGCCCATCGCGGACGGAGAGGCCACCCCGACCACGGAAAGGGCGTCGCCCTCGGGATCGGTGTCGTTGGCCAACAGCGCCGATCGGGTGATCACCAGAGTGGCACCTTCGTCGACGTTGAAGTTGTCGGTTTTGGCCGTGGGGGCATCGTTGGTTGGGGGCGGAGGAGGCGGCGGCGGGTTGTCATCGGTGATGTAGGTCCAGCCGTTCCCTCGGGCACTCCACAGGTTGCCCAGCTCGTCCTCCCACACGGACCATGGCACCGCTGCGGCCACCGCCCCGGCGGGGTCGCGCAAGTCGAGCTCGAAAGTCTTCGTGCCGGTCGTCGCATAGCCGTTGCGCCAGAACGCCACGTAGTGGACGTCACCGTCGAGTTGGCCCTCGGAACCGCTAGCGAACGAGCCAATCTCCCACTTGCCGATGTTGTTACGCGGGTTGACCTTCTTGGACTTGACGCTGGTCTTGTCCACCGCCCCCCAGGAGATGTTGGACGGGTTCGCAGAAGGAGCGGCGCCGGAGCTCCAGAAGTGTCCCCGTGACTGGCCACCGGCGTCGGCGTCCAGTCGAATCCGGAACCATCTCCCTCGACCGTCGGCCAAGCCCAGGTCACCGGCGGTGACTCCGTTGAAGATCCACGAGGCGCCCCCGGAGACGTCCTTGACGAGCAGCTGGAGTAGTCCAGAAGGAGCAAACTGCACTCGGATCTTGCTGCGGTCCTCTTGTCCGGGCCAACGGGCCGCCACGGTCTGGAAACCATCGGTGTAGTCGTCGAGAGCTACGTAGAACTGGAACTCCATGTCGCCGCTGCCGTTCGACAGCGTTGGCGTCGTGAGGTAGGTGCCGGCGGTGCCGTTGAGGCGCATATAGCTGCCGTCAGGCGGCGGTGGTGGTGGGGGAGAGCCGCCCGTGGGCTCGTTGTATGTCCAGCCGTTGCCGCGCACCACCCAGGTGTGGCCGGTCTCCGTCCAGGTCGCTCGGTTGTTGGCAGCCTGATCCGTGGTGCGGAAGTTGAGGTTGATCGTCCTGATGCCGTCGTTGGTGGACCAGCCGTTCCGCCAGAAGCCGACATAACCGATGTCACCTTTGAAGTGCGAGTCGAGGCCCTCGGCAGTGGCCCCGACGGTCCAGCGACCGTTGACATCGCGCGGATTGACGTTCTGGTCGACTGAGAAGATCCTCTTGGCGGCGCCCCATTTCACGGCGAGCGGGGAGGTGGTGATGGGATCGTTCGATACGTAGAACTTGGTCGTGGAACCGGCTCGGGTGGAGGCATTGAACCGGGCCCGGAACCAGTAGCCGCGGCCGTTGACGAGCTTCAAGTCGCTCGACCAGGCGCTGTAGACGTGGCCCTCGCCGGACTGGTCGCGAACCACCAGCTGGAGGTGTCCCGCCGTCGTGAATTGGATGCGGACGGCCTGGTTGGCTGCTTTGTTCGCCCAATGGCCCACCACGGCCTGCAGATCGTTGCCCGACCAATCGTCGGCGGCTGCGTAGAAGATGAAGTCCATGTCGCCGGTGCCATTGGTGAACGTATCCGTGATCAGGTAGTCGTTGCCACCCAGGGTGATGTGGCCGTCCTTGTTAGCGGCGGCGTCGGCCGGCAACGCGAAGACGATGGCCAGCACGGATGCGACCATCGCCAAGGCCCCCATGATGATGCGCCAGCGTGAGGCGCGGGTGCGGGAGAAGAACGACTGTGTCAATGACCCTGTTGCCCGGTACAACTACGAACCCCTTCTTTGCGGAACACTCCGTCGCGCCCGGTGTCGCATCGACACCGGCCAGCATGCGCTCGAGCCGCCTGACGCTCCTCACTTCGACTTGACGTTCGATCCGGAGCAATCGGGCCAACGCCACCAAAGACTCCAGTGAGTGTTGATCGGGACCACGTTGAGCGTTCTTGAGCTTTTCGGTCTCCGCTTTCCGCCGCAACGGCGGTATCCGGCCCTAGCGACGAGCAGCGGGCTGCTGCGCTCGTCGATGGAAAGCAGAGTGCTCTCGACTCAGTTGTCCGCGTCGATCCCCGGCGATCGACCTCCGCCCGTGTCGCGTCCCTCATCCCAACGCGGCAGCCGCGACACGTTAGGTGGATTTCTAGTGGGCCAACCGCAGGGGGTCAAGTCGAAGTGGCGGTCACGGTGAGGTGCCCTCCCGGTCACTGCCAGTATTCGGCTGGTCACCGCCCCATCAGGTGACCCTCTATCTATCTAGTCACCGCGGTTACCGTGGGTTGGGTCTTGCGCGCACAGCGCGGTTCTCTGTATCATTTCAGTGTGCTGACCTCCAACCTTAGGGCAGGCAAAGAGGGTCGGCACCAGGTAGGAAATTTCATACTCGGGCTAGACAGGGGACAGGCAAGTTGGCTGCCGACGTACAGGGAGCCGGGTCGGAGTGCGATGTTCGCGTCGACACGGACCGGCATGGAATGGACGCGCAGATGGTGGAGGGGGTCCAGGGGCGAGCCGCGAGTGATCGCGCCTCAATAGAGCCTCGGCTCACCGGCTTCGAACCGGACCCGATCGAGTCACCGGCCGATGCGGCCGGTCGATCCGCCACCGTCATCGATCTAAGGACCGCACAACCGATCATCGAGGTCGGTCGACTCACCGGTGGCAACCTCGTCGCGGCGTCGCGGCTCCGCCTCGCGATCAAACGAATGATCGACGTTGTCGGGTCGGCAGCGGCGCTCGTCCTGTTGGCTCCCCTGCTCCTGGCGGTGGCCGTCGCCATCAAGGTGACATCGCGCGGCCCAGTCTTCTTCACCCAGGCTCGCGTGGGCCGGTCCGGCGAGGTCTTCAACTTCGTGAAGTTTCGCTCGATGAGAACCAACGCCGCCTACGAGAAGCCGCAGCTGCGTGAGCTGAACGAGAAGGACGGACCGATCTTCAAGATCCGCAACGATCCGCGCATCACGAGCGTGGGCCGCTGGATCCGCAAGCTGTCGATCGACGAGCTCCCCCAGCTGGCCCACGTGCTATCCGGCAAGATGTCGCTGGTGGGGCCTCGTCCTCATCTCCCGGAAGAGGTCGCCGCTTACGACGCCCGCGCCTATCGGCGTCTCTCGGTGAAGCCGGGCATCACCTGCATCTGGCAAGTCAGTGGGCGCGCCGACCTCGACTTTGATACCTGGATCGATCTCGACCTCGAGTACATCGACCAATGGTCGCTCGGCCTCGACCTTGCGTTGTTGGTGAGGACCGTGCCGGCAGTCCTCGGTGGCAAAGGGGCCTACTGAGAGCCAGTCAGCCACACCGGCTGATGGCCCCATTTGGCACTGATGGCCCCATCTGGCATTTGGCGGCCCCAGCCGATGCGCCCGGGCTGTGACGACGTAGCTCGGGCGGCCTAGGGTCGCGACCCGTCAGGTCTCCCGATGCCCTCGTACTTCAGGCCGGCGGCGCGCACCTCGTTGGGGTCGAGGGCATTGCGCCCATCTATCACCAGGTTGCCTCGCATGAGGTCGCGAATCGCCGCCCAGTCGACCGTGGAGAACTCCTTCCACTCAGTCACCAGGGCAACAGCATCGGCGCCGGCGACGGCCTCCTCGAGAGTTGCTGCCACGGTCAAAGTGCCGGGCTCGATATCGAGGTTGCCGACGAGCTCCTTCACTACCGGGTCGTAGGCGGTGACGGCCACATCGTCCTCGTGGAGGGTGGCTGCGATGTGGAGCGCAGGTGCGTCGCGCACATCGTCCGTGTTCGGCTTGAACGCCAGTCCTAACAGCGCCACCTTGGCGCCCTTGGTTCCCCCCAAGTGGCGCCGCAGGCGGCGGGCCACCTCGCTGCGCTGTATTTCGTTGACCGTGCGCGTTGCCTCTAGTAGCGGCGCCGCATAGCCCAGCTCGCGGGCGGTGTGCGTAAGTGAGGCAAGGTCCTTGCCGAAGCAGGACCCTCCCCAGCCGAGACCGGGTCGCAGGAACCGTGGTGAAATGCGGTGGTCGAGTCCCAGGGCCATGGCGATCGTCTCGACATCGGCACCCACCAGCTCGGAGATCTGAGCCATTTCGTTGATGAAGCTGATCTTCATGGCGAGGAATGAGTTGGCGGCATACTTGATCATCTCTGCCGACACCAGATCGGTGGTCAGCAGCGTGGCGCGAGAGGGAGGCAGCTGTGTCGGGTCACCGGGCGGCAGCTCCTGGCGCAGGATCGGCGAGTAGATCGATGCGAGCACCTCGATTGCGGCCGGATCGTCCGATCCGATCACGACCCGGTCGGGATGCAGAAAGTCCCCGACGGCACTTCCGGTCCGCAGAAACTCGGGGTTGGACACGACCGTCACTTTGCCTTGGCGACCGCCGGCCTCCATCACACCTTCCAGGTCGTGCAGAATTCGAGAATTCGTGCCGATGGGGACCGTGGACTTGGTGACCACGATCGTGTCGCCCGAGATCACCTCGCCGAGAGCGGCGGCGGCACCCCGAATCGCCGTCAGATCGGCGTCGCCGGTGCGGTCCGGCGGCGTGCCAACGCACAGGAAGGCGATGTCGACATCGCCGACCTCCTTGACCTCAGCCACGAAGCGGATGCGGCCCGCGCTTCGGGCGAGGTCCATCAACTCGGCAAGCCCGGCCTCGTGCACCGGAACCCGGCCGGCTTGGAAGGCGGCGAGCTTGTGCGGATCGTTCTCGACGGCGATCACCTCGTGTCCCAGGTACGCGAGCGATGCTGCCACTACCCCGCCGACGTAGCCGGTTCCGATGACCGCGATTGGCTGATCCAAGACGTCTCCCTACATTTGTTGGCCGCGGCGAGCCGGCGTGTCGGCGTCCGGCCCACCATTCCCCCCGATGTTGAGTCTGTCGGCACGCTCGGCGCGCTCGCTGAGTCTATTCGCTGTGGCGCAGGGCGGCCGCCGATCGCCTGTACTGAGGCCGAGCTGGTAGCTTGTCGGCGCTGTCACAGGGGCGGCGAAGTGGTCCGTGGCGGTTACTGAGAATGATTGGTGGGGCATGATTGGCAGAGCAGTGGTCACCGGTGGAGCCGGCTTCATCGGTTCCAATCTGGTCGGACGTTTGATCGACGAGGGCGCCGAGGTATTGGTCCTAGACGATCTCAGCCGCGGGAAGCTTGGGCGCCTCGCCGAGGCACGCGCCGCCGGGGGCGTGAGCTTTCATCAGATGGACATCCGAGCCGCGGAGGTCGGCGACACGATCGCGGCATTCCGGCCGGAGGTGATCTTCCACCACGCGGCGCAGATCGACGTGCGCAAGTCGGTGGATGACCCCGTATTCGATGCTGCAGTCAACGTGGTGGGCACGGTGAATCTGCTTCAGGCCGCCGTCAGATCGGGCGTCGAGCGCTTCGTTTTCGCCTCCTCAGGCGGCGCCACGTTCGGCGACGTGGATGTGTTTCCGACGCCCGAAAGCACCCCACGGAGACCGGAGTCGCCCTACGGAGTGTCGAAGAAGATCGCCGACGACTACCTGTATTACTTCCGGCGAGCCCACGACCTGGACTTCATGTCGCTCGGCTACTCCAACGTCTACGGCCCGGCGCAAGACCCGCACGGCGAGGCGGGGGTCGTTGCCATCTTCACGAGGAAGCTCCTCGATGGGGAGACACCCACGATCTTCGGCGATGGCACGGCCACCCGCGATTACGTCTACGTGAGCGACGTCGCCGATGCGTGCATTCGGGCCGCAGCCCGTGGCGGCGGTCGCTACATCAACATCGGCACCGGCACCGAGACCTCGGTGAACGATCTGTACGCGATGATCAAGAAGCTCACTGGGGCCACTATCGATCCGGATTATGCCGATGCCAAGCCGGGGGACCTGGCACGTTCGGTGCTGGACGTAGCCGCAGCCAAGCAGCACTTGGGCTGGGAGCCATGGACCTCTCTCGAAGACGGCCTGGCGGCTACCGTCGAGTACTTTCGAAAGAGCTAGCTCTCATCGGCCGGCGCGCATGCGCCATCGCAACCGCTGGGCGGCCCACAACAGCAGATACGCCGGGTTGTTGAAGATGTAGCGCCGCCAAAGCCGCCGCGGTTCGGACATCAGCCGGAACGACCATTCCAAACCGGCTCGCTGCATCCACTGCGGCGCCTCGGGCTTGGTACCCGCGATGAAGTCGAAGGCGGCGCCGATGCCGATCAGAGCGACACCGGGGTAGCGGTGGCGGTTGCGATACATCCACTTCTCTTGTTTGGGCATCCCCAACCCGACCCAGACGAAGTCGGGCCGGGTGTCCATGATCTCGGCCGCCACGGCGTCCTCCTCGTCCGCGGTGAGATCGCGAAAGGGCGGAGACATGGCTCCGGCGACCTCGATTCCGTCGTACCGCTCTTTGACGGCAGCCTGCAGGCGGTCGAGCGTCTCTTGGGTCGAACCGTAGAAGTAGTGGCGCCACCCGCGGGGGGTGCCGGCTGCGAGCAGCGTGGCCGTCACTTTGGCCCCGGGCAGCCGCTCCTGGTCGGGATTGCCCATGGAACGCAGCGCCCAAGCCACCGGCATCCCATCCGGAGTGCAGATGTCCGCCGCCGCGAGTGCCGTCCGCAGCTCGGCGTCCCGCCGGGCCGACATCACGGAGTGGACGTTGCAGACAGCCACCACGGTGGCTCTGTCGGGGGGCCGCCCGGCCAGGGCCGCAGTGAGCTCCGC
>JBFIXI010000016.1:0-59731 GCA_041605955.1 Acidimicrobiia bacterium
CCCCCCCCCCCCCCCCCCCCTCGGTTCTATTTGCGCTGTTGGTGCATTGTGGTGAGCGCAGCTATTCGCCGGGTCCCTTGCAGGCGGACACCTGTTGTGCCTCGTAAGTCGTCCATGGGTCGATCTCGACGTAGGTGCTCCAACCGACCTGCTGATCCGGGTCGTAGAGATTCTCCAACTCCGACGTTTGGGTGTGGTCGAACACCTCGGGGGTCAGAATCGTCTGAAGATCGGGGTTGTCGCCCTGCAGCGCCTGAATGGCGATGGCGGTGCCTACGCCGCCGATGGCAGGCGGATTGGTGACCGCCGCACCCTGCAGCCCATCGACCTGGAGAAGCTGCGCGATGAAGCCGTTATTGTCGGCTCCGACTATCGGGACGTATGGCGCGTTGGCGCTCTGGAACTGCTCGACCACGGTGTAGTCGATGCCAGATGTCCAGATGCCGTCAACCCCGCCGGCACTGATGATGTCGAGCGCCTGCTGGGCACCCGCGGTTGGATCCCAGCCGGTGAACGTCTCCTGGACCACATTGATGCCCGGGTAATCGGCGAGCGCCGCCAGGAACCCGTTGTGGCGATCCGTGTCGGCCGGGACTCCATCGATGCCGCGCATCTCAACCACGTTGCCGGTGCCGCCGAGCTGGTCGAACAGCCAGCGCGCCCCCAACTCGCCGTACAACGTCTGGTCGTTGGTGACAACATAGGCGCCGTTGGCGGTCACCGCCTGGTCGACCGCAACCACCACGATGCCTTGCGATATGGCCTCTTCGATGACCGAATTGAGGCCTTCCCGGTCGGTCGGATTGATGATGATGGCATCCACGCCCTGCGAGATCAGGCTGTCGATATGCCCGATCTGGCCGGTCGTATCGGCGTTCTCGTTGATGACAACGACTTCGCTGACGGCCTCGCTGGCCAACGCCTCAGCCTTGATCGCGCAGATCATCTGCTCTCGCCAGCCGTTGCCCACCAGCGTGTTGCTCACCCCGATGGTGAACTGCTCATCGTCGCCGGAGTCGCCGCCACAAGCTGCGGCGATCATGGCGAACGCGCCGAGAAGCGCCAACAGGCGAGCGGTCCGCTTATGTCGCATTCGGTCTCCTCTCCTCTTTTTCTTCAACGGCCGCCTACCGGCAGCCGGCCTTCCTGCGTTCCCGTTCCGCTTGGTCAGGGCCCGGATTCGGTCGCTCCATCGACCTCTCTGTTCGGTCGCATCAGCATCCAGCTGATCAAGTCCCCCCGAGTTGCGCGCAACCTTATGCGCGATTGCCGTGGAAAGTCTCGCCGACCCATGCTGATGCGCAAAAAGCCAGCTTCTGGTGTCACGGTGTCCCCTCACCACCGAGCAGGGCGCTCAGCCTGCTGGCGTAGTCGGTGTACGCATCGTCGAACAACTGCTGTGATCGATCGTTACCGACGAGCGCCGCTGCCGTGAGCACTGCGGGCATATGTCCCGACGTTTGTAGGTGCGCCGCAGTCTGAACTTTGATCTCGTTGGCGACCGCAACGGCCGCCACCGTTGACAGCGGCCCCACTGGCGTGTCGAGACCCGCGATGGCGACGCCGGCGTCACCGACGGGTGTCCCCAAGTCGATGACGAGGTCTGCATTGTCCAGTAGGCGGGTTCCGCTGCTGTGAAGGGTAGGGCTGGCCATCGAATGGGCCACCGACGTGATCGCTACCACCCGCAGACCCGCCTTGCGGGCGCCCATCGCCATCTCGATCGGGACCGCACTCGCTCCACTGACGCTGAAGACCAGCATCACGTCGGTGGGCTTGAAGTGGAAATTCGCCAGGATCACGGCGGCGAGGCCTTCGACTCGTTCGATGAACATCGCCTGCCGCTGGCCGTTGGCGCCGGCCACTTGGGTGTGGAACGTCATCGAGAGCTCGACGATGGGATGGAAGCCCGGATAGGAGCCATAACGGGGGAACAACTCCTCGACCGGAATCCGCGAGTGGCCGCTGCCGAAGGCGTGGGCGAAGCCGCCTGCTGCAATCGCCTGGGCACACCACTGCGAGGCCTCTGCGATTGCGGCGTCCTGGGCCTCTTCGATGCCGGTGAGGACGTCCTGGGCGAGCCGAATCCAGCGTCCCTCCACCTCCCCCATAGTTCCTCCCGCAAGTCGTCTAGTTGTCTAGATGTCTAGAGGTGTAGGCTGCAACCTAACATGCCAGAGGCGCGCTGTGCCCGGCGAGCCGCCAGGAGGAACGGGAGTGAAGCCTCGCCAATCGCGCTACGAAGAGATCGCCGAATACTTGCGCGGTCTGGTGGCCGAAGCGCAGCCCGGCGACCGCCTCCCGTCGGACACCGAACTGGCTGCTCGGTTCAGCGTGAGCCGGATGACAGCTCGGCACGCGGTGCAAGTATTGGAGCGTCAAGGGCTGCTTCGCCGGGAACAGGGGAGGGGCACGTTCGTCAGTCCTCGGCCCGTGCCGCGCCTGCTCGGATCGCCCCTGTCGTTCACGACCAGCATGCAGGCCAGGGGTCTCACGGCCAGCTCGGAGGTGCTCGAAATCGCTGCAGAGGCGCCGACCGGCGAGGACGTCGAAGCGCTCGGGCTCGATCCGGACGAACAGGTATGTGTGCTCACGCGGCTGCGTCTGGCGGACGGCGTACCGATGGCAATTGAGCGGGCGGTACTGGCCCCGGATGTGCGCCGGGTGGTCGACTCGATCGCCGATGCCTCCCTCCACGAGCTGTTCACCCGGCTCGGCCGGGTTCCCACCTGGGCCCGCTCCCGGGTGAGTGCTCGGCTGGCCAACGCCCCGGAACGCCGACTGCTGAAGCTGCCCGCCCGCGGCGTCATCCTCAACGAGAACCGCATCATCTACGACCAGGGCGACAAGCCGCTGGAACACACCGACACTTGGTATGCCGCCGAGCGCTACACGTTCAGCACGGTCATGACCGCCGAGGTCAGCCGGTGACCGGGTCACCGCCGGTGTTGGGCATCGATCTCGGGGCCACCAACACCAAGCTCGTGGTTCTGGAAAGCGACACCGTCGAGTATCGGGAGTCGTTTCCTACCGGAGGCGAGGATGGCGCCGATGCCGTGATCGACCGGCTCATCGCCAGGGGGCGGGAGTTGCTCGCAGAGTGGCCCGTCGCGGCCGTGGGGGTGGGCACACCCGGCTTGTTCCAGCCGGACACAGGCGTCGTCATCATCTTCACCAACCTTCCCGGCCAGTGGGTGGGAGTGCCCCTGCTGGACCGGCTCCGGACGGGATTGGGGATTCCGGTGACGCTAATCAACGATGCCCGTGCCTTCACGCTCGCCGAGGGCACGATGGGGGCCGGGCGCGGTGCCCAGGTCGTGGCCGGGATCACGCTCGGCACGGGGATCGGGGGCGGCATCCTCATTGGTGGCGAGTTGTTCCATGGCGCCACCGGATCCGCCGGTGAGATCGCTCACCAGACGGTCGATCCAGGCGGGCCGATGTGCGGCTGCGGCAACCGCGGGTGCGCCGAGGCGTCCGCCCGGGCCGACGCCTTGACGTCGGCTGCAGGAAGAAAGACAGTCCGTGACGTGTACGCCGGATATGCCGCTGGCGATGCAGCTTGTGTGGCCGCCGTCGAGCGAGCCGCTGCCAGCTTGGGACGGGCACTGGCAAATGTCATCACAGTCATCGGTCCGGAGGTGATCGTCGTAGGAGGCGGCCCGGCGACCAAGGGTGGCGACACCGTGCTGGATCCCATCCGGCGGGCGACTCGCTCCAACGTCACCCTGGTACCCCACGACGCCGTTCGGATCGTTGCCGCCGAGTTGGGAAGTGAGGCCGGTGCTATCGGTGCCGCGCTGGCGGCGCGCTCAGCCCTGGGCGGCCACTGAAACGGCCAGCTGCGCAGCGCGCCGACTGACCTCCTCGAGGTCCTCGTGGGCGGTGAGCCACCCGCCAATGCCGACTGCGAGTGCACCGTAACAGAGGTAATCGGCGGCGGTGACTGAGGAGACACCGCCGGTGGGAATCATCGGGATATCGCCGAGCGGTTCCCGGATCGCCCGCAAGTACGCCGGCCCGCCGAGCGATGCGGGGAACAGCTTCACGGCGCTTGCCCCCAATTCCCAGGCAGCCGCCAGCTCGCTCGGCGTCAACCCGCCGGGGACCACGGGGACCGACTCGGTCATCGACCAGGTGACGAGTTCGGGGTCTAATCGGGGCGACACGAGGAACTCCGCCCCCGCATCGCAAGCCGCGGCGGCCGATTCAACGGAGAGCACGGTTCCGGCGCCGACGGTGAAGCCGGCAGCGGCCAACCATCGAATTGACGGTATAGCCTCATCTCCGTCGAGGGTGATCTCGCAAACGGTCAGCCCGACGGCGTGGAGTCGCGGCGCCACCTGCTGGACACGGGATAGGCCGAGCCGGCGCATTACGGCGATCGCGCGTTGTTCGGCGACCATCACCGGCAGCGGGGCCCGCTCGATCAACGTGATCGGGTGACGGACCAGCCGCCGTCGACGGCGATGTGTTGGCCCGTGATGGCCCGCGACTCGTCCGATGCGAGAAAGGCGACCAACGCGGCGACGTCATCTGCGTCGAGCATGCCGCGCGTGAGCGGTTGTTTGGCGGTGAGGTAAGCCTGGACCTCTGCGTCGGCCGCGGCACGCGCCGCCATCGGCGTGTCGGTCACCGCCGGCAGCACGGCGTTGATCCGGATTCCGGCCGATGCATATGACGCGGCCAGAGTCGTCACCAACGTGAGGGCGGCCCCCTTCGCCGCGGCGTAGGCGACGGTCTCGAATCGGGGCGGCGACGGCGACACTGCCAGGACCGACGACACGACGATGAGCGAGCCACCCCCGGCTTTCATGGCTCGGACGGCCGCCCGGGCCGTGGTCATCACAGGGGTCGCGTTCAAGTCGAGGGTGTCGTGCCATGCCTGGAGCGTCATGTTCTCGATGGCACCGTCGCCGTGTGAGCGTCCGCTGCCGCCGGCGACGGCGACGACGACACTTGGCGATCCCAGGTCGCGGGTACAGGCGGCGAACGCGGCGTCGGCCTGTTCGAGTGAGCGCAAGTCGGCGTGGTATCCCATCGCCTGGCCACTAGCGCCCAGCTCGGCTGCCAGCGCAGTGATCTCGGGCTCTGCGATCCCAACGACGCACACCGCAGCGCCATCGCCGACCAGGCGGCGGGCGGCGGCGGCCGCAATTCCGGAAGAGCCGGTCACGAGGGCCACCTTGCCGTCGAGCTTGGGCATGCGCCGTTCTACCACAGTTCCGGGCGCGTCCCCGCCTGTCCGATCTTGAAGGCGCACGCATTCTTCGCTTGCAGGGGGATCTCTGTGTTCTCGCGCCTGGTCCACATCGTGTCCTTGCCCCTCAATTACCTGGCTCGCCCGTGGCAGAGGGTGATCCGGACGGTGCCCGAGATGTGCGTATACCGGGCTTCTAGCGACGATGTGCTCGAGCGGGTGCCGTGAGGCGCCGCCCCCGGCACGGCTAATCGCATACGCTGCAGGTCATGGGAGCGCGAAAGGCCCGATGGCGATGGCGGTTGCTGGCGTTGGGTATTGCCTACGTCGTTGTGGCGTGGATATACGCTGCAGATGCGCTGTCGGGCACCGTCCGCAGCCCGGAGATCCTGCCCATCGAAGATGTCGCCGAGGAGCCGGTGACCCTCATGAGCGGCGACATCGAGCTGGTCGCTAGCTTCTACGCCCACCCCTCGGGGGCGCCGTGTGCAGTGGTGATGCTCCACGGGCTGAACTCCAGCCGGTCCAGCGTGCTGACGTTTGCGCCCCTCTATTGGGAGCTCGGATGCTCGCTCTTCGCTTTCGACCATCGGGATCACGGCCGAAGCTCCCCGGCACACCGCACGTACGGGTTCTTGGAGGCCGACGACACGGTCCACGCAATCAATTGGGTCACCGATCGCATGCTGCTTTCCCCGGTTCAGGTGGGCTTGCACGGCGTTTCGTTCGGGGCGGCGACCGCTCTCGAGGTCCTCGACCGACGCGACGACCTGGCTTTCGTCGTGGCCGATTCTCCCTACAGCTCGATGGAAGACTTCCTGGCCTATGGGGCGGCGGACACGCTGACCATCTTCGAGCCGTTGGTGCGGCCGCTGGCGTTCCTCATCTTCGAGTTGCGCTCCGAGGTGGACGTCGGTCAGGTTTCCGCCGTAGAGACCGTGGTGAGGAAGACCACCCCGATTCTGCTGCTCCACACCTTCGAGGACGACGTTGTCCCGGTGGATCACAGCGCCAAGATCGCCTTGGCCAACCCCGGGATCGAGCGTCACGTGCTGGAAGCTGACGGGACGCACTTAGGGGCCTACTTCTTGCGGCCCGCCGCGTATCGCGACCTGGTCCATGATTTCCTGGCGCGCCGGGCGCACCGGTTCTCCAGGTGAGGCGGAACCGGGAGGGTCCGGCTACGGTGCCTGCGATGGAGATGCGAACTTTGGGCCGGACGGGTCTGCGGGTCAGTCGAGTTGGCCTCGGTTTGGCTGCCCTCGGGCGGCCGGCGTACATCAACATGGGCCACGGCGTCGATCTCCAGGGCAGACGGGATCCGGCTGTCCTCGAACGGCACACTCACCACATGCTCGATTTGGCGCTCAAGTCCGGAATTCGCTACTTCGACGCGGCGCGCTCCTACGGCCGGGCGGAAGAGTTTCTGGCGCGTTGGATCGACGGTCAAGAAGGCACTCTGCATGACATCGTGGTCGGGTCCAAGTGGGGCTATACGTATGTCGGGGAGTGGAAGGTCGATGCCGCAGTGCACGAGGTCAAGGACCTCAGTCTGCGCACTCTGGACCGCCAGTTCCACGAGTCGCTCGAGCTGCTGCACGACCACCTCGACATCTATCAGATCCACTCGGCCACCGAGGACAGTGGGGTGCTCGACGATGCCGACGTGCTGCATCGGTTGGGCGAGCTGCGGGAGGAGGGGTTGATCATCGGTCTCACGACCAGCGGACCCTTCCAGGCAAGGACGATCCGCCGCGCCGTGGAGATCGAGTTCTCCGGAACGCCATTGTTCGGCACCGTACAAGCCACGTGGAACGTGCTCGAGCCCTCGGCCGGTACCGCTCTGGCCGAGGCGCATGCCGCCGGCTGCGGGGTCATCGTCAAGGAAGCGCTGGCCAACGGGCGGCTGACCAGCCCGCAGTCGCGGGCGGCCATGTCGCTGCAGCACGCCATCCACGACAGGCCCCGTGACGCCGCCGCGCTGCGTGCCGCGCTGGATCAGCCATGGGCCGACATCGTCCTCAGTGGAGCTTCCACCGAGGATCAACTGCGGGACAACCTGCACGCCTTCGACACGGAGCCCGTCGACCTCTCCCATCTGGCCGAGCCGGCCGAGGAGTACTGGACGCGGCGCGCCATGCTGTCGTGGGCTTGAGCGCCTCAGGCTGACGGGTGGCGCACCTTCATCGCGGTGTGATCCTCACGACGGGGATGGGACGGTCGGTGCGGCGCTGGTACACGGCGTAGCCGTCGTAGGCCGCGACCGCCCGGCGCCACCAGGCGTTGCGGTCCGGCCCGGCGATCTCCCGTGCCGTTCCCTCCCAGCAGGTTCCTTCGATCTGCACTTCCACCGAATCGTCATTGACCAGATTGAGATACCAGTCGGGCGAGTAGTCGCGTCCTCCCCATGAGGCAAACACGACAACGCCGGCACCGTCGCCCAGGTACAGCAGAGGCACCGTATGCGGCCTGCCGCTCTGGCGGCCGGTTGTGGTGAGGAGGAGCATGTCGTTGTTGACGAGCCGGCGCCCCACCCGGCCTCGAGTCAGCCGGTAGGCCCTCTTGTGCAGAGTCGACAGGCGGCGGGCGGTGGCATCACGCACGCAGCTTCCCCAGCCTATCGATGGCGGTGGCGAGGGTCGCCTCGTCCTTGCAGAACGCGAAACGGACCAGAGTGGTCCCATCTGCTGGACGGTGATAGAACGCTGATGGCGGGATGGCGGCCACACCCGTAGTCGCAATCAGGTGCCGCACGAACGCGACATCGTCGTCGAAGCCGAACGGCCGGTGGTCGGCAAGCATGAAGTACGTGCCCGCCGGCAGGTACACATCGAAGCCCACATCCCGCAGGCCGGCTGCCAGGAGATCGCGCCGGGCGCGATAGGCGGCTACCAACTCCTCGTAGTAGCTCGGTGGCGCTTGCAGGGCGGCGGCGGCGCCGTGTTGGAGCGGTGACGCCGTCGTGAACGTGAGGAACTGGTGGGCGGCGCGCACTCCTGCAGTGAGGTGGCCGGGAGCGATTGCCCAACCCACCTTCCAGCCCGTCAGCGAGAACGACTTCCCGAGCGACGACAAGGTGACGGTGCGGTCCCACATTCCATCCAGAGTTGCCAGCGAGACGTGCCTTCCATCGAAGACCATCCGCTCGTAGACCTCATCTGTGATCGCTATGGCGTCGTGCTCGTGGCACAGCTCGGCGACGACCTGTAGCTCCCCGCGATCAAACACTCTTCCCGTGGGGTTGTGGGGTGTGTTGACGACAATCGCTCGGGTCCGTGGGGAAAACGCCGCCCGCAGCTCCTCTGAGTCGAGGCGAAACTCGGGCGGGCGCAGCGTCACGAACCTCGGCTTGGCCCCTGCCATCGCTGCATCCGGAAGGTAAGCGTCGTAAGTCGGCTCGATGAGCACCACTTCGTCGCCCGGTTCGACCAGGCCGAGGAAGCTGGCGGCCAGCGCTTCGGTGCAGCCGCTGGTGACGGTCACGTGTGCCATGGGATCCACGGCGATCCCGGTGTCGGCCGCAAAGCGCGCTGCGATCGCAGTCACCAGCTGGGGAACCCCAAAAGAGCGCGGGTATTGATTCTCCCCACGCTCCATCGCATCGGCTGCCGCCCGCTTGACGAACTCGGGTCCGTCGAAGTTGGGATATCCCTGTCCGAGGTTGATCGCCTCGTGCTCGAGCGCGAGGGAAGTGATCGTAGTGAATATGGTCTCCCCGAAAGGCTCGAGACGCTTGGCCACCGGCATGGTGATGGAGGCTAGACCCCGGGCCGGCGCAGTGCGGACTAGCGTCAGCAGCATGGTCATCGCCTACACCGGGGCCACCATTCATACCGCAGTGGGGCCACCAATCGAGACGGGAACCCTGCTGGTGGACGGCGCCACGATCCTTGGCGTTGGCGACGACGTCGATATTGGCGACGCCGAGGTGGTCGACCTGTCCGGCAAGATCATCCTGCCGGGGCTCATCGACTGTCACTCCCATGCTGGAGTCGCCTCGAGCGGCGCCTGGGACGACCACGATGTCAACGAGACCTCGGAGAAGATCACCCCGCACGTGCGAATGCTCGACGCCATCCACCCAGGTGACCAAGCGTTTGTCGATGCCCGCCGTGGTGGGGTGACGTTGCTGGGAGTCACTCACGGCTCGGCCAACGTGATCGGCGGCCAGGTAGCTGCGTGCAAGACCGCAGGCTTGATCGCGGATGAGATGGTGATTCGCGAGCCGGCCGGCGTGAAGATGGCGCTGGGCGAGAACCCGAAACGGGTGGGGGAGCGGAGGCAGCGCCAGCCCAACACCCGGATGGGAAACGCCTACCTGGCCCGCGAAGCGTTCGTCGCGGCCCAAGAGTACAAACGCGACTGGGACCATTACTCGGCTCAGGTGGCGGCCGAGGCGTCCAGGCCGGAGGAGGAGCGCAAGCCGGTACGGCCGCCCAACCGTGATCTCGGCAAGGAGGTGCTGACGCGGGTTCTCGACGGCGAGTTCCCGATCCGCAATCACGCCCACCGTCTCGACGACATCCGCACTGCGATCCGCCTGTCCGAAGAGTTTGGCTACCCGGTGGTAATCGATCACGCCACGGAGAGCTACATGATCGCCGATGAGATCGTGGCCAGGGACATCATGGTCGCGATCGGCCCCATAGGGGCGGCCCGCAGCAAGCGCGAGACGCAGCATCGCACGGCGGCGGCGGCTGGTCTCATGGTGGCCGCCGGGGCCACCGTGGCCATAATGACCGACGCCCCGGTCGATCCGGTCCAGCATCTGCGCGACATGGTGATCATCGCCATCAGAGCTGGCCTCCCCGAGGACCGTGCCCTGGACACGGTCACGCTCAACCCGGCCAGAATCCTCGGAGTCGACGACCGGGTTGGGTCACTCGAGGCGGGCAAGGACGCCGATTTCGTCGTCTTCGGCGGCGATCCGTGGGACGCTCGCACCCCTGTCGAAGCGACGTATATCGACGGCAATCGGGTGTACTCCTACGATGGACCGTGGATCCCTGAACCGATTAGCTGAACCGAGTCGGGGCATCGGCATAGCCCAACAGCCGGTTGACATCAAGTAACGAACCCTAAGCGCCTCTAGGGCTACCAGGACTTCTGCCCATATCGCTTGCGGTTGGGCTCTTATAGCGTGTTACCCAACGCAGACAGGATCGAGGACGTGGAGCGCACCTCCCGCAACGCCGGCTCGGAGCTGTCGGCCGAGCCCGTCGTTCCGGAGCCATCCGCGGACGTCGCCGGCTACCAGCGACCCGAGCCGTTCCAACCGATTGCCCCCGAGCTCGAGGTGCTGGGGGAGCGGCGTCAGCTGAACATCGCCGGGATTCACATTGCGGGTCGGCGCCGCCGGCCCAGCGGTGAGAAGGCGCCGCTACCGCGTGAGCTGAGCTTCGGGGGACGCGCCTGGCTGACCGCCGGCCTCGGTATCGGGTTGGTCTGGATCTCCCTCTTCGCGGCGCCGGCCTCCACGTCTTGGTGGACTGAGCGCGACCTGGCGGTTCTCGAATGGATGGTCGAGTTGCGAACCGACGCTGGCGTGGCCGTGGCGAAGGCGCTGCACTGGCTGGGCTCGGATGGGGTGGTGCGGGTGCTGCGCCTCGCAACGTTGCTGGCCCTCGTCGCCGTGCGGCGGTGGCGACACGTATTTGCCTTCCTGCTTGCGATCGTGTTTGTCGAGTTGTCCGTGGAGGAGTTGCAGGATTCGATCGGTCGAATTCGCCCGACCGTCGACATCCTGGGCGCCTGGGACGGTCCGTCCCACCCGTCAGCCGACGTGGCCTCGCTGGCGGTCACCGTCATGGCGATGTCTTTGGCGTTGGTGCCCAAGGGCCGCTATCGGGCAGTGGCGATGTGGGTGGGAGCGTTCGTCGTTTTGCTCGTGGGTGTCTCCCGGATGTACCTGGGTGTCGACCACCCGACCGACGTCATCGTCTCGATGCTGTACGCGCCGGCGGTTGCGTTCGTGCTCTTCCGGTGGTTTGCCCCCAACTCAGTGTTCCCGGTCACTTGGCAGTTGGGGGTGAAGGCACATCTGGACGTAACCGGCGAACGTGGGGAAGCCATCAAGCGCGCTGTCATGGAACAGATCGGTGTGGAAGTGCTGGCGATCGAGCCTTTCAACCTCGTCGCCTCCGGGGGATCGACGCCGCTGCGACTGCGGGTGGCCGGGAGCGACGGAGATACATACCTCTTCTCCAAGCTGTACAGCCAGACCCATCTGAACTCGGATCGCTGGTACAAGATTGGGCGATCGATCCTCTACGGCGCGCTGGAAGATGAGGTGCGGTTTACGAGCGTCCGTCGCCTGGTCGAGTACGAGGACTACATCCAACGGGTGATGCTCAGCTCGGGTGTGGCTACCGCTCGGCCCATCGCCGTGGTCGAGATAACCCCGGAGCGGGAGTACATGCTGGTGAGTGAGTTTCTGCGCGACGCAGCGGAAATCACCGCCGCTCCGGTGACCGAGCGGATCATCGACCAAGGCTTGGGCGCCATCCGGTTGATGTGGGACGCCGGCCTGGCACACCGCGACATCAAACCGTCCAACGTGATGGTGCGCCGCGGCGACGTGGTGCTCATCGACGCTGCCTTCGGTATGGTCCGGCCGAGCCCGTGGCGCCAGGCAGTCGATCTAGCCAACATGATGCTCATCCTGGCACTGCAGTCGGACGTGGCTACGGTCTACGAGCGAGCTCTGTTGCAGTTCGCTCCCGCCGACATCGCGGAGGCATTCGCCGCTACCCGCAGCGTGACCATCCCCCGCCAAACTCGAGCGTTGTTGGCCGAGGCGAAGCGTCGCGATGGAGTTGACGTTGTCAAAGCTTTCCAAAGCATCTCGCCATACCGGGAGGCTATTTCGATTCAGCGGTGGAGCCCACAACGGATTGGCCGGACGGCGCTGGCGGCATTCGCCGTCGGGTTCATCGTACTGCAGGTCTATTCGGAGATTCGCGGGACGGGGGTGCTATGACGCGTCGGCTCGGGGCCGTTCTCCTCCTGGTCGCCATGGTGCTGGGCAGCTGCAGCCGCCTGGGCCTCGGCGAGCAAACCTGCGAGCCTCAGGTTCGGGTGCCCACCCCGGCGAACGTGCTGGCGGCCCAGTCCGTGCCGACGGCTCGCTATATCCCATGCTTCGAGACGATCGACCCCGGGTGGGACAGTATCGAGTTCGAAGCCGAGTCGGGACGAGCTGGAATCGCAATCCTCGAGGGCACCCATACGTTTCTGGCGGCGATCGTTACCGAGTCCTGCGAGATCGGCGGTGCAGTACCGGCTCCCAGCGGCCTTCCGGACGTAGCGAAGTTCGAGGACATCGAACGAGTGCCGAGCGAGATCGCAGTGACCATCCTCCCGGTCGGGGCCGGGCAAGTCGAGCATTCCCAGGCGCTGCTGACGATGTGGCAGCGTGTCGAGATCGAAGAGCGACCAGTGACGTTTGTGGTGAACGCAGCGGTGGATCAGCCCATCGAGAAGCGGATAGGAGCGTCCCTGGGCAGCAGCCCGTTCATTTGGATAATCGACGAGGTGGACGTTGCTGAATATACGGTCGAGCTCCGTAGCGCCGATGGTGCGTCGTTCCCACGGGTAACGCCGGCTGCCGCGCTGGGGCACATCGAGGAGCTGGCCGCCAAGCCGGTCTATCGGGGCAACTGGTACTACACGTTCGACGGAGGTTGTATCACCTATATCTTCAACGCCGAGAACCGGCTGGCCGACAAGGCTCCCCAGGTCGCTGAGGACAGCATCGGCTTCTATCCGGCATACCAGCTGTGGAGCCGGATCGGTCGCACCCGTGCTGGCGCAGGCTGACGGTCACCCCGCGCCGGTCTTTCCACGTTGACGTTCACGCAGGACTCTGAAGGCCTCCGCTCGCTGTCGAATGAAGCGCCTCACGTAGAAGCGGTGGACGATGACTGCGGCACCGATGGCGGCAGCGGCGCCAAAGGCAACTCCGGCAATGACATCCGTCATGTAGTGAGCCCCGAGATAGATTCGGCTGCCGCCCATGATGAATGCGAAGCCGGCGGCGACCATCTCCAGATTGCGCCGCTCCGGCCCCGCCGGGATGAATGCCACGACCAGCCCCACCGCCATGACCGCGCCACCAATCGAGTGGCCAGACGGGAACGAGCCCGATGTCGCCTCGACGAGGGCCTCGGGAGGCCGGTCACGGCCATACGCAGTCTTGAGGAACCAGATGAACGGCTCGCTCAAGGCAAGTGCCAACAGCCAAGCGGCGACCGCCTCCCAGCGGCGTTTGGCCACGAGGATGGCGGTTACCGCGGCGCGGAACGGCCAGGCAAACAAGCCCCCACCGATGAAGTTGAGGAAGTAAGCAATGGCTGTTACCACGCCGATCTTGATCGGGTATGTGGTCTCGTAGAACCAGTCGTCGAACGAGAGGATCACCTCGCGCACCGGCGGAATCACCATCGCGATGAACAGCGATCCAGCCACTGCCCAAAGCACGAGTGCAAAGCGCCATGCCCATTCATGGTCGTCCACGAGGAGGTGGCTCAGTCCGTGATGTTCTCTGCGCTGTGTTTCAACCATCCGAAGTCACCTGCATTTCACCATGAATCGGTTTGATACCCGCAACCAGGTTGACGATCGCACCCACTGCGATGCCGAACGCGGCTCCCCCCAGCATGTCCAGTGGGAGGTGGGCTCCCACGTACACCCGTAGCGCCATCACGATCGCCGCCAACACCAACATGACCTGAAGCGCTCGCGTCGAAACATACGGCGCCAACACCATTATCAACGTGAGCACCACGATCGCATGCCCCGAAGGAAAGGCTGCGCCGGTCGCCGGCACGTCGTAACCGAGCTGCACGTCGGAGAGGAGCGAACCGGGGCGGCCCCGGCCCACCGCCTCCCGCATGAGGTTGGCAGCTCCCCAGCCCAATAACGCCGAGGTCACCACCAGCACGATCGGTTGCCGCCAGGAGCGCACGAGGAGCCACAGGACTGCGGCCCCCACCGGGATCGCGAGCGCCATTCCGAGCTGTTGCAGCGGCCACATGAAAGGCTCGACAGAGTGGGAGATGGAGTTGACAGCACGGAACAGCCGGGTCTCCCAAGCCGGTGCCGGCCCGGCCGCAAGCGCGGCGCAGACCGCGAGGACGCCGACGCCGGCGGCGAGCCAGATTGCGTCGAGACGCCGGCGGTCTGCGGCAGCGGCCCGACGTTCCGCACCGAAAAAGCGCATGCTGTTCGTGGCCACGGCACTCCTTCTGCAACAACAATGCCACGTTCGCGGGCGACTCACCAGGGGCGAAGGACTGCTGGCGTTGCCCAAGTTGGCGTCTTGGCGTCGGTACTAACGGCTGATCGGCCGCGGGTCATGTGGCTCTAGAGGTTGCCCGGTGTTGCCGGCAGGCTGATAACAGCGCCGGCTCAGGAGCAAATCATGTCATCGATACGGTGGTTTTCCGAGTTAGGGCTCGAGGACGTGCCTCTTGTTGGTGGTAAGAACGCTTCGCTGGGGGAGATGTACAAGGAGTTGGCCGTACTCGGCGTGAAGGTTCCCAACGGCTTTGCTACGACCGCCGATGCGTATCGCCGTTACCTGGCCGCCAACGAGCTCGAGGAGCCGATTTCGCAGATCCTGGAGGATCTCGACGTTGCCGACGTGACGCGGCTGGCGGTCGCTGCGTCCAAGATTCGCTCGCTGATCGAGCACGGAACGATTCCTCAAGATCTGGAGAGGGAGATTCTGGACGCCTACCGGCAGCTGTCGATCTCCAACGGTGGCATTGCAGTGGCGGTGCGATCCAGCGCCACCGCGGAGGACCTCCCCACCGCGTCGTTTGCGGGGCAGCAGGAGTCCTACCTGATGGTGAGCGGGGGCAAGGAGTTGCTCAACGCAGTGCGACGGGCCTACGCCAGCCTCTTTACGGCGCGGGCCATCAGTTATCGGGAGGACATGGGATTCGCCCACATGGACGTTGCGCTCTCGGTCGGTGTGCAGCGTATGGTTCGCTCCGACCTGGCGTGCAGCGGTGTCATCTTCACATTGGACACCGAGTCGGGTTTCCGCGACGTCGTGATGATCAACTCGACTTGGGGATTCGGCGAGAACCTCGTCCAAGGCAAGGTCACCCCCGACGAGTTCTACGTTTTCAAGCCAACTTTGCAGGCGGGATTCCGCCCGATCATCCGCAAGGTGTTGGGCGCCAAGGAGCAGACCCTGCGCTTCGATCCACTGGAGCATCGGCTCGTCAACGAGGTGACTCCGGCAGACAGACGCCATCAGCTGACCCTCAGCGACGATGAGGTGGTGGCCCTGGCGCAGTCCGCGGCCACCGTCGAAGCGCACTACCAGGAGATACACGGAACCGAACTGGCAATGGATATCGAGTGGGCGAAAGACGGGCTGACGGAGGAGTTGTTCATCGTTCAAGCGCGTCCCGAGACCGTCCACAGCCAGGCGGGCGGTGAGCTACGCACTTACACGCTGCGGGACGCCGGTACCGCGCTGGTGGAGGGACTTGCCGTAGGCAACCAGATCGCCGTGGGGCGAGCCGCCCTGATCACCGATCCCACCCACATGGACGAGTTCCTGGATGGAGACGTTTTGGTCACGGCCAATACCGACCCGGACTGGGAGCCAATAATGAAGCGGGCCGCCGGCATCGTCACCGAGCGTGGCAGCCGTACTTCGCACGCGGCGATCGTGTCCCGCGAGCTCGGGGTGCCCGCAGTGGTGGGGACGGGCAACGCAACGGCCAAAGTCCCCCACGGGACCATGATCACCGTCTCGTGCGCCGAGGGTGAGTCGGGTCGGGTGTACCAGGGCGAGCTCGAGTTCGACGTCACCGAGATCGACCCGACTGCGCTGCCGCGCCCCCGCACCAAAGTGATGCTGAACGTCGGCGATCCCTCACGCGCCTTCAGCCTCGGGCAACTTCCGGTTGACGGCGTCGGATTGGCTCGAATGGAGTTCATCTTCGCCAGCCAGGTACAGGTGCATCCTTTGGCGTTGACTCGCTATGACACGCTCACGAAGAGCGTCAAACGTCAGGTGGACGCGATCACGGCCGGTTATAGCGACAAGTCGGAGTACTTCGTGGCGACCTTGGCGCAGGGTATTGGCACGATCGCCGCAGCCTTCTATCCGCGGCCGGTGATACTGCGGATGTCGGATTTCAAGACGAACGAGTATGCCTCTCTGGTGGGCGGCCGTGAGTTCGAGCCCGCCGAGGACAATCCAATGATCGGTTGGCGCGGTGCTTGTCGCTACTACCACCCCAACTACAGAGAAGGCTTCGAGCTGGAGCTCGGCGCGGTAGCGCGAGTGCGCAACACGTTTGGGCTACGCAACGTCAAGTTGATGGTTCCATTCTGTCGTACGCCGGAAGAGGGCCGCCGCGTGCTCGACGTGATGCGCAGCAGCGGGCTCGAACGGGGCAAGGACGATCTCGAGGTTTACGTGATGGCAGAATTACCGTCGAACATTCTCCAGGCCGATGAGTTCGCCGAGATATTCGACGGGTTCTCGATCGGTTCGAACGACCTCACCCAGCTCGTTCTGGGCGTCGACCGCGACTCTGAGCAGGTGGCTCCGCTTTTCGACGAGCGGGATGATGCCGTGAAGCGGGCGATCGTGATGCTGCTCGAGTCGGCTAAGCGCCATAATGTGCCGGTGGGCATCTGCGGCCAAGCCCCTTCCGACTACCCTGATTTCGCCGCCTTCCTAGTCGCCAACGGGATCGATTCGATCAGCCTGAGCGCAGATGCCCTGGTGGCGACCTTGCATAAGATCGTTGAGATCGAAGAAGCCGAGTCTGTCGCTGTGGCTTGATCGGAGGAATGGATGCAGGAACTTCTCGCAGAGCTCCTTGCCGCTGAAGAGTCCCCCAAGATAACTTTGCAGATCCCGGCGGGCGAGGAGCCCAAGGAGCGGTCCCTCCGCCTCCGCCATCAGCTCGAAGCGGTTACCCCCGCCTTGGAGGCGCACGGCGTGGCCGGACCATCACAGGCGGCCACGGTGCAAAAGGCCAAGGAGCTTGCTACCGACCCAACGATCGCAACGGCGCGCCGCGGCACGGCGGGGGTCTACGTGGCCGGCGACTTCTGGCGCGCCGTCGTCTGGCCCGCTGAGCTGTCCGAGCGAACGTACGTGAACGAAGAGTTCTATCTGGCAGATATCGTTGACCTGGTCGACTCCGCCCATTGCTATGTCCTGACGCTGTCGCGCGGTGGCGCTCATCTGTTTCGCGCCGACGCCCTCAATGTGAGTGAGGTGCCGCTCGACGGAGTGCCCAGCAGCCTTGCCGAATCGACCGCCCACCTGGATCCCGAGCGTCAGCTGCAGTTCCATCAATCACAACCCACTGGTCGCACCGGCACGGCCGCCATGTTTCACGGTCACGGAATCGGAGAGGGGCGCGGCGTGGAAGAGTTGCGCTCCTACTTGCGAGCCATCGATCGCGGGGTGCGCGCCGCCGTAGCGGAGTCACCCGGCCCGCTGGCTTTGGTAGGCAGCGACGAGCTGCCGGCCCACTATCGGTCGGTCAGCGCCCTAACCGACATCATCGACGAGGTCGACCGCAAACACCCCGAGGGAGTACCCGACGACGAAGTGCGCCAACTGGCCGAAAGCGTCCTGCAGCAGCGCCGTCAGCAGCGAGCTGCGGCAGCCCGGAGCAGGATTCACGACCTGGTTGGCGCCGGCAAGGCGTCGGTCAATCTCCAAGCCATCGTCGGAGCGGCGCTGCACGGCAGGGTCGAGACCCTGCTCGTCGGCCCGGACTATGAGCGCAACGACACCGCCGTCAATCGGGCGGTTGTCGGCACATTGCGCCACAGGGGACAAGTGCTTGCCGATGGCGCGCTTGCCGGAGACGCCCCGTTGGCTGCACTCCTCCGCTACTAAGAGCGACATTCGGAGTGGCCGGTGGAGCTAGTGCAGCGGCGATACGAGCGCGTAGGGTCTCGGTATGACCGATTCGAGTGATTTCGCCGGCACCGTAGCTTCCTCGAAGGACCATTCCGCTGAGCGGCTCTTCACATGGCGGCGGCTGGCGCAGAGCCTGCTGTCGACGGCGATCGTGGTCGGCATCTTCGTGGGGGTCATGCCGCGGATCGCCAACTACCGCGATGTTTGGGACACCATCACGAACATGACCCAGCTCGAGATCGGTGGTTTGGTGATCGTGGGGTTGTGGAATCTGGTGACCTACTGGTTTGTCCTCGTGGCCGCCCTTCCCGGGATGCGACTCCGCGAGGCAGCCGTCGTCAATCAGGCCTCGACTGCGGTATCGAACACCCTTCCGGGCGGAAGCGCCATCGGGGTGGGCGTCACCGTGGCCATGTTGCGCTCCTGGGGCTTTCGCCTCGTCGCGATCACCCGTTCAGCGATCGTGACCGGTGTGTGGAACAACTTCGTCAAGCTGGGGATGCCGGTTCTGGCGCTGGCCCTGGTAGCGCTCGAGGGTGGGCTCACGCCGGGACGATTGACGGCCGCAGTCGTCGGGGTGGCCGTCATCATTGGAGCGGTCGTGGCCTTTTGGCTGATGCTGCGCACCGAACGAGCCGCCCGAGCGGTGGGGGCACGCATCGGCGGGCTCGTAGATCGGCTGCGGTCGCTGTTCAGGAAGGAGCCGCTGTCCGACTGGGATGACCGCGCGGCGCGTTTCCGCCGCGAGACCATCGGCTTGCTGCGACATCGGTGGTTGTCCTTGACGGTCGCATCCCTCATCAGTCACATCTCGCTCTACGTCGTGCTGCTGGCTGCACTGCGCAATGTCGGAATCTCGCAGTCGGACCTCAGCTGGATTGCCGTCCTGGCCGCCTTCGCATTTGTGCGACTGGTATCTGCCCTCCCGGTCACTCCTGGTGGAGTCGGGGTCGTCGAGCTGGGCTATGCCGCCGTAATGACTATCGGCATGACCGAAGCGGCATCGGCCCAGGTCGTGGCCGCCATCCTCTTGTTTCGGGCCATTACGTATGTGCTGCCGATTCCCTTCGGCGCAATCTCGTATGTCATCTGGCGCAACAACCGTTCGTGGCGCATGGCGGAGTCGGAGCGAGACGTCTTGGCAGGGGACGCGTATACCCATGAGGCCGATTCGCTACGTTGAGGGCAGCGAAGCCGGAAGGAGGAGTTGCGATGTCGAGCACCGTGATCCCCACGTTGCGCTACCGCGATGCCCAGGCTGCCATCGAGTATCTCCAGAATGTGCTGGGTTTCGACGCCCAGCTGGTCGTCGAGGGTGAGGGCAACATCATCGAGCACGCCCAGCTCGCCCACGGCACCGGGATGGTGATGATCAGCTCGATGCAAGACAACGAATTCCAGAGGACGGTCGATGCCGGCCGCAACCCGACCGGCGGTGGCGCCGTCTACATCATCGTCGAGGACGTTTACGCCCACGCCGACCATGCTCGGACCTATGGGGCGCACATCGTGATGGAGCCGGAGGAGCAGGACTACGGCGGCGCCGCTTACACACTCAGGGATCACGAAGGCAACATTTGGAGCTTCGGATCCTACGATCCCTGGAAGTAGTCCACCCTGTCGCCGGCCCACGGCGAATCGCAGTCATGGAGCCCGCCGCCGCGGAGGCCGCTGCCAGGGAGCCGGCCTCTACGAGAGCCCGGCACCGGCGCTTCAGCTGGCCAGGGTGCCGGCAAAGACCTGCCAAGCGAGGGCTGACTTGGCTGTGAGGCTGAGGAAGATGTAGGCGCGCTCGCCGAACACATAGTCCTGCCACTTCCCGATCTGGCGGTACTGCAGCACCATGTTGACCGCAAAGACGTTGAAGAAGACGAAGAGCGAGAAGAAGATTCCGTAGACGAACGCAGGTGGGCTCTGTGATGTCGTCGGGCTCCACAGGTAGATGCCGATGGCGATCCAGGGGACCAGCCCGGCCAGTGATCCGAAGTTGAACGCCAGCCAACTGGGATGGCCCGGTTGCTCGTACTTCTCCATTAGCAAGCCGAAGAGGATCATTGCCGCATTGACGGCGAACAAGGCGAGAAGAGCCTCGACCGTGGATATTCCCGTGAGCATGGCGATGAGAACGATCATCAGCGAAGCGCTGAACGTGTATTCGACCCACCGCGCATAGTTGCGGCGCTTCTCCAGGTTCCGGATGTACCAGGCGAAGACTCCCGGGCTCGCTACTACCAGATGGGCCACCGCCGACATGAACAGAAAGAGGGCGACACCCCAGCCAATTCTCACCGTGAACCATTGTTCGAAAGTCGGGGGAGCCAGGCCGGGGGCACTGGTGAGAAACGTCGTGGTGACCGGTAGGGCGAAGTCGTTGGCCAGAGCTACGACGAGCACGCCCTGCACTGCATGGAGGGCGCCCATGATGAGATTGAATCGGCGCAGCTGCCCGGCGGTCTCCTCACCGATTGGAGCGACTGCGCGGGGCATGTCCAGATCGCGGGGCAAGTTTCCTCCTCGGGTGTCCGCTGTAGTCCGAGGCTAGGCATGCCAGCGGATGTCGTAATCTGCGGCGAGGCGCGGAGAAAGCGGCCCTGCGGGTAAGGGCCGCTTTCTCGTTTCTGGAATGGTGCCGTTAGGCGGTGCGTGTGACCTTGGGCGTCCTAGCGGTGACCGTCGGTCGCAGGGAGCGCAGGCTGATGCGCACACCTGGAGTCTTGCGCTGACGGCGCTGTGCCTGGCCCAGTGAGGGCGCGGCGCCAAGCTTCATTGTCATCCCTCGTCGCCTCCGTCGTCGTCGTCTGACCCGTCGTCGCCTTCCTCACCGCCGTCGTCGCCCTGGTCATCGTCGCCGTCGTCGCCCTGATCATCGTCGCCTTGGTTGCCGTTGCCGCCCTGGTTGCCGTTGTTGCCCTGGTTGCCGTTGTTGCCCTGGTTGCCGTTGTTGCCGTTGCCCTGGTTGCCGTTGTTGCCGTTGCCCTGGTTGTCGTCGTCGTCGTCATCGTCGTCGTCTTCGTCGTCTTCGTCGTCGTCTTCGTCGTCGTCGTCGTCTTCTTCGTCGTCGTCGTCGTCGTCGTCGTCGTCTTCGTCGTCGTCGTCGTCGTCTTCGTCGTCGTCTTCGTCGTCGTCTGGGTCGTCAGGGGTGTTGTCTTCCGGATCGGTGCCCTCGACCTCGTCGTCGCTGTCGACGCCATCGTCTCCAGGCTCGTCTTCGGCCGGCGCATCGTCATCCGATTCGTCATCGTCGGAAGTCGGAAAATCGAAGCCGAGAGAGTTGTAGACGGTCGCGATTGGATCTTGAAGCTCGTCGGGCAGGGCTCCGGTTGCGGCCACACCACCAGTGGCCGTCGCCAACGCCACAGAGGCGGCAAACACCTTGGCAAACACCCCGGAGAACAGAGAGCTCAGCACGAGCCTTCTGCGGGCCCGCTCGAACCGTGAGAAGCGCGGTCGGGCGTATGCTGCGCCGGCTGCGGGGGCGGCTGCCGCCAATGCGGCCGCCTTTGCGATGTGGGCGCTCGCCACGTGAGTCGGGATCGGAGCGATGAGCTCGCGCCGCAGCTCAGCTGCCCAGGCACTGATAGCCTCCAGACCCGGCACTATCGGCGCAGCGAGAGCAGCGTCGATGTCCCTCGGGTCGATTTCGCGGTTTTTGCTCATCTTGCCCCAGTTACCGTTGGCCCACTCGATTTGGTTACGGCTTCGCCGAGCTTTTTCCGCAGCTGCACGACCGCCCGGTGCTGAGTCGCCTTCACCGCATTCACACTCGTGCCCAGGATCTCGGCTACGTCCTCGAGCGACAGGTCACCCATCGTGCGGAGCAGCATGACGGTCCGCTGCGAGTCGGTGAGGTCCTCGAGAGCAGCAAAGGCAGGTCCGTCCACCCACCCGGCGAGCGCCGTTTGCTCGGCAGACGGGTGCAGCCGACTGCGAATCGCTGGTTCTCGTCTCCGGCGACGTTGCCTGCGCCACTGATCGATTAGTCGATTGTGCGCGATGCCGAACACCCAGCTGCGAAAATTCGCCTCGGAGCCGCTGAAGGCGGCCAGGTTGCGGGCAACGTCGTGAAGCACCTCACCGACGACATCCTCGGGTTCAGGTGCTCCCTTGGCCCGGGCGTACCCAACCAGCTGCGGGGCAACGCTCTCGTAGATGATCGCCCACGCCCATTCGGCACCCTCTTGGGCGGCGGCTAGAACCTCGGGGAATTCGGTGCCGATAGTCGTCACCACACTTTGTCGGCAAGATTCGGCGGCAAATGTAGATCACTTCGCCAGCAACTCAGTCTCCGCCAGGAAACGGAACCCGGTTTCATAGCCTTCATCAAACATCTCCAGAGCCTGTCTCCGGTTCAGATTGAAGTCGAGGGAGTCGCGCCGCGACGGAACCAATATCTGGTGAACGGACTCGAACCGGCCTCGGGGAAGCGTTTCTCGGGCCGACATACCGGTTGTCATCACTGCCCCGGCCAGCGTGGCCGGTCCACGGATGTCGTTGTGACGATGAATGTCGTCCGAGTCGACCGGTCGGAACCCGAAGACGGGAGCGGCGCTGCGCTGATCCACCAGCTCGACGGGGAACTTCGAGGCAAGGGCACCATCAGCCATGAGGCTCATGTCGCCGGTGAAACGGTTCTGCAGCTCGACAGGCTGAAAAACGAAGGGTACGGCCGATGACATCCGCACGGCTCGAGCAATCGGGAAGCGGCCGGCATCGATTCCGTACTCCTCGAGCCCATCGGGGATCACGACGCCGCGCTCGTGGGTGAGGTCGACGGTAACGACCTTCAGCCGGCCGGGATCGAGATCACCAAAGGTCGACACGCCCTTTTCGGCGAGGAGCCGGCCCCACACGCGTTGTAGCTGGGCTCCTCGGTAGAGCCCTCCGCCGCGCAAGAAGGCAACATGCTTGCCAATCACGGGAATCCTCAGGCCGGGGACGCCGTCCAGCAGCGCCGGCCAATTGATCTTTGCGACCTGGCGGCGGAGCTCGTCGGCGGTGTAGTCGGCAGCAATCAGCGAAGCAGCCAGGGCGCCGGCAGATGTCCCGGCCACCCGATCGAAGCGATAACCCGCGTCGAGCACCGCGGCGGCAGCTCCGGCGAGGGCTATGCCCTTGATGCCGCCGCCCTCGAACACGCCGAGTGCAGGTCGTTTCATATTCTCTACAACAATTGGTGGACGCCTATCGGTTCCGCTTGTCAACTATCGGTCGATTGCGCCGGGTGCGTGAGCCGCGTCGTAGAAGACGGGCTGGGATAGCCAACAGATTCGAGCTGCGGCGGTGCTGCAGATGAGCAAGTGCCTGTTCAGACGGGTGCCGACACGTATCGCTCGATCCCATCGACGATCAGCTCGATACCCAGCAAGAACTCGGCGTCGTAGTCGACGGGCTCGGCAGCCAGTGTCACCGCGACGTTGGGATACTCCGCGTCTTCGAACTCGCGGCGGCTCGCCAGTATCTCCTCTGCTCCCACCTGGGAAGTTCCCACCTCGGCAAGGGCATGGCCAACGATGAATCCCACTGTGACGTTGAGGAACTTGCGGGCGTCTGTCGGTGCAAAGCCGAGGTGCCCCAGCTCCTGCAATGCCGTCTCGACCAGCTGAATGGTCGACTCGCCGGTCACGGGACGCATGGCGACCAACGGGGCGGCGTTGGGATGGCGCAACAGTGCGCGGCGAAACGAGAGGCTGTAGGCCAACGCCCGGTCGCGAAACTCACCCGCAACGTGCACCAACTCGATCTCCTCGTACACGAGGTCGGCGATTCCATCGAGAATGTCGGACTTTCCGTCCACGTGCTTGTAGAGCGACGGCGCCTCGACACCGAGCCGGTTGGCGAGCCGCCGCATCGTCAGGTCCTGCAATCCCCCATCATCTACCAATTGCAGGGCGGCTTCGAGCACTTTGCGCCGATTGAGGCCTTGTCGCGGCATCCAGAAACCCCCAAAGCTGTCGCGCGTGGTCGAATACTGGTCGATCCGCGGTAGAAGCCCAAGCGAGAGGCCAAAGCTCGAGCGGCGCAGAGCTGCGAACGGGAACCCGGTCACCCGGCGCGGTAGTTTCCCCAACATGCGCACAGGTCTCACGAGTCGCCTGGCCGCTCTTTCCCTGGGCTTGATCGTAGCCGGCTGCGGCGGCACAGCTTCAACCCCCGATACGGATTGCGAGTCGCCGGATTCGGCTGAAGATCGGGTGCGGTTCGCCTCAATTGTGCTGCTCGGCACGATCACGGAGTGGGATGGAGCTGAGGCGCGTTTGCAGATCGACGAGATCTGGCGGGGGCCGGATTTGCCGGGGGAGGTCGTGCTGATTCCGGAAGCCGGCCGCACCTACACCGCCGGGGTCAGGTACCTGGTCTTCCCCACCAGCAGCCCCTCACCGCTCAACGACGCCCGGTGCTCCGCCACCACCCGATGGCGCGACGAGCTCCTGGCGCTGCGGCCGGAAAACGCCCGGGCTCCCGGCTCGGCACCTGGCCAAGATGCCGATCTACCCTGGGAGTGGGTCATCGCAGCCGCGGTTGGTTACGCCGCGTTTGCTGGAGTGCGGACCATCGTCACCCGGCGCCGCCACCCCACGGCCGCATGGAACCCGGATCACACGCTGGAAGACGAAGACGCGGCAGCTAGCGAATCCCGGCAGCCTTGAGCTCCGCCAATACACGGCTCGGCGTGAGGGGGAACTCGTCGAACCAGACTCCAGTGGCATCGTGCAGCGCCGCGATCACAGCGGGGGTGTAGGGGATGAAGGGCATCTCGGCCATGCCGCGCACCCCGAAAGGCCCTCGGGGATCGGGGTATTCGAGGATCTCGGACTCCACCTGATCGGGGATGTCGAGGATCCCGGGAATGAGGTAGCCGCTGAGACGGGGATTGCGGACGTGGCCGCCGTCAACGTGGAGCTCTTCACTGATCGCGTAGCCGTGGGCCTGGACGACCGCGCCCTCGACCTGGCCTTCGATCAGGGTGGGGTTGACCGCCTTGCCGACATCGGTGGCACACACAACTCTGCCTACGTGGAGGTGGCCGGTGTCCAGATCAACGGCGGCGTCGACCGCCTCGGCCACGTAGCCGTAGGCGAAGTTGGGCTGGCCGGCGCCGGTGGCATCGTCCAGCATCTCAGTGGCCGGGGGGATGAACCGAAACTCGCCGACCGCCGGGCGCTCGCCCTCGATCCATGCCTTCTCGGCCTCCTCGGCCGCCCCGAGGATGGCGTTACCGGCCATCCAAGTCGTTCGGGAAGCCGACGCCGAGCCCGAGTCGCCGCTGGTCGCCGTGTCCGAGAAGACCCCCTCGACTTGGTCCACCGCCACGCCGGTCGCCTCGGCGGCCATTTGGACGAGCGCCGTATGGGATCCCTGGCCGACATCGGCGCTGCCATGGGCGAGGACAACCCGCTCCACTCGGTCGCCGCCGTGCAGCTCGATGCGGGCGTCGCATCGCTCGGGGAAGCCGAACGAGAAGCCGATGTTCTTGTAGCCGCACGCAAAACCCCGCCCGGCCCTTATCCGGCCGCCGGATGCGGGAAGCGACTCGAATGCTTTGAACTCCGCGGCAGGCGGTGGCGTGCCCCACTGCGATCGATCGCGACACGCCGCAATCACTTCGGGGAGGCTGACCCCGGCCGGCATCTCGACCTGGGTGATGCCCATGTCGCCTTCCCGCAAGCCGTTGAGCAGACGCAGCTCGACGGGATCCATCCGGAGGGCGGCCGCCAGCTTGTTCATCTGCGACTCGGCAACGAAAGCCCCCTGCGGTGCGCCGAATCCGCGAAACGCCCCGCCCGGCACGGTGTTGGTGTACACCGCGTGACTGTCGATGTGGGCGTTGGGAATGTCGTAAGGCCCGGCGACCGTGAGATGCATGTTGCCGAGCACCTTGTTCGAGGTGTAGTTGTACGCACCGGCATCGAGATATCCCACGGTCTCGACCGCCGTGATCCGGCCGTCGCGGGTGGTGCCCCATTTGGCGTGGATTCGGCCCCGATGCCGTTTGTGGTGGCCGACGACACTCTCTTCTCGTGACCAAGTGGTGCGGATCGGCCGGGTCTCGCCGCGTTGGCTCAGGCGCCACGCGGCGAGCGCGAGGATGATCTGGAGCGACATGTCCTCACGTCCGCCGAATGCGCCGCCGATGGCCGGGTAAACGATCCGCACCTGGTCGGGCGGCAGGTCGAGCGCGTGGGCGATCTGGGCCTGGTCCTCGTACGTCCATTGGCCGGCGACCTTGACGGTGACCCGCCCGGCGGGGTCGACGAAGGCAACCCCGGCTTCCGGCTGCAGATAGGCGTGCTCCTGGTGGGGGACCGTGTAGGTCCCCTCGACCACGACCTCGGCCGCCTCCCACCCCGCCCGCATGTCACCCTTGCGGACTCGATATGTGTAGTAAGTGTTGGAGTTCCCCTTTTCCGGGTGGACCAGTGTGTCGTCGCGTAGGGCGACGTCGATGTCGGTGACGATTGGCAACGGCTCCCACTGGACGTCGATGGCGGCGGCACCCCGGGCCGCCGCCATGGGGCTGTCGGCTACCACGAACGCGAAATGGTCCGCTTCCCACCGGCTGATCGCAGCGTCGACATCGGACCGTCCGGTGTCGTTGATGCCGAGGAGCACCGGCTGGTCGAACATGGTCAATCCGTACTCGTTGACGGGGACATCTCTGGCCGTGAACACCGCCACTACCCCGGGGACGGATTCGGCGCGGGCTGTGTCGATGGCCACCATGCGGGCATGTGGCTGGCCCGAGAAGACCACCCGGCCATGCAGCGCACCGTCTGCCGGTACATCGGCGGGATAATCGGTCTCGCCGGTCACCTTGCCAAGAGCGTCGATGCGAGCCTGCGCAGTGCCGAGGTTCGTCACGGTTCTGCTCCCGCCGCGTCGAGCACGGCATCGATGATCTTGTAATAGCCGGTGCAGCGACACAGGTTTCCGGAAAGGGCTCGGGTCACATCGTCGCGACTGGGCTCGGCTGACTCGGCCAAGAGACTGGCGGCCGCCATGAGGAATCCGGGGATGCAGAATCCGCACTGGACCGCACCGTGGGTGATGAACTCGCGTTGGACGGGGTGCAGCTCGTCGGGCGACTGCGCCAGACCCTCGATGGTCACCACCTTGGCTCCGGCGGCGGCGGGAGCAGCTACCAGGCAGGACATCACCGCCGCCCGGTCGAGCCACACCGTGCACGCGCCGCACTCGCCCTCGGCGCAGCCCTCCTTGGTTCCGGTCAGGCCTTGTTCCCGCAGCCACTCGAGCAGCGTCTGGTCGGGGCGGCTCGTGCCCGAAAGCGTTGCCCCGTTGACCCCCATCGCGATCGTGTCGTCGTCGACCAGCGTGTCGACGGCGCCGCCCCCGCGCAGCATTCCCTGGTCGGGGCCGAGCAGCACCGGTCGCTGTGGCCACTGCGATCGCTCTTCGCCTGCAGCCAGTGCGCCCAGTCCGCGCGCGACGACCACGGAGACGCTCTCCGACCGATAGGCAGCCGTGGCCCGGATGTCGTCGATTGGCGTCACGGCCGCAGCGGCGGCTGCAGCGGCCACCGTGATGGCTTCTTGGCTCAATGGTCTACCGATGAGGGCTTCCTCCGCCGCCGGCGCCGCCACGATCGTCGGCGCCACGCTGCCCAGGGCGATGCTCGCCTTGGTCACGTCGTTGCCGCTGCGGTGGAGGACGATTGCACAGTGCACTACCGAGATCGCCTGAGCGCGCCGTAGTCCCAGCTTGACGAAGATGCCGGCGGCGTCTGGGCCAAGTGCGGGCAGGGTGATCCCAGTCACCAGCTCGTGGCTCTCCATCACCGTCTGCCGGACTCCCGTATAGAACTGGCGCAGCGGAACGGAGCGGCTGCCGTCCATCGACGACAGCTCCACGGCCGCATCCAGAGCCCACAGCGCGCTGATGGTGTCGTTTGCCGGGCTGGCAGTAACCACGTTGCCGACGATGGTCGAGCGATTGCGCAACTGCGGGGAGCCGACCTCCCAGCAGGCTTGCGCCAGCGGCAGCGCTTGGGAGACGATCGTGTCCGACGCCACCGCCTGATTGTGCGTCACCAAAGGCCCCAGCGCGATCACTCCGTCGCTTGCGGTGATCGTGTTGAGCCCGCCAATGCCGGTGATGTCGACGAGGATGTCGCAGTCGGTCCGTATGCGGCGCTGCATCTCGAGCAGCAGGTCGGTGCCGCCGGCGAGGACCCGGGCCCGGGGGCCGTACTCGGCCAGCAGCTCGAGGGCCTCGGCGACGTCGGTCGGTCGCTCGTAGCGCTCTGCCCGGTGGGGAAGCTGCTGCACCTCGTGCATCAGTCCCCCCGCTTCGTGTGGAGCGCCGCCCGGCCGTTGTAGATGAGGCCGCCTGACTTGGCGTAATCGACCAGGACGCGGGCCGCATCGGCGCGCATCACGTCTTGGGTGACGTCGATGCCGACTGCCTCGAGGTCGGCAACCCAATTGGCAGGCTTGGGGCCCTCGTCGAAGCCGACGGCGCGGGCGTCCTCATCGCGCGCTCCGCACAGCAGCGACGTGACTCCCGACCAGCCGACCGCGCCGAGGCACATGGTGCACGGCTCGGTAGTGGCGACGAGCTGCGTCCGGCCGGCGGCTGCCAGGTCGTAGTTGCCGATGGCGGACCCGGCCAGGGCGATGGCGACCATCTCGGCATGCGCGATCGCCATCGACGCCGCCACGACGAGGTTCACTCCGGCGGCGATCAGCCGGCCGGAGGCCGATTCGAATACGGCGGCACCGAAGGGCCCGCCGGAGCCTTCGGCAACGTTGCGCGCTGCCAGATCGATGGCGAAGGCCATGCGCTCCCGAGGTGTCGGCACGACCAGGCGGGGCGGCACAGCGTCGTGCCACCAGGATGGGAGCACCATCGAAGCGGACAGCGGATGTTCCATCGGTTCTGCGACCCCCAGCGCGCGGCACCCTGCGATCGTTCGCCGGCTTGAACCGTAGTGCCGCGACCGCCATTATCGCCAGGACTCGCACGGCGCGCAGAGCGGCCATGTCGCAAGCGCGTCAGCTGCTTAGCATGAGTCGCGATTGGGCTTACTGAGGAGGATTCGGTCACATGAAATCGAAGAAGCGCTGGCTATCGACGCTGGCGTTGCTATTTGCATTCGCATTGGTTGCGTCGGCATGTGGCGACGACACCGATGACGGCACCACGTCGGCTGCCCCCGGTACCACTGCAGCGGGTGGTACGACGGCCGCCCCCAGCACCACGGCAGGTGGCGACACCACCGCGGCCCCGGGCACGACGGCCCCCACGGGCGGAGTGCCGTTGGAAGAGTTCAAGCTGGGAATCCTGCTGGTGGGGCCCGAATTCGATCAGGGCTACAGCCAGGCGCACTTCGAGGGCGCCGAATACGCCATCGCGCAGCTCGGCCTGCCGGAGGACGCGCTGATCAGTCTCGACTTCATCAACCCTGCCGACAACCCGGGCCTCACGCCGGAAAGCGTGGCGGCCGACATGATCTCGCAGGGCGCCGATCTGATCATCTTCAACTCGGACGACATGCGTGACGGTGCTTTCGCCGCCGCCGAGCAGAACCCGGACGTGCCGATGATTTGGGTCTCGGGCGACAGCGCCTGGGCGGACGGCAAGGCTTACCGCGGCGATCTGACCAACCTGGGCAACGTCTGGGGCCAGATGATCTACGGCAAGATGATCTCGGGTTGCGCGGCCGCTCTCACTACCCAAACGGGTCAGATTGGATACCTGGGGCCGTTGACGAACGACGAGACCCGTCGCCTAGTCAATTCGGCCTACCTAGGTGCCCGCTACTGCTACGAGAACTTCCGTGGCGAGGACCCGAACTCGCTCGAGTTCAACGTGACCTACATCGGCTTCTGGTTCGAGATTCCCGGCGTCACCCTCGACGCCACGCAGGTCGTCAACGACCTGATCGACGGCGGCGCCGACGTCGTGATGTCGGGCATCGACACCACGCAGGCACTGGTGCGCAGCGGCCAGCGGGCCGATGCCGGCGAGGCGTTGTGGGCAGTGCCGTACGACTTCATCGACGGTTGCCAGGAGGCGCCTGACATCTGCCTGGGTGTGCCCTACTTCAACTGGGGCCCGGCTTATCTCGAGATCGCCCGCTCCGTGATCGACGGCACCTATGCGGCTCAGTGGCAGTGGATCCCGCCCGACTGGAGCGACATCAACAACCCGGACACCAGCATCATCGGCTTCCGTAAGGGTGACGGTCTCAGCGCCGACAACTCGGCGCTGCTCGACCAGTTCGCCGCCGGCCTCGGCGACGGGTCGATCAACCTCTACACCGGTCCGCTCAACTGGCAGGACGGCTCGCTGTTCCTCGCCGACGGCGAGACTGCCTCCGAATTCCAGATTTGGTACTCGGAGCAGTGTCTCGAGGGCGTGACCGGAGTTTGCGACGTGGAGTAGACCGCAGCCCAGATCGAACAGCTGAGTCGGTTGTGAGGAAGGGCGCGGCGGCGCCCTTCCTCCTGTTCGCGGCGATGAGAGGGGTGGACGCCCCGATGCCGGAGATCGCCCGGTGGGGAATTCTTCTTCGCTTTCAATGGGAATCTGCCGACATACATGGCGGCAGATATCCGGCCGCCAGAGGACATCGTGACAGTCGAACCAGACCCGCCCATCCTGTCGGTCGACGCCGCGATGCAGTTCGTCGGTGATCCTGATCTGTTCGTGGAGATCGCCGAGATGCTGCTCGAGGAGCTTCCCGAGCAGATGGCCTTGATTGATGAGCACGCCGGCAATCGGGATCTGGCAGAGCTCGCGAAGACCGCCCACCGACTCAAAGGGAACTTCGGGGTCGTCGCGGCAGGTCGGGCGCAAGCCGCTGCCAAGCGTCTCGAGCAGGTTGCCCGGGCGGGCGACGAAGCCGCCGCCGAGCCCGCCGTTGCCGCATTGGTGGAGGCGGTCGCCCAGGTGGCTCCGCTGCTGGAGCAGCACGTCGCAGCCAAGGCCTAGGCGCAGTCTCCGGCGCGGCCCGGGACGGACCGTCTGGGGGAGAAGGCGCGAGCCCGTCTCGACACGCGACCCGTCGATTTCCCTAGCCTGCGTCCATGGGCTTGGAGCTGCGGGAGATCCACAAGCACTACGGGCCGGTGCGCGCCAATGACGGCGTTTCGCTGACCGTCGAGCAGGGGACCCTGCACGGATTGCTCGGCGAGAACGGCGCCGGCAAGTCGACGCTGATGAAGGTTCTGTCCGGCTTCCACTCCGCCGACTCGGGCGAGATCATGCTCGACGGCAAGCCCATCAAGCTTGCCTCGCCGGACGACGCCATCGCCGCCGGCATCGGCATGCTCCATCAGGACCCGCTGGTCTTCCTGCCGTTCAGCACCATCGACAACTTCGTGTTGGGAAGCCCCGGGGGGCAGCGACTCGACCGCAAGCGAGCCGCCGTCGAATTCGACGAGCTGTGCGAGCGCTACGGATTCAACCTCGACGCCTCGACCCCGGCGCGGCTGCTGACGGTCGGGGAGCGCCAACAGCTCGAGATCGTGCGCCTGCTCTGGCTCGGGGCCAAAGTGCTCATCCTCGACGAGCCGACCACCGGTATCTCCGCAGATCAACGGTCCAAGCTCTTTACCACTCTCAAGGCGCTGGCCAAAGAGGGAATGAGCGTGATCTTCGTGTCCCACAAGCTGGAGGAGGTCGCCGACCTGTGCGAGCGGGTCACGGTGATGACTCGCGGCAAGGTCGTGGGGGAGGTGGAGATGCCGGTACCCCCGGAACGACTCGTCCGGATGATGTTCGGCCAAGTGGTGGAGGCTCGCGCCAGGTCGGCCGTCGACTTGGGTCAACCGCAGCTCAGGCTCAGCGGGGTCCGCGCCGCCTCGGGTTTGCTCAGCGAAGACACCGTCTCCATCGATATCGGGGCAGGAGAGGTCATCGGACTCGCCGGTATGGAGGGCAGCGGCCAGGACACTTTCCTGCGAATGTGCTGCGGGATGCGGGCCCCCAAAGAAGGCACGGTCGAGGTCGCCGGTCACAACCTCACCGGCAAACACTACCGGGACTTCCTCGCTGCCAAGATGAAGTACCTCCCGGCAGGGCGCCTCGAGGAAGGCCTCATCAAGGGGCTCACCATCACCGAGCATTTCGTTCTGGCGGGCGGGGACAAGAGCTTCATCATCGACTGGACCGCGGCTCGCGACCGGGCGGTCAGACAAGTCGACCACTTCACCATCAAGGGCACCGAGGCGTCGACGGCGGAATCGCTGTCGGGGGGCAACCAGCAGCGGCTGCTGCTCGCCATGCTTCCGCCGCAGCTATCGGTGCTGCTCATGGAGCACCCCACACGGGGCCTCGATATCGAATCAGCCGATTGGGTATGGGAGCAGCTGCTGCAGCGGCGTGAAGAAGGCACCTCGATAGTGTTCGCCTCTGCCGACCTCGACGAGCTGCTCCGCTACAGCGACCGCATCCTCGTGTTCTTCTCCGGACGTGTGATTGGTGAGCTGAAGACCGCGCAGACCACCGTCGATGAGGTCGGCCTGCTCATCGGCGGCCGCCGTAGGGAGGCATCGCCATGAGCTCCCGGCTGCAGAGCGTGCTGCTGCCGGTCACGATCGTTGTGGCGTCGACCGTGGCATTGCTGTTCGCGGTGGGCTCCAACCCATGGGATCCCATTCGACTCATCATCGAGGGGTCGATCGGGTGGCCTCCCTTCGAAGCAGGCACGGCAGCCAAGGTCGGCGACACGGTGATGGTGTGGGTACCCATCGCTCTGGCCTCGGCCGGGCTCATCGTCACCTTCAGAGCCGGGATGTGGAACATCGGTATCGAGGGACAGATAATCATGGGTGCGATCGCGGCTTCATGGGTGGCGCGGACCATCTCGGCACCGCGGCCGCTGCGTGTCTTTCTCACCATCGCCGCCGGTGCCGTCGGCGGGTTGTTGTGGGGTCTGTTGGTCGGGATCCTGCGTACGGTCGGAGGGGTCAACGAGATCTTCGGTGGTCTCGGGCTCGACTTCGTTGCCGTCTCGGTTGCTACCTATCTGGTCATCGGCCCGTGGCGGCGCTCCGGCGTGGCCTCCACCAGCGGCACCGACGTTTTCGCCGACGCAGCACTCCTGCCGTCGCTCGAGGGAAGTCGGCTGTCGCCCCTGATGGTCGCCATCACGCTGGCGGCCATCTTCGGCGTGTGGCTCCTCTTTCGCGGCACGCTCTACGGCTTGAGGCTGAAAGCCGTTGGCGCCAACCGTCCCAGCGCCTTTCTCCTCGGTATCCCCACCAACCGCTTCCTGCTCGGTGCCTTCATGATCTGCGGTGCCCTCGCCGGAATCGCCGGCACATCGCAGGCCACCGGTTTTCACTTCAAGCTGATTCCCGCCATCTCGGGCAACTACGGGTTTCTCGCCATCCTGGTGGTGCTGCTCGCCAGGTTCCGTGCCTTCTGGGTCATTCCGATCTCGTTCTTCTTCGCCATGATCGCCGTAGGCGCCTCTCAGCTCGACCTGCGGCTCGATCTCAGCTCGACGCTGGGAGGTGTGCTGCAGGGAACGTTGGTGCTGTCGGCGATGTTCGGTCTCGGCTGGGCGGCGTACCGGGCTCGCAAGCGGGCCGAAGGGACCGCCGTCGGCAGTGAGGAGGCCACGGTGTGAGTGGGTTCCTGACTGCCCTCGCCGACATGTTCGATACTGCGACGATCGCTTCGATCGTCGCAGGGGCCTCGGGCCTGCTGTTCGCCACGGTAGGGGAGACCGTCTCGGAGAAGGCGGGTGTGATCAACCTCTCGGTCGACGGCTCGATGATGCTGGCTGCACTTGCCGGCTTCGTCGTCGCCTTCGAGACCGGGAACGTGTGGCTGGGGTTCCCGGCCGCGGCGGCGGTCGGGGTGGTGGCGGCGCTCATCATCGCCTTCGGCAACATCCGCCTCAGCCTCAATCAGGTGGCGGTTGGATTCGTGCTCTTCGCCCTGTGCACTGCGCTGAGCAGGTTCCTCGGCAGCGGCTATGTGGGCCGCCAACCGGTGGCCGTTCCGGCGTGGGACGTCCCGGCGCTCAGCTCGATCCCGTTCTTCGGTCCGGTGCTGTTCTCCCACAACATCGTCGTCTACCTGAGCCTCATCACCGTGATCGTGACGTATCTGTTCATCTACCGCACCCGAGCCGGCCTCGAGCTGCAGGGCGTGGGGGAACGCCCCGAGGCAGCCCACGCCCGCGGCATCCCAGTCAACAAGCTGCGGTACTTCTACACCGCGCTGGGTGGAGCGCTGATCGGCATCGGCGGTGCCGCCTTCACCCTCGACGTCAAGGTGGGGTGGTCGGACAGGCCGACCCTCAACTTCGGGTGGATCGTGCTCGCCATCGTCATCTTCGGCGGCTGGCACCCCCTGCGGGCGGCCTTCGGTGTGTTGCTGTTCGGAGCCTTGCAGGCCTTCGCCCTCAACCTGCAGCCAGAGTTCCCCGGCCTGTCGCAGGTGCTGCCCTCGCTCCCGTTCCCTGCCATGATCCTGGCGCTGGTCGTCGTCAATTGGAAGACGCTGCTGAATTGGCTCGACCGTTATCCGTGGCTGCGGGCGATCCTGCGCAGCGATCCGCCGACCGCGATCGGCACCCGCTTCGAGGTGAGCTGAGCGGGTCAGCCACTGCGGATCGTGTTCAGGTAGTTGTAGATCGTGATGCGGCTCACGCCCATCGAGTCGGCGACGTCCTCGATCGACTTGCGCAACATGAAGGCGCCCTTCTCGTCGAGGAGTCGCACCGCCACCTGCTTCTGCACGCGGTCGAGGTCGAAGAGCTTGCCACCGAGCTCGTGCTCCACCGCGGCGACGAGGCGGTCGAGGGCCGTCTGCATCGGCGCCAAGCGGAATCCGGCGATCGTCTCGCCCTCCCACTCCAGCGGCACGTCGCCGTTGCTGATCTCCTCCGGCGGGATGATCTCGCCGCCCACCAACTCGACGACCGGAGCCAGCGCGGCGAGCAGTGGATGCTCTCGATCCGTCACTCCGCCACCACCGTCACCTGAGCCGAGACCCGGGTAGCCCCGGTGGCCAGCGCGTCGGCGACGAGCTGCTGGAGAGCGGCGAAGACGACGGTGGCATCGCCCTCGATCGACGTGCCGAAAGGCCCCACGTCTGGGCTCAAGCCGGCCGCTTCGGCGGCGGCGATCGCGGCGCTCACATGGGGCCCCGGATTGCCTTCGGTGAACGGCTCGACGATGAATTCGGCCCGGCAGCGCACCATGTCCCTCCTCGATGTCGCCTTGTTGACAAAATGTAAAGTTAGCGATCAGTATTGATTTGTGGCGAGAATGACCTCGCACCTACTCGGGAGGTTCGGTGACGACGACTGATCGGGTGGCGATTCCCCTTATCGTCAACGGCGAGCCCGTTGAGGTTGGGTCGCACCATTCCAGCCTGCTGGGCGCACTGCGCGAGGAGCTCGGCCTGACGGCCGCCAAAGACGGCTGTGCCCCGTCCGGACAATGCGGCTGCTGCACCGTGCTCATCGACGGCAAGGCCCGGGTCAGCTGCCAGATCCCGCTGGACAAGGCAGCCGGCAAGGAGGTGATCACCCTGGAAGGCTTCGGCGAGGCCGAGCGGGATCGCCTCGCCAACGCATTTGCTGCCGCCGGGGCGTTGCAGTGCGGCTTCTGCACGCCGGGCATCCTGGTGCGGGTCAAAGCCCTTCTCGACCAGAAGGGGAGCGACCTCACCAGAGACGCCACCGCCGGCCGGTTGGGAGCTCATCTGTGCCGTTGCACCGGTTACACGAAGATCTTCGACGCCATCGAGATGTTGACGCACGGGCAGATCCCGGCGCTGGAGCACGCCGCCGGAATCGGCAAGTCGGGGACCAAGTACGAGAGTGTCGAGCTGGCGCTCGGCGACCGCGGCTATATCGACGATATGAGCGTGCCCGGCATGTTGCACGGCGCGCTGCGGCTGACCGACCATGCTCGGGCCGATGTGGTGCGGATCGACGTCACTGCCGCGGCGGGCTACCCGGGCGTGGTTGCGGTCTTCACCGCAAACGATGTGCCCGGAGAGTTGCGGGTGGGGCTCATCGACAAGGACTGGCCGGTCTTCATCCCGGAAGGGGGTCGCACCTCCTACTACGGCGACGTTGTTGCCATCGTGGTGGCCGAGGATGTCGAAACCGCCCGGGCCGCGGCCGAGCTCGTCGACGTCGAGTATCGGGTCTTGCAGCCATTTGTCGATCCGCAGGTTGCTGTCGATTCCGATGACGATGCGGTCTGGGGGCTGGCCGGCAATGTGCTGTCAACGTCGGAGTACCGGCGCGGCGACGTCGACGCCGCTCTTGCGGCGGCCACTCACCGGGTGCACGAGACGTTCCAAACTCAACGAGTGGAACACGCCTTCCTGGAGCCGGAATCCACGCTGGCAGTCCCAAGCGAGGACGGCACGCTGATCGTCTATTCGGGCGGGCAGGGGGTGTGGGACGACCGTGATCAGATCGCCGCAGTGCTCGGGGTCGATCAACGGCAAGTCACCGTCGAGCTGGTCTCGAACGGGGGCGCCTTCGGCGGGAAAGAGGACATGGCCAATCAAGCGCAAACCGCGCTGGCGGCGCACTTGCTGGGGCGGGCGGTCAAGTGCACGCTGACCCGGGAGGAGTCGCTGCGCATACACCCCAAGCGGCATCCGATTCGCGTTGAGATCGAGGCCGGCTGCGATGCCGATGGGAAGCTGACCGCCCTGAAGGCGCGCATGCTCGGCGACTCGGGGCCATATGCGTCGGTAGGCGCCAAAGTTCTCGAGCGGGCCGCCGGACACGCCAGCGGACCTTACGTCGTGCCCAATATCGACGTCGTGGCGGTGGCCGCCCGCACCAACAACTCCGTGGCCGGCGCCTTCCGAGGCTTCGGCGCCAACCAGGCGCAGTTCGCCATGGAGGGCGTCATGGACCGCCTCGCCGAGCAGGCCGGCATCTCCGGTTGGGAGATCCGATCCCGTAATGTCGTCACGCCGGGCGCGGTGTGGGGGCCGGGGCAGATCATGGACGAAGGAGCCAAGGGCGCCCGCGAGTGCCTCGATGCGGTCAAACCCGCCTACGAGGCCGCTCGCCAGGCCGGCAAGGCCGTCGGCGTCGGCCTCGGACTGAAGAACTCCGGCCTCGGCAACGGGTTCAACGAAGTGGCCCGCGCGGTCATCAGATTCGAGGAGGACGGCACAGTCGAGGTGCGGCACTGCTGGACGGAAATGGGCCAAGGCGTCCACACCGTTGCCCAGCAAGTAGCTGCCGAGGAGCTCGGCATCGACCCGGCCCGCATCGAGGTGATCGTCGACACCACCCGGGAGCTCGGCGCTGGGCAGACCACCGGCAGCCGGGGCACCCTGATGGGCGCCGGGGCAGTACAGGACGCCTGCAGGGTCGCCACCGAGGGTGGCCGGGAGATGGGAGTCGACTACCTGGGAGAGTACGTCATCGACTGGACCAACTCGCTCAGCGATGGCGTCGAGAACCCGGTCATCCACTCCACCTTCGGCTATGCCGCCCAGCTCGTCATCGCCGACTCGAACACCGGTCAGGTCGAGAAGGTGGTGGCGGCCCACGACGTCGGCAAGGCGATCAACCCTCAACTGTGCGAGGGCCAGATCGAGGGTGCGGTCCACATGGGTCTGGGGTATGCCCTGTCCGAAGATTTCCCGTGTGACGACGAGGGACGGCCGACCAACATGACGCTGCGCAGTCTCGAGATCATCCGGCCCAAAGACATGCCCGAGGTGGATGTGATCCTCATCGAGGCGCCGCAGCCGGACGCTCCCTACGGGATCAAGGGGGTCGGCGAGATCGGTCTCGTACCGACGGCCGGCGCAGTGGCCGCCGCGCTGCGCGAAGTCGACGGCAGGTGGCGAAACCGGCTGCCGATGCTGCATCACGATCCAATAGCGGCACACCAGGGCGAGGCGGCCGACTAGTGCCGGCCACAACGCCCGGTCTGGTGTGTGCCCACCATCACCTGTACTCGGCTCTGGCGCGCGGCATGCCCGCGCCGCCACAGACGCCGACGACCTTTCGGGAGATCTTGGAGCAGATCTGGTGGCGGCTAGACGCCGTCCTCGATCTGGAGATGCTGGAGTGGTCGGCCAAGCTCGGGGCTCTGGAGGCGCTCGAAGCGGGGACCACCGTCATCGTCGACCACAACGAGACCCCCAATGCCATCGAGGGCAGCTTGTCGGTGATCGCGGACGCCGTCGCCGAGGTCGGAATCAGGGTTGTGGGCGCCTACGGAGTCACCGATCGCCACGGGCCCGACGGCGCCGCGCGAGGCCTCGAGGAGAACCGCCGCTTTCTCAGCGAGGGGGGCCGGGCCCTGGTCGGGGTGCACGCCTCGTTCACGTGCGACAACGAGACCCTGACGGCGGCAGCCGCCTTGGCGGAAGAGTTCGGGGTCGGCGTGCACATCCACGTCGCCGAAGGGCCAGAGGACGCAGCAGCTCCGCAACGGCTCGAAGGCCTCACCAAGGACAATTGGCTGTTGGCGCACTGCGTCCACCTGCCGACCGACCACGCCTTGCGCGGCACGATCCTGCACAATCCACGCTCCAATCTGAACAACGCAGTCGGCTACGCCAACCCGGCGCGCTTCCGCAATCCGGTGGCACTCGGCACCGACGGTATCGGCGCCAATGTGATCGAGTCGTTCCGCCTCGCCTACGTTATGCACCGTTCGGTCGACGTCACGGCTACGCCGGACACGGCCTGGTCGTGGCTCGAGCAAGGCTGGCAGATCGCCCCCGAGGCGCAAGGCGACGAAGTCACCTGGTCGTATGCGCCGATGGATCCGTGGCATGTAGCCTTCACGGCGGGGATCCACCCCCTCGAGGTCAAGGTCGACGGCGAGGTGGTCTTCGCCGACGGGGCGCCAACCAGGGTCGACGCTGCCGAGGTGAGAGCCAAAGCCGCCGAGCAAGCCGCTCGTCTGCACGCCCGCTTGTAGAGGGAGACGTATGGCATTGAAGATACCGCCGCTCACCCCGATGCCGCTGGGGACGCTGCTCGATCGGATCGCCTACGAGTGGGACACCCGCCACCGGATCTTCGACCTACCGATCGCCAGGTTCTACAACGTCGGCGAAGGTCCCGACTTGTCCATCGACTTTCTCGGCCGCCCCGCCGCCACGCCGATAGGTCCTGCGGCCGGACCCCACAGTCAGCTCGCGGAGAACATCGTGTTGGCGTGGCTCGGCGGCTCGCGGTTGATCGAGCTGAAGACCGTGCAGATCCTCGACGAGCTCGAGATTGGGCGGCCGTGTATCGACATGGAGACGGTCGGCTACAACATCGAGTGGAGCCAGGAGCTGAAGATCTCGCAATCCCTCGAAGAGTACGTGAAGGCATGGATGCTCGTCACGATTCTCTCGGAGTGGGAGGAGCTCACGCCCCTTCTCGGTGAGGATAAGGGCCCGGTCGTGTTCGACATGTCGGTCGGATACGACCTCGCCGGGATCTCCACTCCCCAGGTGGGCGGCTTCATCGACGGGCTAATCGATGCCTCGTCCTCCATCGAGCGGCTGCGAGCCGAGATCCCGGAGCGTTTTGCCCGCTGGCGCCACCACGATTTCGATCCGCGGATCGCCGATACCGTTACGCTGTCGACCTTCCACGGCTGTCCCCCCGACGAGATCGAGTCGATCACGAAACACCTCATGCAACGGCATGAGCTGGACGTGATCGTCAAGCTCAATCCGACGCTGCTGGGTTTCGACAATGTCTCCCAAGTCGTCCACGACACGTTGGGCTTCACCGAAATCCGCCTCCGCCGTTCTGACTTCGATGCTGATCTGCAGTTCGACCGTGGAGTCACGCTCATCCAAGAGCTGCTCGATTTCGCCACCGCCCATGGGCGCCGCTTCGGGATCAAGCTCTCCAACACGCTGGTCGTCGAGAACCATCGCAACTTCATGCCCGACGAGACCATGTATCTGTCCGGGCCACCGCTGCACGTGGTCACCATGACTCTGTTGCGTCGTCTCCATGAGGCGTTGCCGGGCCTGCTGCGGGTGGACAACCACGATGCCCCCGTCCAGGTCAGTTGGTCGGCGGGCATCACGAGAGACAATCTGGCCGAGGCCGCCGGTCTCGGACTGGCCCCGATGACGGTGTGCAGCGACTTGCTCAAGCCCGGGGGCTATGGCCGGCTCAAGCCGATGCTCCACGCCCTCTCCGAAGCCGTGGAGGAGGCCGGATGCGCCAGCCTCGAGGAATGGGTGGCGCGGCGTAACCGCGACACGAGCTCGGTTGCCGCCTACGTAGCCAAGCTGCATGATCCGGCGACGAATGAGCCCTACACATTGGCGGGCAACTCCAAGCTTCCCCGTCACGTCGACCACGACCTCGAGATGTGGGGATGCGTGGCATGCAACCTCTGCGTGACCGTGTGCCCCAACGACGCCTTCTTTCGGCTGCCAACCCCGGCAGACATGGAGCTGGAGGGCCGCCAGCAGTATTTCGTGCTCCGCGAGCTGTGCAACGACTGCGGCAACTGCCTGGTGTTCTGCCCCGAGAACGGCGATCCGGCGGTGATCAAACCACGGCTGTTCATCGATCCGGAGCGGTTCGGTCTCGAAACCGAGCATCAGGCCTACCTGGTAGCGGCCCGGGCGGACGGCAATTACATGGTGCTGCCGAACGAGCACGGTGCCGGTGAAGACGGCGCCACCCTGGCGGAGATTCTCAACGCCGAGGAGGGCTTTCCGATCCCGCTCGGCGACCTATCGACCACCTGATGGGGCCGGGGATACGGATCGCTCAGCGTCACCGACGAACGAGCATGTGAAGGGTTGACGCCCTCCGATTTTGACCTGAAACCCGACATGCAGTCGGATTTCTCCGACTAGTTGTCGAGCGAAATCAGGCGTAGCTTCTCTGCGCATGTTCGGTGATGAGTCGCTGGTCAACTACTTGCCGATCGCCAGCACGGTCGTCGCCGCCGCCTTTACAGCGGTGTTGCGGCGGCACTGGCAGCGCAATCCCCGGGCCCGCTACCTGATGTGGTGGACGATCGGGGTAGCCCTGTTCGGCTTGGGAACGCTCACCGAGGCACTGACAACGCTGTTCGGATGGCACGAGCCGCTCTTCCGTACGTGGTACATCGCCGGTGCCCTCCTCGGTGGTGCCCCGTTGGCACAGGGCACGGTCTATCTCCTCGCCAAGAAGCGCACAGCAGATCGCCTCACCATCTGGCTCATCACCTACATCGCCGTCGCCGCCGCATTCGTGATAGCAACCCCGATCGACGTTGCCGCCGTCGAAGACGATCGGCTCACCGGCAGCGTCATGGAGTGGGGCTGGGTGCGGCTCTTCTCGCCGCTCGTCAACACCTATGCACTCGTCTTCTTGGTCGGCGGAGCGATCCTGTCGGCATGGCGCTACTACAGGCGCCCCGACCGGCCCCACACCCGAGTGCTGGGCAATGTCCTGATTGCCGTCGGGGCGCTGTTGCCGGGCATCGGGGGCACCTTCACCCGCCTGGGCCACGTGGAAGTCCTCTACGTCACGGAGCTCGTCGGGCTGACCCTCATCTGGCTCGGCTACCGCGCTATCGCCGGCGACACCGCTCAATCGATCCACGCCGTCCAGCGGCCCCTACAACCCATTTGAAAGGAGACAGCTTGAAGCGACTCACTCTCGCGCTCATCATCGTTCTCGTCGTGGCGGCATGCGGTGACGGCGCCGACGCCGGCACAACGTCTCGAGCGCCGGCGGCGTCTTCGACGGAGGCGACAACCACCGTTGCTCCGATCACCGAGGCTCCGAACGCGACCGAGGGGACGACCACGACCGCCGCGCCGACGGTTCGCACCTTCACGGGCGCCGACGGCGTCGAAGTCGAGATCACGGACACGTCGCGCATCGTGTCGCTCAACGGCGACATCACGGAGATCCTGTTCGAGCTGGGTATGGGCGACAGCGTCGTCGCCATCGACGTTACGACGACCTATCCCGAAGCCGCCGCCGCGCTGCCGGTCGTCGGATTCGGGCAGATGCTCGCCGCCGAGGGAGTGCTGGCCTTCAGCCCGACCTTGGTTATCGGCGACGAGCAAGTGGGTCCGCCCGAGACGATCCAGCAATTGCGAGATACGGGACTCCCGGTGGTGATTCTCGAGACGCAAACCACGTTGGAAGGCGTTGCCGACAAGATCGGCCAGTTGGCCCAGATCGTCGGCGCCGAGGACGGCGGGGCAACTCTGGCGAGCCGGGTCGAGGGCGAGATCGCGGCGGCTCGCGCACTGGCGGCCGACGTGGAGAACCCGCCGACGGTGGCATACATCTACGCCCGCGGCCCGCAGACCATCTTTCTGTTCGGCGCCGGCATGCCGACCCAAGCGATGATCGAGGGCGCAGGCGCCATCGACGCCGGTGCAGCCAACGGAGTCTTCGGGCCGGCCCCGCTCACACCGGAGGCGCTGGTTGCCGCCGCCCCCGAGGTGATAGTGCTGCCGGCCGCAGGCTTCGCGGCTCTCGGCGGGGCCGAGGCGCTGCTGGCGATCCCCGGAGTGGCCGAGACGCCTGCCGGCCGGAGCGGTACCTTCTTAGTCTATGACGAGGCCTACTTCTTCAACCTCGGCCCCCGAGCCGGGCAGGCGCTCGAGGAGTTCATTCGGGATCTCTATCCCGACCTTGGCTGAGCGCGCGTGACAGCTGACACATGGCGGCTGAGCGCTCGTGACTGGGGTGAGGACCGGCGGCGGGTGATGCAGCGGGTTCTGGTCGTAGCGCTCACCGCCGGGGTCGTGGCCCTGGTGGCTCTCAACCTGGGCATGGGGGCAGTGGCCATCGCGCCGGCGGAGGTCGTGGCGGTCCTTTCGCGGCGGCTAGGGGTGGCGGTCGGCGCCGATCCGACAGCGAGCAGCGACGCTGTCGTGTGGACGCTGCGGATGCCGCGGGCGCTGCTGGCGATCGTCGTCGGGGGCGGTCTCGCCGGCATCGGGGCGGCGCTGCAAGGCGTTTTTCGCAATCCGCTGGCCGATCCGCAGCTGCTCGGCATCGGGCCGGGTGCCGCCATCGGGGCGGTGCTGGGCGCCGCTGGCGGGGGAGTGGCCGGCTCGATCGCAGGGGGGACCGTCGCCGGGCTCCTGGTGGCGCTGCTGCTGCGCCGCCTGGCGCGGCGCGCCGCCGGCGAGCCCGCCCGGTTCATCCTCGTGGGGGTGGCGCTCGGCGCGGCGCTGACCGCCTGGGTCGGGTTCCTGGTCTTCGCCTCCGACCGCTCCGTGGTGCCGCCGATGGAGTTTTGGCTGCTCGGGTCGTTGAGCGGTTCGACCTGGAGGCTATTGGGTACCGCACTTGTCCTCGTCAGTGCGCCCCTCATTGTGGTGATGATCAACGCGCGCTCGCTCGACCTGCTCAGCCTCGGTGAGACGCAGGCGCGCCACCTCGGTGTCGACGTCGACCTCACGATCACCGTAGTGCTCATGGCGATCGGCGCCGCGACCGGCGCTACGGTGGGTGCCGTCGGTGTGGTGGGGTTTGTCGGCCTCGTCGTGCCGCACGTGGTGCGCCGCTTTACGGGCCCGTCGCATCGTTTCCTAATGGCAGCTTCGATCCTCGGCGGCGCGTTCTTCGTCCTGGCTGCCGACCTCGCGGCGCGCACAGTGCTGGCGCCGGTCGAGATCTCGGTAGGGCTGCTGACGGCGCTCGTCGGCGGCCCCTTCCTCCTCTTCCTGCTGCGGCGGGCGAGGCTGGCGTGACGCTGCTCACCGCCAGCGACGTCGGCTACCAGACGGCGGGGGCGACCCTGCTGCGGAGCGTCAGCCTGGAGGTGCACGCCGGTGAGCTGGTGGCCGTCGTCGGCCCCAACGGAGCCGGCAAGTCGACGCTCGTGGCGGTGCTCGCCGGAGACCTGGAGCCGACGGCGGGATCCGTGGACCTGGGCGGCCGAGCGATCGGCGATCTCGACTACGGCGAGCTGGCCGATCGCCGAGCCGTCCTCAGCCAGCGCCGGACGTCCGGCATTCCGTTCTCAGCTGCCGAGGTGGTCGCCATGGGGGCGCACCGCACCGGCGACTTGGCCGGGTTAGATGACGTGATGGCGGCCATGGACATCGTCGGCATTGCCGGACGGGCGGTCGGTCTGCTGTCCGGTGGCGAGCACACCCGGGTGGAGCTGGCCCGCGTCCTGATGCAGGGGGCACCACTGCTCCTGCTGGATGAGCCGCTGGCGGCGCTCGACATCGCTCATGAAGAGCGGGTGCTGCGCCATCTGCGGGCCGCTCTCGGCGACGGTTGTGGGATCCTCGGCGTGTTCCACGATCTCAGTGCCGCCGCCACGTATGCAGATCGCTTCGTGCTGCTGGGCGGTGGTGAAGTCGTGGCCAGCGGTGAGCCCGGCGCCGTCCTCCATGCCGCTCTGCTGAGCGAGGCGTACGGCCATCGCATGGCGGTGCATCGGATAGGGCGGCGGACGGTGGTGCTTCCTGCCGACTAGAAAGCCCGCCGTGGCGGTGATACCCGACCTCACAACGGCCGGCGCTATACCGTAGGCTCGTTGCCAATATCGAGATTGGAGGGATTGTGGCGCGCGGACGGTCGGGCGACTCGAGAGCGGTTCACGAGGCAGTCGCTGCGCTGCACGCATTCGCCGGCAACATTCCTTCGGTCGAGGCGGGCGCGGAGTTCGGGACGACCCAAGCCGAGGCGATGAAGACGGTAGCCGGAGCCGATCTCGCCGAGGTACCCCAAGGGGCACGTCTCGACATCATCCACTCGCTCGCCGAGCTGGGTTATCCCGGCCGGGACGATCACGCGGCGGCCTACAAAGCACTGGCGAAATCGCTCGACATCGATGTAAAGCCCGACGACCTCCTCGACGAATTGCGGGCCGTGGTCGACGGCACGATGAAGATCGACCGGACCCAGACAGCCCAGAAGCTCCCCGACACACACTCGATCGCGTTCGTTGGCGAGGACCTGTGCTCGGTGCGCGAGGTCATGGTCGGTGGCAAGCCAGCCCGCTGGGTGTTCTCAGAGTTCGAGACCAACGCCCCCTTCGATGACGTCGCCGAATGGGTCGACCCGCGCCACTGGCACGATCGGGCCGGCATGATGTTCAAGTCGATGGCTCCTGAGAAGCCCGATGGGATCGCACCGCTGCCGGGCCCGGGGGAGCGTTGGCACGGAGACTTCAAGGAAGTGGTGAACTTCGGCGAGAAGGAGCTGACCACCGGCCTCCACTGCGACTTTGCCAAGGCAGATCCGAGCGCATCTCACCAGTACGCGTTGGTCACCTATCGCTGGAACTGGAGCCACAACGACCAGATCACGGTCGACCGGGGGTTTCTCATGGTCAACGACCTGGGGAAGAACCGTCAGGTCAAGGTGCTCAAGGTCGTCGCCTTCACCGATCCGGCACTCAACGAGTTCGCCGACACCGTGTGCCCCTGGTGGACGGACTTCATCCGGGCGGCGGCCCGGGGCGGCGACAAGCACGGTCAGGCGGCTCCGACGTCTCGCCCGGGAACCTCCTATTTCGGGCCCAACATGCGGGAGCTGGTCGGCATATACCGCAAGGGCGTCCAAGACTATGTGACCTTCGCCGGGCAGCTGGCCAAGGGCATGTCTTCCCCCCGCACCTACGGACCCCGCGAGCTATTCCGCGACTCCACCGGCTATTGGGCGGAGCTGGCCAAAGACTGGGCGCGTGCCTGGACCGCCGGCAACGACATAATCGCCGGGATGGGAGGTTCGCCGGCCGGCCTCGACGCGTTCGGCGGACCCCGCGGCCGCGATGGATCGGAGTCTGAAGGGACGACCATCCCGCTTCCCGACATCGACGTCAACACCGAAGTGGAATGCGGCGACCTGACGCTGTTGGGCGCTCACCAAGCGGTGATTCCGGCGTCGCGGACCCAAACGGAGCTCCGCCGCCTGAGCGACGGATCTTTGGGGCTGCACCTGGAAGCGGCCACCCCAGGAGTCGAGATCGGGATGTACCTCGGAGAGCTGGTCTACGGCCCCAACCGCAAGACCCGACCGGTTCAGCTCTACGTGAGCCAGGCGGTGGACGTGGTTACGTAGGGTCGAGGGGGACCTCTCGTACACCACGGCGGGTGGCTTGCCGATCCGTCCGGAATTGCCGGATCCAGTGCCGGTAGAACTGTGGTTTGCCGCTTTCGGCGCGGAGTGATCTGTGCGCCACGGTGCATGGAGGCCGCGGCGGGGGGCGTCGTGTGCTGCTCTCGTGGCTGACCGTGTCCGGCGGATGGGGATGCTACGGATGCACCGGGGCACCCGAAGGTGCCCCGGTGCATCCGTTTGCGGCGCTTGTTACGCCGGCGGCTTCCTCGCCTTCCACGTGGAAGGGACGATCGACTACACCGAGGTTGTCCCCAATGAGCGTATCGTGCCGAGGTGCACTGGTTCGGGGAGAGCCCCATGTGGGTCTTCACGTTCGAACCCGCCGATGGCCGCACGAAGATGACTGCCGAGGCCGAGCGGCACGTGAAGGTTCCCGTGGTGGGCAAGCGCGTCGAAGGGATGATGGTCAAGGCGCACGAGGAGGGGCTCGAGGGCTTGCTGGCTACTGTGAAGTCCCGAGTCGAGGCCGAGGTCACTGCGGCCGTGTGACGAATCGATGGCGGTCGCCATCATGGGGACTGCCGGTGGGTGTCCGCTGGGAATCGGTTGACAATATTGATGGGAGCCACACTTAGCCGCCGGGTCGCCTAGTCGATGAGGGCTCGGTGGCGGTGGGAGCCGAGGGCTTCATAGCGGGCGGCGGCATCGGCCATCAGCTCGGCAGAGCGAGCGGCGTGGTCGGCACCCTGGCGGCGGCTCAGCATCGTTCCCAACCAGCGGCGCGCCTCGGCCTGCTCGAACTTGTGCGGTAGCGAGTCGGCCAGCTCGATGGCGCGCTCGAAGTGCTCTGCGGCCTCGTCCCATCTGCCGGCGGCACCGGCGGCAATCCCGGCGGCCGTCTCGTATGTGCCTTTGCCGCAGGTCTCGAGGTGGAAGCCGGCTGCCATGGCTCGCCGCAGCGCGTCGTACAGCTTGGCGGCTCGCTTGTACTCGCCCATCATCGCCAGTCCTTCGACCACGGAGGGGAGCGCCTGGCGATAGCCGAGCGTCTCGAGCTGCTCCGGGCGACTCTCGAACTCCTCTTTGGCGAGCAGGGCCAGGGCGTCTTCGGTGTGCCCGGCATAGGCCAGAGCACGGAACCAGGGCCCCCACGCAGATCCGCCGTGAGCGCCTTTGATCTCTCCGGCTTCGGCCGCTTGATATCCGGCTAGCGCAGCGTCCCACTCGCCGGCAATGAAGTCGGCCGTCGCCTTGCCGTAGGTCGCCATGTAGATCCAGGCGACCTGCAGCGCTTCGGCCAGCTCCGTGGTCTTGTCCATGTCGAGGCGGTACTGCTCGGGATCGCCGCTGGTGACAAAGCTCTGGTAGCCGCCGTAGCAGCTGGCGATGAACTGGGCGAAGCCGTAGCCGACGCGGTCACTGAGCGGCCCCAACTCCGCGCCGTAGGCGGCACTGGTTTCCAGGTCCGCACCGTGGAACGAGAAGATCCGCACCAGTTGCAACGACTCGGCGGTCTCCCAGATGTCGTTGGCCCGGCGCGTCAGCTCCATGGAGCGCTCGGCGGCGTCCAAACCGGACACCATCTCCCCGAATTGCAGATAGCACAGAGCGCTGAACCTGAGCACCCGCCCCAGGTCGCGCGGGCCGGCAACCTGCGCCGCCTCGGCCTCGGCGGCCCGCAGCTGCTCGAGGGTGGGATCACGCTCTGCGGTCCCCGTCAACGCCATGACCGTGACCAGCACGGCTGTCAGCGAGGCATGCTCCAACGTGCCTTCGGCGGCATGGGGAAGGCCATTCTGCGCGGTGGCCAACGCCTCCATCACCATGCCCTGGAACATCTGCAAATCTGCCAACTCGGCAGCGGTGACCGCTATGGCGGCCGAGTCGCCCAGGCCGCCATAGACCTCCATGGCTTGTTGCCAGTCGGCGATCGCTTCTTGCGGCTTGCCCACGCTGCGCAAGGAGCGACCCCGCTTGATCAGGGCGGCGGCGTACTCGGCACTCATCGGATCATGTAGCTCTAGCGAGCGGCTGTACAAATTGCGGGCCTCCTCGAATGCCGTGGCCTCGAGCGCACGATCGCCGGCGAGGAGCAGGTATTTGGAGACCTCGGCCTGATCGACGGTGGGCCCGGCATCGTAGAGATGCATGGCGATCTCCTTGGCGTGCTCGGGCAGAGATGTCTGGTGGAAGCGTTCCAGCGCCGCCGCCGCCTCCTTGTGCAGTAACTGGAGGCGGGCTCCGGAGATCTTGCCGACCAGCGTCTGGCGAATCAGCTCGTGGGTGAACCTGTAACGAAGCTCGCGCCCCCGACCCACCTCTTCCACGAGATGGCTCTCCAGTCCCTCCTCGATCGCCTTGACCAGATCGGGATTGTCGGCCTCGAGGGCGGCGAGCACGTCGTAATCGAAGTTGCGTCCCAAGATCGAAGCGCAGGTCAGCGCCTGGCGGCATGCCTCCGATACCGAGCCGAGACGTTGCTCTACGGCCAGGCTGATCGTCTTGGGAAGCGACGCCTCGGTCACCTCGGTGTCGAGAATCCACTCGCCGGACTCGTCGAACAGGGCGCCGGTCTCCGTCAAGTGCTTGAAGATCTCCTCGACGAAGAAGGGGATCCCCTCCGTCTGCGTGAATATCTGGGAGACGAGGTGGCGCGGGGGGTCGGACCCGGCGCGGCCCCGCAGCATGGCGTGGACGTCCTCTTGGGACATGGGCTGCACCGCGATCGTGACTACGTTGCGTTCGCGGGAGAAAGCTTGGAGAGTCGCCACCAAGATGTCGGTTGGGTCGACGTCGGTGTCGCGGTAGGTGCCGACCATCAGCACGGGCACGGTGGCGACCAACGGTGCCAAGTAGCGGAGCAGGAGCAGCGACTCATTGGCCCAATGGAGGTCCTCCCAGATCATCAAGAGCGGTTGTGCCGCCGCCGAGCGAGCGATGAAGTCGCGAATCTGGCCGAACAAGTGCATGCGCTCCTGTTCGGGAGGTAGCTGGAGGCCATCGGGGATGTCGTCGAACATCAGCGACAGCCGCGGGTAGATCCGGGCGATCTCCGGAGCAGCGTCGCCGACGGTGGCTCGGAACGTCTCCGGCTGGGCGGTACGCGCCGCCTGATCGATCATTTCCGCCAACGGGCTGAACGGGACGTTGAGCTCCCCGTCGTAGCAGTGCCCGCGCAGGATCATGACGTCGCCCTGGTGAGCTAGCCGCTGCAGCTCCTCGGTGAGGCGAGTCTTGCCGACGCCGGGCGGGCCCCCCAGCATCACGAGCGACCCGTTCCCACCCGAAGCGTTGTTGAGGCGCTGCGTGAGCTCGTCGCGCACATCCGACCGTCCCACGAATGGGGTGGGCTCGCTGGCCCGCAGGATGGCCGACTCCACATCCCATATCACTTCGAATAGCTGCCACGGCTCGGCGAACCCTTTCAGCTCGTGGCTGCCGCGGTCCTCGATGGCGTAATCGGCCCGCGGCATCACCGCTTTGACCGACTCCGAGATCCACACCGAGCCCGGAGTGGCTTTCGACTCGATGCGTTGGGCAGCGTTGACTGTGCTGCCGAACAGGTCGTCGTTCTCCTCTAGGACCTCGCCGGTGTGCATGCCCGCCCGCACCATGATCTGGTTCTCGGGATGCTGTCGATTGCGCTTGGCGATCTCGGTCTGGATGGCGCAAGCGCATGCGACCGCCCGACGTGCCGACTGGAATGCTGCCATCCAACCGTCGCCGAGTCCTTTGACCTCGACGCCGTCGTGCTCGTCGATGAGATGCTTGACGATTCTCTCCGCCTCCCGGACCATCGCCCGACCCGCCTCGTCGCCGCGGGCGGCGGTGATCGCAGTCGATCCGACCACGTCGATGAAAGCCACGGTGACCGTGCCGATCGGGAGACGTTTCTGCTGCGACAAGTTGACACCGACCTCCGAGATGGGGGTGCGCCCGTCCGGTTGGCGCACGGTCAGAACAATACTGAAGTGGGCCCGACGGTCGCCGAGTTCGTTTAGCGTCTATCGCCGGAAGAATGTGATGATCCGATCTGTCCGGCACGACGCCCAATGGGTCACGGTCAGCTGGGAAAGCAGCACTACCAGCCGTTATCCCGTGATGTGGCTGCGGGACAACGTTCCGATACGGTGTCCGTGTCGTTCAGCGACGGAGCTGCGGACTCGTTTCCCACCAGTTGGCTGGCGGCCCACCCACTCGCGGAGACCGTGCGCGACGTCGTGTCGCCGCCGGCTTTGTGGTGGGCCCGCCGCGCTCATCCAGTTCAAGCTGCGTCCCGGAAACGTGATGGTTTTCGACAACCAGCGCGTGCTTCACGGCCGCAGTGCATACCGCGGTGGCCATCGTCACCTCCAAGGTTGCTATGCCGACAAAGACGGGCTGCACTCCACCATCCGGGTGTTGGAAGGCGAGTCGGGCCGGCGATGACTCCTGCGGCGATCGTCGATGAGATCGAGGCGTTGTTCGCAGCCAAGGGTGGCGAGTCGTACGGCGAGGCGGTGACGATGTTCGAGCATTGCCTGCTCACGGCGCGCACCGCGCGTGAGGCTGGGGCACCCGATCCGCTGGTGGCGGCTTGCCTCTTGCACGACATCGGTCACCTGCTGGTCCCGCCCGACGACGCATATGGGAAACACGCCCACGACGCCATCGGTGCCGCCTGGTTGGAAGACCGGTTTCCGGCCGCCGTCGTCGAGCCGGTGCGCCATCACGTAGCCGCCAAACGGTATCTATGCGCGGTCGAGCCGGACTACCACGCAGGCTTGTCGGCTGCCTCCCAGTACACGTTGCGCCAACAGGGCGGTCCAATGTCTGCGGCCGAGGCCGAGGAGTTCGAGCACCTTGCCTTTGCGGCGGATGCCGTGCAGCTACGCCGGTGGGAGGACGGTTTCGCCAAACAAGACCATGGCACGGTTCCGGAGTTCTCCGAGTTTCGTCAGCTGCTGACCGCGCTGGCTGATCCCGAGGCGAGCGCTCCCTGAGGCCTCGGGCCGGGCCGATCGCTACGCGCCGAGGCGCTCGTTGAAGGCTTCGATCAGCTCATCGATCGGATCAGCCAGCGCCTGAATCGACGTCCAGTAGTCGTCGTCGTACCACTGCGCTTGGATCTCTTCGTAGGTCTTGCCCTGCTGCTCGACCCAGGTGAAGTACTTGAGGTTGTGAATCCGCTTGCGGTCGTAGTAGCCCAGCTCGTGGACGTGATCCAAGCCGGCGCCAAGCAGGTAGCGATGGTGCGCCACCGCGGCGTCGGTGGCGTCGAACGCCCCACGATCTTCGGTCAGCTCGGCGAGCCGGCTGCCGTACATCTCCATCGAATCGGTGGCGACCGTCATCACGATGTCGTCGCTACCCATCTCATAGAACTTGGCCATCTTGACGGCGGCCAACAGGTTGGCGGCTCCGGAGATGCCCATCAGCGGCAGGTTGCCGATGGTGGCGTCTTCGATGCCGGCGGCGACCAGGTAGTCGTGTCCGGCGGGCTCATTGAACAATCTCGTCAGCGCCATCGCTGCTTCGTCGTCGAGCCCGATCGCCATGTCCATGTTCTTGACGTTGTGGACCCACGGGATGTGCTTGTCCCCGATTCCCTCGATGCGGTGCTCGCCGAACCCGTTGTACAGCATGGTCGGGCACTGGACGGCCTCACCGGCGGCGATCACGCTGTGGGGATACTGCTGCTTGAGGTAGTCGCCGGCGGCGATCGTCCCGGCGGAGCCGGTGGTCACAGCTAAGCCGCGATAGCGGCCGGTGGAGCCTCGCACCCGTTCGATGACCTCTGCGAAGGCGGCTCCGGTGACCGAGTAGTGCCACAGATAGTTGCCGAACTCGTCGAACTGATTGAAGATCACCAGGTCCTCGCCGGAGGCTCGCAGCTCGTTGCACTTGTCGAAGATCTCCTTGACGTTCGATTCGGACCCGGGTGTCTTGATGATCTCGCCGGCGACGGTCTCCAGCCAGGCGAACCGCTCTCGGCTCATCCCCTCCGGCAGAATGGCGACCGACTCGCAGCCGAGGATGTTCGAATCGAACGCCCCACCGCGGCAGTAGTTGCCGGTTGATGGCCACACCGCCTTCTGGGAGGCGGGGTCGAATTGACCGGTGACGAGCCGCGGAACCAGGCAGCCAAAGGCGGCGCCGACCTTGTGGGCGCCGGTGGGGAACCACTTGCCGATCAGAGAGACGATCCGGGCGGGCACGCCGGTGAGCTGCGATGGCCACTCGACGAAGTTGACATCGCCGAAACCACCGCCGGAGACGACCGGCTCGTTGTGCCATGTGATCCGATACAGGTTGAGCGGGTGCAGGTCCCACAAGCCGATGTCGGCTAGAGCCGCTCGCACGTCGTCGGGGATGAGCGATGGGTCGCGCATCATGGCGAAGGTGGGGATGCGGATGCCGCGCTCCTTGGCTACCTGCACGGCGCTGGTGAGCGTGGTTTCGTTACGGGTCAGATCGATCATCGCTTCTCCATGGCTGTTTCCACGGCGTCGAGGCTAGGCGGAACCTCGATAGCCGAACGCCCCATGATCCGTACCCCGGCCAATGCGCCGGGCACATCCTTGAGCCCCGATCCCGTGCTGATCACCACGACGGCGGCCGTGGCGTCGAGCAGGCCCTCGGCAAGGGCCGCTTCCAGCCCGGCGTAGGCCGCGGCGGCAGCCGGCTCGGAGAACACACCGCTGCCCGCGGCGATCCGCGGGATCGACGCCAGAATGTGGTCGTCCTCCACTCGCAGGTAAGCCCCTGCAGTCTCCGTGACCGCAGCCATCGCCTTGACGCGGTCACGAGGCAAGTCCGCGCTGATCGAGTCGGCGACGGTCTTGGCGGTTATGGCCGGCATCGTCGCCACGTCCGTGCCCGTCTCGAAAGCGCGCACCATGTAGTCGCTGCCTGCCGCCTGGATGCCGAAGATGCGCGGCATCTCGTCGATCCAGCCCAACGCCATTGCGTCCTTGAGGCCCTTGTGCACCCCGCCGATGATCGAGCCGTCGCCCACGGAGACGAAGATGGCGTCGGGAGCTGCGAAACCGAGTTGCTCCACGATCTCGAGCGAAACCGTCTTCTTTCCCTCGGCTACGTAGGGGTTCACTCCCGTGTTGCGGTTATACCATCCCCACCTAGTCACCGCCGCGCTGGCGAGCTCGAAGGCGTCGTTGTAGTTGCCGTCGACCAGGATCACTGTCGCGCCGAACGCCAGGAGCTGCGCCACCTTGGCCTCGGGCGCCGAATGGGGCACGAAGATGACGCTGGGTTGCCCGACCGCCGCCGCCAGCCCGGCCAGCGCGGCCGCGGCGTTGCCGGTGGACGCCGTGGTGACGATCTCGGCACCCTCCTCCTGAGCCTTCATGACCGCGATCGCTGACGCGCGGTCTTTGAGCGAGGCAGTCGGCTGGCGGCCCTCATCCTTGATCCACAGCGAGTGAACGCCGACGTCTGCCGCCAGCCGAGGCGCCGCATACAGCGGGGTGCCCCCTACGGTCAGCGGTGGCGGCGTGGCGTCCGCCGTGACGGGCAGCAGAGCGCGGTAGCGGAACATGGTTGGGTCGGAGTCGGCCGCCAGTGCCGCTGTGGTGAGCTCGCCGGCAACGGCGGCGTAGTCGTAGCGGACGTCCAGAGTGCCGGCTTCGCCACACGTATCGCACGTGTAGCGGCCTGGCGCTCCCTCGTAGGCCGTGGCGCATAGGGTGCACTCGAGATGGGTAGCGAAGCTCATCGATTCTCCGGCGGCTCCTCACGGGGGCCCGGCAAGTCAACGATGCGACGGTAGTGATGCGGCATTCGATACCGATGGGCGAGGCCCTGATTCGGGAGGTCGTCTCGGTCCTGACCATAGCCAAGCCCCCCTCGTCAGGTGTCGCCCACCTGCGGTGTGCGACGGGGGAGGGGTTGGGAGTGCTACCTCACGATGCGGGTGCCGGTCTCGCCGGCCATCGCCCGTTCCAAGTTCTGCGGGTTGGTGATCAGGGCAGCATCACCACCGGCTTCGAGGAACTCCACGACGGCTCGCATCTTGGGGGCCATCGACCCTTCGAGGAAGTGGCCGCCCTCGTCGAGGTACCGCTTGACTTCGTCCAGTGTGAGCCGCGACACCCATTCCTGGTTGGGTTTGCCGAAGTTGAGGGCCACCTGCTCGACGGCGGTCGAGATCAACAGCAAGTCGGCGCCGACCTGGCGAGCCAGCATCGAGGATGCGAGATCCTTGTCGATGACTGCGGCGACTCCCTCGAGATCTCCCTTCTCGTTGGTGATCACGGGGATGCCGCCGCCACCTACTGCGATGGTGACGACCCCCGCGTCGAGCAGCTGCTTGATGACATCGATTTCGACGATGCGCTTGGGAGCGGGGGAAGCGACGACCCGGCGCCATCCGCGACCGGCATCCTCCTTCACGTTCCAGCCATCGTCGTCACGGCGGCGCATCGCTTTGGCCTCGTCCATGAATGACCCGATGGGCTTGCTCGGGTTCTGAAACGCCGGGTCGTTGGGATCGACCTCGACCTGGGTGACGACCGTGGCCACACTCTTCGCGATGCCCCGCTGCCGGAAGTCGTTGACCAGGTTCTGCTGGAGCATGTAGCCAATCGCCCCCTGGGTATCCGCGCCGCAGTAGTCCAGGGGCACCTCGTGGAGCTCGTTGCTCGCCAGTTCAGATCGACGGAGGATGAAGCCGACCTGGGGGCCATTACCGTGCGAGATGGCCACGTCCCATCCGTCTTGGACCAGTGAGGCGATGTGGTCGTCGGTCTCAGCCGCTGCTGCGTACTGGTCCTGCACCGTGACGTGGTCGGCGTCGGGGATCAGCGAGTTGCCGCCTATGGCGATGACGGCTCGGGGCATTACTCCCACGCCCCCAGGACCGACGAGAGCAGAGCCATGCGCATCACGACGCCGTTGTAAGCCTCTTCCCAATAGCGGGCATGCTTCAGCTTGTCGACCTCGGTGAGCAGCTCATCCATGCGGGGGAGCGAGTGGAGGACGATCGAGCTCCCCTTGGCGCGTTTCATCACCTCCGCCGTCACTTGGTAGTTCTCAGCGGTGCGCCCGTACTCCTCCGGAACTTCGTCGCGGGACAGGGTGTAGTCGGGCTGGACGACCGGCTCCATGTAGATGACATCGGCCTCGGCAATGGCGTCGTTGACGTGCTCCACGATCCGGTAGCGGGTTCCCATGTCGTCGAGCTCGGCGAGGAACTCCGGCAACGGCGACATCTCCTCGGGCGACAGGATCACCATCTCGGCGTCGAACTGCGACAGCGCATAGCCCAACGAATGCATGGTGCGCATCCGGTGATCGCCGATGGCTAGGAAGGTCTTGCCGTCCACCGAGCCCATCTCCCTGGTCACCGTGTAGAGGTCGGTGAGCACCTGAGTGGGGTGCTCGCCCCAGCCGTCGCCGCCGTTGATCACCGGAATGGACGCCCACGCAGCCGCTTCTTGCGGGGCTCCCTGCTGGAAGTGGCGCATCACGATGACGTCCCCGTAGAACTCCAGCATGTGGACCGTGTCCTTGATCGACTCCTGGTAGAAGTCGCCGGCCCGGGTCATCTTGGCGTCGGCGAAGCCGTTGACCTGTCCGCCAAGGCGATGCATTGCCGTTTCGTGGGCGAGCCGGGTGCGGGTCGAGGGTTGATAGAAGGCCGTGACGAGGATCTTGCCGGCGAGCAGGTCGCTGCTGCGGCGACCTCGCGCGATCGGCTCTAGCCGGTCGGCGATCTCGAACAAGTGCATGAACTCGTTGCGCTCGAAGTCCTTCAGGGACAGGATGTCCCGTCCCGCAAAGCTGCGCATGGGCGACCTCCTCTGGTAAATGGCCTACTGTGCCGCGACTTCCCTCGCCCGGAGGTTCCCCTCTTGGCTGATTCGTCATACCATCGTACAATATGATCACATGACCGACTAGCCCCGAGACCCCGAGCCCCGAGACCCCGAGACTTTTAGCTCTGAGATGCAGTGATCACAAGGAATCCGTCGCTGACCGACCAGGTGAAGGCCCACCTCAAGCAGCAGATCGTCGCCGATGAGTTCGCCGGCGGCCGCATTCCTCCCGAAGCGACGCTGGCCGAAGACCTGGGAGTCAGCCGCACCACCATCCGGGATGCTCTCACGAAGCTGGAACACGAAGGTGTGATCCATCGCAAGCAGGGCGCCGGCACGTTCGTCAACAAGGCCGGGCTACGGATCAAGTCTCGTCTCGAAGACATCTGGTCGTACGAGCGGGTGTTGCGCGACCACGGTTACACGCCTGCGGTGAAGGTCGTCTCCGCCGGTGTGCAGGAGATCGACGACGAGATTGCTCGTGCGCTCGACGTCGAGCCCGGGTCGGACGTCGTCGTCATCGAGAAGGTGTTTCTGGAGGACGCCACGCCCGCGGTGCTCGTGCACGACCAGGTGCCGGCGGCTCTGCTCGGCGGGGCGGACATTGCGGACTACGGCCTGCCCATCTATGAGTTGCTCGAACGTTATGGCGACCGCCGCCTGGCCTACTACGTCTCGGAGATCGTGCCGGTGGCTTTCGATTCCGATCAGGCCGGGAAGCTGCGCGTGCCCGCGGGGACCGTTGGGCTGGCGTTCGTCGAAACTGGCTACGACCAAGACAATCAACCCGTCCTCCACGCCACCTCCTACTTCCGAGACGACCTGCTGCGTTTCCGCATCATTCGGCGGAGGAGCGGGGTGTGAGCGAGCGCCCAGTGCGCCCCGACACGAAGGAGCTGTGATGCAGACGTATCTCAGAGGTCGTGACATGATCACGACCCAGGAGTGGACCAAGGACGAGCTCGACACGATCCTCGAGGTTGCCATGGACCTCAAGCGGCGGCGAGCTCTGGGAGAGTCGCACGCCCTTTTGGCCAACAAGGTCCTCACGATGCTGTTCTTCTTCTCGAGCACTCGTACCCGAGCCAGCTTCGAGGCGGGCATGGCTCAGCTGGGGGGACACGCCATGTTCCTCGACTCGACAACCACCCAAATCGGTCATGGCGACACGTGGAGGGAGATCGGCGAGATCCTCGGTCGCTACACGGATGCGGTGGCGATTCGTAACGTCGATTGGGACATAGGCAATCGCTACATTCGGGCGGTTGCTGAGGCCAGCCGGGCCCCGGTGCTCAACATGCAGTGCGACTGGTACCACCCGTTCCAGGCGCTCGCTGACCTCATGACTGTGATCGAGCACAAGGGTGACCCGCGCGGTCTCACCTTCAACATGAGCTATGCGTACGCCGCCAGCTACCAGAAGCCCATCAGTGTGCCGGTCAGCGTCATCCTGCTGCTGACTCGATATGGCGCCAACGTCCGGCTGACGCGTCCACCGGAATTCGACCTGTTCCCCGAGGTGATCGCGCAAGCCGAGGAGAATGCCCGCAAATCGCACGGCAGCTTTGAGATCGTCGAGGACTTTGAAGAAGGTATGGCCGGCGCCGACGTTGTTTATGCCAAGGCGTGGGGCTGCATGCTGACGACGCCGGATCTGGAAGAGTCGGCCCAGATCTCGGAGCGCTATACAGATTGGATGGTCGACGCCCGCCGCATCGCGCTGGCCGATGAGGACGCGATATACATGCACCCGCTTCCGGCAGATCGCAACATCGAGGTGGCCGACGAGGTCATCGATGGCCGTTGGAGCCGGGTGTTCGACCAGGCAGAGAACCGGCTCCATGCTCAGAAGGCCGTGATGGCGCTGACCATGTAGCGATGGCCCATGTAGCGATCGCCCATTGAGAGATCGCCCATTTGGCGATCGTTACGTCGCGGGCTGTCAGCAGTTCGGAGTTTGAATCTGTCTGTGCTGGGTAGGGGGTTGACAGGAAAATCTGAGTGTATTACCTATAGATTATCTGAGATACCGCGGGCGAGATGAGCCCGCCGGGTAGCGAAGTCACTTGGGTAGCGAAAGGAGTGATAGTGACAATGCTGCGCTTCATGGATCCGTTCGAAGACATGGACCGGATGCTCAATTCGTTCGGTGGCCGCCTGCGCGGCGGCATCATGCCCATGGACGCCTTCGAGAAGGACGGCGTCTACACGCTGCGCTTCGATATCCCCGGAGTCGACCCGGATCACGTCGATCTCACCGTCGAGGGTGGAATGCTCACCGTCACGGCCGACCGGGCCTTCGAGGAGACCGAGGACGCCACTTGGCTGCTGCGCGAGCGCCCCTCGGGCACGCATCGCCGGGAAGTGCGTCTCGGCAGCCGGCTGGACACCGGTAAGGTCGACGCCAGCTACGACAGCGGCGTGTTGACCGTAACCATCCCGGTGCGCGAAGAGGCCAAGCCGCACAAGGTCTCCATCCAGTCGGGCAGCCCCGATAAGATCACTGCGGGCGTCTGACCCCATTCGACGGAGCGAATTGCCCTTTCGGCGCTGCGGCGCCGAAAGGGCGCTCAATCCGCAAGCGTCGGCCCCGCAAGAGCCGGGCATGACGCCGGCAGATCAATCGGATCACCATGCGCTTCCATCTCGCCACTGCAATCCTCGCCTTGGGCCTGTTGGGCTGGGCCTGTGCCTTCGATGGCGACGGCTCCGAGTCTTCCACGCCCGCGCCGGCGAGCACGACCAGCACCACTACCACTGTTCAACCGGGGGCAGCGCGTTCACCACAGCTACCGGCGCTCGACCTGTATGACGTCTCCGACTTGGTCAAGCAGGTGCGCAACGGCGTCGTCTCGGTGACTCAAGAGCGGGTACGGCTGGACCTGTTCGGAGTTCCGGAGGAGGTGCCCGCCGGCGCGGGCACCGGGATCGTTATCAGTGACGACGGCCTCGTGCTCACCAACTTCCACGTCATCGAGGGAGCCAACCGCGTCTTGGTCACCGCCCAGGACGGACGCCCGCGCGAGGCCAACGTGGTTGCAGAGGCGTCGGGGCGCGACTTGGCGCTGCTCCAAGTAGTGGAGTTCGAGGATCTCGAGCCGCTGCCGTTTGGCACCCTGGAAACCCTCGAGGTGGGCGATCCGGTCATTGCCATCGGCAACGCGCTTGGTCTGGACTCTGCGGACCCGACGGTCTCAGCGGGCATCGTTTCGGCGCTCGGGAGAACGATTCGAACCGGGCTCGGGACCATGCAGGATCTCATTCAGACCGACGCCGCCATCAATCCGGGTAACTCCGGCGGTCCGCTGCTGAATGCCGCCGGCGAGGTCGTCGGAGTCAACACCGCAATCGCTGGAAACGCGCAGAACATCGGTTTTGCCATCTCCGTCGATACCGCCGCTCGCTTCATCGAGCGGTACGAGCTGGGTGTTGGCGAACCGTTCCTTGGGGTCCAGATGGTCAACAACTCACCCGCGGCCGCGGCGCGGTTCGAGCTCGGGGTCGAGGAGGGGGCGTTGGTCATCGACGTCGTGGCGGGGAGCCCGGCGGCCGTTGCCGCGTTGGAGCAATGGGATGTGATCGTGCGGATTGGCGAATCCAGCGTCGCGGATTCGAACACCGCCGTACAAGCCATCCTCGACACCCTGCCGGGTGAGACCATCGAGTTGGAGGTGGTCCGTGGTGGGCAACGTATCGTGTTGGACGTCACCATCGGCGAGCGTCCCCGAGGCACCTAGCGGCCGTCGGGGGCCGGAACTCCCAGCCACTCGAGCTCTAGCCACTCGAGCCCCTAGCCACTCGAGCCCCTAGCCACCCGAGCCTCTAGC
>JBFIXI010000017.1:0-59283 GCA_041605955.1 Acidimicrobiia bacterium
ACGGTTGGTGCCGGCCGGGTCACCAAGATCACCAAATAGCCGCCGGATCACGTTGGCGATCCGGCGAGTTCACTAGTACAAGCCACAACGAAGAGGGGCCGCCCCACCAGGGGCGGCCCCTCACTCGTTACTGATCCGGACGTATTTGCCCGGCTGGTCGTCTCCTTATGGCTGGATTGTCACCAGCGATCCGTTGCCGAACGCGTCGATCGTTGCATACAGCTTGCCCTGAGCGAACTCGAGGGCCGCCGGAGCCGGCACCTCCGCCACCAGCTGGCCACCGCCACCCACGACCTTCGAGATCCGACCGCCGAACAGCTCGGCGACATAGATCGTGCCGTTGGGGGCTACCGCCAGGTCGGTGGCGCCCAGGAAGCCGGTAGCGATCAGGGTCATGGCGCCGGTCGAGGGGTGCACCCGGTAGACGCTGCCGCGCGCCCCGAGGCTGGGGTCTTCCGGGCCGCCCGGCAGCGTGCTGACGTAGAGCATGCCGTCGGGACCCACTTCGACGTCGGTGGGCACCGGCTCGAAGTTGTACGTCTTGTCGGCGACGCAGTCGGGTAGGCCGAACATCGCAGCCTGGTCCGCAGTGATCGTGGTGGGCTGCGGAGGCAGGACCGCCAGTGTGCTGACACGCTTGTTCGCAGCCACCTTCACCAGCGAGTTGCCGCCGGCGTCGGCGACGACGCGAGATCCGTCGGGCAGGATCGCCACTGCATACGAGTTCGAGTCGACGCCACCGTTGTACGGCAGCAACCCTGCGTCCGGCGGCAACAACGCGGCGCATTCGGCGTCGAGGCCCTGGAAGCCGTACGTGTTGACGTAGTCCGGGTTCAACACCGTCTCGTGGTGCCCGGTGTCGCCCAGCGGCGTCGTCTTGCCGTTCGGCCTGATGCGGTTCACTGTGCCGATGAACTGTCCATCGCTGAAGCCGGTCGTCGTGTAGGTCAGAGTGCCGCGACCCGTGGCGTCCACACCGGCGATCGTGACGTCGGGGTTGTCCGACGCGGCCACCTCGGAGATGCCGCCCTTCTTGTCGATGGCGATCAGATTCCCAGCGAAAGTTTGCGATACGTAGATCGTGCCGTCCTGGCCGACCGCCAGCCCCAGCGGGCCGATGAGCCCGTCGACGATCGGCTCCGACACGGTTGCCGCCCCCGCCGGCGCTGCCATCAACACCACGAAGGTGACGAAACTGAGAGCCAAGGCGGCCCCCCGTCTTACCATTCCCACCATTCCTCCTTGCGGAATTACGGGCCGGGAAACGGCCCGTGACATGCGAAACATACTCCTCTCCGCAGCGCGTGCCTAGCGGGAAAAATGCGGCCTGAGCAGGTGATATGCCGCACTCTGAGTCCCGCCGCCGCCGCGCCGCGATCGCCAATCGCGATACATACGTATGCGGTGGGACGGCGCCTCGATCTCCGAACCTCAGTACCTTGTATTCCTGTGAAGCCGACACTCCAGCACCACTGGATACCGATGTCCGACGGGGCGCGACTCAGCGCACTCGTCAGGCTGCCGGCCGGCGACGAGCCCCAACCCGCCGTCCTCGAATACCTGCCTTATCGCAAGGACGACGCGACCCGGCCGCGGGACAACATGAACCACGGCTACCTGGCAGAGCGCGGCTACGCCATGGTGCGCGTCGACATTCGCGGCTCGGGAGACAGCGACGGGGTGCTGTACGGCGAGTACCTCGAGACCGAGCTCACCGATTGCCTCGAAGTCATCGAATGGATCGCCGCCCAGCCGTGGTGCGACGGCAACGTGGGAATGATGGGGATCTCGTGGGGGGGATTCAATGCGCTGCAGGTTGCCGCGTTGCGGCCGCCTGCCCTCAGGGCGATCGTCAGCGTCGCCAGCACGGTCGACCGCTACGCCGACGATGTGCATTACCGAGGCGGATGTGTGCTGGGCACCGACATGCTCGCTTGGGCTGCCACCATGCTGTGCTTCAACCTCCGGCCGCCGACGCCGCGCATCGTTGGCGACGACTGGCGCCGGCTGTGGAGGGAGCGGCTCGAGAACAGCCCGCCCTTCATCGCCGACTGGCTCAGCCATCAGTGGCGCGACGAGTTCTGGGAGCACGGCTCGATCTGTGAGGACTTCGCCGCCATCGAGTTGCCCGTCTTGATCGTCGCCGGTCTCGCAGACGGTTACACCGACACGGTCTTCAAGGCGGTCGAGGGACTCGAGGCACCGGTGCGCGGGCTGGTCGGTCCGTGGTCGCACAACTATCCGAACACCGGAGTTCCCGGCCCCAACATCGGGTTTCTCCAGGAGCTGGTCCGGTGGTGGGACCAACACCTCCGAGGCGCCCCATCCGAAGCCGACCAGCCCGACCGGCTGCGAGTCTGGATGCAGGACTGGGTTCCGCCAGCGCCGTTCCATCCGACCCGTCCGGGCCGCTGGGTCAGTGAACCGAGCTGGCCGTCATCGAACATCGAACCGCAGCAGCTGTGGCTCAGTGGGCCCGGGTTGGTCGCCAGCCCGCCACCTTCGTCAATCGTCACCGGCAGCACCACGCAGAGCTACGGGATCCGCTCCGGGATGTGGTGGGGCTACGCCCAACCCGGTGCGGTGGCCGGTGACCAACGCGCCGAGGAAGCGGCGGCGTTCTCCTTCATCTCGGCTCCGGTGCCGGCAACCATGGAGATTCTCGGGATGCCGCAGCTACAGCTCGAGCTCAGCGTGGACGTTCCGGTGGCAGTGATCTCGGCTCGTCTCTGCGACGTCGCCCCCGACGGGTCGTCCCTTCTCGTGTCGCGGGGCATTCTGAACTTGACGCATCGCCACTCTCACGAAGCGCCAACACCGCTCCCACTCGCCACGCCCGAGGTCATCACCATGGACTTGGATGCGGCGGCGCACTCGCTGGCGGTAGGCCACCGCTGGGAGATCCACATCGGCACCACCCTGTGGCCGCTGGCCTGGCCGGCCCCAGCTCCGTCTCAGCTAACGCTCTTTCTCGGGGAGCACACATTCTTGAGTCTGCCGGTCCGCCCGCCTCGGGATTCCGATGACGAGCTGGCTCCATTCGATGAGCCGCACACGGCTCCCGACGGTCGCCATGAGATCGAGCCGGCGTGCCACACCCGCCGCGTATCCGAGGATGCCGTCACCGGAGTGGTGACGATAACCGACACCACCGATGGCGGCCGGTACGTCGTGGACGAGCACGGTACCGAGATCGCCAGCTTCGACACCGACACCTGGCAGATCCAGCGCCACGACCCACTCCAGGCTCGCACCCGCTCCACCCGCCGTTGGGAGGTCAGCTGGGGCGAGACGCACGCTGAAGTGCGCACCGAATCGGAGCTGTGGGCCGACCAGGACGCCTGGCACACCTCCAATACCGTGGTAGCTCTCGAGAACGGCGTCGAGTTCTTCGCCCGGTCGTACGAGTTGAATGTCGCCCGCGATCTCAACTAGCGGTCAGCGGCGTGCCGGCCGTTTGGATGGATCTCGTGGTGAGCGGGCATACTGGCGCCGTCAAGCGCCGCGACAATCGCAACTCGGAGGGAGCATTGGAAGAATTCGTCCGGGGCCTGCCCAAAGCCGAACTGCATCTGCATATCGAGGGCACGCTCGAGCCTGAGCTGATGTTCGCCCTCGCCCAGAAGAACGGCGTCGAACTGCCGTTCGAGTCCGTCGAGGAGGTCAGGGCGGCCTACGAGTTCGACGATCTCCAGTCGTTCCTCGATATCTACTACCAAGGGGCGGCAGTCCTGATCACCGAGGACGACTTCGCAGCGTTGATGCGCGAGTACCTGGAGCGAGCCGTTGCCGACGGGGTGCGCCGCGCCGAGATCTTCTTCGATCCGCAAACCCATACTGAGCGCGGCATCGACATCGGCACCGTTATCGGCGGCTTTCGAAGGGCGATGGGAGAGTTGGCCGACCGGATCTCGACCGACCTCATCATGTGCTTCCTGCGCCATCTGTCGGGCGAGGAGGCGGTGGCGACGTTCGAAGCCGCCCGGCCGCACCTCGAGCAGATCATCGGCGTCGGCCTCGACTCGTCTGAGGTCGGACGGCCGCCGGAGCTGTTCACTGCGGCCTACGGCCTCGCCAGAGAGGCCGGGTTGCACCTCGTGGCGCACGCGGGGGAGGAGGGCGACCCGTCATACGTGTGGGGAGCTCTCGACAGCCTGGGCGTGGAGCGCATCGATCATGGCGTGCGGTCGGAGGAAGACCCCGAGCTGATCGAGCGGCTGGTGCGGGACGCAATCCCGCTCACGATGTGCCCGATCTCGAACCGGAAGCTGCAGGTGTTCCCCGACCTGCGGGATCACAACCTCAAGCGGCTCATGGATGCCGGCGTCAAAGTCACCATCAACTCGGACGACCCGGCCTACTTCGGCGGCTACATCGCCGCCAACTACGTGCAGACCGCCGAAGCGCTCCGGCTCACTCGTGACGATCTGGCCCAGATTGCTCGCAACTCCATCGAGGCGAGCTTCCTGGGCGATCAGGCCAAGACATCGCTGTTGGGCGAACTGGACGAGTACCTGCTGACCGCGCACGGGTGACCCCGCGGCCCAGCGCCGGCGCCCCCGGGGCACCCGTCAGGTCAGATTTGATTGAAACCAGGGGATTGGCTACAGTTCCCGGAGCGCGCCAGGGCGAATCCGCTCTGCGCGCTCTGTTTGTCCGAAGAATTCACCCTCAGCGGCTTGCTGCGCCGCTGCCCGAGACCAAACCCGTGAAGTACCCCGCGGGGTACCTCTCTCCAGGTGGTCGTCACGAGCTCCGGCTCGCCTCGCCGCCTGGACGGGACCAACCCCACCGCCTCCCCGACCGTGTCGGGGAAGTCCACCAGAGCAAGTAGGAACCGCCAAGTGGCAAACGAGCACAGAATCAGAATCCGCCTCAAGGCGTACGACCACAGCGTGGTCGACGAGTCGGCGCGCAAGATCGCCGAGACCGTGTTGCGTACCCAGGCCAAGATCAAGGGCCCGGTGCCGCTGCCGACGCGTATCCACCGTTACACCGTGATCCGGGGACCCCACGTCCACAAGACGAGCCGGGAGCATTTCGAGATGCGCATTCACAAGCGCCTCATCGACATCCTGGAGCCAACCCCGAAGACGGTCGACTCGCTGATGCGTCTCGACCTTCCGGCCGGAGTTGAAGTCGAGATCAAGACATGAAGGCGATCCTGTCATGAAGGCGATCCTGTCATGAAGGCGATATTGGGCGAGAAGCTCGGTATGACTCAGATCTTCGACGACCAGTCGCGCACTATCCCGGTCACCGTGATCAAGGCTGGGCCGGTCAAGGTCACCCAGATCAAGACCGTCGACAACGACGGATACGACGCCATCCAGATCGCCTTCAAGGAGCTTGCGCAAGTCAACAGCCCCCAGGCCGGGCACTTTGCCAAGGCCGGGGTACCCCCGGCGAAGCATCTGGTAGAGGTGCCGGTCGAGGAAATCGAGTCGTACAAGCTCGGGCAGCAGATCACTGTGGCGGATCTGTTCGAGGCCGGAACAAAGGCCGATGTGACCGGCGTGTCCCGCGGCAAAGGGTTCGCCGGCGTGATGAAGCGGCACAACTTCAAGGGGCAGGGAGCCAGCCATGGCGCCCACAAGATCCATCGCGCCCCGGGCTCGATCGGGGCGTGCGCCACGCCGGCTCGCGTCTTCAAGGGCAAACGCATGCCCGGGCGGATGGGCAACGAGCGCACGACGATCATGAACCTGGACATCGTGCAGGTCGATGGCGACCGCAACCTCATGATGGTCCGAGGGGCGGTACCCGGGCCCAAAGGTGCCATCGTGGTGATTCGAGAGGCGGTGAAGGCCAGTGGCTGAGTTGACCGCCGACCTATACACCGCCGACGGAGCCAAGAAGGGCACCGTCACCCTCAACGCGGACATCTTCGGCATCGAGCCCAACGTGGCTGTCATGCACCAGGTCGTCACCGCCCAACTCGCCGGCGCCCGCGCCGGCAGTCACTCCACGAAGACGCGATCAGAGGTCCGCGGCGGCGGCCGCAAGCCATGGCGCCAGAAGGGCTTGGGGAGGGCGCGTCACGGTTCGATTCGCTCACCGCAGTGGGCCGGTGGCGGGGTTGCCCACGGTCCCAAGCCCCGGGACTACTCGCAGCGCACCCCCAAGAAGATGCGGCGCCTGGCGCTACGGAGCGCGCTATCCGACCGGGCCGCCGGAGGCAACATAAAGGTCGTCGAGACGTTCGACGTATGGGAGAAGCCCAAGACCAAACAGGCCGTGGCCCTGCTCGAGGCGATGGGTCTCACCGGCAAGGTCCTCCTGATTGCCGAAGATCACGAGCGCACCGCCATCAAGTCGTTCCGCAATCTCCAGAACGTCATTGCTTCGAACCTCGGCCAGGCCAACACCTACGACGTGTTGTGGGCCGAGACGATCATCATGAGCCAGGGAACCCTCGAGCTGGGGCAGTCCGCCCCGCGCGGCACGGAGGAGCATGCAGCTCAGGCTCCAGGAGCAGCCGCCACGACCCAACCGACCGAGGGCGATGAGTCGACGGAGGGGGATGAGTCATGAAGACCAAGAACCCGCGCGACGTCATCTTCGAGCCGGTCGTGTCGGAGAAGTCCTACGACCTCATCCAGGATTTGAACACCTATACGTTCGTCGTGGACCGCCGAGCCAACAAGACGGAGATCAAGCAGGCCGTGGCCGAGATCTTCGATGTGCGGGTCGTGTCGGTGAACACGATGAACCGCAAGGGGAAGCGCAAGCGCACGGGTTACAAGTTCGGACGCCGCAAGGACACCAAGCGGGCGCTGGTCAAGCTCGCAGTGGGCGACTCGATCGACATTTTCGAGGTGTGATATGGCAGTCAAGAAAGTAAACCCAACCTCGCCCGGTCGCCGGTTCCAGACGGTCTCGGATTTCGAGACCGTCACCAAGTCGACTCCGGAGAAGAGCCTGCTCGCCAAGAAGAAACGTTCTTCGGGCCGTAACACCGACGGTCGCATCACATCGCGCCATCGTGGTGGGGGCCACAAGCAGCGTTACCGGATCATCGACTTCCGACGCAACAAGGATGGCGTGCCGGCCAAGGTCGCCGCCATCGAGTACGACCCCAACCGCAACGCCAGAATCGCCCTATTGCACTACGTCGACGGCGAGAAGCGCTACATCCTGGCGCCGCTCAACGTCAAGCCGGGAGACATGTTGATGAGCGGATCCGGCGCCGAGATTCGCCCCGGCAACGCCATGCCGCTGCGCAACATCCCCACGGGTACGGTCGTGCACGGCGTGGAGCTGCGGCCCGGCGGCGGCGCCAAGATGGGCCGTGCCGCCGGTACCGCCATTCAGTTGATGTCGAAGGAGGGCAACCTCGCCCTACTGCGGTTGCCCTCAGGCGAGATGCGACGCGTTCCACTCGACTGCCGAGCCACGATTGGCCAGGTGGGAAACCCCGATGCCGAGCTGGTCAAGATCGGCAAGGCCGGCCGCAATCGCTGGAAGGGCAAGCGCCCGCAGACCCGCGGCGTGGCGATGAACCCCGTAGATCACCCGCTCGGAGGCGGCGAGGGCCGCAGCTCGGGCGGACGGCATCCCGTCAGCCCCTGGGGCAAGCCCGAGGGCCGTACCCGCAAGAAGAACAAGGCGAGCGACAAGTACATCGTGCGTCGTCGCACCAAGAAGGGGCGGAGGTAGTTGTGACTGATCGTGGCATCGCGCGCAACGACGCATTGGCAGAACCTCCGGTTCTGCGGGTGCGCTGCCGCTCCCAGAAGGGGCGGAGGTAGTCACTCATGGCTAGGTCATTGCGCAAAGGCCCCTTCGTCGACGAGCACCTGATGGTGAAGGTCGAACGGGCGGTGGCCAACAACGACAAGCGAGTCATCCGCACGTGGAGCCGCCGGTCGACGGTGGTACCGGAGATGGTCGGCTTGACGATCGCCATTCACGACGGTCGCAAGCACGTTCCTGTCTACATCACCGAGTCGATGGTCGGCCACAAGCTGGGCGAGTTCGCCCCGACACGGACGTTCCGCGGCCACGCCGGCGACAGGTCTGCGAGGCGAGGATGAGAGCCCAAGCCACCGCCCGCTACATCCGGCAGTCGCCCTATAAGGTGCGGCGGGTGCTCGATCTCGTCCGGGGCCTGCCCGTAACCGAGGCCCGCGACGTCCTCACGTTCACCAACCGGAGGGCAGCGGACACGATCCTGAAGGTGCTGGATTCGGCGGTGGCCAATGCCGAGCACAACCAGGCTCTCGATGCCGAAGAGCTCTGGGTGTTCGAGTGCTTTGCCGACGAAGGGCCCACGCTGAAGCGCTACCGGCCGCGCGCTCGCGGCCGGGCAACCCGGATCAACAAGCGCACCAGCCACATAACGGTGGTCGTGGCCGACGATGACGAATACCAGGAAGAGGGAGGGCACTAGCCATGGGCCAAAAGATCCATCCATACGGCCTGCGGCTCGGTGTCGTCACCGACTGGAAGTCGCGCTGGTACTCCGAAAAGGACTACGCGTCCCAGGTCAACGAGGACGCAGCGATTCGTCGCTATCTGATAGGGGAGCTGAAGCGGGGTGCTATCTCGCGCATCGACATCGAGCGCATCGGCGACAAGAAGGTCCAGATCGACGTCCATACCGCGCGGCCCGGCGTGGTCATCGGCCGCTCGGGCTCCGAGGCCGACCGCTTGCGGCGCGGTCTCGAGAAGCTGACGTCCCGTATCGTCAAGTTCAACGTCATCGAGGTACAGAACGCCGAGCTCGATGCCACATTGCTGGCCCGCAGCGTGGCCGACCAGCTCGAAGGCCGGGTTTCGTTCCGCCGAGCCATGAAGCGGGCCGTCTCGACGGCTCTCAAGGCTGGAGCCGAGGGCGTACGCGTCCAAGCTTCGGGCCGCCTCGGCGGGGCCGATATGGGCCGCCGCGAGTGGTATCTCGAAGGTCGGGTCCCATTGCATACGCTGCGGGCCGACATCGACTTCGGTCAGGCGACCGCTCGCACCATGGTGGGCGCTATCGGAGTCAAGGTCTGGGTCTACAAAGGCGATGTCCTCCCGTCGCTCGCCAGCTCACGTGAGAAGATCGCCGCCGAGGCCCGGTTGGCCGCTGGAGGCCCGGCGCAGCGGCGCCGCTCCGCCAAATCCCGTGCCGAAGCTGCCGCCGGTGGCGCCGGCGGGCGCCGTCTCATCGAGGCGGGCGGGGGCAAGCGCATCGTCGAGGCCGGTGGCGGCAAGCGCCGCGAGGGTGGCCGCCGCCTCATCGAGGCTGGTGGCGGCAAGCGGGTCGACGCCACCGAGGCCATGGAGAGCTTCGCCGAAGAGGTCACTATCTCCGAAGAGGTCATCACCGAGACCGCACAGTCGGCTAGCCCGATGGAGGCGCCCCCGGTCGCCGAGGCCGCGGCGGTCGAGGAGAGCACCGAGGCGGCCGCCGCAGCCGAGGATGCCGCCGCCACCGAGTCGCCCGAGCAAGAGGCAGCAGCCGAGCCCGCCGCTGCGATCGAGCCACCCGAGCAGAAGGCAGCAGCCTCCGAGGTGGCGACTGCAGTCGAAGAGGCCGCCGCTGCCGAGGACGCCGCTGCCGAGGACGCCGCTCCGCAGGAAGCCCCGGCGGAGCAGCCTCCGGCCGCCGACGAGCCCAGTGACGAGGAGTCATAGGCCATGCTGATGCCGAAGCGGACCAAATACCGCAAAACGCACAAAGGTCGCATGACCGGGAAGGCCCAGCGTGGCGCCCGGGTGGCGTTCGGGGAATACGGGCTGCAGGCCCAGGAGCCCGGATGGATCACTGCCCGCCAGATCGAGTCGGCTCGTATCGCCATGACTCGGGCCATCAAGCGTGGCGGGAAGGTGTGGATCACGATCTTCCCGGACAAGCCGATCACCGAGAAGCCGGCCGAGACCCGCATGGGGTCGGGCAAGGGCAACCCGGAGTATTGGGTGGCCGTGGTGAAGCCGGGCAGGGTGATGTTCGAGATGTCCGGCGTGGACGAGGATCTGGCCCGCGAGGCGATGCGTCGCGCCAGCCACAAGCTGCCCGTCAAGACCAAGTTCGTGAAGAGGGATGAGGGATGAAGGCGATCGAATTGCGCCGCTTCTCGTACCAGGAGCTTGGTGAGAAGCTCGATGAAGCCAAGGAAGAGCTGTTCAACCTGCGCTTCCAGCTGGCTACCAATCAGCTCGACAACACGACGCGGCTGCGAGAGGTGCGACGCGAGATTGCCCGTATAAGCACGGTGCGCCGTGAGCAGGAGCTGGAGGCCTACTACCGAGAGCAAGTTGAGGACCAGTCATGACGACGGATAGGGCGGCTCGCAAGATGCGCGTCGGTGTCGTGGTCTCGGATGCCCGCGACAAGACGGTCACGGTAGAGGTCGTCGACACGACCCGGCACCCGCGGTACGACAAGACGGTGCCGCGACGCAAGAAGTTCCACGCTCACGATGAGGCCAACGACGCCCGCATGGGCGACACGGTGCGCATCGTCGAGACGCGTCCCCTGTCCAAGTCGAAGCGGTGGCGAGTCTCGGAAGTGATCGAGAGGGCGCGATGATCCAGCAAGAGTCTCGCCTCCGGGTGGCGGACAACTCGGGAGCACGGGAAGTGCTGTGCATCCGGGTCTTGGGTGGATCCGGGCGGCGCTACGCGTCGCTGGGAGACGTCATCGTCGCCACCGTCAAAGACGCCAACCCGGGCGGGGCCGTCAAGAAGGGCGAAGTCGTCAAGGCAGTCGTGGTGCGGACCCGCAAGGAGAACCGGCGCAACGACGGCTCCTACATCCGGTTCGACGACAACGCGTGCGTGCTGATCAACGAGCAGCAGCAGCCCCGCGGCACGCGCATCTTCGGTCCGGTAGGCCGGGAGCTGCGCGACAAGAAGTTCATGCGCATCGTCTCATTGGCTCCGGAGGTGCTGTGATGAAGCTGAAGGTTGGAGACACCGTGCAGGTCATGGCCGGCAAGGACAAGGGAACCGAGTCGAAGATTGCCCGGGTGCTCACTAAGGAGAACCAGGTCATCGTCGAGGGAGTCGCCACCGCCAAACGGCACCAGCGACCCCAGGGTCAGACGATGCAGGGTGGGATCATCGACAAGGACATGCCCATCGACGCCAGCAACGTGATGATCGTGTGCCCCGAATGCGGACCAACTCGTATCGGCGCTCGTTTCGACGCCGAAGGTCGCAAATACCGCGTGTGCCGCAAGTGTGGGGGTGATCTCTGATGCCGCCCGCTGCGACGCTCGCCCCGCGCTTCAAAGCCATGTACGACGATCAGTACCGCGACGAGCTGCAGCGCGAGCTCGGCCTCAGCAACGTGATGGAGGTGCCCCGCTTGGAGAAGATCGTTGTCAACATGGGAGTTGGCGACGTGACCCAGGACGGCAAGCTCATTGACGCAGCCATGGAGGATCTGCGGGTGATCACCGGACAGCAGCCGCGGCTGAATCGCGCCCGGAAGTCCATCGCCAATTTCAAGCTGCGGGAAGGCATGCCGATCGGGGCCCATGTGACGCTGCGCGGGGCTCGGATGTGGGAGTTCTTCGACCGGCTGGTAACCCTGGCGATTCCACGCATCCGAGACTTCCGCGGCCTGAACCCGAAGGGCTTCGACGGCCGCGGCAACTACACATTCGGGGTTACCGAGCAGCTCGTCTTCCCCGAAATCGATTATGACAAGGTGGTCAAAGTGCGGGGCATGGACATCACATTCGTGACCACAGCCCGAACTGACGCGGAGGGCAGGGCGCTGCTCGCCAAGTTCGGGTTCCCGTTCCGGCAACAGGCAGGTGTTTAGTGGCGAAGAAGTCGAAGATTGCGAAGAACCAGCAGCGCGCCGTTTTGGTGGAACGTTACGCCGAAAAACGCGCCGAGCTGATCAAGGTCATCAAGGACCCTGACGCCAACTACGACGCCAAGCGAGAGGCGTATGCCAAGCTCGCCAAGCTGCCGCGCGACTCGAGTCCCACCCGCTACCGCAATCGATGTGGAGTGAGTGGCCGGCCCCGGGGATACTTCCGCAAGTTCGGGATGTCTCGCCTGGCGTTGCGCGAGCTCGCCCACAACGGCGAGCTGCCCGGAATCAGAAAGAGCTCTTGGTAATGCACACCGATCCCATCGCCGACATGCTCACCCGGATTCGCAACGCCAACCAGGCGTTACATCCCGAGGCTGTGATGCCTTCTTCGAAGCTGAAGGAGCAGATCGCCAAGATCCTCGCAGAGGAGGGTTTTGTCGACAGCTATCAAGTCGCTGAAGCCCGGGTAGGTAAGGCCCTGACTGTGCGGTTGCGGTACCGCGACGGTCGCGACCGCGTCCTCAACGGAATCCGGCGGGTCTCGAAGCCCGGCCGGCGCGTCTACAAGGGCGCCCAGGAGATGCCGCGCGTCGCCGGCGGCATCGGCGTTTCGATCGTGTCGACGTCCGAGGGCGTGTTCACCGATCGGGAGGCACGGCGGCGCAACATCGGCGGCGAAGTGCTGTGTGAGGTCTGGTAGGCGATGAGTCGAGTAGGCAACGTTCCAATCGAGCTGCCCAGCGGTGTCGAGGTCGCGGTCAAGGATCGCCACGTGGAGGTCAAGGGCCCCAAGGGCACGCTGGGACGCACGTTCGATGAGCGGGTGACAGTCACGGTCGCAGACGGAGTCGTCACCGTGACCCGGCTGGACGACGAGCGCGAGTCGCGGGCGCTCCACGGGCTCAGCAGAGCGCTGCTCGCCAACATGGTGCACGGCGTGTCGACCGGGTACTCCAAAGAGCTCCAGGCGGTCGGCGTGGGGTACCGGGCGGCGCTGCGGGGAAAGACCCTGGAGCTTCAGGTCGGGTTCTCCCACCCCGTGAACGTCGACGCTCCCGAGGGGATCGATTTCGAGGTGCCGGAGCCCACCCGGATTATCGTCAGCGGCATCGACAATCAGCTCGTCGGTCAGGTGGCCGCGGACATCCGCAAGATTCGGCCGCCGGAGCCCTACAAGGGCAAGGGGCTGCGCTATTCCGACGAGTACGTCCGTCGCAAGGCAGGCAAGGCAGGCATAAGCTGATGAGAGGTTCACGTACCGAAGCCCGGCGCCGGCGCCATTTCCGCGTCCGCAAGAAGCTTCATGGCACGGCAGGCCGTCCCCGCCTCGCCGTGTACCGGAGCAACCGCCACATCTATGTGCAACTCATCGACGATGGCGCCGGAGAGACGCTGGCCGCAGCCTCGACACGCGAGAAGCCGTTCGGCGGCAAGACGCTCACGGTGGATACGGCGGCCGAGGTCGGCAAGCTCATCGGAGCCCGCGCCAAGGATGCGGGGATCACCGAGGTGGTCTTCGATCGCGGCGGGTACCCGTACCACGGCCGGATCAAGGCCCTGGCGGAGGCGGCCCGCGAAGAGGGCCTCGAGTTCTAGTCCGGCGCGACCACAGGAGAGCAGCACGGTGACACACCGCAATCGAAGCGATAGACAACGGGGCGACCGCGGCGAGCCGCCCGAGTTCGACGAGCGCGTGATCGCGGTCAATCGCGTCGCCAAAGTCGTCAAAGGCGGCCGCAGGTTCTCCTTCACCGCGCTGGTCACGGTGGGCAACGGGAAAGGCAAGGTCGGCATCGGCTACGGCAAGGCCAAGGAGGTTCCCGCTGCGATTCAGAAAGGCATGGAGGAAGCCCGCAAGTCGATGAAGTTCGTCCCGATGGCGGGCTCGACGATCATCCACGAGATCGTGGGAGAGCAAGGGGCCTCCAAGGTGCTGCTCAAGCCGGCGGCTCCCGGTACCGGGGTCATCGCCGGTGGAGCAGTGCGCCAGATCCTCGAAGCGGCGGGCATCCGGGACGTCCTGGCCAAGTCATTCGGCTCGCCGACCCACGTCAACGTGGCCAAGGCGACGATGAACGCCCTGATGGGCCAGATGCGGCCCGATGAGATCGCCAAGGCACGTGGCAGGAAGGCTGAAGAGATCTTCCCGCCGGCGATGCTGGCGGCGTACCGGTCGACCGAGCTGATGCGAACCGAGGTCGGGAAGAGGTAGCCGATGGCGAGCAAGAATCTCAAGATCACGCTCGTCAAGAGCACTATCGGTGAGAAGCCGAAGACCCGGGCAACTGTGGAGAGCCTCGGGCTACGCAAGATCCGGCAAAGCGTCGAGCGGCCGGACTCACCCTCGTTGCGCGGCATGGTCTTTCGTGCCAAGCACCTGTTGGAAGTCGAAGAAGTCGAATGAAGCTACATCATCTCAAGCCAGCTGAAGGCTCGAAGAGCCGCAAGATCCGCGTCGGTCGCGGTGAGAGCGGGCGGCGGGGCAAGACCGCCGGCCGAGGAACCAAGGGCCAGAAGGCTCGCGGCAAAGTCCGTCCCGGGTTCGAGGGCGGCCAGATGCCGCTGCAGCGGCGTACCCCGAAACTGAAGGGGTTCAAGAACCGCAACAAGCAGTACTTCGCCTTGATCAACGTCGAGAAGCTGGCAACCCACTTCGATGCGGGAGACACCATCGATCCGGACATCTTGCGGCGACGCGGGTTGGTGAAAAAGCGCGGCGACGTGAAAGTCCTCGGGGAGGGTGATCTCGCGGTCGCGCTCAACGTGCACGCCCATGCCTTCAGTCTGGGGGCAGTCGAGAAGATCAAGGCCGCCGGCGGCACCGTTCACGTAGTGGAGTAGGCATTTGGCGTTGGTACCACAGGCAAGTCACTACGCTGCTGGCATCACCCGCCACCGGATGAGGGGTTGAACGCGCATGCTGTCCGTGTTCCGCAACATGTTCCGCATCAAGGATCTGCGCAACAAGATCCTGTTCACTCTGTTCATCTTCGCCGTCTATCGCTTCGGTACCGCCATCCCGGTGCCTGGGGTGGACCTCGATCGGGTGCAGGACTTCGCCAACAGCCAGGAGCAAGGCGGCTTCGTCGGCATCCTCAACCTGTTCTCGGGCGGGGCGCTCGAGCAGATGTCCGTGTTCGCCTTGGGGATCATGCCCTACATCACGGCGTCGATCATCATGCAGCTGCTGGCGGTGGTGATTCCCCGTCTGCAGTCGCTCCAGGACGAGGGTGAGACGGGCCGCAAGGTCATCACCCAGTGGACCCGGTACTTGACGGTGGGCCTCGCCCTCCTGCAGTCGACGGGCTTCACCTTCCTGTTCCACAGTGGGAACTTCACCGGCGGGATCGATCTGATCCCGAACTACACGACGCAGCGGGTGCTCATCATCGTGCTCACGATGACTGCAGGCACGGCCATGATCATGTGGCTCGGGGAGTTGATCACGCAGCGCGGCATCGGTAACGGTATGTCGCTGATCATCTTCATCAGCATCGTGTCCCAGTTGCCCTCTCAGCTCGGCATCCTCTGGGCCAACTCCTCCGCGTTCCAGTTCTGGTTCGTGGTGGCCGTCATGGTTGCGCTGACCGTGGGCATCATCTTCGTGGACCAGGGCCAGCGCCGGATCCCGATCCAGTTCTCGCGGCGGGTGCGGGGCCGTAAGGTGCTCGGCGGGCAGTCGACCTACATCCCGCTCAAGGTCAACATGGCAGGCGTGATCCCGGTGATCTTCGCCACCTCGATCATGTACTTCCCGGTGTTGGTTTCGTCGTCGCTTCCATCGAGCGGCTGGGGCGCCTCGGTGCGTCGCTTCATCGATGAGAACCTGTTGACGACCGGCAGCAGCGGGGCGTTCTCGCCCAGCCTGATCTACATCCTGGTGCTGGGTTTGCTGGTCGTCTTCTTCACATACTTCTACACGGCCATCCAGTTCGATCCGGAGCGCCAAGCCGAGACGATCCAGCGCCAAGGTGGGTTCATTCCGGGTATCCGCCCCGGCCGGGCGACCGTACGCCATCTCGAGCACGTCCTCAGCCGGATAACGCTGCCGGGCTCGCTCTACTTGGCTCTGGTGGCGGTGCTGCCATCGATCATCGGCTGGTTCTGGAACATCCCGGTCGGGCTCTCCGGCGTGTCGATACTGATCGTGGCCGGAGTGGCTCTCGAGACAATGAAGCAGATCGAGAGCCAGCTGATGATGAGGAACTACGAAGGTTTCCTCAGCTAGTCGAGGCAACCTCCATCACGTATTGGTCAATGGGTATTCGGCACCTGACCTAGGTGCCAGCACACTGAGGTGTTTCGTGGGTAGACGACTTTTGTTCTTGGGCCCCCCCGGGGCCGGCAAGGGGACGCAAGCGGCCATGCTGGCCAAGGCCATCGGGGTGCCTCACATCTCCACCGGGGCCATGCTGCGCGACAACGTCGAGCAGGGCACCGAGCTGGGCCGGCAGGCCCAGGAGATCATGGCAGCCGGGGATCTGGTTCCCGACGAGCTGGTGGTGGCCATGGTGAAGGATCGTCTTGGCCGGGAGGACGCCGCGTGCGGCTTCCTGCTGGACGGCTTCCCCCGCAACGTCGCCCAGGCGCAAGCGCTCGATGCGGCCGTCGGCGCCGGGGCCCTGGAGCTGGCGGTGCTGGTCGAGGCGGACGAGGAGGAGCTGGTGCAGCGGCTGCTGCAACGAGCCGAGGAAGAGGGCCGCGCCGACGACAACGAGGACACGATCCGCAACCGGCAGAAGGTGTACCGGGACGAAACCGAGCCGCTCGTTGGTTATTACCCTGAGAACGGTGTCGCGGTGTTGCCTGTCGACGGCATGGGAACGATCGACGAGGTCTTCGCCCGAATCGTGATGGCCCTGGCAACCAACTGACCGCAACGAACTGAATCCAGAACACATGAACGAAGCGAGAATCGTCACCAAGAAGGCCCCTGAGGACTTCGAGAAGATGGCCGTGGCCGGAGCTTGTGTGGCTGCGATCCATGCAGCTACTCGGGAGGCGGCTGTTCCGGGCACGTCGATGCGCGAGCTCGATGCCATCTCCGCCGAGGTGCTGCGGCAGTGGAACTGCCGCTCTTCGTTCCTGGGTTATCACGGCTTCCCGGCGACGATCTGTGCATCGCCTAATCAGGTGATAGTCCACGGGATCCCCGACGGCTACAAGCTGCGGGAAGGTGACATCATCTCGATCGATGCCGGCGCGATCTACGAGGGCTGGCATGGCGACGCCGCCTACACGGTCGCAGTGGGTGAAGTGCCCGACGAAGTGGCCAAGCTGCTCGAAGTCACGGAGCGGGCGCTGTGGAACGGAATCGTGCAGGCCCGCCACGGCAAACGATTGGGCGATGTGGGGCACGCCATCGAATCAACGGCCAAGCCGCACGGCTATGGAGTGGTCCGCGACTACATCGGTCACGGCATCGGCCGCCAGATGCACGAGGCGCCCAACGTTCCCAACTACGGCACCCCCGGCAAGGGCTTCAAGCTCAAGACCGGGATGGCCATTGCCATCGAGCCGATGTTCAACTTGGGAACCGACCAGTCGAACGTGCTCGACGACGGGTGGACGGTCGTGACCCAGGACGGGAAGCTCTCGGCCCACTTCGAGCACACCGTCGCCATCACCCCCGACGGCCCCAAGGTGCTGACACTGCCGGAGCCGAAGCTGGTGGGGGAGCTCGACCCAGTAGGAGCCTGAGCGCGGATTGCGATTGCGGCGGCGCCTGCAGCGAGCAGCAGTCGTTCGCGCATGCTCTCTTCACTCCTTTGGTGGAGTATCCCAGTCCTGGACATCCTTGCCCGCTTCACGTGACAGGATGTCGAGTGCTGCGGCCGCGCCGGCCCCGGCGGTGATGATGGCCTGGCTGCGCGCCGGGCGAACGCTGCGCCCGACCACGTAGACGCGAGCGACAGAGGACTGCCCGTGACGGTCGACCACTATGGCGCCGTCATCGTCCACGGCGACGCCCAGTGCCAGGGTGAGCCGAGGATTGCGACCTTCGTTCATGATGAGGTAGTCGGCAGCGGCGGTGGCGCCTCCCTCGAGAGTGACCACGTAGCGACCGTCGGCGGCGGCGGCAATGGCTACCACCGCGGAGTCGGCGATGGTCGCCCCGTGCGCGAGCACTTGCAGTCGAGCGATTGCCTGAAACTCGGTTCCGGGGATGTCGGGTACACCCAGATAGTTGTGGAGATAGGCGTGGTTCATCGCGGTTTCGTTCTGCCCGAAGACCTGGACGTCGTGGTCGTTCTTGGCGAGGAACAGTGCCGCACTGAGCCCACCCGGTCCGTCGCCGACGATGATGGTGTTGGCCATGGCCGCTCCTTCACGAGTCGGGGGACGCCCAACCTAGCGGGCGGGATCGTCTGGCTCGACGGGTGCTTCTCGGTACCAGTATTGATACGCCGGGCTGAATCCGGCGCTCCGATACAGGCGCTGCGCGGCGACATTGTCCTGGGTGACCTGCAGCACGGCGCGCTGGGCTCCGTGATCCTGCCCGATTGCCAACAAGGTCTGGAGTATGCGCCAGGCGTGGCCCCGCCGCCTATGTGGCTCCAGGGTGTTCATGTTGTAGATGGTCAGCCACCCGTCGAGCACGATGCCGAGACCTATGGCGACGATCTTGTCGTCGACGGATATCGAGGCGAACCAGCCGGCACCAGCGCTTCCGGTCAGTTGGGAGCGCAGCTGCGGCAGGTAATGGCCTTGCTCCCCATGGACGGGGATGGCGCGCAGCCACTCCCGCGAAGGCGCCGTCTCGATCTGAGCTCGTGCGACCGGCGCCAGTGGCGCCAACGGTGCGGTCATCACATCGGTCGGTGAGGTCCGGCTATAGCCGGTCGCGTCGAGCGCCGAATCGAGGCCGCTCTCGACCAGGTCTGTGAGCCGAAATGTGGGGCGGACGTCCCGCTCGTGGAGCCAAGCCTCGCAATAGGCGATCTTGGCATCGAGCTCGATCGTCGATGTCGCCATTGGGTTGACCGAGTTGCCGCGTCGCGATCCGCCATTGGACCAGCGCAACACCCATCCGTCGTAGCGTTCTTGCTCGATGGCGGGGAGCGTCCGAAACGACAGCTCCTCGAGCGCCCAAATCTCGCTCCGCATCAGGCGGAGCATAAGGCGGAGCCGGCGCATCTGAGGGCCTCGGCCGGCACCCGGCGGCGGCTAAGGGCTCCGGCTCCCCAGATTTGGCCTTTGGTGGAGGTTCCGCTTACAATTCCGTCGGCTCTGATGGAGCTGCTGTCTCCTGCGCGCTCAGGCATTCGCTCGGCTCAACGCCGTGTCGACGCCCCGTTCAGGGACGACGAGATCATCAGGCGGCCGTGACTCGAACGGCGGCCATACTGCGGCGCTAGCCCCCGGGCGACCGCGCCGGGTAACCCAAACAGGACGAACTCATGAAGGTCTCAGCCTCGGCCAAGAAGATGTGCGACAGGTGCCGGATCATCCGGCGTCATGGTCGCGTATGGGTGATCTGCTCGAATCCGCGGCACAAGCAACGACAGGGGTAACTCGCCAATGGCACGCATCGCCGGAACCGACCTCCCACGCGACAAGCGCGTGGAGGTTGGATTGACCTACATCTTCGGGGTCGGAAGTACCACCTCGATGCAACTGCTCGCCGAGCTGGGCATCGACCCCGACACTAGAGTCCGCGATCTCACGGACTCGGAAGTGGTCAAGATCCGTCAATTCATCGACGGCAACCTCACGGTCGAGGGTGACCTGCGGCGCGACATCGCCCAGAACATCAAACGCAAGATCGAGATCGGGTCCTACCAAGGCCTGCGTCACCGCCGGGGCCTACCGGTTCGCGGCCAGCGCACCCACACCAACGCCCGCACCCGGAAGGGGCGGCGTATGCCCGTGGCCGGTAAGAAGAAGGTAACCAAGTAGTGGTAGACGAACAAGGCAACGCTCCCGCTCCAGAAGCGTCCACCGAGGCGCCGGCGGCGCCTGCGGTCGAGACCCCGGCACCGCCGGCGGATACTCCACCGGCCGCGCCTGCCGCCGCGCCGGCCGCGGAGACCCCGGCACCACCGGCGGACACTCCACCGGCCGCGCCTGCCGCCGCGCCGGCCGCGGAGCCCCTGGCGGCCGAAGCTCCTGCCGGTCGGCGCCGCCGCAGTAAGCGCAACCTGCCGCATGGTCAGGCCCACATAAAAGCGAGCTTCAACAACACGATCATCACGATCACCGACCAGGCAGGAGCCGTGGTCACATGGAGCTCAGGTGGGAGTGTCGGCTTCAAGGGATCGCGCAAGTCGACCCCGTATGCTGCCCAGGTGGCAGCCGAGCAGGCTGCTCGCAAGGCTGGCGAGATGGGGGTGCGCAAGCTGGACGTCATCGTGAGCGGGTCGGGCTCGGGGCGCGACACGGCCATCCGCACGCTCCAGAACATGGGCATCGAAGTGACCGGGGTGCGCGACGTGACGCCCATACCGCACAATGGTTGCCGTCCCAAGAAGCGGAAGCGGGGTTAGCTGGCCATGGCGCGTTATACCGGACCTCGGACCCGTCGCAGCCGCCGCGTCAGGCAGCTGCTCGACGAGAACAAGGCAAAGTACTTCGACAGAAGGCCCTATCCGCCCGGCGAGCACGGCCGCGGCCGAATCCGCGAGTCGCAGTACCAAGTTCAGCTGCTGGAGAAGCAGAAGCTTCGCTTCACCTACGGCATCCTCGAACGCCAGTTCCGCCGCTATTACAAGCAAGCGGTACGGCAGCGGGGCATCACCGGCGACAACCTCATGCGGCTGCTGGAGACTCGTCTCGACAACGTGGTGTTTCGGGCCGGCCTGGCCGCCACCCGGCCGCAGGCTCGGCAGCTCGTCAACCACGGTCATTTCCGGGTCAACGGGGCCAAGGTGGACATTCCCTCCTACCAGGTGGAGCAAGGGGATGTGATCACGCTCAAGGAACGGAGCAAGGACGTTTTTCCGGTGCAGCATACGGTCGACACGCTCGATCGGGTGCCGCCCGAATGGCTGGACGTCGACACGATGGAGCGCAAGGTGACCATTGCCACACTCCCCTCGCGCCAACAGATCGACACCGACGTTCAGGAACAGCTCGTCGTCGAGTTGTATTCGAAGTAGCTATCAGTAACTGAATCCCGCCCAGTAGAGGAGCGTCAGGTGCTCATCGTTCAGCGCCCAACCATTGAAGAAGAGCCGATTAGCGAGAATCGCTCCCGGTTCATCGTCGAGCCGCTCGAGCCCGGATTTGGCTATACGCTCGGCAACACGCTCCGACGGACGCTGCTGTCCCGTATTCCGGGCGCCGCCATCACGTCGGTGCGCATCGACGGTGTGCAGCACGAGTTCACCACGATGGACGGTGTCGTCGAGGACGTCGTCGATTTCATCCTCAATCTCAAGCAGGTCGTACTGCGTATGGAGGCCGACGACGCGCAGACCCTGTACCTGTCGGCCAAAGGCAAGCAAGACCTGACGGCGGCAGATCTCAAGGTGCCTGCCGGCGTCGAGATCGTGGATCCCAGCGTGCACCTCGCCACCCTTGCAGCGTCGGGGAAGATCGAAGCGGAGATGACCGTCGATCGTGGTGTCGGCTATCGCAGCGCGGATCGCAACAAGAAGAGCGACGCGATCGGGGTGATTCCCATCGACGCCATCTTCTCGCCGCTGCGCAACGTGGCCTATCGGGTGGAGAGCACCCAGGTTGGGCAGATGACCAACTTCGACAAGCTGGTGCTCGATGTCGAGACGGACGGCTCGGTCAGCCCCAGCGAGGCGATGTCCTCCGCCGGCAAGACGCTGCGTGAGCTGCTCGGCCTCTTCGCCGACATGGACGAAGGCGTCGGGCTCGAGCTGGGTGACGTGGTCGCCGCTGAATCGACATCACCCGATCTCGACCTGCCGATCGAAGCTCTCGATCTGTCCGAGCGGCCCCGTAACTGTCTACGCCGTGCCCAGGTGCACACGGTGGGCGAGCTCGTCGAGAAGACCGAGGAGGAGCTGCTCAACATAACCAACTTCGGCCAGAAGAGCCTCGAGGAGGTGGCTGCCAAGCTGGACGAGCTGGGCCTCTCCCTCCGCTCATCGGTCGATGTGGAGGCGGGAGCCGTCTGATGCCGACTCCGAAGAAGGGGCCGCGCCTCGGGGGCAGCCCGTCCCATCAGCGCAAGCTCCTGTCGAACTTGGCAGCCGCCCTGATCATCGAGGAGCGCATCACGACGACGACGGCGCGGGCCAAGCTGCTGCGGCCGTACGTCGAGAAGATGATCACCAAAGCCCGCCGCGGCGACCTGCACGCTCGGCGCCTCGTGCTCCGCAAGATCCAGGACACCGACGTCGTGACGAAGCTGTTCGACGAGGTGGGCCCTCGCTACGAGGATCGACCCGGGGGATACACCCGCATAGTGAAGCTGGGCCCCCGCCGCGGTGACGGCGCGGAGATGTCGCTGATCGAGCTGGTCTGACCACGGCGACTGCGCCCGGCCGATATTCCAGGCGGCCCTACTCCGCGGCCGAGCTGCTCCGGCTGCAGTGAATGGCCGCCAACTCGATCCGCGGCGGGCTGCGCTGATGACGCAGCTGGAGCGGCTCTACCCCAGCGACGCGGCTGAGGCTGACGCCCGGGAGTCGATGATGGAGCTGTTGGCGAGCAGCGCCGACCCGTTCAGCCGTTACCGTTATGCACCTGGGCATTTCACCGCGGGCGCGATCGCCGTCGCCGACGGCCACATGTTGCTCATCTACCATCGCCGCCTCGAGATCTGGATCGAGCCGGGCGGCCACATCGATCCCTCCGACTCGACCCCGCAGGAGGCTGCCGCCCGGGAGATGTTCGAAGAGACGGGGGTGGACGCCGAGCTTGCCGAACCCGGCTTGTTCGGCGTCGACCGCCACCCGATCCCGGCTGCTGCGGGTGAGCCGGATCATCACCACTTCAATCTGACGTACCTGTTCACCGGTGGGAAGCAGCCCCTCGAGATTGCCGACGAGATCAGGGACGCGCGCTGGGTACCTCTCGGGGAGGTAGCGACGCTCTCCCACGATCCCGCGGTGCTGCGGGCGGTGAGCAAGCTGGAGGGCCGCTACCGCTTGTAGATGGTGACGTCGCCCGAGCCGGTGCGCATCACGATCGACGCCGCCGCACCGTCGACGTCTTCGACCTTGATGTCGACGGTCCCGTCTTCCGCGTTGACCTCGATGTCGTAGCTGCCACCGGGCACCTGAGCCGTGACATTGCCGGCGCCCGAGGTCACACTCAAGCTGGTGAAGGGCTCAGTCAGCGTGACATCGAGATCGCCGGCGTCGGTGTGAAAGGAGGCCTCGGTGCTCACCAGCCGGGCGCCGAGCAAATCACCCCTGGTCAGGCTCACGGCGATGGGGCCGGTGATGCCATTGAGCAGCACGTTGCTGGCAGCCCCGGCGATCGTGACGCTCGAATTCATGTCGACCACCGTGATTCCCCCGGCAGCCGACGTGATGGTGACGTCGGCAGTACCGGCCACGGTGACGGTGAGATCGACTTGACAGTTGGCCCGATCCCCACAGCCGTCATCGATGACGAGCTCATTGCCGACTAGCTCCGCCGTCGGTGTCGGTTCGTCGCCGGAAGCCGACACCTCCCGGAGCACGGTCGCTCCCGCATCTCTCGCCGCCACGCTCACGTTGCCCGTTCCGCTGGTGATGCGCACCGACGAAGGCGTTTCGGTGAACTCGACCTCACTGGTGGCGGGCGTGCCGCAGGCGACGATGCCGAAAGCCATGCCCAGTGCCCCGACCATGAGTGCGCCAGCGCGGCGCCAGCTCCACTTCGCGCTCCACTCGATGTTGGCTGCCATCGGCGTGAAGCCTAGGCGAACGGTGATCGATTCCCGCTGTGGCTATCCTCCCGGCGTCGTCCCGAGCCACGGAAGTCGAACAGTGAGTCCTAAACATGGGTGAAGCATTGAGACGGTTGCTGCAAGCCGTCCGCCTCGACCGCGAGGCGTTCGTCTGGATGAGCATCAACGACCGGGCAACCGGCGACGCCCTCATCTTCGTGGCCATCACCCGGGTACTCATCCTGCTCGGCTCCGGATGGCGGATACTCGGTCTCACCACCACGATCGGCGGCCTGGAGACCTTGGTGACCGGCATTCTGAACGCGCTGATCTTCTGGCTGGCCTATGCGGGCATCAGCTTTGCCGTCGCCAAATTCCTCCTCGGCGGCGAAGGCCACTATGCGGTGTTCCTGCGCATCACCGGTTTCGCCTACCCCACCTTGGTCCTGATCATCTTCACCCGCCAGCTCGGTTTCGCCCCGCTCGTGAACCTGATCCTGGGCAGCTTGTGGTTCCTTGCCGTCGTTGCCCGGGGCATCACCTACGAGGGTGATCTGCCGATCGAGCGGGCAGCCCTGGCAGCGGCCGGGGGCCTCATCGGCTGGATCATCATCGCATCGATCTTCGGCCGCGGCCTCATCTGAGGCCGTGGGCACGTACCGCCTGGAGCTGGCGTATCTGGGCACCAACTTCCACGGCTATGCCAAGCAGACGAACGTGCGCACCGTACAGGGCGTGTTGGAGGAGGCGCTGGGGCGCGTCATCGGCCCGGTAGAGACTTTTGTGGCGGGACGTACCGACAAGGGCGTCCATGCCTCCGGGCAAGTCGTGAGCTTCGAGTCCGCCGCAGAGCTCGAGTGCCGCCGGCTGCAACGCTCATTGAACAAGCAACTGGGCCCCGAAGTGGCGGTGGGCGCGATTACCCCGATGCCCCCGGGCTTCCACGCCCGATTTTCGGCCAAGAGCCGGGCCTATCGCTACCGGATCTTGAACCGGGAGGCACCCGACCCGTTCATCGCACCGGTGAGCTGGCACTATCCGACGGAGCTGGATCTGGTGGCGATGCAAGCGGCGGGAGATGCTCTCATAGGCGAGCACGACTTTGCTGCTTTGTGCCGCGCCGCCGCCGGCCGGAGCACGGTGCGCGACCTACGGGTGCTCGAATGGACGCAGCTTCCCAACGGTGTCAAGGAGCTGTATGTCGCAGCCAGCTCGTTCTGTCATCAAATGGTGCGCTCCATAGTGGCGCTGTGCGTCGATGTGGGCCGCGGCCGCCTGCAGTTGGAGGACGTGACCCAGATCTTGGCGGGCGGCGATCGCCGCGCCGGTGCCGGGGCGGCTCCAGCCCACGGCTTGACCCTGGTCGGCGTGGAGTACTGAGCCGCACGTGCCCGCCCGCTAGGTTCACGACGTGGGATCTCTGCTGGTCAAGAATGCCGCCGTAGTGGCCACGATGAATGATGCCGCGTCGGAGTTCGCCGACGGGGGCATCTATGCGGTCGACGGATTCATCGAGCAAGTCGGCCCGTCACGTGAGTTGCCGCAACAAGCGGACGAGGTCCTCGATCTCCGCGATCACGTGCTGCTTCCCGGTCTCATCAACACGCACCATCATCTCTACCAGACCATGACCCGCGCCATTCCCGGTGCTCAGGATGCCGGCCTCTTCGGATGGTTACGCACCCTCTACCCGATCTGGGCCCGACTCACCCCCGACCATGTGCGGTCCTCCACGAGAACGGGCTTGGCCGAGCTGGCTCTCAGCGGCTGTACCACCGTCGCCGACCATCTCTATCTGTTTCCCAACGGAGCCCGTCTCGACGATGAGATCGAGGCAGCGGCGGATATCGGGCTGCGGCTCCACGCCTCGCGCGGATCGATGAGCCGCGGGGAGAGTGACGGCGGGCTGCCGCCCGACAGCGTCGTGGAAGCCGAGGATGCGATCCTCGAGGACACGGTGCGGCTGGCGGCGCAATACGATGATCCGACCCCCGGGTCGATGGTGCGTATCGTCGTGGCCCCCTGCTCTCCCTTCTCGGTGAGCCCCGAGCTGATGGCCGAATCGGCCACCATGGCGCGCCAATACGGGCTCCACCTCCACACCCACCTCGCGGAGACGGTCGACGAGGAGGACTATTGCCGCGACATCTATGGGAAACGCCCGCTGGAGCTGGTAGCCGACTTGGGCTGGGCAGGAACCGACGTTTGGTTTGCCCATGCGATCTTCATCGACTCCGGCGAGGTGGCATCGATGGCGTCCGCCGGGACCGGCGTGGCGCACTGTCCCACGTCGAACATGCGCTTGGCGTCGGGAATCGCTCCCGTGGCCGGCTACCTGGCCGCAGGGGTTCCGGTCGGGCTGGGGGTCGACGGCTCGGCCTCCAACGACGGAAACCACATGATCGGCGAGGCTCGCCAAGCGATGTTGCTGGCGCGGTTGGCTGCCTCCCCGAGCGTCTCGGAGGGGAGATTGCTGACCGCCCGCCAAGCGCTGCAAATGGCAACGGTGGGCGGCGCGGCGGTCCTCGGGCGCGCCGACGTCGGATCGCTGGAACCGGGGAAGGCAGCCGACTTCGTGGCGGTGTCGCTAGACCGCCTGGAGTACGCCGGGGCTCAAACCGATCCGGTGGCCGCGTTGCTGTTCGCCGCTCCGACGCGAGTCGATTACACCTACGTACACGGTCGCCCGGTGGTGGCCGGGCGTCAATTGGTCACCGCCGAGGAGCCATCTCTCGTTCGCGAACACAATCGGCTGGCGAGATCGCTGTTCGGCTGACGCCCCTTGGGGGTAGGCCGCCCTTTTGGCGTGCCTCATCGGCTCGTCTACAATTCACGCTGCGCCCCGCTGCCGCGGGGTATCCCTTTGCGTCCAACCCAGCAAGCTGCGGTGGTTGGCGGTGACCAGAGAGCGCTGAATGAGGGCAAGACTCCAGAAGACATACACACCCAAACCGGCCGAGATCGAGCGAGCTTGGCACTTGGTGGATGCCACCGACCAGACTCTCGGGAGGTTGGCGTCGGACGTCGCCCAGATCCTCCGCGGCAAGCACAAGCCCACCTACGCACCTCACGTCGACGGCGGTGACTTCGTCGTCATTGTCAATGCCGAAAAGGTGGCGGTGACGGGCAAGAAGGAAGAGCAGAAGCGCTACTTCAACCACTCGGGCTACCCGGGCGGGATTCGGGAGCTGTCGTTCAGCCAGATGCGCGAGAAGTATCCCGAGCGCATCATTCACTCTGCCGTGCGCGGCATGCTTCCCAAGAACAAGCTGGGCCGCAAGATGCTCACGAAGCTTCGGGTCTATGCCGGGCCCGACCATCCGCATGGCGCGCAGAATCCACAACCGCTCACGATCGGAAAGAAGGTAGAGGCCTGATGCCCAAACCGCTGGTGCAGGCGACCGGACGTCGCAAGAGCTCAGTCGCCCGGGTGCGGCTGTACGAGGGTTCCGGAGCCTTCAAGCTGAACGACCGGTCCCTCGAGTCATACTTCCCTCAACCGGCGTTGCGGATGCGGATCATGGAGCCGTTGAAGGCCGCCGAAGCCGAGGATCGTTACGACGTCCACGCCAAGCTCGAGGGAGGCGGCTTCACCGGCCAGAGCGACGCACTTCGCCTCGGCATCGCCCGAGCGCTGATCGAGCTCGACCCCGAGCTTCGTCCCACCCTCAAGAAGGAAGGGTTGCTGACCCGCGACTCCCGCCGGGTCGAGCGCAAGAAGTACGGTTTGCGCAAAGCGCGCCGTGCTCCGCAGTTCACCAAGCGGTGATCGACGGGCCCTGATCAGGGAGTGGCTCATGACAGCGCGCAAGCTCTTCGGGACCGATGGGGTTCGCGGGGTCGCCAACGTTGACCTGACACCCGAGATGGCCTTTGCCATGGCGGCTGCGGCCGGCGAGTCCGGGGATGGCCCAGTAGTGATCGGCCGCGATACCCGTCGTTCCGGGCCGATGCTGGCTGCGGCCCTGCAAGCCGGGTTCAATGCCGTTGGGGTCGACACCGTCGACCTGGGGATCGTTCCGGTGGGTGGGGTATCCCGTCTCACCCGGGACACGGGGTCGACCTTCGGCGTGATGGTCAGCGCCTCGCACAACCCTGCGGCCGATAACGGCATCAAGTTCTTCGGCCGCGACGGCTCGAAGCTCACCGACGAGCGGGAAGCCTCGATCGAGGAGCGTTACAACCAGGGGCCTCCCTGGGAGAGAGCCGAAGGCGCATTGGTAGGCATGCACTCCACGATGCCCGACGCTCTCGGTCGTTACGTCGATTACCTCATGGCAATGCGCCAATACTCGCTGCGGGGGATCGAGGTGGTGCTCGACTGCGCCAACGGCGCCGCCTTCCTTGCCGGCCCCCGCCTCTTCGAAGCCGCCGGCGCGGACGTGGACGTGATCCATGCGGATCCGGACGGAATGAACATCAACGAGGGCTGCGGAGCCACCGACGTCGCCAGTCTGGCCAAGCAAGCCGCCGGACGGGTCGGCCTTGCGTTCGACGGCGACGCTGATCGGCTCATCGCCATCGACGAGGACGGCGAGGTCGTCAACGGCGACGTGATTCTGGCAATCTTTGCCAACCACCTCAAACAGCGCAACAAGCTGAAGAAGGACCTGGTGGTGACCACGGTGATGGCCAACCTCGGCTTTCACAAAGCAATGGGCGACATCGGCGTTACGGTCATCGAAACCGCGGTCGGCGACCGGTATGTGCTCGAAGAGATGCGCCGCTCCCGGGCCGTGCTGGGTGGCGAACAATCGGGCCACATCATCTTGGAGGATCGGGCCACCGGCGACGGGGTGCGCACTGCTCACCGGCTCGCCGAGGTGCTGGCGGCTACCGGACAGGAGCTGCGTCAGCTGAGGCAAATCATGACCGAGTATCCCCAGGTGCTGGTGAACGTGCCCGTACAGGACAAAGACCTGCTTCCCCAGGCGGGCGCAGTGTGGACCGGCGTACGCAAAGCCGAAGAGGAACTCGGCACCCGAGGCCGCATCCTGGTCCGGGCATCGGGGACCGAGCCGATCGTACGCGTCATGGCGGAGGCGGAGACGCAGGCCATGGCGGAAGATGTCGTCGGCGACGTGGTCAATCTGGTGAAAGCTACGCTGGGGGGACCGACCGGTAGGCGCTAGTCACGCCGGGAGCGGACAATTAGTGACCGCGCCAACCCTGGCTTCGGTTACCCTGGGGGGACAACTGAACACTGCGATCGGTAACCCGAAGCACCAGCCCTCACTGCGACCGCCCATGCAGGCGTCGGGTGAGGTGACGAGGAAGAGGGAGAATCGAGCCGTCGGTGGGTGCCCTCTCGGCTGTCTACAGCCGTCACGGGTTGTGTTAAAACCCGGAAGCGATTCTGGGGCCAAAGCCAACCCGACGTAGAGCGAGTCTCGCACTGCGCGAGAGCCGCCAACCTCCGATCGCCCTAGCTGAGGAGGTTTCGCGCGTGTGCGGAATCATGGGCTACGTGGGCCCCAATCAGGCCGCGCCCGTCCTGCTGGACGGTTTGCGCCGACTCGAGTATCGCGGCTACGACTCGGCCGGCATCGCCGTGTTGGACTCGGCCATCGAGGTGCGCAAAGCCGAAGGGAAGGTCGATCGGCTCTTTGCGCTGGAGGCGGCGTCGCCGCTGACGGGCAGTGTCGGGATCGGCCATACCCGGTGGGCGACCCACGGCGCGCCCAGCGACTTGAACGCCCACCCCCACAGTGACCCGAGCGGCGCCTTCGTGGTGGTTCACAACGGCATCATCGAGAACTTCTACGACCTGCGCGAGCGCCTCATCGCGGAGGGCCACGAGTTCACATCCGAGACGGACACCGAGATCCTGGCGCATCTGATCGCACGCGCCTACGACGGCGATCTGGCAGGCGCAGTGCGGAGCGCCGTCGCCCAAGCCGAAGGTGCATACGCGCTCGTCGTGTTGTCCATCCACGAGCCGGACAAGATCGTGGCCGTCAGGCGCATCAGCCCGTTGGTCGTCGGGTTGGGCGATGGCGAGACATTTCTCGCCTCGGACATTCCTGCCGTGCTCCACCGCACCCGCCATTTCTTGATCGTCGAAGACGGGGAGATGGTCATCGTGGATCGGTCCGGAGCATCGATCGAGACCATCGAAGGAGTCACGGTTGAACGCGAGCCGCTTTACGTCGATTGGGACGCGGAGATGGCCGAAAAGGGCGGGTATGACCACTTCATGCTCAAGGAGATTCACGAGCAACCGGCCGTGGTGACCGAGACGCTGGCGGGGCGGCTGGAGCCGGACGGCAGCGCTTGGCTCGATCACGTCGGGTTCGGCGACGACTTCGCCCGCCACTTGAATCGCATCTGGATCACTGCTTGCGGCACCGCCTACAACGCCGGCATGGTGGGTGCCGAGATCTTCCGACGCTTGCTGCGGATGCCCACGTCGGTGGAGTACGCCCACGAGATGCGCTATGCCGACCCCCTCGTCAGCGAGGGCGATCTGGTGATCGCTATCAGCCAGTCAGGAGAGACGGCCGATACGTTGGCGGCGGCCCGCCTCGCGAAGGAGCGTGGCGCCCGGCTGCTGGCGCTCACCAACGTGGTGGGATCCACCCTGGCCAGGCAAGCCGACGACATCCTTTACACCCGGGCCGGGCCGGAGATCGCGGTGGCCTCGACCAAGGCCTACATGGCCATGCTGATCGGCCAGTATCTGCTGGCGCTGCGTATCGGGGCGGCGCGCGGGCTGGCCGATCCGGACCTAGCCGAGCGGGTGATCCATGGACTGCATGCGCTGCCCGCAGATCTCGAGCGACTCCTGCACGCCGATGGTGACGTGGTCGAGGCCGCCAAACGTTTGGCCGGCGCCGAAGACGTCTACTTCATCGGTCGCGGCCTCGACTTCGCGGTTGCGGTCGAAGGATCGCTCAAGCTCAAGGAGATCTCCTATCTCCACTCGGAGGCGATGCCCGCCGGAGAGCTGAAACACGGCACGTTGGCGCTCGTGACCGAGGGCGTCCCCGTCGTGGTCGTGATAACCCAGGAGGCGCTCTACGACAAGACGGTTTCGGCGATCCAAGAGGTCAAGGCGCGCGGGGGAGAGGTGATTGCAGTGGCCTACGAGGACGACCCCAACATCAGCCGGTTTGCCGATGTGGTGCTGCGCGTGCCGCGCACCGATGACCTGCTCGGGCCGGTCAATGCCGTTGTTCCGCTCCAGTTGTTGGCGTACCACGTTGCCAAGATCCGGGGCAACGACATCGATCAGCCGCGCAACCTGGCGAAGAGCGTCACGGTCGAATAGCGGTTCGCCACAAGCGGACTGCACGCGTGTTGTGGTTCGTCCCGACGAGCCTGTACTTTTGGCTCATGGACATCGTGGGCATGGGGGTCGATCTCGCCGAGATCGACCGGGTGCGGCACCTGCTGCACAAGTACGGCGAGAGCTTCAAGCGACGCTGCTTCACGGAGCATGAGTGGGAGTACGCCCACCGCTACGCCGATCCCTCGGGGAGGCTGGCGGCTCGCTTCGCCGGCAAGGAAGCCGTGATGAAGAGCCTCGGAATGGGCTGGCGCCGACTGCGGTGGCGGGACATCGAGGTGACCGGCGGCGGGGCTCCGCGGGTCAATCTGGCCGGCACGGCGCTGGCTCGGGCCGAAGCGCTCGGGGTCACCCGGGTGCTGATCACCATCACCCACACCAATAACTCAGCATTGGTCATGGCCCTGTCGACGAGATGAGCCGGCCGCGCCGGCCCCAGTGCTAGATAGCCCGCGGCGAAATGGCCCAGTGCTAGATGCGGGGGACGGCCGGCGCAAGCCACTGTCCGCTGCTGTGCTCCCCACTTCAGCTACTTTCAGGCCGGTGAAAACCGTGGTGAGCGCCGCCCAGGCCAAGCAGCAGGACACCGCCTTTGAGGGCGACCTCTATGCGGTGATGGAGCGGGCCGGGTTCGCGGTAGCCAATCGGGCGGCGGCCTGGGGCGCCGGCTACGGAACCCGTGTTGCCGTCTTGGCAGGCGCCGGCAACAACGGTGGCGACGGGTATTGCGCGGCGCGCTACCTGAGCCGACGGGGCGCGGCGGTAAAGGTATATGCGTTGGCGGCACCCACCACCGCGGAGGCTGAGGCGGCGGAGCGAGCGTGGCGGGCGGCCGGCGGCGCGGTGGCGCCGATCGGATCCCCCGCGCCGGCCGACCTGATCATCGATGCCGTGTTCGGCGTCGGCTTCCACGGGGAGCTGCCTCCCGCAGTGGGGGCATGGTCCGCTCATGTCGCTCCGAAACTGGCGGTTGACGTCCCGTCGGGGCTCGACGGCACCACAGGCGTGGCGGCCGCCGGCACTATGGCTGCGGTCAGCACAGTGGCCCTGAGCAACTACAAGACGGGGCACTTCCTTGCAGACGGCCCAGAATTGTGCGGGGAGCTGGCTTTGGCTGATCTAGGCCTTCCCGAAGCCGAGCCCAGCCTGCTGCTCTGTGAGGAAGCGGATGCGCCCCGCCCGGCCCGGCCGCGATCCGCCCACAAGTGGTCTGTCGGGTCGGTTGCGGTCATCGGCGGTTCGGAAGGTATGGCCGGCGCCGCCATCCTGGCGGCGACGGCGGCGTTGCGGTTCGGAGCCGGCGCGGTGGCCGCGTTCGTGCCGCGGTCGTTGGCCGCCGAGTTGGACGCGGCGCATCCGGAGATCATGACCCACGGCATCGGCTCGGGGGCGACGTTTCACGGTGTTGATCCGCGCGAGATCGCGGCAGCGGCCGCGCGGTTCGATGTGCTCATCGTTGGTCCCGGGCTCGGTCGCGACGTTGGAGAGTGCGTCGCCGGATTGCTGGCGGCGACTGAGCAGCCGATCGTGCTCGATGCCGATGGCCTCAATGCCATCTCGGTCGACGACCTGGCCGCTCGACCGGCAGGGACCGTCCTCACGCCACACGCCGGGGAGTTTCGCAGGTTGACGGGCTTGACGGCCGGCTTCGCCGCCGCGGCCGACACCGCCCGGACCACGGGAGCCACGGTTCTGCTGAAGGGGCCGGCAACGATCGTGGCCTCCGGCGAGGAGACGCCGTGGCTCGTCACCTCAGGGGGCAAGGAGCTGGCGACTGTCGGCACCGGCGATGTGCTGGCGGGGATGATCGCCGCCCTCTGGGCCCGCGGCCTCGATGGCCCGACCGCAGCTCGCTCGGCGGCCTATTGGCATGGCGAAGCCGGTGCCGCCTTGGCGGCAACGAGTACCGTGACGGCCGCCGGTTTGGCAGATGCCGTGCGGAGGTTCGCCTTTTGAGGCCTTCATGGGTCGAAGTTGATCTGGACGCCGTGACGCACAACGTTCGGCTGATCGCCGCCGAGGTTGGCGAGGCTGCGCTGTGTGCCGTCGTAAAGGCCGACGGCTACGGCCACGGTGACATTCCGATAGCGGACGCGGCGCTCGCCGGCGGTGCCACCAGCCTGGCGGTGGCGCTCGTCGAGGAGGGGTTGCGACTGCGTGACGCCGGCATCGAGGCGCCGATACTGCTGCTTTCCGAGCCACCTCCCGAGGACGCCGCCCGAATCGCCGCCGGCAGCCTGATTCCGACCATTTATCGCAGCGAGTTCGCCGCGGCGCTGGCCGCCGTCGCCGAGCATCCAATTCCAGTCCACATCAAGGTGAACACGGGGATGCACCGGGTTGGCGCCGAGCCGGCCGCTGTTGCCGCGCTGGTGGAGATGGTGCTGGGCGAGCCGCGGCTCACATTGGACGGATTGTGGACCCACTTTGCGGTCGCCGAAGAGGACGCCGAGTTCACCAAGCGGCAGCTCGCTGCTTTCCAGGCCGTGGTGGACGAGCTGGCCGAGGCCGGGATCACCGTGCCTCGTCTCCACGCCGCCAACACTGCGGGAGCGCTGTCCTACCCGGAGGCCCGCTACGACATGGTGCGCGTCGGACTGGGTATCTACGGGTTGCGGCCGGCTCCGCATGTTGCTCCCCACCTCGATCTGCGGCCCGCCATGCGTGTGGTCTCGCAGGTTTCCCTGGTGAAGCGCCTTGGCCGCGGCGAGCGGCCCTCTTACGGCCGGCGGAAGCCTCTCGAGCAAGAGTCGACCGTTGTCACGGTCCCGATCGGATACGCGGACGGGATCAGCCGCCGCCTATCAGAACGTGGGCGGGTGCTCATTGGAGGAGAGCCCCGGCCCTTCGCCGGCACCGTGACGATGGATCAGGTGGTCGTCGACATGGACGACGATCCGGTTGCCGTCGGCGACGAAGTCGTCGTGCTCGGCGCGCAAGGCGATTCTGTCATCTCGGCCGAGGACTGGGCGCAGTTGCTGGAGACGATCAACTACGAAGTGGTTTGCCATTTCGGGCCTCGTCTACCCCGCCGCTACTCGGGGGCGGGGCTGTGATGTGGTCGATGGGACACACCGGCCTGACGGCGATCTCGGGAGTGGAGGTGGGGGTGTGGACCGATACCGGCGCCTTGACCGGGGTGACCGTGATCGACGTTCCGGAGCCCAACGTGTCCGCCTTCGAGGCCCGCGGCGCGGCACCGGGCACGCGCGAGGTTGCCCTGCTGCAGCCCGGGATGAAAGTGGAGATGATCCAAGCGATCTGCCTCGCCGGAGGGAGCGCCTTCGGCTTGGCTGCCGCTGATGGGGTGATGGCGGAGCTGCGGGAAGCGGGGCGGGGTCATCCGACTCCGGCAGGACCGGTGCCGATCGTGCCGACCGCCATCGTCTTCGACCTCATGTTCGGCCAAGCTCATCCGCCCGATGCGGCCGCCGGGAGGGCCGCCTTCCGGGCGCGCACGAGGGGGGCGGTACCGGCCGGCCGGGTAGGGGCGGGCACGGGCGCCACCGTCGCCAAATGGCGAGGGCTCGACAACGTCGCTCCGGGCGGTCAGGGATCGGCCGACACCCGGGTGGATGAAGCCCAGGTCGCCGCCCTCGCAGTCGTGAACGCTGTCGGCGACGTGTTCACGCTGGAGGGGGAGCCGCTGACCGGCGGTTCGCTCATCACGGGCGGCCCTACCTGGGGCGTCCCTGCGCAGACGAACACGACACTCGTAGTCGTGATGACCGACGCCGGGCTGTCGCGGACCGACCTGATGAGACTCATCGTGCGCGCCCACGATGCGCTTGCGGTTTGCGTACGCCCGGCGCACACTCGATACGATGGCGACGCCGTATTCGCTGTTTCCTGTGGGGAGCGCGCAGCCGACCTCGACGCCCTGGGCGAGGCCGCCTTCGCTGTCACCGGGGCAGCAATCGAGCACGCCGTCCGCCTAGCTCAGGAAGGAAACCATTGACCGACCCGGCAACGCCGGCAGAAAGAGCCGCCAAGCTGCGGCTCCTGGCCGACAAGGCCGCCGTCTGCACAGCTTGTGATCTCGCTGCCGGGCGCACCAACGTCGTCTTCGGGTCCGGTGATCCTGATGCCGACGTGATGTTCGTCGGAGAGGGCCCGGGTCAGCACGAAGACGAACAGGGATTGCCTTTCGTGGGTCGCTCTGGGCAGTTGCTCGATCAGCTGTTGGGCGAGATCGGCCTGCAGCGCGACATCAATGTCTACATCGCCAACGTCGTCAAGTGTCGTCCACCGGGCAATCGGGATCCGCGCCAGGTCGAGATCGACGCTTGCGCCGACTACCTGCGGCAACAGCTGCGGCTCGTCGACCCCAAGGTAGTAGTCACCCTGGGGAACTTCTCGTCCAAGTTGCTGTTGCGCACCGAGACAGGTATCACGCGGCTCCGCGGTCGTGCTTACGAGTGGTGGGGCCGGTTTCTCGTCCCGACGTTCCATCCAGCGGCGGCGCTGCGGGGTAGCGCTCGCGTGTTGGCCGAGATGCAGGAGGACTTTCAGCTGGTGGCCGACGTGGTCGGCGGCCGCCTGGTCTACGGGGCCGAATCAGCTCGGGAGCGGGCCACCGCCGGCGCCGAGGTCTCCCCGGCGCCGGCATTCGATCAACTCGGGCTATTCGAATGATCGGCCCCATCGACGTCCCGTCCCCTGACGACATGGAGGCGCTGGGTCGGCGCCTGGTCGCCGTCCTCCGCCCCGGCGACGTCATCCTCGTCAACGGATCGCTGGGAGCCGGGAAGACGCTGTTCATCTCCGGCATCGCTCAAGCGCTCGGGGTCGAGGTGCAGATCACGAGCCCCACCTTCCTGGTCGTGAGGTCCTACGAAGGGCTGCTGCCGCTCTTTCATGCCGACGTCTATCGACTCGACTCGACTGCCGAGTTCACCGATCTGGAGCTGGTGGAGCAGTCGAAGGACGGTGTGCTGGCGATCGAGTGGGGGGAGGCGGTGCGCAGCGCAGTCCCGGAACAAGCGCTGAACGTCGTGATCGAAGTCCATGGAGACGGCCGGCGATCCGTGACCCTGCACGGTGAGGGAGAATGGAACTCGCGCCTGGTCACGGAGCTACAGACTTGAGAACACTCGCCATAGAGACTGCCACGGCGGCCTCATCGGTCGCGCTTGGTGCTGGGTCCGAGCTGATCGCAATGTCGGTCAGCGTCGACGGCCGGGGACACGTCGGTTTCTTGATCCCCGCCATCGACTTCTGCTTCTCTCGAGCCGGCTGGGTGCCCTCCGACCTCGATCTGGTAGCCGTCGACATCGGGCCAGGGCCGTTCACCGGGTTGCGCGCCGGGCTGTCGGCAGCGCAAGCGCTGGCAGCTGCCGTCGGAGTGCCGATCGTCACGGTGTCATCACTCGACGTGTTGGCGTTGCGGGCCGCCACCGGGCGGCGCACCATCTGGCCGATCATCGACGTGCGCCGCGGCCAGGTGGCGACCGCGCCCTATCGACCGGTGCCGGGCGGTGTGGTCCAAGAAGCTTCTGGTGAGATCGTCACCCCCGAGGAGCTCAGCGCGCTCATCAACGCCAGCGGCGAAGACGCGTTGGTCGTCGGAGACCACCGGGCGCTCCCCGACGGCGTATTCCAGGGTTTGCACCGTATCAAGCTGGGGCGGCCGCGCTATCCGGCCGCCGACGTGATTCTCGAGATCGCCCAGATGCGAGCCAAGAGAGACATGTTTGCTGCGGCCGAGGAGGTGCGCCCGCTCTACATGCGCGAACCCGACGCCGCCATCAACTGGACGGATATTCGGGAAGAAGGCCTGTGGCCGGGAGCCGCCGGATGAGCCTTGCCACGATTCGCGCCATGACCGTCCACGACATACCCGCGGTGGCCACGCTGGAGCAAGAGATCTACGACAACCCCTGGTCGGTGCGGGTCTTCTACGACGAGCTGGCGCTGCCGAATCGTAGCTATCTGGTGGCGGAAGAAGACGCGGACATCGTCGGCTACGGCGGCCTGTTGGTAGTCGAATCTGATGCGCACATCACGACGCTGGCGGTAATCCCGGCGGCGCGCCGGCAGCGCCTCGGGACCCGCCTCATGATGGCGCTGGTGGCTGCCGCCGCAGAACGCGGGGTCAGCCACGTCACACTCGAAGTGCGGATGTCCAACGAGGGTGCCCAGCGGCTCTATCAGAGGTTCGGCTTCGCCCCGGTGGGCCTGCGCAAGAACTACTACCGGGACGAGGATGCCCTGGTGATGTGGGCCAGTGACATCAACGGGGTTGAGTATCAAGCACGATTGATGAGCGTACGCGAGGAGCTGGCGGCAGCGGGTTATGAGTGAGCGACTGATTCTGGGCATCGAGACGAGTTGTGATGAGACCGCGGTGGCGGTACTGCGGGGCGCGCAAGTGCTGTCCTCGGTGCTCTCTTCCCAGACCGATATGCATTCCCGCTTCGGCGGCGTGGTCCCCGAGGTGGCGGCCCGCGCTCACATCGAGGCGATCCGGCCGATGGTGCACTTGGCGCTGCGCAAAGCCGGGGTGCACTCGGAGGAGCTGGATGCGGTGGCGGCTACCCAGGGCCCCGGGTTGGTTGGATCGCTGATGGTTGGGTTCTCCTTCGGTAAGTCGCTGGCCTGGGGCCTGCAGCGGCCCTTCATCGGCATCGACCACATGGAGGGTCACCTCTTCGCGCCCCGGTTGGAGAACCCCGACTACCGACCACCTGCGGTGATCCTGCTCGCCTCTGGAGGGCACAGCCAGATCGTCTACATGAAGGACTGGGGCGATTACGAGCTCCTTGGCAGCACGATCGATGACGCCGCCGGCGAAGCCTTCGACAAGCTGGCCCGTTTCATGGGCCTGGGATATCCGGGGGGCCCAGCCATCGATGAAGCCTCGGATGGAGGCGATCCGGCGGCTATCCGCTTCCCGCGAGCGCTGCCCGATCGTCCGTTCGACTTGTCGTTCTCTGGGTTGAAGACGTCGGTAACGAACCACCTGGTCAAGGCCAAGGAGGCGGGAGAGCTGCCGCCGATTGCAGATGTTGCCGCCTCCATCCAGGAGGCGATCGTCGATGTGCTGGTCGACAAGACCTTCAATGCGATCGCCGAGACCGGAGCGGCCACCGTCGCCGCCGGCGGGGGAGTCTTGGCCAACCGTCGGCTGCGAGCGGTGTTGGCGGATCGGGCCACCGAGGCAAGCGTTCAGCTCTGCCTCCCGAGCCCGCAGCTGTGCACCGACAACGGGGCCATGATCGGCGCCGCCGCCGATTTCCACCTCAACGCCGGGCGGCGGACCACCTGGTTCGACGACGTCGAGCCGTCACGACGCCTCGGCTGACGATGCGTCCGTTTCGGATCGCCCGCGTGTTCGGCGTCGAGGTCGTCGGAGATGCCTCGCTGCTGGCGCTGGGAGCGCTGCTGTCGTGGGTCATATATCTGGAGCTCCGCTTGCCGGTGTACGACGCCACGAGCACAGTGGCGCTGGTTGGAGCTCTCCTGGGCGGAGTCGTCTTTCTCGCCACCGTGCTGGCTCACGAGGTCAGCCACACTGCGGTAGCGCTGCGGAGGGGTCTCACCGTCAAGCGGATCCGTCTCATGATCTTCGGCGGAGCCTCCGAGCTGGGTGAGGAGTCGATGACCCCCCAGACGGAATTCGCCGTTGCGGTGGTGGGTCCGGTCACCTCCGCCTTGCTGGGTGGAGCGATTTTGGCCCTCAGCAGCCTGTTCCCTGGAGCGAACGCCATCGGTGGGGCACTGCGGTTCATCGGTTTGGCCAATCTGGCGCTTGCGGTGTTCAACCTGCTGCCGGGACTCCCCCTTGATGGGGGTCGCATCCTGCGATCGATTCTGTGGCGCCGGACCGGCGACCAGGACCGGGCGACCCGGGGGGCGCTGCAATCCGGTCGCTTTGCCGGCTTGGTCCTGATCGGGTTTGGCGCCTATCTACTGCTCCGTCCGGGCACCGGGCCGATCGGGATTTGGGTCATCGTCGTTGGATGGTTTCTCACCCGGATGGCCGCTTCGTCGGCTCGCGGTTACCGGCTCCGGGTGGCGACGCGGGACCGGACGGTGGGCGATCTGATGCGCCCCGTCCATGAAGCGGTGCCCAGCGCCACCACGGTGGCGGTTGCCCTCGACGTATATCAGGTTGGTCCTCGTCTGCGCACGCTCGTCGTCGAGTCGGGGGGCCGGATCGTTGGCGTGCTGGGGCAAGCGGAAGTCGACAACGTGCACCCCGAGTCGCGGGCGACCACCGAGGTCGGCTCCGCAATGACCCGGATCGGCCCCGCCGATGTAGTCGACGTCGGCACCCCGCTCATCGACGCACTGCAGCGGGAGGCGGGCGCCACCCGCCATATGGTGGCGACCAAGGACGGCGTGGTCGTCGGCCTGATCGGCCATACCGAGATTGCCGAGCTGTTGCGGCCGCAAACGACCACAGAGGATGACAACCATTAGCCCGTGCGGCTACCTGGCCGGAAGGATGGCATATAGCTGGCCCTCGTGGTTGGCGAAGTACAGCTCGCCGTCGGCGTCTACTCCGAACACGTTGACGCTGCCGGCGCCGACGAGGTCAGCGGACCAATCCCGCACCTTCTCGATAGTCCCATCCACGTAGAGCAGGCTGCGGATCCATGCGTCGCACCAGTCGGCGAAGAAATAGTGACCCTGCAGCTCCGGCATCAGGGAGCCGCGGTAGACATGGCCCCCGGTGATCGAGCAGCCGTCGCTGTGGGTGTATTCGTAGATGGGCAACGTGAGACCGGTCGGATCGCAGTCGCTCGGGATGAAGCACTCGGTGCCTTCCATGGTGGCCCACCCGAAGTTGGTACCCGGCTCGTTGAGGCTGACTGCGTTCACTTCCTCGTTGTCGGCTTGACCGACATCGGCGATGTACATCATGTCTCCGTCAATGGTGATGCGCCACGGGTTGCGCAGCCCGATCGCCCACACTGCCGGAGCCCCGCCGCCGTTGACGTACGGGTTGTCCGGGGGGATTCCAAAGGGATCTCCGCTATCGACGTCGATGCGCAGGATGGCGCCGAAGAAGTCGTCCGTCGATTGCCCGGTATCGCGGCCGGCCGCCCCGTCGCCGGAGGATATGTAGAGGTAGCCGTCGGGCCCGAACAACAGCATCCCGCCGTAGTGGCGGATGTCCGTCGAGTTCGGCGGCTGGGCACGATCGAACAGCACCTTGCCGCTGTCGAGATCTGCTTTGTTCGGGTCATCGGCGCGCACCGAGTACTCGGCGAGCTGGCGCTGGGCGTCGCGATCGGTGTGGTAGATGAAGAAGCGTCCGTTCTTGGCATAGTTGGGGTGAAAAGCCATGCCGAGCAGGCCCTGCTCGATGCCGTTCGAAGTCACTCGGTCGGGAATGTTCATGAACGGTTCGTCGAGCAGGCCTTGCTCCGGGTCGTAGATGTAGATCACCCCATTCCGCTCTCCGATGAACAAGCGATCGTCGCCGGGAGGCGAGGCGATGACGGTCGGCTGGTGGAGCCCGTCGGCGAGCAGCTTCATGTCGAGGCCGAGCAGCGGGGGCAGCGTCGTGGCCGGCCCCGCAGAAGTGGTCGGGTCGCCGCCCTCGCCTGCGGTGGCGGAGCCGTCATTGCCGGTCGGGGACGGCTGCTCCGTCGAGGTCCCCGAGGGGTTCGAGCCGGCGGTGGGGTTTGCCTCAGTACCGCCTCCGCAGGCGGCTGCCAGCACCATTGCGGCGGCCACCGCTATCGAGAATCGAAGTGTTCTGGGGGTCATGCGGCGCAACCATAGCGCTGCTGTGGACTCACGCTGCGTCACTTTTCCCGGGTTAGCACTCTCTACGGCCGAGTGCTATTCTTTAGCAGTCATATGCACCGACTGCTAATTCTTTGAAGGAGGAAAGTCGGATGAAGCTCAACCCCCTGGGTGACCGCGTCGTGGTCAAGCCCAAGGAAGAGGACGAGCTCCGCACTGCTAGCGGACTCGTGATCCCCGACACTGCGAAAGAAAAGCCTCAGCTAGGCGAGGTGCTCGCAGTGGGACCGGGTGAGTACAAGGACGGAGAGCGGATTCCGCTCGACGTCAAGGTCGGCGATGTCGTCTTCTATTCGAAGTACGGCGGCACCGAGGTAAAGGTAGAGGGCGAGGACATGTTGATCCTGTCGGCCCGTGACGTTCTTGCCGTACTCGGCTAGGAGGAAGCACTAAATGGCTGCAAAGGATCTCAGATTCAGTGAGGAGGCCCGTCGCGGTCTCCAGGCGGGTGTCGACAAGCTCGCCGATACCATCAAAGTGACCTTGGGGCCCAAGGGCCGCAATGTGGTTCTCGAGAAGAAGTGGGGCGCCCCCACGATCACCAACGACGGCTACACGATCGCCAAGGAGATCGAGTTGGACGACCCGTGGGAGAACATGGGCGCCAAGCTCGCCTACGAGGTCGCCAACAAGACCAACGACGTCGCCGGTGACGGAACTACCACTTCGACGGTCCTCGCCCAGGCGATGGTCCACGAGGGGCTGCGTCTGGTCGCGGCCGGCTCCAACCCGATGGAGCTCAAAGTCGGCATCGAAGAGGCGGTTGACCGCGTCGTTGAGTCGATTGCAGAGCTATCGATGCCGATCGACTCCAGCGCAGTCGATCAGATCGCGTACGTGGCCGCCAACTCGGCCGCCGATCAGACCGTGGGGCAGCGGATCGCCGAAGCCCTCCAGAAGGTCGGCAACGAGGGAGTGATCACAGTCGAAGACAGCCAGACCTTCGGGGTCGAGCTCGAGTTCACTGAGGGCATGCAATTCGACAAGGGATACATCTCCCCCTACTTCATCACCGATCCGGATCGCCAGGAGGCGGTGCTGGAGGATCCGTACGTGCTGATCGCCAATCAGAAGATCGGCTCGGTGCAGGATCTCCTGCCGGTCCTCGAGAAGGTCATGCAGACCGGCAAGCCGGTCCTCGTGCTGGCCGAAGATGTCGAAGGTGAGGCATTGGCGACCCTGGTCGTCAACAAGATTCGCGGCACCTTTGCGTCGGTTGCGGTGAAGGCTCCCGGCTTCGGGGAGCGCCGCAAGGCCATGCTCCAGGACATCGCCATTCTCACCGGTGGCCAGGTCATCTCCGAGGAGATCGGCCTCAAGCTGGAGAGCGTGTCGCTCGAGATGCTGGGTCGGGCTCGCAAGGTGGTCGTGACGAAGGACAACACGACCATCGTCGAGGGTTCCGGATCCTCGGCGGAGGTGCTGGCTCGGGTGGAGCAGATCCGCAAGGAGATCGAGAACAGCGATTCCGACTGGGATCGCGAGAAGCTGCAGGAACGGCTGGCAAAGCTGTCCGGCGGCGTGGCGCTGATCCGAGTCGGGGCGGCCACCGAGGTCGAGCTGAAGGAGAAGAAGCACCGCATCGAGGACGCCATCCAGGCGACTCGGGCCGCCATCGAAGAGGGCATCGTCCCCGGCGGTGGGGTGGCGTTGCTTCGAGCCCAGGGCGCCGTCGACAAACTACGCGGTGGCACGGACGACGAGAAGGCGGGACGTCAACTCGTCAAGCGGGCGCTGGAGTGGCCCCTGCGCCAGATCGCGGTCAACGCCGGCCATGAGGGCGGGGTTGTCGTCGAGCGGGTGCGCGAGATGGAGGGCTCGATGGGCTTCAACGCCGCCAACGGCACCTACAACGACCTCATCAAGGAGGGGATCATCGATCCCGCCAAGGTGACGCGCTCGACGCTGCAGAACGCGGCATCGATCGCGGCGCTGCTCATCACCACCGAGGCCCTGGTTGCCGAGGAGAAGGTGGACGAGCCAATGGGTGCTGGCCACGGCCACGGCGGCGGCATGGAAGGCATGATGTAGCTTCAGCTCGCTGAAGTTCGAGATTATGAGGGCGCCCAATGGGCGCCCTCAAACTCATGCGGTGCCTGCCCGGGCGTTGCGCCGGCCACTATGACCGGGCCTAGAAATCGGCTTGGGTAATGACCGTGCAGCCGGTTGTGCCGATCAGCTCGCTGAAGGCTTCGCAGCTGCCCTCGAGGAGGATTTCGACCGAGGTGACGGACTCGTACTGGAGGGCGTTGGCCGCAATGTTGATCACGAAGAACTGGCGACCCTGATCGCTCAATATCGCGGCGGGCACCTCGAAGCGGTTGAAGTCGATGAAGGCCCGTCCGTCGCGAATGGTGACACTGCGGAAAGCGTCTGCGGTGGCTGCGGAGAAGAACGAGCCAAAGCCGAGCGCAGCCTCTTCCTCGGTGGTGCCTTTGAGGAGTTCCTTCAAGGTAAACGTGAGCCGCTGCGCCGTGCGCGGGACCGTCCGGTACACGAAGGTGCTACCTGACGCCTCGACGACGTTGCCGCAGTTGAAGTAGATGCGCAACAGCGTCACCGACTCGGTGGTGCGTGGCTGGGTCTGCCGGCAGGGTCCTTCCCCCCACGGGAAACCGCTTTCGACGACCGTCGTCGGCGAGCTACTCGTGGTGGTCGTCGTCCTGACCACTATGGGGCTGCGAGTGGTCGTCGTCGCCCCGGCTGAGGGGTTGTCTGGTTCTGCGGTGGTCGACGTAGCCCCGTCTTCGCGCGTCTCGATGACCCGCAAGAAGCCATTCCACACCCCGAGAGCGAGGATTACAGCGAGTGCCGCCATCAGCACCCGCTCGATGGCTTGCAGAGTTCTCGGCGACATTCCCGGCACCCTATCGAACGTTTACGTCCCCGCGGTGGAACGTTTTGGGCCGGGACCTTGGTTCCCGCGCCTCCCCAGGCCGGCTATTGCAGCTCGAACATGACCCGATCGCCCTCGGTCAATGGACGTGCCGATCCCAGAACCGACCACATGTCGGCCAACTGCCGCAGCTTCATCGCCGCCGCGGGATGGGCGAACACTGTGTGCCCGAGCGCCAACACCACGTCGGCGCTCGCCATGAACCCGACAGCTTCCAGTGCATTCTTCACTCTCAGGTAGTGCGCCTCGTCATACTCCGCAGCGTGGAGAGCCATCAGACGCCGATCAGAGAAGCCTGTCATCGTTACCCCTTACCGGATACTCCACATAGATGAGACACCGGGCCGCGGCATTTCTTACAGCTCTGCGCTAGGCCGCTAGACCCATTCTTCTGATGTGTACCTGGCTTTTTGCGCGTCGCGCCACTCGTTCTCGAGAAGCCCCCACACCGTGTGATCCACCCAGGCTTTGCCCACGCGGACCTCGTCCCGCAGTAGTCCTTCGTTGGAGAAGCCGAGCTTCTCCGCCACTCGCTCCGACGCCCGGTTGCCCACGGCGATACGAAGCGTGATGCGATGCATCCCCAGCTCCTCGAAACCGAGCTGGACGACATTGGCCGCCGCCTCAGTGCAGATGCCTTGGTTGGCCACGTCGCTGCGAACCCAATAACCGATCTCGCCCACCAGGTTGGGGCGGGAGACCCACCACACAGAGACGTTGCCGAGGTGCACGTCCGGGCGGTCCGCATTGCGAATCGTGAAGTCGAAGGCGCGCCCCTCTGCCCATGCCGCCGCCGAATCGCGGATGAACGAGGCCGTGGTGCTCTTGTCGTAATCCACGGCCCACGGCAGATAACGCGCCAGATCAGGCAGCGAGGCCCTGACCGCATCGTCGACAGACGCCAGATCACGGCGGCGGAACGGCCGGAGCATGTAGTTCGGCGTATAGCGCGGGCGGGGGCTGATGGCTGAAGGCATCCCTGACAATTTATCAAGCGTAAGGTGCTCACATGCAGCAACCGCGCCCCCATGACCGCGCCGGCGTCGCCGGCGCCCAATGGAGCGCCCTGTCGCGCCTGCCGCCGGTGGCGCAGCCCGATCGAGCGGTGGCCGCGGTCCTGGTCCCGTTGTATCGCGACGCAGTGGGCTCTGTTCGCCTCATCATGACCAAGCGACCGGACAACATGCGCACCCATCCGGGCGATGTGGTGTTCCCCGGCGGCCGCCTCGAAGAAGGCGAGTCCGCAGTAGACGCAGCGATCCGCGAGGCCGGAGAAGAGGTGGCGTTGCCGCCGTCCGCCGTCAGTGTCGTCGGCGGGCTCACCCCGATCTCCACCCGTGATCCCAACAACCTGATCGTGCCGGTGGTCGCCAAGGTGCAGCGACCCGATGAGCTGGTGCCGCAACCCGAGGAGGTCGAGACGATTCTGGAGCCCACCGTCGATGAGCTCCTCGATGAGAGCCGCTGGCAGGTCTCCGAGTGGTTCGGGCACAATTTGTGGTTCTTCGAGTTCCCCGAGGCAACCCTGTGGGGGGCGACCGCATTCATGGTGCGGGAGTTGTTGGACCTGCTGCGAGAGGCAGCAGACGAATCCACGCCGGTGGGTGGGACTTAGCGCCAGGCTGGCTGCTGGCTATCCATAGTGGATTGCCCGCCTCAGACCCATCTCCCCAGCCAATCCAATACCTCCCGATACCAGTGGATGCTGTTTGCCGGGCTCTCGATCCAGTGGCCCTCGTCGGGGTAGTACACGAGGCGCGCGGGCACACCCTTGTGCTTGAGCACGCCGTACAGCACCAGACCCTGGGTGACTACGACCCGGTAATCGAGCTCGCCGTGGACGATCAAGGTAGGCGTGACGATGCGATCAGTATGCGCCATCGGGCTCCATCGCTGCACTGCCTCCATGTCTTCCCACGGCACCCCACCGATGGCCTTCTCCCGCCCCTCTGTGGTGTCGGTGGCCCACTGGCCGAGTAGATCCGTCACCCCTGCGTGGCAGACCGCCGCCTTGAAACGGTCGGTCCGGGTCGTTATCCACGTGACGAGGTATCCACCGTAAGAGCCTCCGGCGATCGCCATCCGATCCCCATCGATGAAGCCGGTCGCCAGCAGCGCATCGGTGGCGGCCATAACGTCGGTGTAGGTCTTGTCGCCCCAGGCGCCGCGAATGGACCCGGTGAAGCCCTCACCCCACGATGTCGACCCGTGGAAATTGACCGAGGCCACCACGTAGCCGGCAGCGGCGAACACCTGCGTGTTCCAGCGCCAGTGCCAGTCGTCACCGACGAGCCCGTGGGGGCCGCCGTGCACGTTGTGTAACAGGGGCCACTGCTCGTCCGGGTCGAAATCCGGCGGGTACACCAGCTTCACCTCGATCTGGTCGCCATCGGCCCCGGTCACGTGCCAAGCGTCGGTTCGTCCCAGATCGCGGTCGGTGAGTTCATCCGCTGCAAAGCAGGAGACTCGGCCAGCGGCGTCGTTGTCGACGAATCCCACCTCGGGCGGCGCGGCGGCGCTCTCGGTGCGGCACCAGATCGTGTCGCTCGCCGGCTGGGGGCCGTGCCACGATCCAGTCCCAGAGTCGATCGGCTTCGGGACGGCACCGACCAGATCGGTCACGAACAGTTGCCGGCGGCCATGATGCTCGGCGGAGAAGACGATCGATTCGCCACCCCAGAACTCCCACTCTTCGGCCGATCCGTCCCACTCCTCGGTCAGCAGTCGCACGGTGCCGCCCGCCAGGTCGTGAGCGGCCAGCCGCACCCGATCTGCGTAGAAGGCGTGCTCCATCTGCACGCCGTAGACGAGGGTGCCGCCGTCCGGTGAATAGCGGGGTCGCAGCTGCTGGGCGGGGAGCTCGGCGGAGAGGGGATACAACTCGCCGCCATCAACCGGAACCGTATGAATGGCAAACTGCAGATACGGTCGCCCCGGCTGGTCGACTTCCACTGCAACCGCGATATCGCGGCCATCGGGGCTGATATCGAACGTGCCCCGCGGGTCGGCATCCGATGAAAGCAGCCGATTTAGCCCCGGGGTGAGATCGCGCGCTTCGCCGGTAGCGGCATCGATGTGGAAGAGGTGGTGCACCTGACCGTCGACGAGCCAGCGCTTCCAGTAGCGGTACACCCGGTCCTCGGTGACGGTTGCCTGCTGGTGGCGTTCGCGGCGCGCTTCTAACTCGGCGCCGGTTGCCTCTGGGGTGTTATGGCCGGCCAGCAGGGGAACGACGGCGATCAGCCCAGTCCCATCGGGAAGCCAAAGAGACTCGCCAACGCCGAGCGGCAGGTCGGTGAGCGCGGTGGCTTCGCCGCCGCCGAGTGCCATCACGTGGAGCTGGGCTTTGCCGTCTGGCGTCGGTGGCCGGACGAAGCTGATCCGGTCACCGCTGGGCGATACCGCCGGGTGCGACGCCTGTTTGGTCGTGAGCAGCTGCGTCGATCCGTCCCGTGTCACGCGATAGAGCATCGTGGCGGGTTCGTTCGTCGCCAGGTCGTGGGTAGTGACGGGAACGATGGCGGCGTTGCCGTCGGGAAGGGGAACCGGTTGGCCGACTCGGGGCAGGGTCCACAGGTCGGTTGCGGTGAGGGGTGAGCTCATCAGCCGATTATGGCGGGTGCGGTGCGTCTTGGCCGCGGTTCGGCTTGGCCGTTGTGCCGGACTCGGGCGACGGTGGCGTCGTGATAGTTTGCGTTCGAAGGAGGAGCCCTTGGAACAACTTGCCGGGAAGGTAGCCGTAGTGACCGGCGGGGCGAGTGGCTTGGGTCTGGCGATGGCCCACAAGCTGGCTGCGGCCGACATGGCGTTGGTGCTGGCCGATATCGATGACGAGGCCCTGGCCGAAGCTGCGGCCGCGATCGCCACCGATGTGCTCACGGTGCGCACCGATGTCACCGACTTCGCAGACGTCACCGCGCTGGCGGAAGCAGCGATCAAGCGATTCGATCGAGTCAACCTGCTGTGCAACAACGCCGGGATCGCTGCGTTCGGTGGGGTGTTGGAGATGAGCCTCGAGGAGTACCGCTGGGTGATGGACGTCGATTTCATGGGGGTGTTGCACGGAATCAAGGCGTTCCTGCCGCACATGCTCGAGCACGGAGACGCCCATATCGTCAACACCGCCTCGGTGTCGGGCTTCTTGACCCAGCCGGGGTTGAGCGCCTACAACGCGGCGAAGTTCGGAGTCGTCGCGCTGTCGGAGTCCCTGCTGTACGAGCTGGAGATACTGGGCTCGCCGATAGGAGTCTCGGTATTGGCACCGGCCTGGGTGCGCACCCGCATCTTCGATACCGAACGCTACGAGCAGGCCGCAACAACCATGGGCGTAGTCGGAGAGCGGGTGGTGCCGGCGATGCGGGCCCTGGCGGAGCGCAGCCGCCTGACGGCCGACGATGTTGCCGACAAAGTGGTGGCGGCCGTTCGCTCCAACCAGTTCTACATCTTCACGCACAAGGGGATCATTCCTTTCATAGAACATCGCCACGAAGACATCGTGACCATGCGCAATCCGAGCGTCGATCAAGGGCTGTGACGTGGAGCTGACGTTCGACCAGAGCCGGGTTCTCGGCGCGATGATCGAGAAGGCAATGACCACACCGGCGAACTACCCGATGTCGCTCAACGCGGTGGTGGTCGCCTGCAATCAGGTCTCCAATCGAGAGCCGATCACCGAGTTCTCGCTCAACGAGGTCGAGTTGGTCTTACGCGGCCTGGCCGATGTCGGGCTGGTGAAGATGGTCCACCGGCCCGGAGATCGGGTCGTCAAATATCGGCAGGCACTCGACGACCAGCTGCAGACCAACGCCGCGGAGACGGCCTTGCTGGCGGTGCTGATGCTGCGGGGGCCGCAGACGCCGGGCGAGCTGCGACAACGAACCATCCGATATGTCGAGTTCGCCGGCCTGACCGAGCTGGAGCAGGTGCTCGGTGGCCTCGCCGAACGCCACTTGGTGAGGCGCCTCGATCGCCAACCAGGCCAGAAGGAGGCGCGCTACGAGCAGTTGCTCACCGACCAGATGACGCCGATTCCCTTCGTCGCGCAACCGACGCCCCACCCGCCACTGCCCGATCCGCAATCGCCCGATCCGCAATCGCCCGATCCGCAATCGCCCCGTCCGCAATTGGCCGGTGAGGCGCCTGGCGCGTCACCGCTGCCGACCGAGCCGGCGGCACCCGACGTGTCCGTGGAGCTGGCGGACCTGAAGCGCCGTTTCGAAGACCTGCTCGACCGCCTGGGAGAAGACATCCCCTGAGCCGGGGGTGTCAAACCCCTGCTGGATCGGATCCCCGACTGGAGATCAAGCCGAGCACGATTCCCTCCACCACCGCCTTCCACGAGGCGTCGATGATGTTGGGGTGGACACCGACTGTTCCCCAAGAGTCGTCGCCGTTGCTGTGCTCGGTCAGCACGCGTACCCGGGCACTGGTGCCATCGCTCGAATCGAGATCGCGCACCCGATAGTCGATCAGCTTGATCGTGGCCAGCTCGGGGTAGGCGTCGAGCAGGGCGGCCCGCAAGGCCCGGTCGAGAGCGCTCACGGGCCCGTCGCCTTCGCGTGTCGTGACGATCCGCTCGTTGCCGACGTAGACCTTCACGGTGGCTTCGGCGACGACCCGATCGTCGTGGTGCTCCACAAATACCCGGTACGACTCCAGTTCGAAGAAGTCCTGCTTCCAGCCCTGGACTTCTCGCAACAACAGCTCGAAGGAGCCGTCGGCGGCTTCGAACTGGTAACCCTGGTGCTCCAGCTCCTTGATCCGGTCCACGACCTCTTGAGCTTGCTGGGCGGACAGCTGGAATCCCTGGGCGCGCGCCTTGGCCAGCACGGTTGAGCGCCCGGCGAGCTCCGAGACGACGATTCGGGTGTTGTTACCGACCTCGGTCGGGTCCATGTGCTCGTAGGCATCGGGACGCCGGACCAGCGCCGAGGTGTGAAGTCCGGCTTTGTGGGTGAATGCCGAGTTGCCTACGTAAGGCATGTGGGGATCCAACGTGAGGTTGATGATCTCCGCAACGTGATGCGAGACCGTCGTCAACTTCTCGTACCGGTCCTGAGGGATGGTCTCCATCCCCATCTTGAGGCCCAGGTTGGGGATCAGCGTGCACAGATCGGCGTTGCCGGTGCGCTCGCCGTATCCGTTGATGCAGCCCTGGACCTGGTACACGCCTTCGAGGACGGCAGTGATCGAGTTGGCTACGGCCATCCCGGAGTCGTTGTGGAAGTGGCATCCGAGCGTGGCGCTCCCGAGGGCTTCCCCGACCCTGCCGACGATACTCTGCACCTCGTGGGCCAGGAGCCCGCCGTTGGTATCGCACATGACGATGCGCTCGGCACCGGCATCGTGAGCCGCGGCGACCACTGCCAACGCAAAGTCCGGATTGGACCGATAACCATCGAAGAAGTGCTCCGCATCGAAGAACACCCGGCGCCCCTGGGACCGCAAGTACTCGATCGAGTCGGCCACCATCAACACCGCCTCCTCCTGGGAGGTGCGCAGCGCATGTTCCACGTGGTAGTCCCAAGCCTTGCCTACGAGGCAGATGACGTCGGTCCCGGCGGCCAATAGGGCCGCCAGCTGCTCATCGTCGGCGGGATGGACCCCTTTGCGGCGGGTGGAGCCGAACGCCGTCAGGGTGGCATGCCGCATGTCCAGCTCGGTGCGGGCCCTGGCGAAGAACTCATCGTCCTTGGGGTTGGCGCCGGGCCAGCCTCCCTCGACATACGCCACCCCCAAATCGTCGAGGAGGCGTGCCACGGCAAGCTTGTCGGTGGCGGTCAGCGAGATGCCCTCCTGTTGCGTGCCGTCGCGCAAGGTGGTGTCGTAGATCTCTACTGCTGGCTGGGTCATGGTTCGCTCGAATCGTGATCGGGGCAGAAAAAAGCCCCCCGGGCGGAGGGCAAAGGGCGCACGCGCCGTCGACGGCGGTGCGCCTAACGAATAATGATGATGTGGCGGTGCTCCATCGCTCCGGAGTATGGAGGTCCAGGCGGAGAACGTCAAGGTGGCGTGGCTCTGGCGACCACTGCAGGCACTGCTATCCTCGCCGCATGAAGCAGAACGGGCATTGGTGGTGGCGCAGCTGAGCTATCTCCGCGCGCCCTGATGCCACAGCACGCCGGAGGTCTCGGGCTCCGGCGTTTCTCTTGGTGCGGCTCCCGGACCTCCTCGAATCAGAAAGCACTCCTATGAGCGAATCCCGCCAGACGGTCTTCTCCGGACTCCAGCCGACGGGGAACATTCACATCGGCAACTACTTGGGTGCCCTGGTCAACTGGGTGAAGCTCCAGGATGAATACGACACCGTGTACTGCGTCGTCGACCTGCACGCCATCACCGTCAACTACGACCCGAAGGCATTTCAGAACGAACGCTTGCAGGCAGCCAAGGTGCTGATCGCCAGCGGCATCGACCCGCATCGCTCGCTGTTCTACTTCCAGAGCCAAGTGCCGCAGCATGCCGAGTTGTCGTGGATCCTGGGAACGATGACGCCGACCGGTGTGCTCAACCGGATGACCCAGTTCAAGGAGAAGGCCGAAGCGGCCGGTTCCAACCTGGGCCTGTACTCGTACCCGGTGCTCATGGCGGCCGACATCCTGCTCTATCGCGCTCATCTGGTTCCGGTGGGCGACGACCAGCGGCAGCACCTCGAGATGACGCGCGACCTAGCCGAGCGGTTCAACAACCGATTTGGCGAGGTGTTTCCGGTTCCCGAGGCGCTGATTCCGGAGAAGTCGGCTCGGGTGATGTCACTCACCGACCCGACCGCGAAGATGTCGAAGTCGCATCCCAACGAGAGGAGCCGGGTCCTCATCCTGGACTCGCCCGACGTCATCCGCAAGAGGATCAAGTCGGCGGTCACGGACTCAGAGCCGACGGTGCGTTACGACTGGGACGCCAAGCCGGGGATCTCCAACCTGTTAGAGATCATGTCGGGCTGTACAGGGCGCAGCGTTGACGAGCTGGCGGCCGAGTTCAGGGACTCCGGATACGGCGCCTTCAAGGAGGCGGTGGCCGAGTCGGTGGTCAATCGGCTGGCCCCGGTGCGCAGCGCATTCCAGCAGCTGGATGATCGGGAGGTGGCTCGCATAATGCAGAAGGGGGCGTTGGACGCCCGCACTCGGGCCGAGGGATTTCAGCAGGAGATCCGCCGGGTCACCGGCCTGTTGGCGCCCTAGGCGCGGGTGACGGTCGAGGAGTATCTGCAGGGTGCGCCGGAGCCCCAGCGCAGCACGCTGCAGGCGCTGCGGGATTCGCTGCGCAAGCTGTTGCCGGATGCCGACGAGAGTCTCTCGTACGGGGTCCCCGCGTTCAAAGTGGTGGGGAAGCCGGTGGCGGGGTACGCCTACTTCAAGAATCATTGCAGCTACTTTCCGCATTCAGGCGGCGTGCTGACCAAGCTGGCGAGTGAGCTCGACGGCTACGAGTGGTCCAGAGGCACGCTCAGATTCTCCGTCGCCGAACCGCTTCCCGACTCGCTGCTAGCTCGTCTGGTGGAGACCATGCTCATCGAGCTGGGCGATAGGGCCGACTGAGCGCCGCCCGATCGAGGCCACGTCGTAGCGAACGAGACAACCCCATCAGAAGGGGGAATGGCGGTGACCTCTGACTCGCCGGTGCCAAGCCGGCATCCGCTACGCGGTGCGCTCTGCCAGCCTCTTGATCTCGAGCATCATCTTGCGGCTCATCACGAACGTGACGACCTCCATTGGGAAGCGCCGAAACACAAGGCGGCTCTTCCAATCCGGCGCGTAGTCATAGCGGCCCCTGGTCAGCAGTCGGCTTCCGCCGTCGGGACGGGGTTTGATGACGAACTGCCAAGTCGACATTCCCCAGCCCTCCTCGGCACCGATATCGACGGGCGACCCGAGAAGCACGAGAGCGTGCGAAGGATCCACGATCTCCAGTCGCAGCGGCGGTGCGGTCGGATGGAGGTAGATCTCGTCGCCAACCGCCGGATGCTGATGATCGGGAAGGATCTCTGTTGTATTGGTGATCCTGCAACCAACCATGTTCTCGAGCGTTTGATAGGTGTAGAAGCCGCCGCGGCCCTGTCCGATCTGGGCGATCCAAGGCCAGACAGCGTCCGGCGGCGCGTCGACGGCGACTCCCAGTGTGTATGACCACTTGGGCTCGGGCACGAGCTCATCGCCAGGCAGCGAATCAGTTGCCTCGGTTCCTGCGGTGCCCCACTGCAGGCGCCTCCGTCCGATGAAAGGGGTGGCTACCAGGTTCAGGACAATGAGGGCGGCTCCCTCGAGTGCAGCGAGAACGCCCACACCGGGGGAGGGGGCCGCGCGATGTCTCCGCCGTCTGATGTCCGCATCCCGTACGGTCGCCATGGTGGCCTCCTCGATGTCCCCAACGATCATGCTGCCTCACCGTTGGATCATCTCCTAGGGCCGGACGTCCGTGGTAACGCGCCGAGAGACTCGATTACGCACCCGTCTCGAGGGCGCCCTACTCCACCTCGAGCGCCGGATCATGCCCCAGCACGTGTTGGGCGAAGTCGGCGATGCCGGAGATCGTCAAGTGGGATCGGATCGAATGCACGATATCGAAGGTATGGGTGGCGCCGGGCAGCTCGGCGTAGGCCACGACCTGGCGCGATGACGCCGCCAGCGCGGCGAAGAACTGGCGCGACTCTTGGGGAGGAACCACCGCATCCTGGGCGCCATGAATGATGAGCCATGGGGGAGCGTGGGTGCCGACGTGGTCCAGCGGAGAGGCGGCCCGGTAGGCGTGGGGCGCCTCGCCCTTGGTGGCCTTCATGACGAGATTGGGGATGAGCGGCCAATCGTCGCGGGTCTCGTTGCGATTGAGGAAGTCGTAGATGCCGTAGAGCGAGACGACTGCGGCGACACTGGTGTCGACGTCCTCGAACCCCGGCTGATGTCGGCCGTGGGTCAGCGCCGCCATCGCCGCCAAGTGTCCTCCCGCCGAACCTCCCGTGATCACTATGGCGTCGGGATCAGCGCCGAGTTCATGTCCCTCCCGCTTGAGGAAGGCAATGGCTTGCTTCACACCAACGAGGTGATCGGGAAAGGTCGCATCCGGCGACAGCGGATACGAGATGGCGGCGCAAATCCAGCCTCGTTCCGCCAGGCGGTCGATCAGTGGCCGCGCCTGCTGGCGCCGATTGCCTCCCCGCCAGCCACCCCCGTGGACCTGGAGCAGGATGGGGGCGTTGGCAGGACGGCCGTTGCGGGCGCGATAGAGGTCCAGATGGAGGCCCGGGGCGTATTCGATGTCTTCGATGCGCTCGAGATGAGCCGGGACTCGCCACGGCCAGGCGACCAGTGCTCGGGGCCAGTCGATGTCCCCTCTGCCGTTGGTGGAGATGCCCGCGGCGCCCAGTGCGGCTTGCATCGCTTCCTCGGTGCGGAAGGAGCGTTGGATCAGCAGCACGTAGATCCCCCAGGTGGCCAGGGTGAGCCAGAGGGCGATCCGGCCCGCCGGATGCTCGAGCGCTCCGGCCCAGATGAGAGCTCCGCCGACCACGATTCGCAACACAACACGCAGCGGCACCAGCTCGGCTGTGACCAGCATCGGGATCCACAAAGGGCGCCGCAGTGGATGCACATCTGGGCCGGTGCGCCGCAACGTGTTGAGCGCCGACAAGAACCCCACGGTGGCGATGAAGAAGAAGACGCTGGCCGCGATCATTCGATCAGAGCCTATCGGTTCGCCCCAGCGGCCCGTGTCACATCGCCGCCGGTGTCACATCGGCGCTAGCGAGCAGACTGCGTGAACCGCCGATAGGACTCGCCCCGCTCACCGGCGGTGCGCTCCCACCCCGTGACCATCGTCGGCGGATCGGTGGCTATCAGGGTCGCGCTCCAGCGGTAGGTGGTCGGCCAGCGGCGGAACACAGGAACTACCCGGGTCATGACTCTCATCAAGAGCGGCAGGCCGCTGGGATGCCAGCCGTCACTCACATCCATGCCGAGCCGCACTTCGCGGCCTTCCCGGCTCAGGCTCCACCCGCCGGCCACGATCGGCGTGGTGTCGATCGCGATGTCCCAGTCGCCGGCGGCTTTGTCGCCGGGCTCCGTCGAGACGAGATCGGGAAACGGTGGATCGAACCGCAGCACAGCGCTGTGCCCATCGCATATCGCGGTGAGCGCTCGTAGCCCCTCCGGCTCCATGGTCGGCTCGCCATGGGAATCCTCTGCCGCCAGGAAGGTCACTCCGTCCTCGGTCGGGTTGACGTTGACGACAACTAGGTCGGAGGCCACCTTGATGAGGCGGCGCCGCAGCAGCCACTCGGCGGGCAGTCGGCCCGGTGAGGCGGTGCGACCATCGATGCGGACTACCGGTTCCGGCCCCGTCCGGCGCAACAGATCGAACCGTGACATCCACACCAGTGGCAGGGCGCGAGGTGTGGTGATGGCAGCACCCATCGGGGCGAGAAAGCCCGGCATGCGGCGCCGGCGGGCCCGTTCGCCGATACGCACCTCGATCAGTCGGCCGTCGACGTCGGTGAACCGCGCCTCGGCATCGATGGCCGCGGGGCGTATCGCCAAGCGGGCGACTTCGAAGGTGCACTCCTCCCACGCCCCCAGCCCACCACCGATGGCGTACAGCTCTGGATCGAGGACCAGTCCCGGCTCGTAGTAGACGTCGGTCTTGCCGTCGACTCGCCGCGCCAAGAAGACAACCATCCCGGTGCCGTGCTGCGGGTCGTCGAAACCCTGGATCTCCAACCCTTGGTAGAAGGGGTCGTCGGCGATCTCGAGATTCAACATGCGATCGAGTAGCTCGATCTTGATCGAGAACGGCAGCAAGGGGCCGGGCCGGCTCGAATCTTCAGACGGTGGGGTCATCGTTCACTCTCCTCCCGATCCCTCTGCGCAGAACGCGCTCCACCTCAGCAACCTCCCCTCCAACCTGCTCCTCAGCCGCCGCGGCGACCAGAGGCCTTAGCCCTACCCGCCTTGGCCGGCCGGCTTGCCCAGACGGGGCGGCCGGCTCCGAGCTAGGTTGCGGCCCATGGAGGAGCTGTCGCCCGCCTCGTGGGTCATCGCCGCCGGCCGGACGCGCCAGCCGGGAGAGCCCCTCAACGTGCCCCCGGTCCCGGCCTCCAACTTCTATCTGCCCAGTGAGCGGGTCTACAGCCGCGGCGAGGGCACTCCCACCTCAGAGGCGCTGGAGGAGATCGTCGGCGGCCTCGAAGGCGGCCGGGCGCTGGCCTTTGCGTCGGGAATGGCCGCAGCAGCTGCCGTGCTGCACCGTCTGCCGATGGGTTCGGTGCTGGCGGTTCCCGAAGACCCGTATCACGGGGTCGCCGGGCTGACCGTCGAGGGCGAGGAACAGGGTCGGTGGAAGGTGATTCGGCTCGACCTGGCCGACACCGACGCCTGGCGGGAAGCTGCCCTGGCGGCCGACATGCTGTGGCTCGAGTCGCCGGCCAACCCACTGATCACGGTGGCAGATCTCCCCGCCATCTGCGGGGCGCCGCGCAAGCTGGGGACCGTAGTCGCCGTCGACTCCACGTTTGCCACTCCGCTGGTCCAGCAGCCTCTCGAACTCGGTGCCGACATAGTGATGCACTCGGCCACCAAGTTCATCGGGGGCCACTCCGATCTGCTCGCCGGTCTCTTGGTCACCCGGAACCACTCGCTGTTCGACGAGCTATCCGAGCGGCGGAAGCTGACCGGAGCCATCGTGGGGGCCCTCGAGGCTTTTCTTGCCACCCGCGGCGCCCGCACTCTGGCGTTGCGCATGGAGAAGGCGCAACACAACGCCTTGATCCTGGCGGAGCGCCTCGAAGCCCATCCCCAGGTGGCCAAAGTGCGCTATCCGGGATTGCCCAGCCACGACACCCATGAGGCCGCCAGGAGCTTCATGCGAGGCTTCGGGGCGATGATGAGCTTCGAGACCACGGGCAGTGGGGAGCGGGCCAGCGCGGTGTGCGAGCGGGCCCGGCTCATCAATCACGCCACCAGCCTCGGCGGCATCGAGTCGACCATGGAACGGCGCGCCGTGATCCCCGGTCAGGAGACAATTCCGCCCACGTTGATCCGCTTCAGCGTTGGATGCGAGGACGTCGAAGACCTGTGGGGCGACCTGACGCAGGCGCTGGAAGCTACCGCATAGCGGCGGCCGTGGCCCGGTCGGTCGAGGTCGGTCATTGAGGACCTGACCGAACCCATCACTGGTACCCTGAACCCGCTGGCGTCATTCTGAAGGGGTCGTCCTTGGAAATCGATATAGGTATCGCAAAGTCGGGTCGTCGGGCGTGGGGCTTCGACGACATCGCCATCGTTCCGTCGCGCCGTACCAGGGATCCGGAAGACGTGGATCTGTCCTGGCAGCTCGACGCCTACCGCTTTGAGCTGCCGATGATGGCGGCGGCGATGGACTCGGCAGTCAGCCCGCAGACGGCCATCGCCATCGGCAAGCTCGGTGGCCTGGCAGTGCTGAATCTGGAGGGGCTGTGGACCCGGTACGAGGACCCGGTGCCGGTGTATGCCGAGATTGCAGCCGCTCCCGAAGATGAAGCCACCCGCACCATCCAGAAGGTCTACCAGGAGCCCGTGAAGCCGGATTTGATTGGACGCCGCATCGACGAGATCAAGGCCTCGGGTGTGGTCGCCGCCGCCAGCCTGACCCCGCAACATGTCGAAGGGCTCCATCGGCCGGCGCTCGAAGCCGGGCTGGACATTCTCGTGATCCAGGGGACGGTCGTCTCCGCCGAGCACGTCTCCACGAGGGTCGATCCACTCGATCTCTTCAAGTTCATCGCCGCACTCGACCTGCCGGTTATCGCCGGGGGCGTGGCCTCTTTCGCCGGAGCACTCCACATCATGCGAACCGGAGCCGCCGGAGTCCTCGTCGGCGTTGGACCGGGCGCCGCCTGCACATCCCGAGGGGTGCTCGGCATCGGCGTACCACAGGCCACCGCCATTGCCGATGCCGCCGGTGCCCGGATCCGCTACCTCGAGGAGAGCGGCCGATATGTTCACGTGATCGCCGACGGCGGTATGCGCACCGGCGGCGACATCGCCAAAGCGATCGCTTGTGGAGCCGATGCCGTGATGCTGGGCTCACCGATCACTGCTGCCGAAGAGGCCCCCGCGCAGGGCTACCACTGGGGTATGGCCACCTTTCATCCCACGCTGCCGCGCGGCACCCGGGTTCGCACCGGGCGACTGGGCACGCTCGCCGAGATCCTCACCGGTCCGGCGTACGAGAACGACGGAAGACGGAACCTGTTTGGGGCACTGCGAGTCTCGATGGCCACTACGGGTTACGCCGACGTCAAGGAGTTCCAGAAGGCCGAGGTGATGGTGGCCCCGGCGCTGCAGACCGAGGGTAAGCGGCTGCAACAGAGCCAGGGGGTGGGCATGGGTCACGGCAGCCGCCCCACCGAATGACCGCGCCCACCACCGCCGGCCAGGCATCGGGAGGAGATTTCGACAAGGTCCTGGTGGTCGACTTCGGCGCCCAATACGCGCAGCTGATCGCCCGTCGGGTCCGCGAAGCCAGTGTCTACTCAGAGATCGTCGGACGCAACGTCACCGCCGCCGAGGTCAAGTCGCATGACCCCGTGGCGTTGATTCTCAGCGGTGGACCGGCCTCGGTCTATGCCGAAGATGCCTACGAGCTCGACCCGGAGATCCTCGAGTTGGGAATTCCGACCCTGGGTATTTGCTACGGACACCAGTTGATGGCCCATGCCCTCGGCGGCTCTGTTGCCGCCAACGATGTCGCCGAATTCGGACGAGCCGAGCTTCGGATCGCCGACGGCAGCGTCCTGTTCAAGGAGCTGCCCGATCAGCAGGTGGTCTGGATGAGCCACCGGGACGCAGTGGCTGAGCCGCCGCCGGGCTTCACCGTCACTGCCGGCACCGCCGATTCTCCGGTGGCGGCCATGGAAGACCCCGCTCGAGGCCTGTACGGAGTGCAGTTCCACCCCGAGGTGGCCCACACGGAGTTCGGGCAGTCGATCCTCAAACACTTCCTATACGACGCCGCGGAGGCGCGGCCCAACTGGACTCACGTCGGCATCATCGATCAGTCGGTCGCCGCAGTGCGCGCTGCGGTGGGCGATGGCCGCGTCATCTGTGGCTTGTCCGGTGGGGTCGACTCCTCGGTGGCGGCGGCCATCGTTCACAAGGCGGTCGGCGACCAGCTGGTGTGCGTGTTCGTCGATCATGGGCTGCTGCGCGAGGGTGAGGGGGCGCAGGTGGAGGCCACCTTCCGTCGTGCTTTCCACATGAATCTCGTCCACGTCGACGCTTCGGCGCGTTTCCTGGAGGCGCTCGCCGGGGTCACCGACCCCGAGGCGAAGCGCAAGATCATCGGCGAGACGTTCATCCGGGTCTTCGAGGAGATCGCCGCCGATCTGCAGGATGCCCGCTTCCTCGTTCAGGGGACGTTGTATCCGGACATCATCGAATCGGGTACGGCCGATGCTGCCAAGATCAAGAGCCATCACAACGTCGGCGGGCTCCCCGAAGACATGCACTTCGATCTGATCGAGCCGCTACGTGATCTCTTCAAAGACGAGGTCAGGGCCATTGGGGCCGAGCTGGGGCTACCGCAAGAGATTGTTTGGCGGCAGCCGTTCCCCGGACCGGGCCTGGCGGTACGCATCATCGGTGAGGTCACGCAGGAGCGGCTCGACATCCTGCGGGCGGCGGACGCCATTGTTGTGGAGGAGATCCGGCGCGCCGGGCTCTATCGCGACCTGTGGCAGACCTTCGGCGTGCTGCCCGCAATCCGATCTGTGGGGGTGCAGGGTGACGGTCGCACCTACGCCTATCCGCTGGTGCTGCGGG
>JBFIXI010000018.1:0-57646 GCA_041605955.1 Acidimicrobiia bacterium
CAGTCCGGCAGGGTGACGTCGTCAGGAAAGCCCCACGTCCCGACGGGTAGGACATCAGAGAGTACCCGGCATTGGGGCGGGCCGAGCATTGCCGTGGAGTCGTTGCCCACTGATCGGCCTCGACCCACCGGGGCACCCATCGCTCGGCACGGGCGCGCCGATCCGCCCCCAGATCCATCGGCACCGAGTATCTTGAGATATGACAAGAGGGGTCGATGTCGACGACTGTCTCGCCACCACGGCCTGATCAAGCGCCTCCAGCTGCACCGCCACCGGATGGAGTGCCGAGACTACTGCGGCCTTTTGTGGAGTTCGTGGCCCGCATCCCGTCACGTCTCGAGACAAAGCTGCTCGCCGGATTCCTCGTCATCTCCTTGCTGATGCTCGCCCTCGGCATCGTGGGTCTCCTGGTGGTGAACCGCATGGACAACCAGGTCGGACGACTGTCGACTCTCCAGCAGCAGTCCGACCATGCGCGCGACCTTCTCTACAACATCACCGCCCAGTCGCATTTCCGCACCATGGCGCTCCGCACCGGCGACCCGGTGTGGACCGACAAGATCAGTGCCAACAAGGAAGAGTTCACTCAGCTGGTAATGGCGGCCGAAGCCATCGCCGTCGGGGATCACGGCGCGCTCTTCGACGACCTGCGCGCTATCGACGAGCGCTACGCCGCGGCCGGCCGCCGGGTGCTGGCGCTGCAGAGTGCCGGCGATATCGACGGCGCGTTCCAAGCCCACGTGCAGTCGGAGCACGAGATCAGCCACGAGATCGAAGATCTGCTCAACGATTTCATTGCCGACACGAACGTCCTCGTGGTCGAAGAGATCGGGGGGTTCTCGAGCGATCGACGCTTCCTCACGATTGCGCTCACCATCTTCTCCGGAATGAGCCTCGCCGGCGCCGTGGCGCTCGGAGCCATCATCTCGTGGACGGTCATTGGGCCGGTGCGCAAGATCGACCATGCCCTCGACACCTTGGCCAGCGGCGACTTCACCGCCCGAATCGAGGTGCCCAATCGGGACGAGTTCGGCAAGCTCTCGGAGAACGTCAACCGCACCAGCGAGCAGCTGGAGTCCTTGTACGACCGGCTGGAGACCATCAACCGGGGTCTTCAGGCCAAGGTCGATGAACAGGTCGCGTTGCTGGAGCGCACAGCTCAGCTCGGTCGCTATCTGTCGCCGCAGATCGCGGAGGCGATAGTTGCCGGCAAAGGAGATCTAGGGGACCCAAGACGGGCCGAGCTCACGATCGTCTTTGCCGACATCAGAGGCTTCACGGCGCTGTCCGAGCGATCCGAGCCGGAAGAGATGGTCGCCAGCCTCAATCGCTTCCTGGCAGCGATGACCGAAATCGTCTTTCGTCACGAGGGCACCCTCGACAAATACATCGGCGATGCGCTGATGGTCTTCTTCAACGATCCGCTTCCCCAGGAGGACCACGCCGAGCGTGCCGTCCGTATGGCGCTCGAAATGCAGCAGGAGATGGCCGCGCTGCGCAACCAGCAGGCCGCGGCGGCCCTCGTCGAGATCGACGCCGGCATAGGCATCTCAACGGGATTCGTCACCGTCGGCAACTTCGGCTCTCCGAGTCGAATGGACTACACGGTCATGGGCAACCACGTCAATCTGGCGTCGCGACTGGCCAGCGACGCGGCGGCGGGAGAGATCCTCATCTCCGAGAGGACGCTGGCACTGCTGAGTGAGGGCATCGTGCGGGCGGAACCGGCAGGGGAACGGAACCTGAAAGGGGTTCAACGCCCGATTGCGCTGTATCGCGTATCTGCCTACGAAGGGTCACACCCGCCTCGCGTCCCTCCGGATGCGGAATGAGAGATCCGGCCCCCGAGGGCCGGATCCCGAATCGTCTGCAGACGATTCACTCGACTGCTCGTGATCGATTGCTAGTGATATAGCCCGGGCCAAACCGTGTGCTCTTCCGTCTCATAGAACGGCTGAACCTGGAACAAACCCGGCGTAACCGTGTGCTCTACTGTCTCGTAGTGCGACTGAACCCGGAACAGACCCGGAGTGACCGTGTGCTCTTTGACCTCATAGATCGGCTGAACCTGGAACAAACCCGGCGTAACCGTGTGCTCTTTGACTTCAAAGACCGGCTTGACCTCAGTCCACGGCCAAACCGTGAGCTCACTAGCCTCGATGGCGGGCGCTACTTCGGCGTGGTACAGCAGCGGCGAAATCGTGTGTTCCGCAACGGCCGGATCGAGAACTTCAACGGCCGGGACCTGGATGGTCGGGACCGCCTCATCGTCGGAGACGATGTCTTCGATCACCGTACCCACCAGCAGCGCTACCGCGGCTACAGCGACCAGGATCGCCAGGAAGACTGCGAGCCAAGACGGCCTGCGCGGAGGTAGTTCCCTCCTCGCTTCTTCCTTCTCACGCTCTTCAGGACGTATGCCTGTGATTGTGCGGAGATCGGCATCCGTGATCGGCTTGTCGATAACCTTGGTCACAGTCACCTCCTTTCTTCACCTCAATCATGTGCTGGCCTGCTCGATCCGACCTTGCACACCTCATGAGCCCCGCTTGCAAGGCGATTGCAGGGGGCAGGAAGCCGCTCAGCGTGGGGCCGCCAGGGCCCTGCGGCGTATCCTCATGGCATGACAGATGCCCGCCAGCCGCCGGAAATCGGCCTGGATGAGGCGTACGGAGTCGAGACTCCCGAAGACAATCGGCGCCTGTATGCCGCTTGGGCCGATAGCTATGAGGCTTCATTCGTGGCAAACAAGCGCTACGTGTATCACCGCCACGTGGCCGACATCTTGGCGGAGCACTTCGCAGGTCGCTCCGGTGTGGTCCTCGACGTGGGTTGCGGCACCGGCATCGTCGGCGTCGAGCTACGTCGTCGTGGCGTCTCTCAGATCGACGGCATCGACATCTCACCCGAAATGCTGCGCCAGGCGGCCAAGAAGACCGACGCCATGGGCCGCGTCTACCGGCGCCTCATCGAGGCCGACTTGACCAAGCCGATCGCGGACGCTTCAGGCCGCTATGCGGGCATCATCAGTGTGGGCACGTTCACCCATGGCCACCTCGGGCCCGAAGCCCTCTCCCACGCTCTGCCACTTGCCGCGCCGGGAGCAGTCTGTGCCATCGGGATCAACTCGGCCCACTTCGCGGACCGAGGGTTCGAGCGCCACCTGGACGAGCTTCATCGCTCGGGGAAGATTGGCCGGTATCGGCTGATCGACACACTGATCTACGAAGGCGCTGCCGGCGACCACCCGGACGATGTGGGGCGGGTTGCAGTGTTTACGATCCGCCGCAACGACGTCGGGGAACCGCCGGACGCCGTCATCCACCATCGCTGATCTTGCCCGCGCCGGTCGTGTAGATTCAACGTGAGGGGAATAGCCGTGCGACGGGCCACCAAGACGTCAACCCCATAGGGCGCAGACGCCACCCGCCTGCGTCCGCAATGATCGGTCGTCGATGAGCTGGTGCCGAGACCACAATCGCAGTGTGGCGTTACGAGTCCAGGCGTCGTTGGGGCGCGCCGCCCCGACACAGTTGTGCCGTCGGCCCCACGCCGGGGGGAGCCGTCCTGACCTGCACCTCATCCAGTCCGGGACACTCAGGAGGTAACAGACCGTGCCCACAACTACCCGCTCGTCCGGGGTCCGCGTGTCGGTGCCCGACACCCTGGCAATCGCGCCCGAGCCGCCCCGGAGAAGGGGCCGACGCGCCCCTACCCCGACGACCGCCCTCGATGAGCCGCTGGCCAGGGTGGCGAACGAAGATGTAGTAACCGCGGTCTCCACCCGCCTCGAGCTCGTCGATGCCGTGACCCTGACTCCCACCGGAACTCCGGCCGCGCCGGACGGAACCCGCCGGGGAGCGCCCGACACGGTGCGCGGAGCGCAGCGAGCAGAGATCGCAGTCGATGTGGCGCCCGATGAGATGGCCGTGTTGCTGCTGGAACAGGACGGCCTCTACTCCTGGTCGACGGGCACGGCCGCCCCGCCGCGACCGGCGCGCCGTGGCGCGCCCACCACCCGCCAGGTCGTTTTCACCGTCGAGGTGAACCCGACAAGCAGTGCGACCCATCGTCGCGACCGCCGCGGCTTCATCAAGGATGTGATCCTGCGCCCAGCAACGGCAATGGTGTTCAAGTTCGTCGCCGGTATCGCCGTCGGCCAGGTCGTCAAACGCCTCGAACGCGACATCGAGATGGGTTTGGTGCACATCACCTCGCCCGATCCCACCGAGTGGCGCAAACCGCCCAACCCCCGCAGCTTGAGGCTGCCAGCCGATCGAACGGCGCGCGTCCTGCTCCTCGTACATGGAACTTTCAGCACTACACGTGCCGGTTTCGGCGGCCTCGGGGCCTCCCAGATGGGGCGGGACCTGCTGGCCGCTGCCCTTGCCGAATACGACGCCGTGCTGGGATTCGATCACCGCACCCTCAGCGAGGATCCACTGGAGAACGCCGAGCAGATCGCCGAGGCGTTGGCGGGACTGGACAAGGGCCACGGGATGCGAATCGACGCGATGGCGCACAGCCGAGGAGCGCTGGTGTTGCGCAGCCTCATCGAGCACGTGCTCCCCCAGTCCAGCCTCGACGCCAAGGTGGGTAAGGCGATTCTCGTTGCGGGCACCAACGGCGGGACCGAGCTGGCCAACCCCGAGAACTGGAAAGTGCTGCTCGACTTGTACACCAACCTCGTCGTGGCGGGCAGTCGCGCCATTGCGGCCGCCGCACCCCCGGCGGCGCTGGTTTCGACGATTCTCGCCGAGGCCTTTGCGGCGATCACGGCGCTGGTGAAAGCGCTGGCGGTCACCGTCGTCGACGAGGGCAAGGTGCCGGGGCTGGCTGCGATGAAGCCCGGAGGGATGTTCGTCACCGAGATAAACACAACACAGCCCGGACAACCCGACCCGACCATCCTCGACTACTTCGTCGTGAAGTCCGACTTCGAGATCAAGGGACTGGAAGGGCCCCAAGAGTTCCCCACGAAGCTCAAGCGCGCCCTCGCCGACGAACTGGTCGACAGCCTCATGGACGCCGCCAACGATCTCGTCGTGGACGTTCCGTCGATGACGGTCATCGACCCTCACGTGCCCGGCTTCTTGCGGGACCAACTCGATTTCGGCACCAACCACTGGGTCTACCACGCCAACTACTTCGTGCAACAGGACGTGATCCGGTCGCTCCGCAAGTGGCTGGGCCTGGGGCTGGAACCCACTCGCAGTGTGGCCGGAGGGGGCGAAGAGGCTCTCGACCTGCCTGCGGTGGCGGATACCGATATCGTCGTCTTCGACGCACACCTGCCGGCCCGACGAGCGGTCGAGGCCCTCCGCAGCAGCGTCGCCGACTACGCCGTGGTGCGCCGCTTTCACGCTCCCGATGCCGCCGTCTACCACTATGCGTTCAGCCGCGAAGAGTTTCTCGGCGTCTTCGACGGCTTCGATCCGGCCACGTCGATCGAGAACACCGGCGTGCTCCACGAGAGCGATCGCGCTCCCGAGTCGGCGCCCAGCGAGGTAGTCGGGTTCGGTACCGGTGGAGGTGGCCAGCCGTGGAGCCGCCGCACCGTCGTTCTCGATAGCGGCCGACCGGTAGGCGTCGTGCCGCATGAGATGGAGATGATGGCGACCGCCAATGGGGGCGGTGGCGCGGCGCCTCCTCGACGCAGCCGCGGGGGCCGCCGCAGCCGCGGTCCGGGAAGGATGAGGGGCGCCGCCCCACGCGCCCCGGCGCCACCTGAGCCGGCCACAGCCGACACCTACTTCCGAGCCGAGATGGACGACGAGATCGGACTCGAGGCAGAGACGCTCGTCTTCGTAGACATCTCCCGAGAAGAGCTGCTCGCATCGGATCGGGCCGGATCGGCGGCGGGAACAGGCCAAGTGGACCTGTCGAAGCAGATCACCGTCCATGCCGTCCCGCGGGTCAACATGAGGGTGATCGGCGACAGGCACGTGACGGTCGACCCGCCCGGTCCCAACCAGCCGATCTCGCTGGTGTTCAGGGTTGCCGGCACCAATGTCGGGCCGGGTGAGCTGGCGGTCATCGCAGAACAGGGCCCCATGGTGCTCGTCAAGCTGGTGCTACGGCCGACCATCTCTTCCAGCCCGCAGCCGGGCAACCGTAGAGCCACGGCGAGCGCCGAGATGGCAGAGCCGCCACCAGCCCTCCCCCGCCACGAGATGTTGATCGAAGAAGACAAGGTCATCGATACGGTCACCGTCAGCGGCAATCAGCAGCTGGTCACCGTCCAGACCGCATTCGACGTACGTTTCCGCTCGGAGAACCTAGATGTGATCGAGCGCGACACGACCGCCGCTATCAAGGGCGACCGGCTCAGCTACGTGACGGCGATGTTTGCCGAGATCGAGGATCGCTGGATTCAGAGCGCCGCCGACACCGAGGCCTTCATCAAGCAGCTGCGCGCTTACGGCGGCCAGCTGTTCGACGAGTTGGTACCGGACAAGATCCAGGGAGTGCTCTGGGACAACCGGGACACCATCGACACCATCCAGGTGTTCAGCGCCGATCCGTTCATTCCCTGGGAGCTGGTGCACCTCAAGCAGCCCAACGGGAAACTTCCCACCGAGGAACGATTCCTAGCAAATATGGGGCTGGTGCGCTGGCTAGACGGTGCCAAATGGCCCCCCGACCAGATCACGGTGCGCCATGGCCATGCCGTCGGTGTCGTGCCGGACTACCCGCTCAACTCGGGTTGGGAACTGGCCGAGCCACCGTATGAATTCAAGTATGTCGACAGCCTGTTCGGGGCCACTAAGACGCAGTCAACCGTCAACAACCTCATCAGCTTGATCGAAAGCCCCGGCCAGTTCGATCTTCTGCACTACGCAGGACACGGTTTGGCTACACAGGACGACATCGCCAACAGCGGGATAGTCCTCGAAGTCCGCCAGGAAAGCGGGGCATGGACCCCCGTCTCGTTGTCTTCGACCATGGTCGAGCAGTTCTGCAACGTCCGCGAGGAGAAGGGAAACCGTCCGATCGTCTTCTTGAACGCCTGCCAGGTCGGGCGAGCCGGATACCAGCTGACCGGGATCGGCGGCTTCTCTCAGGCGTTCCTGCGCGGCGGGGCCGGCGCCTTCGTCAGCTCGCTGTGGGCGGTTGGTGACGAACCCGCCCGAACCTTCACCGAGCAGTTCTATGCGGAGCTCAAGAATGGCAAGACGCTGGCTCAAGCGACGATCGCCGCCCGCCGACAAGCCCGCCAAGCCGGCGATGCTACTTGGCTGGCCTACGTCGTATACGGCGACCCCCACGCCAAGATCACCATGTCGTAGCCGGCTACCACTCTTCGTGATCGAGCTCCTGGACGGTCGACTCCGTCGGGGCCGCCGCAGCGCGGCGCAGTCCGCGGGTGCGCCCGGTGAGTACGCCGACTTCGGCGCGCAGCTCTGCGATCTCCAGCCGCAGGATGGCGAGGTCGTCGTCCCACGGCTCGGCGTGTGCATCGGGAGAGGCGGGCGCCTCGCCGAACGGGGCCGGCTTGGCGATGGCAACGTCGAGCACCCGGCCGACGAAGTAAGCGACCACGCCGCCCATCCACTCCAAGGGCCGGCTCGTCCGTCGAAGTTGAGCGCCAAGCCGAGCTTGACTTGGAAGACCTTCGGATAGAACGCAGGTACTCCACCACCGAGACTCCGTGATCGCGCAAGATCGCAGCCGCCGCATCCGCCACCACGGGCGTCATCTTGTGCTCCGGTTGGGCGATCCCGGCGGCGCCGCGGACAGAGGGCAATCACTCCGTTCTGCACCTCGAAACCGCCGGCACGATCGTGCCAAGATGGCCCCCACAGCTGCTCTGTCCGAAAGGCGAGAGGTGCCATGGGCGCGAAAACACTCGATGACGCAATCACCGCTGCGGGCAACCCGGTGGACATGCTGCGGCACTCTCAGGCCGGGCCCAACGTGTATCCGGGGGTACCTCCCGAGTACACCAACTGGCGGGACGAACAACAGGCCTGGCAGCAAACCTGCGTGCTCTACAACCAGAGCTTTCACATGTCGGATCTCGCCGTCGCTGGTCCCGACGCTCTCGAACTGCTGACTTCACTCGGTGTCAACAGCTTCACCAACTTCACCGTCGGCAAGGCCAAACAGTTCATCCCCTGCAGCCCGGACGGTTACGTCATCGGTGACGTGATTCTCTTCTACCTCGACGACGACGAGTTCAACCTCGTCGGGCGGGCCCCGACGTTGAACTGGGTCCAGTATCACGCCGCCACTGGCGACTACGACGTCGAGCTCGAACTCGACGAACGCATGGCGGTGCGGCCCGACCCCACCCAGCGGAAGTCGTACAGGTTCCAAGTACAGGGCCCCAACGCAATGCAGACGATCGCAAAAGCACTGGGAAAGGCCCCGCCCGACCTCAAGTTCTTCACCATGGCCATGATCTCGATCGCCGGTAAGCGGGTAAGGGCGCTACGCCACGGCATGGCGGGCCAGCCCGGTTTCGAGCTGTTTGGCCCATGGGAGGAAGGCGAGGCGGTACGCAGCGCGCTCATCGAGGCCGGCGAGGAGTTCGGCATGCGCCTCGTAGGTGGACGAGCGTATTCGTCCAACACCCTCGAGTCGGGATGGATACCGTCTCCCCTGCCTGCCGTCTACTCGGGGGACAACATGAAGGCCTATCGGCAGTGGCTGCCGGCCACTGGATACGAAGCGCGGGCCTCGATCGGCGGCAGCTTCTACTCCAACAACATCGAGGACTACTACACGACCCCGTGGGATCTCGGCTACGGACACATCGTGAAGTTCGATCACGACTTCATCGGACGCGATGCGTTGCAGAAGCTGGCCAAGGCGCCGACCCGACACAAGGTGACACTGGCGCTCGACAGCGACGACGTGTTGCAGTGCCTCGGCATGCAGCTCTTCGCGGACGAGCGCGCCAAGTACATGGACTTCCCCTCGGCCGTCTACTCCATGCACCCCTTCGACAAGGTGATGGTCGATGGCGACATCGTCGGAGTGTCCACCTGGATCGGCTACAGCTCGAATGAGCGCACAATGCTGACGCTGGCGATGGTCGACGCCGCATACGCCCGGCCGGGTACGGAGGTCATCCTGGTGTGGGGCGAGGAAGACGGCGGGTCATCGAAGCCCACCGTGGAACGTCACCGTCAGGTGGAGATACGCGCCGTCGTCAGCCCCGTCCCCTACTCCCGCGTAGCGCGCGATTCGTATGCCGGCACCGCAGGGTGGCGCGGTAGCGAGTGAACCGCGGGCGGTGCGGTCGCTAGTGCCTCGCCCGCGTTTGGGATAACGTCCGCGGGTGTCCGGTTCATCAGGAGAAAGCCTTCATGCCGGTTATCACACCCAACCTATGGTTCGACACCGAGGGCCTCGCAGCGGCCGAGTTCTACGTGTCCATCTTCCCCAACTCGCAGATCACCAACGTCTCGTACTACGGCCCGGCCGGACCCCGAGAGACCGGAACGGTGATGACTGTCGACTTCGTGCTCGACGGTCAGCCGTTCACGGCGATCAACGGCGGCCCGCAGTTCACCTTCGACGACGCCGTCTCCATGCTCGTCAACTGCAAGGATCAAGAAGAGGTCGACTACTACTGGTCACGTTTGAGCGACGGTGGCGAGGAAGTCCAGTGCGGCTGGCTCAAGGACCGCTACGGGCTGTCGTGGCAAGTCTTTCCGACACCGGCCGCGGCCCTGCTTGCCGATCCGGATCCGCAACGATCCCAGCGCGTCATGGACGCCTTGCTGGCCATGAAGAAGATCGACCTCGCCGCACTGCGAGCGGCAGCCGGCTGAGTCGATCCACGCCGCCCGGAACCGCTCGCGGAAACCAAATGTGAGGCGGCGACGTCGAATGGTGCATCGGGGCGGCATCGCTGACCCCGCATCCGAAAGGAGCCCAAAACGAACCTGCTAGCTGCTCGACGGCAAGCGCCTCGCACCCGGCTGATGGCCATGGGCGCCATTGGCGGTGCCGCCGTCGGAGTTCTCATCAGCGTCTATGGAGGAACCCTGCCGGGAGGGCCTCTCGTGCTTCCTGCATTGACGGCGGCGCTGGGCGCCGGGGTCATGAGCCAGGTGCCTGCAGACTTCAGGCCGCCAACTTGGGTCAAGGTCGTGGGCGGAGTGCTGTTCGCAGCGTTGGTCCTGGTGGCCGCGATCTACGTGATTGCCGCAATCGCGTTGAGCAGCTTCGAATGAGGAGCCGACCCTCGCTGGGAACGCTCGTGGCGATCGCTGGGCTGATCGCCACGAGCGCCTGCGCCTCCGCCGACGCGATACCTCGCGGCGCCGCAGTGGCGATTCGCGGTTCCGTGTTCACCGACCACCGCATGGACGCACCCTGCGAAGTCCAGGCCGCCAACCTAATCCGGCCCGATGCTTTGTCCGGCATGGTCCTGACATTCACGACAGAGGCGGGGCAGTCGCTCGGAACCGCCGTGACCGGGCCATTGCAATGGACGGACCTCGACTACGGATGCCGGTTCCACGCCGAATACGCTCTCGACGTGCCGACGGCAGCCGGCTACGTCGTCGACTTCGAGCCGACCGTCAAGCCTCCCCCCGCCGGCGGCTATTACTCCGGGGCAGACGATCTCGTACCGACCTACATTTCCCACGCCGATCTCATCGCCGCCGCCGGAGTGTGGAGCTTCGAGGCGATGCCGTCCTATGTGGTCCCCTGACTCGGCGGAATCCGCTGATGCATGCTGCTGATTTGCTCGCCGGCCCATACGATTCACGTAAGAGGAGGCAACCCTCATGCCAGCCAACAATCGAGCTCCGTTTCGAAGGGAGGAGTACCACGCCGCCCGACTCCATGGCTTGGCCGCGGCTGTGCTGATCGTGGCGACGGTCCTCACGGCCTGCGGCGGCTCCGTCGAGCAGTTCGCCGTCTGGGAAACGGTCGACGGAAGCCAATTCGCCACCAAGATCGTCGATGACGAGAGTCTGCGCAGGCTTCAGGCAGCCTTGGCGGGTAACGGCAGGGCCGGCATCCCCAACGGTCGGCTGCAGCGTGGGGACGGCGGTTTCAACCATGGCCATGAGTGGCATGTGGTCGATGTGGAGCTGGTGGACTTCACGATCGAGCTCTGCGACGGCACCGCCTCGATGGTGGATGACGACGTTGACTACTGGATCGACACGGTGGGCCAATACTGCCCGTGGGATGCTCGCGTGGTCGCCATCACGGATGACGTCGTCATGCCTTGGCCGGCGTCGTAGGGCTCGGACCGCGGCCGATGTCGTCTCAGAGAGCTCCTCTGGTCGCGCTGGGCTGCCCGAAGGCTGGGCGGCCGCAGTGGAGAGCGCCGGTGTAGACCCGCTCCAGCTCCTCACTCCCCGGGAGGTCGCCGGCCTCACCGGCCTCACGCTCGATCAGGGCTACCACTACTTCCAGGACGAGTGGTTCGGCGTCACCTGGTCATCAACCGTCCCCAGAGAGCACGCCTATGCAGAGGGCCCGCTTTGCCTTTACCGCCGGCTCCCCGCTGGAAATCGCCGGCCCATGGGAGTACGTCATGACCGAAGGCGGAGCTGTGAACCAAATGGAGCTCGACCCCCGGGTAGAGGCACGGGCTAGCGCGGATGAGACCCTCTTCGTCCGCAGTCCGGCGCACGTCTTCTACACATTCACTCGTGGACTTGCCGAGGCTGCCGATGCGAGCAAGATCAACCGCGTCCTCGCCAAGGCAATCGTCGACAGACTGCTCTCGTGACGCCATCCGGCTAGCCGGCGCGGAACTCGCCGACACACGCAGTGGCGGCGGCTAGATTCGAGAAGACACAGGTGTTGCCGATGGTGCAGACGGAATCCATCACTGAGACCCGCGAGTTGGTGGCCCTGAACGCGGACGTCGTCGGTTACAGCCGACTCATGGCCGACGACTTCGACGCCACCACTCGAGCGATGGACAAGTACCACCGCTTGGTGGCCGAAACGATCGCGGCTTGCGGCGGCGAGCTCCTCAACTTCGTGGGCGACAACTTCATGGCCCTCTTCGGAGACGTCAAAGACGCGGTGCAGGCCGCCATTGCGATCTCGACGGAGATCGAACACGACAGCGAGGACGTGCCGGAGCACCGCCAGGTCCGATTTCGAATGGGCATCGACAAAGGCCCGGTGACCGCCAGCGACGGCGACTACTTCGGCGATTCGCTGAATATCGCAACCCGGATCCAAGCGCTGGCTCGGCCCGGTGGAGTGAGCGTCTCCGGAGCGGTCTTCCGGGCACTCGACGAGCCCGCGCTGCGCTTCCGCTCTACGGGCACTCGCAAGCTCAAGAACATCCCTGAAGGCGTCGAGGTCTTCGAGTTCGCCGACCTTCCAGCCGACGGCGGTGCGCCCACCCGCCCCAAGCTATCGCTGGCTGCTCCCACGGTCGCGGTGCTGCCGATCCACAGCAACGGCCTCACGGCGGACTATGCGACCATCCCTGACCTGATCCGTTCGGACGTCTTGCATCGCCTGACCGCAGTGCGCAACCTAAAGGTCATGGACGTCGCCGCCGACTTCGCCGCTAGAGCTGCTCAGGCGCCGGAGTACTTCATCGAAACCGGCTTCCTCCAGTATGGGGGCCATGCGCGTCTCTACGCCCAACTGATGGAGGTCGCCACGATGAACGTGGTTACCTCTCAGAAGTGGGCGGGCTCCCCGGCGGAGCTGGCGCAGATGTCGGACCGAATCGCCGAGGACATTGCCCGCTCCATCGAAGTGGAGTTGATCATCGGCGAGCCGGCTCGGGAATACGCTCGCCTCGACGACCCCGACGCAATCCATCAGATCTACGAAGGTTGGTATCACCTCACCGCCAACACGCCCGAGGGAGTGCTGCAAGCAATAGAGCTCTTCGACGGGGTGGCTCGCTCCCACCCCGAACTGCCCTTCGGGCCCTCACTGTCGGCGTTCGCCCACTGGGCGGGTGCCGCCGAGGGACTGCTGGCGAACCCCGGCGAACATTTCGTCAAGGCGGCAGAGTTGGCCGCCGAGGGAGCCGGACTCGGTGATGTGACCGGCCTGGCCCAGATGGTGCAAGCGGCAACGTTGATGTCCACGGGTCGAACCGAGGATGCCCTCGACCTGCTCGAGAGCGTCGAGATCACCCGCCCCACCTGCGACCTCACCTATGGAATAGAGGGCAGTGTGCGCCGCTACCTCGGCCAGTGGGAGAAGTCGGTCGATCTGCTGGACGTGGCAATGCGTCTAACCGCGATGAACAAGCCCTGGTACCCCACCGTGCAAGCCTGCTCGCTGTATATCGGTAGCCGGCTCGAGGCGGCCGCCACTACCGCTGAGTCAGTGCTCGAACACCAGCCTCGCAACCTCGAAGCGCTGCTCGTCCTGGCGGCGGCTCAGATAGAGCTCGGCCAGACGCGGCGGGCCCAGGCCACTGCCGATCTCATCAAGGAGCGCTTCCCGGCCGTCGACGCCGCCGCCTGGCTCGACAGCCGCCCCTATCAGGACCCCAAGCTGATCGAGCGTTGGAAGACCTCGCTGGCGGCGGCGGGAGTCATTCCGTAGCCGGCGGCCGGCTTGACGTCGCGGCCGCCGCTGCGCCTACCACATGGCTTCGAGTCGACCGTCTTCCTTGACCCGCACGCTCGTGTTGAACGTCCGGCTATGACGATCGAGGGTGCGCCCCAACTCGTCCACGTCTGGGCCGGTGACGCGTTCGGCGCGCAGGCGGCGCATCCGCATCGGCGTCATCTCCAGCTGTTCGAGCCCGTCCCGGCCCAACGTGGCGAGATACATGAGGGCCAGATCGCCGCGGAATTCCTCATGGCCCCCGATCCCTTCGTAGTCGTTGATCAGGTCGCCGCAGCCATACAAGATCAACCGATTCCGGTAGACCTCGATCGCCTTGGCGTGATGCGACGAGTGCCCATGGACGACGTCCACCCCGCAGTCGATCAACCGACGGGCGAACCGGGTGTGCGCGGCGGGTATGCGATGCCCCCAGTTGGGTCCCCAATGGATCGATACGACGATGGTGGCGCCCGTCCGCTCCCCCGCCCGGTCGGCCAGAGTCTCAGCCGCCGCCATCGAGAGGTCGGGCAGGTAGGCGACTCCGCCCCTCTCCGCGGCCGCCTGCCACGCCGCCGGGATGCCACTGGTAGGACTACCCACGCCCAAGGCAACGATTCTTCCTCCGCCTGCGGCAACCACGGCCGGCGCCTCTGCCGCCGCCTGATCGCGACCTGCGCCGACGTAGCCGATGCCGGCTTGGTCGAGGGCATCGAGAGTGTCGGCGAGCCCCTGATGCGACCAGTCCAGGACGTGGTTGTTGGCCAATGTGCAGATGTCGATGCCGGCGGCAATGAGCACTCCGACGTTGGCGGGATTCATGCGGTAGGAGATCCCTTTGGAAGGCCAGGGCACGTCGCGCGCCGTCACTGCCGTCTCCAGATTGATGAAGCGCACGTCGGGCCGGGCCCGCTCCAACTCGGGGATCACGTCTCCCCACACATAGGCGTCGCCGACCTTCCTCGGGATGGGCCCGCTGGTTCGTTCGGCAAGCGTCACATAGCCCTCAGCCGACTTGACATAGGACTCGTAGATCACCGGATCGACGGGATGCTGCAGGATCTGGTCGATCCCGCGACCCAGCATGACGTCCCCGGCGAGGAAGAGCTTCACCATCTCAGGGCATGGTACGAGCCGACCGCTCGCCACCGTGGCGGACGTTTACGCGGTTGAGCCGTCCCGAGCCCACCGCTGATCGCTAGTTTGCGCGAGAAGTGATCTCCTTGGATGGCTCGGTTGGTGAAGGCGGCGGCCAGATCTTGCGCACCGCGCTGGCGGCTTCGCTGCTCACCGGTCGGCCCTTCGCCATCGACCGCATCCGTGCCGGGCGGGATCGCCCCGGGCTCCTCCATCAGCACCTCGCCGCCGTGCGAGCCGCCGGCGAGATCTCCGCCGCCGACATCACCGGAGCTGCCCTGGGATCACCTGCCATCGTGTTCCGACCAGGGCCCGTAACCGCCGGGCGCTACCACTTCTCGATCGGAACGGCCGGCAGCACCAGCTTGGTGCTGCAGACGATCCTGCTGCCGCTCCTCGAGGCCGGGACGTCCGTGGTGACGATCGAGGGGGGAACCCATAACGAAGGGGCGCCCCCTTTCGAGTTCCTCGACCGAGCCTTCGCCCCTGTGCTGGGCCGGATGGGCGCCGAGCTGGAGCTCACCCTGGAGCGACCGGGCTTCTACCCCAAAGGAGGCGGGCTGGTCCGGCTCCGCACCGGCCAGACGCAGTGGAGACGCCTGACCCTCGACGACAGAGGGCCGCTGCGGCGAACGGAGGCGCGCGCCCTGGTGTCCCGGCTGCCGCTGTCGATCGCACAACGCGAGCTGGCCGTGGTCGCCCAAGAGTTGGGATGGGCAGCTGAGACGCTCCATGCCGAGGCCGTGCAGGCGGCCGGGCCCGGCAACATCATCATGCTCGTCGTGGCCAGCGCCAACGTCACCGAGGTCTTCTCCGGATTCGGTCGCCGCGGGTTGCCTGCCGAGGAGGTGGCCCAGCGCGCCGTAGAGCAGGCGCGCGGCTATCTCGAAGCGGGCGTTCCGGTCGGACAGCAGCTCGCCGACCAGCTCCTCCTTCCCCTGGCCCGCGCCGGGGGCGAGTCCTTCGTCACGAGCGAGCCGACGACGCACTTCCGCACCAACGCCGCTGTGGTGGCCCGCTTCTTCGATATCGACGTGGGGCTTACTTCTCTCGAAACCGGCCGGATCAGGGTGGAGTGTCGACCAGCGTGATTCGCCGGCTCCGCGCTTCCTACAAGGCCCGGCCATCGACAATGCGTCCTCCGGGCTCAGCGCCTCGGGGGCAGGCACTCGAATCTGTCCTCGATCTTCACGATGTCTTGGTGAGCCAACACCTCGCCATAGTCGGGACCTGTCAGCACCCCCTCGCTGACCGTCCATCTCTCTGCCATGACGGTCTCAACCTCGTCGGTGACGGAGCGCAACGTGAAGTACCGCACCTCCAGCTCTGGGCCGTGAAAAGTGAGGACCGCAAAACCGTTGTGGGGGCTCTTGATCTTCTTGGCCTTGGGGTCGCCGCGGTTGTCCACATATTCGAGCTGGTACTGGCAGATTCGCCGCCTGAGCTGCTGCAGGTTCACGGGATCGACGTCGGAACCGTGGCCGACAGCACGCGCCGCCAGAGAGAAGTCGTTGGCGGCGCCCCGCAGCCGCTGCATCCGATACGTGCCTTGGATGTGGCCGTGGCCGTGAAACCAGATTGCCTCCCGGCCCGGCGGCAGCAGGCTGGCGACCTGCTTGCCCGGTTTGGGGTTGCCGCCGCGACGATCGAGGGCGGTATACACCTGATGGTGGCTCATGAATATGAGTCCCCGCGGGTCGTCACGCTCGCTCGCCAGCACGTCACGCAGCCATTCCATCTCCGTCTCGGGCAGCCACGTCTTGTGATCCTGTACCCACGCCAGCCGGTTGATGAATGGGATCTTGTTGAGCAGGTGGAAGAAGGCTTCCTTACCGAATCGGTGCACCGACTCGTTCCCTGTGTCGAGGCCGATGACCCGCCAGTGGACGTTCTCGAGACAGAAGAAGCTCGTCCTCTGGGGTTGTGATCGTCCGTCTACGACGATGTGCATCGCCGGCAGCACCTCGTCGAAGAACGCATGGCCACCCGACTGGTACTCGTGATTTCCCGGCAGCGCCAGCGTACCCACCAAACCTTCGGGCCACCGGACGCCATCAGCACCCATGCCGAGAAAGTTCCTCCGGACATCTGCAGAGCGGCCGACTGGGTAGATGTCACCGAGATGAACCGTGAAGTCGGGCCTCCCGGCCTCCATGGCGGCGGCCACGGCTCCGGCGCGGCTGTCCGGACCCTTCCCCCAGTCGCCGGTGAACGCCAACCGCACCGTGTCTCCTCCGGCGGCGGCCGTCAACGGATAGATGCCGCTGTCGTCCGGAGGATAAGGGAGGACGTCTCGCTTGCGCCGAGTCCGGTACTGGAGATACTCCCAGATCCAGTCGCGAACCTTCACCAGGAAGTTGCGCTTCTCCTCGCTCGCCCGCTGCGACGCCCACAACAAGCGGGAGCGGCCGTGGGTGTGTTCCGGTTGGCGCAGCCGATACGCCCCCCACGCGATGAGGGCGACCGCCAGCCCGGCGGCAATCCATTCGAAGGCCACTAGTACATATTCCTAGCCTGGGTCTGCGGGCAACGCTACCGGAGCTCCGCGAGAGGCAACCTCCGGCGCCTCTCGCTCAGCGGTGGGGACATCAACTCTCGCGCGGTTCGTCGGACTCTCGCTCCCGAATCTCTTCCTCGTCCGGCCGGAAAGCAGCCAGGTCGCCGCCGAAGCTCTCATGACCCGGCGCGCCTTGACGCAGCGCCGTCGCCGGCATCACGGCATCGGGATCCTCGAAGAGCTCCACGCCCTGTGCCTCTTCGCGCGCCACGAGAAGAACCTGGCCGGCCGACGCATCTTCGAACAGTTCCACCCCGTTGGCCTCTTCGCGTTCTGCCTCGACCATCGGGTCGTAGCGATCGTTGCCACGGCTGACGGCTGCTTCCCGTACGGCAGCGGCCGAAACAGTAGAGCTCGTCGCGGCCGACGCGCTCCGCTCGAGGCAACTGATCACCTCGTCGTCGGTGGTCTGCGTGAAGTCCCCGTAGAACTGGCTGATGGCAAAGAAGGCGCGCGGCGTCTCCAGACACACGAACTCATCTGCATCCTCGCCCACATCGATGGTCCAACCGAGCGGCGCTACGGGAACGCCCAGCACAACGCGAGCCGCCCCATGGGCCCGCGCCACTTGGCACGCGGCCCGGGCGGTAGACCCCGTGGCGATGCCATCGTCAACGACGAGGGCTGTCCGCCCGCTCAACGGCATGCGAGGCCGACCGCGGCGGAACCGAGACGCCCGCCGCTCCAGCTCTACCTGTTCGCGCTGCACCACTCGCTCGAGCTCAGATTCGTTGACCGCGGCCATCCGCATGACCTCGGAGTTGATGATCCTCACGCCGTCCTCACCGATGGCGCCCATCCCGAGCTCCGGTTGTGACGGAACGCCGAGCTTGCGCACCACGATGACATCCAGCGGAGCATTCAGCGCCGTGGCCACCTCGTAGGCAACCGGCACACCCCCGCGGGGCAGACCGAGGACAACGAGATCCTCACCTCGGAGGTGTTGCAGCTTCTCGGCCAGGCGCCGCCCAGCATCAACACGATCGGCGAACATATCGTCCACCTCCAATCTCAGCTTCAGCGTCTCGCCAATCGCTTCAGTGCACCAGAGGCAATCGGCCCCCCCGCCGCACGAACGCCACCCGTCGAAGGTGTCTTTGGACCCTTTTGGGCCTCCACTCGTGCTGGCAAGGTGGCGTGAGGATTGCGGCGCGAGGCGCATCCGCGGCACTGGAGGGGCCCGAGGGCAATGACAAGGACGAGCCGGGCACAGATCAGCGAGTACCTGCGTCCCCAATCCCCGGACGAGGCTTGGCGCCTCATCGAGTCCGGCGCGCCGACTCGCCGATTGCTGGCCGGCGGCACCGACCTCACGATCACCTGTCCACCCGAGGTGACCACACTCATCGATCTCGCCGCCGCGCTACCCGAAGACATTGCGCTGGCTGCTGACGGTTCCATCGACATCGGGGCGATGGCGACCTTTGCCGAGATTGCCGAGCATCCCGCTGTGCGCAAGCGTGCATCGGGCGTAGTCACCGACATGCTGGGCCACGTCGGCAGCCCGCTGCTCCGCAATGTCTGCACGCTCGGCGGGCACCTCGCCAGAGGGCGGCTCTCCGACGTCATTCCGGTGATGATCGCCCTCGACGCGACCGTGACCATCTACACGGGCTCCTCGGTGACCATCCCTCTCGCCGAGTACTACGACGGCGCCCACCACAAAGCCCCGCACCTCGTAACAGGGATTCACTTGCCCCCGCTCACCTCCGCCACGGCCGCATACTCACGCTTCGCCCGCACCGCCTTCGACTTTCCAATCATCAACGCCTGCTGTCGCGTCGATCACGAAGCCAACCGCGTCACGGAGGTGCGGATCGTCCTCGGAGCGACCCCGCACCGCGCCCAGCGGGCCCGCCAAACCGAACAGCTGATCCGCGACCACGGGCTCAGCCCCACCGCTATCAACGACGCCGTCGGCTTGGCCCGGACCGAGATCGTCACCGGCTCGGCCTGGGTAGCCAGCGCGGAGTACCGGACGCATCTCGTCGGAGTTCTCGTCGCCCGCTGCCTCCAGCACATCGTCGATCGGGCGGTGGATCGATGAGGATCGCAGCGGAGATCAACGGGCGCCGAATCGAGGAAACGGTCGGGCCGGGAGAGACGTTGCTCGAAGCCCTGCGGCGCCTCGGCTACACGTCGGTAAAGGACGGCTGCGCCCACGGCGATTGCGGCACCTGTGCCGTTCTCCTCAACGGCCGAGCCGTCGCGTCCTGTTTGATGTTCGCCGGCCAAGCCCACGGGGCACGCATAACGACCATCGAGGGCCTGCCCGCCGAGAAGGCGCACCCCTTGCAGCAAGCGATGCTGGAAACCGGGGGCGTCCAATGCGGCTACTGCATCCCCGCAATGATCCTGACCGCCGCCGACCTGCTGCGGCGGAATGCGACGCCGACGCGCGCCGAGATCGCCGCCTACCTGGCCGGCAATCTGTGTCGGTGCACCGGCTACGTGAAGCAGCTCGATGCGGTCGAGCTCGTCGTCGAGTCGCCCGAGGGGGGAGCTCATGGCTGACAAGCTCGCAGTGGTGGGTCACTCCGAGATTCGCCTCGACGGTCGCGCCCTTGTCAAGGGGGAGCCGGTGTTCGTCGACGATCGGCCACCGGAACCAGACCTCCTCCACATCGCGCTACTGCGCAGCCCCCACGCCCATGCGCGGATCCGCAACATCGATACCACTGCCGCCGAGAGCCTGGCAGGGGTAGCGATCGTGCTCGACCATCGCAATACACCGGACCGCCGGTACACGACCGCCGGGCAGGGATACCCGGAACCGTCCCCGTACGACGCCAGGATGTTCGACACCAAGGTGCGTTTCGTCGGCGACCGGGTTGCCTGCGTCGCTGCCGACTCTCTCGAGATCGCCCGCCGCGCCACCTCCTTGATCTCGGTCGATTACGAGATCCTGGAGCCCGTGCTCTCGATCGACGAGGCGATCGCAGCCGGCGCTCCGGTGATCCATGACGAAACCGACGCGCTCGACGTCTGGGACCAGGAGCGCAACATCGCCGCCCACATGGTCGCCCGAGTAGGCGACGTCGAGCAGGCCTTGGCCGGGTCCCCGATCGTCGTCGAGGTCACCACCGAAACCCAGTACACCCAGCACGTTCCCCTCGAGCCGCACGCCGTCACCAGCTACCTCAACGAGGACGGGCGACTGGTGATCATCTCCTCGACGCAGGTCCCGTTCCACGTGCGGCGCATCCTGTCCCGCCTCCTGGACATCCCGCTGCACCGGATCCGCGTGATCAAACCGCGGATCGGCGGCGGCTTCGGGGTCAAGCAGGAGGTGCTGATCGAGGATCTGGCCGCCCTCGTAACGGTGCGCACCGGCCGTCCCGCCCGGTTCATCTACACCCGTGAGGAGGAGTTCGTCTCGTCGCGGACGCGCCACCCAATGCGAATCACCGTGAAGCTGGGAGCAGAGCCGGACGGGACGCTGCGGGCAATCTCGATGGACGTTCTCTCCAACACCGGCGCCTACGGCACTCACGGCCTGACGGTGCTCTCCAATGTCGGTTCGAAGACGCTCCCGCTCTACAACAAGGTGGACAACATCCGGTTCTTCGGCGATGCCGTCTACACCAACCTCCCGGTCGGCGGCGCGTACCGCGGATACGGAGCCTCGCAGGGCTACTTCGCGCTGGAAACCGCGGTGGATCGGCTGGCGGACCGCGTCGGGGTCGACCCGTTGGAGTGGAGGATCGGCAACCACATCCGGGCCGGGGAGTCCTCCCCGGTGTTTCGGGCTCTCGGCGAGGGCCGCGAAGGGGTCGACCAGATCATTCCCTCGTGTGCGCTCACCGAATGCATCCGGCGCGGCGCGGCGCGCATCGGTTGGAGCGGCAAACGTGGCGCGAGACGTCGCCGCGGCTCTCTGGTGCACGGCGTAGGGATGTCCATCCACATGCAGGGTTCGGGCATACCGCTGATCGACATGGCCTCGGCGACCATCAAGATGAACGACGACGGATCTTTCAACCTGCTCGTCGGCGCTACCGACCTGGGCACCGGATCCGACACCGTCCTGGGCCAGATCGCCGCCGAGGTTCTGGGGGTCCCGCTCGACCACATCGTGGTCACCTCCTCCGACACCGACACGACCCCCTTCGATACCGGGGCGTATGCCTCCTCAACCACCTACGTCTCCGGAATGGCTGTCCAGCTGGCGGCCGAAGAGGTGAGGGATCACATCCTCGATGTGGCCGCCGAGATCCTGAAGATCGATCGCGCCCAACTCCAAAGCGGAGAAGGGCGAATCACGGCCCCGGACGGCTCCTCGGTGTCTCTTGAAGAGATCGGGCTGCGCACCTTCTACGGGGCCAATCAACGGCAGATCGCCGCCACCCGCTCGTTCGTCCCAGAGATGTCTCCTCCACCGTTCCTGGCCAGCTTCTGCGAAGTCGCCGTCGACGAGGACACGGGCAGAATCGAAGTCGTCGATTACGTCGCCGCGGTGGACTGTGGCACCGCCATCAACCCCCACCTGGCGGCCGGCCAAGTCGAGGGCGCCATCGCCAACGGCATCGGCTACGCCCTCTTCGAGGAGATGGTCTTCGACGTGGACGGCAGGTCCCTGACCGACGATCTAGGGCGCTACAAGATCGCCACAACGCTGGATCTACCGCCCATCGAAGTGATCCTCGTCGAGTCTTATGATCCGACTGGGCCCATGGGCGCCAAGTCGATCTCCGAAATCGGAATCAACGCGCCGATCCCCTCGATTGCCAATGCGGTCCACGACGCCACGGGAATCTGGCTGACCGAAACCCCGTTCACTCCGGAGCGGGTGTGGCGGGCCTTGGAGCAGGCCCGCCACAGCCCATGAGGAATCCCTCGACCGGTTCGATCAAGCGCCCGTGATCAGTCGCCGAACAGCGGGATCCAAGTGTCCTGCATGTCGGTCGGATCCGTGCCGACATAGACCCCTTCGGCGTTGATCAGCACACCCTCGGTGAAGACGATCTTGATACCCGGCTCCTCACCGTTGACGTCCGGCTCGCCGAGATGCAGCCGAATCGTGTCGTGTTGGCTGCACGTGTAGAACTTGCCTTTGGCGATCAATCCGCGGACGTGAGGGCCGACGGTGGTGCTGGTCAGCAGCTCGTCACGGCAGCCTCCCCAGATGCCGTTCTCGTGACCGCCCTCGAGGTCCCTGCCTTTCTCGAAGTTGTCGTCGATCGCGACGACGTCGATGCCGCGGACATGGATGTCGAAGTGGGCTGCCCGGTCGCCCCGGTTCAGCCTGACAATCACGGTCCCCAAGGCGTCGACCTTGCGAATGACGTTCATCCCCGGAGCGAGTCGGTCGCCGGAGGGATCGTCGATGCCGGTCTTGGCATCGAGCGATTCACCAGCCATTACAGGAATCGGACCGATCATGAGCACCGCCATCACCATGAGTAGCGGTACCAAAGTTTTGTTGCGAAAACGCACCGTGCCCTCCATATCTAAACCCCCGAGCCTTGACGAGTCGTTGGGTGCACCACCCCGCAAGTCCGCCCGAATATACCCCCGGCGAGTGGTCGGGTAAACAGCCAGAGCCTTCCAGCAGCCAAGCCGCCGCCGTCAGCGCTCCACGGTGGGCTGCCACCAACCGGTGGTGAGGTACTCGTCGATCGAGCGGGCCGCCCGCCTGCCGGCACCCATCGCCAGGATCACGGTGGCCCCTCCGGTGACGATGTCGCCACCGGCGAACACCCCGATCTTGGAGGTTCGACCCGTCTGCGGATCGGCCACGATGGTCCCCCACGCTGTCTGGGCGATGTCCGGGGCGGTGCGCTGGATGAGAGGGTTGGGATCGTTGCCGACCGCTACAACGGCGACATCGACGGCGAGCTGGTATTCATCGCCGGGAATGGGCACCGGCCGAGGCCGACCACTCGTATCCGACTCGCCGAGCTCCATTCTCTGGAGCCGCACCCCCCGTAGCCAGCCGTCGTCGTCGCCCAGCAACTCGAGGGGCGCCACCAGCGTTGCGAACTCGACGCCTTCGGCCCTGGCATGGGCCACTTCCTCGGCCCGGGCCGGCATCTCGACCTCGGTGCGTCGGTAGACGATCATGGCTGGGTCCGCTCCCAACCGACGGGCAACCCGCACCGCATCCATGGCAGTGTTGCCTGCGCCGAAGACGACGACGGTCTTCTGATAGAGATCGAGCAACGGGGTCTCGGCCCCGGCTGCATACGCCCGCATCAGGTTGACGCGGGTCAGAAACTCGTTGGCGGAGTACACCCCGATCAGGTTCTCCCCCGGCACATTCAGGAACCGCGGCAACCCGGCCCCCACGCCGAGGAACACGGCGTCGAAACCGTCCTCGTCGAGCAATTCGTCGATCGTCTCGACCTTGCCGATGACGGTATTGGTCTCGAAGCTCACCCCGAGCTCGGCCAGCTGTTCGACCTCAGCCTGCAAGATCTCTTTGGGCAGCCGAAACTCGGGGATCCCATAAACCAGAACACCGCCGAGCTCGTGGAGGGCCTCGAACACAGTGACATCGTGGCCGGCCCGCACCAGGTCGGCGGCACACGACAGCCCGGCGGGCCCGCTCCCCACGATGGCGACCCGCTTGCCCGTCTTGGGGGCGACTACACGACGGGCTCCCCCTCCCCGGCTGCGCTCATGGTCGGCAACGAAACGCTCCAGGTTGCCGATCGCCACCGGCTGGTACTTCTTGCTGAGAACACAGGCACCTTCACACTGGGTCTCCTGAGGACACACCCTCCCGCATACGGCCGGCAGGAAGTTGTCCCGCTTGATGACGTCGGCGGCGTCTGCGAACCGTTCCTCGGCGGTAAGCCGGACGAACTCGCGGATATCGATGCCGACCGGGCAGCCCTCGATGCAGGTGGGGTGGGCGCACAGCAAGCATCGTTCCGCCTCGGCAACCGCTTGCTGGGGCGTGTAACCCAGGTTCACTTCCTCGAAGTTGAAGGCCCGTTCCTCAGGTGGCCGCTCCGGCATTGGCTGCCGGGGCAGTCGCAGCCGTTCCCGGCGGGTCAGGTCACGCCCCATCAGCCCGTGCCTCGTGAGTCGACCGGACCTCGCGAATCGACCGGGCACGGCTCGGCTGCAATGAGCTCCTCGTTGCGGTAGTGCTCGAATGCCCGGTAGCTCCGGTTGCGCCGCGCCAGGAGGTCGAAGTCCACTTGATGGGCGTCGAACTCGGGCCCGTCGATGCAGGCGAACCGGGTCGCTCCCCCGACTGAGACTCGGCATCCGCCGCACATCCCGGTGCCGTCGACCATGATCGGATTGAGACTCACGACGGTGTCGATCCCGGAGGGACGGGTGACTTCAGCCACGGCTCGCATCATCGCTACCGGCCCCGCTGCGATGACGTAGTCGATGGCGCGGTCGGCGGCCAGCAGCTCCGCCAGCTTGTCGGTGACGAAGCCGTGATATCCATACGAGCCGTCATCGGTGGTGGGATGGACCTCGCCGCACACGGCGCGCAGCTCGTCCTCGAGAATCACCAGCTCACGGGTCCGCCCCCCGATGATGGCGATGACTTCGTTGCCGGCCTCGGCCAACGCCACCGCGGTCGGATATGCAATGGCCGTGCCGACGCCGCCGCCCACGACGGCGACGGTGCGGCCTTGCGGGATCGCCGACGGCATGCCAAGGGGCCCGGCCAGGTCGTGGAGCGCATCCCCGGCGTCCAGGCGGTTCATGAGCCGAGTCGTCCTACCCACTCCCTGGACTATGAGGGCGATCCACCCCGCCACCGGATCTGCATCCGCGATCGTGAGCGGGATACGCTCACCGTCGTTGGTGACCCGAATGATGACGAATTGCCCGGCGCGTCGCTTGCGGGCCACCTTGGGCGCCTCGACCCGGAAATACTTCACATCCGGAGCGAGCAGTCGGGTCTCCACGATTCGGTTCATCGACTCGCCCGTCCTGGTTCATTCACTCGCGAGCTTCACTCGCGAGCTTCGCCTACCCCGCGATGATCCACTGAGCGGCCACCGGCACGGTAGAGGCAAATTGCCCGCAACGGCCGGGGGATGTGAGTTGGACAAGGATCTGGCAGCAGGCATCCCGGGAGCTAGGTAACCCCGATCCCGCCGACCGGGGTGACGGTATGGCGGGCGCCGAAGCTGGCGATCATCGGCCGTCCCTCTGAGATCGCCCACTGGACGTGGGAGAGCTGAAGTGATGCCTGGTGTGACTCCTCAGAGTCCCAGAACTCGGTGATCCATATCCCGGTGTCGTCGGCAGTATCAACGGCGATCGCGTAGAGCACGCAGCCCGGCATCTCTTTCGTACCGTCCAACAGGATCTCGATGAGCTCGTCCCGTTTTCCTTCCCGGGCAGTCAATTGGGAGATGATTCCATACACCGCGGGCTCCTCCGGTAGCGATGTTGCCTGTGTAGCAGGTACGGACCAATGCCACCGGCTCTTCGCCCGACGGCTCATCGCCGGGTTCAAGTTCCCACCCGCAAAGCAAGAAACCCCCAGGCCTTCTGACCTGGGGGTTCCGTACCGTCAAGTGGTAGCGGGGGTAGGATTTGAACCTACGACCTTCGGGTTATGAGCCCGACGGAAGGGGTCTCAGCAGCGTTGACCGCCAGCACATATCGATAGTCAACGATCTCACACCTTAGTACGGCTGGCAACGAGTGATAGGTGGTGTCGGGGAGTGTCAGATCGTTGGGCTTCAGTCTGGCTTCAGAGCGACATGCTCCCCGGCCCCTGATCTGCCTCTCGGACCCGTCACTCGGAGTAGCCGTGCCGGATGTCGGCGGCCCGACCGATACTCAGGAGTATGCGTCGAGCTGCCGCTCATACCGGGTTGCATGCGCAGAAGCAGCCCACGACCTACCCGCACGCCTAGGTGCCGTTATCGGACGGGTGGGCAGTACGGGTGATGTCGCCCATAGCGAGTGATCGGCTCTCTGCACTGGTCAGCGAGCCGATCACGGCACGGCCGCCGAGCGCACTGAGGGTGGGCCGTCGAGCGAAGCCCCCGCGGGCGGATGGTCGGCGGGGCTTCGCATCCTTGGCGTGCCGCTGCTCCAGTTTCGACCCACTCGCCGCCGATGGTTCAGTCGAGGTCAGTGGCGTGCCTGCCCGCTACGGGGCACACGGGGCGAACTGACCGCGGAAGCCCCCAGCCTGAGTGGCGGGGGCTTCCGATTGCTGGTGCGGTGTGAACGTGAAGGGACCCCCGCCGAAGCAGGGGTCCTCTTCTCCCCATCTATCGACCGGCACTACCTGCCACTGCGACGAGGTACCGCTCGGTCCGTTCCGTTCCATGGACTGCGGCACACCCATGCGACACTCCTCCTCCTGGACGGCGTCCCGCCACACGTTGTCTCCCTGCGCCTGGGCCACCGCAGTGCCGCCTTCACGCTTCAGCAGTACGCCCACGTGTTGCCGCAGCAGCAGGCCGACGCAGTAGCCCGGCTGGCGACCCGGGTCGCACGGGATTAGTCGAAGCTGCCCACCTGCAACCACGCAGAGTGAGGCGCGTCTAGGAGGGCCGCACTCCCCCACAACCCCAGAAACCCCCAGGTCCTAAGACCTGAGGGTTTCTCCGTAGCGGGGGCGGGATTTGAACCCGCGACCTTCGGGTTATGAGCCCGACGAGCTACCAGACTGCTCCACCCCGCGTCGCAGCTGCAATTATACCACTCCCCCGCGCTGGCTGGACGCAGCCGTTTCCCGGCATCTCCCACGTTTGACGCCTGTGATTCTCGGGTAGGGCACCCATGTTGGATCGGAGGAAGGAGTCATATGGTCACTGAAACGACCCGTCCACGGATCCGAGGAACCGAAGCCGACCTGACCGCCATCAAAGCGCGGTTTGGCGGCGGCGATTTCGTCGCGGCCGTGCTCGGAATGTTCACCGCACTTGGAACGCTTGTCTTTCTCGGCGCTCTGATACTCGCCGGGCAAGCTGGCATCGGATATCAACTCAACGTCATCGATTTCGACGGCAATCTGCAAGAAATCGAAGTCGTCGGATCACTCGTAGCCATCGCTGTGATCTTCACGTCATTCGTCGTTGGCGGCTGGGCCGCCGGCCGCATGGCGCGCTACAACGGAGCCATGAACGGCGTCGCCGCGGCGCTGCTGTTCATCCTGCTGGTGGCCACATTCGCCGTTCTCGGGCAGTGGCTCGGCGCGGAGTACAACGCATTCGCCAATGCCGGATTGCCGGACTGGTTCGCCCAGCTGGACGCCGCTGACATCGACGTGAAGGTCGCCGCCGCCGCTTTGGCCGCCATGGTGGCCAGCATGTTGGGTGGATACGTCGGCGGGGAAATCGGTGAGCGCTACCACGTCGCAGCCGACGCCGCCCTCGCCCAGGAGGCCGCTTCGTCGGTCCACTGATACCGCAGCCACCTCAACCACTACCTCGAACAGAAAGGATGCCCATGGAACGACACACGCTCAGTGCCTCAACCCTCGTTGGCGACAAGGTCCGCAACAACGAGGGAGACGACCTCGGCGACATCAAGGACATCATGCTCGATGTTGACAACGGCCGAGTTGCCTATGCGGTGCTGGACATGGGCGGTTTCCTCGGAATCGGCAACAAGCTGTTCGCCGTGCCGTGGTCCGCTCTCACCCTCGACCGCGAGGCCCATGAGTTCGTGCTGAATGTCGACAAGGAGACCCTGGACAACGCACCCGGCTTCGACCAGGACAACTGGCCGGACTTCTCCGACGCTGCGTGGGGCACCTCCATCTACGAGTACTACGGACAGCGTCCCTACTGGAACGTCTAGACACCGTTCACCTGCGAATCGCAACTGGCCGCCCTCACCATGTGGGGGCGGCCAGGCGCTTGTTGCGAGATCGTGGCTGAGTCGGCCCGGGTCGAGCCGCGTCCATCGGCGGCTCCGTGGCCTACGCTGCCGCGTCCTCAAGGCCGGACATGAACCAGTCCTCCAGATCGGAGACGTCGGTCACCTGATCCGCCGGAGGCGGCTCTACGGAGACTCGCCCTCCGTAATCCGAGAAGTCGAACTGCACCCGCATGTAGTCGAACGACTCGCCCGGGTTGAGTCCCTCCACATCGGGTTGCTCGATCTCGAAGAGGAACCGATGCACTCGATGCTGATCGTCGACCCAGATGTCGGTGGGCAGCTCGTCGAAGCCCACCGGAGCCGAGTCCTCGAGGTCGGCATACGCCTCGGGGTCGAGCTCAGCCAGCGATTCCAGGTCGAAGATGACCCGGTATCGATTCGTCACGACTCCGCGCAGCGTCTCTTCGCCGACGACGCTCACCTCGCCGTACGATCCCGACAGCACGTCGAGGAAGCCGGTGGCGTCGAACGGGTTGACCCCAGTCGAGAAGTCCTGGGTGAAGCCTTGGCCGTCCTCGACCGGCATCGACAGCCAGGGAGTCTCGACGCCCAGCATCATGTTGAATAATCCGAACTTCACGTACGCCGTATCACCAATCTGGCGAACTTCGAAGCCGTCGAAGAGCCCGGCTAGCTCCTCCATCTCGTCGCCCGGGGCCATGAGGCCGGACAACGCGCTGAAGTCCATCAACATGTGACCGTCGCCGGTCACCGTATCGAACGAGCTCGAGAACGGGAGCGCCACCTCGATCTGCCCCAGCTCAGCGTCGCGGCCGGCAACCTCGATCAATCCTTCGATGCGGGCCGGCGGCTCCAGCGACGACTGTGCCATCGCGGCCTGCACCCGGCCGAGCTGACCCGACACCAGCGGTAGCCCGGAGGTCGTGGCCGGCGCGGCAGTCGTAGTGGCCGGCAACGTGGTCGTCGTTGCCAGGGTCGTGGTCAACGGGGTGCGCTCACGGGCCTGGGTATCGGCCACCTCGGACGAGCCGCCACACCCCGCAACGAAGAGAGCAAGGGCTACGAGCAGCGCCAATCGAGTCTTCACGGTTCCACCACTTTCAAATTGGGATAGGAGCATATCGGCACACCACTGCCGTGAATTGAACGCCCGGGAAGAGGGCAAACAGCTGGTATCAGCGGCGCAGTGACCCGCTCACGTTCCCGAAGAAGCTCTCTGGGGGTGCATATGAAGGCCGGTTTCTTGTTCTTCGACAGATCCACCGCGAATCACATCATGAGGCCGAGCGATCGCGGCCCTCGCCGCGGCCGCCGCCGGCGCCGCCGTTCTCGATCGGGACGAGACTGACATCTTGCAAGTCCCTTAACGATGTCGCTGCGGGGAATCCAGACCCAACGTGGTTCCGTTGTTTGGCTGGGTAACCCGGTCAGGCCGCAACTGCAGAGGGAGGTCTCGATGCACACCAAGCGACTGCTGACGTTCGCCGTGGCGACCGCCATTCTGCTCGTTGTCGCCGCCTGCGGTGACAGCGAGGATGGCGCCACCAGCGCGGCTCCTGCAACCACCACCAGCACTACTGCCACCACCACGCAGGCATCCACTACATCCACTACTGCCGCCACGACGACCACTACCAGCACGACGCCGCCACCCGAGCACGCCATCGCCTTCGATACCACCGCCTGGCCCGAGCTGGTCAAGGCTCACTACGAAGGCTGGCTGATCATCGACGGGGCCGCCGTCAGCACCGGCCGCTTCAACGTCGTCGCCGGAGAGGCCGTGGACCTCGACGGCGAACCCGTCGATGAGTTCGCTCTCGATTTCGACCCGACCGCAGCAAGCGCAGTCGTCGTCTCCATCGAGCCTGCCGGCGATTCCGACCCGGCGCCGAGCGACACCCATATCCTCGCCGGTGACATCGCCGACGGATCTGCACCACTTTCGATAGATCACCCCGCCGCCCTCGGCAACGACTTCGCCACCGCGAGCGGAGAGTTCGTGTTGGCCACGCCCACGGACGGCGACCGGGTCAACGACGAGTTCTCCGGAGTCTGGTTCCTCACCTTCCCGGGCCCGACCCCTGGGCTCGATTTGCCCACGCTGCCGGACGGCTGGATCTATGAAGGATGGACCGTCATCGAGGGCATCCCGGTGACGACCGGCACTTTCAGTCGGGTCGACGCCTCCGACAACGAAGCTCCATACAGCGGAACGGTGCGCACTCCGAACTTCCCTGGGGAGGACTACCTGCAGAATGCCCCCGACGGCTTGACCTTCCCCACCAACCTGCAGGGAGCCACCGTCGTGATCAGCGTCGAGCCCCTCGCCGAGGACAATCCGCAGCCGTTTGCGCTCAAGCCGCTGGCCGGCCCGGTGCCAGCCGATGCCGAGCTGGAGCCGGTGGCCTACCCGCTCACCACGGCGGAGTTCACCCCCCTATCGGGAATCGCCACGTTGCGGTGATATCCGGGCGACGGTGTTGTGCCATCCCCAACGCCAGCCGGCGTCGGATAGGTGGTGACATCGTCAGGAGGCCGCAGTGCCGGAAGGCCACACCATTCACCGATATGCAAGGCTCCACCGCGACGCTCTGGTCGGCGAGCGGCTGCGAGTGGCCTCGCCGCAAGGACGGTTTGAGGCCGGCGCCGCCCGCCTCGACGGGTCCCGCCTCACCGCAGTCGACGCCCACGGCAAGCACCTCTTCTACCGGTGGGGCACCGGCGATACGCTCCACGTGCATCTGGGCCTGTTCGGCCGCTTCCGCACCTTCCGGGAGGAGCCCCCGCCACCGACCGACGGAACCCGCCTCACGATGCGCGCCGCCGAGGTCGCCGTGTACCTGTCCGGGCCTACTGCCTGTCGCCTCATCGATCCCGCGACGGAGGACGCGGTGCGCTCCCGGCTGGGCCCCGATCCCCTGCGTGACCCCGCGGCGGTTGGCGACTTCGCCTCCCGACTGGCGCGTCGCCGGATCCCGATCGGGGCCGCCCTGTTGGACCAGAAAGTGATCGCAGGAGTCGGCAACGTCTACCGAGCCGAGCTGCTGTTCCTCCTGGGCATCTTGCCTTTCCGGACGGTAACCGACCTCACGTCATCGGAGATCGACTCGATTTGGACCGCGGCCGGCGAGCAACTGCGCCGCGGTGAAAGAACCGGCCGGATTGTCACCGTGCAGCCGGCCGAGGTCGGTGTGCCCCGGCGGTCGGACATCCCCCGTTTCGAGCGCCTCTACGTCTACAAGCGCCACGGCGAGCCCTGTCGCCGTTGCGGCACCCCGATCAGCTCCGGCGAGCTGGCCAATCGGCGCATCTGGTGGTGCCCAACCTGCCAAGCGGCGTAATCTCCTCTCCCCATCGCAGGGCGAAGCCCGCTGCGGCGAGAAACGAGAGACCGGTAGGGAACCGATGTGGCGAAACTCCTAAACGTGCCCATCACCTTGGCGATGGCGCTGCTGCTCACCGTGGCTGCCTACGGAGGCGGCTCCGACGAAGCGCCGGCAGAGACCGCTCCGCAGTTCGAGGAATACCGCGCAGATCCGGTGCAGATCCCTGTGGAGCTGCTCGCCGGGCAGGGAGTGGAAGTCGACGTGATCCTGCAGGTGAGCGAATTGGAGCGAGGATTCCTGGCAGGGAGCGCCGACCTCGATGGGCGCTTCCTGCTCACCTACACCACTGCGTATCCGGCAATCGAGCCTCAGTCGGAGGCTCGATTCGGCTGGACGTGCGCGGCGCCGCCGTGCCGGGTGACCGCCCAGTTCCGCTTGGACGCGTTCACCGACGTGGCCGGCACCCTCACCTTCTCCGCCGCCGGCAGCAGTGATGATCTGCCCGCCGGTGCGACGGCCACCATCGAGGTTGCCCGCCCCCAGCCGGGGCCGGCCGCCACCTACGAGCTGCTCCACCGGGCGGTCCCATATCCTCCCGGATCCACTTCCCCGCTGTTCGACCTGGTGCACGTCGAATACGACTTCGGCGATCCGAGCGATGACATTGCGGTCGCCTTGCGGCCGCAGCGGGGCCCGGTGGAGCTGGAGCAGCCGGTCGGCGCCGTCGGCCCTGTGGCAGTCGATTGGGCTACCGCCACTCTGGTCTCCGCGTCGGAGACGTGCGTTCCCGATTGCCGCGGCCGGGCCACGGTGAGGATGGGCCCGTCGGATGGGGTCGACCTTGCCTTCCAGATCCTCGGCTACTCCAGCCGGCCTGGCGTCGGCCAAGTGCCCCGACTCGTCGAGAGACCGGTGACGGTCACCGAGCAGTTCGGTATGGCCGTGCTCACGCCCGATGAGCCGGTGGTGGCCATCCCCATCAGCATCAGTCGCGGCGGAGAGGGCGTGCGGTTGGCCGCCGCCCCCGGTGCGGCGCGTAACCAGGTGGAAGCCACGCTGCGTGCCGTCGAGACCCCCTCATTCGAGCCCCCCGCCGCCTGGATCAACCCGCCTGCTGGAGGCGGCCAGTACGAGCTGGCGATCAGCTCGCCCGACGTCCAACAAGGCACGGTCAACGTGCCCTGGGGGGTCGTCCTCTTCGAGCTGACACCAGGCCTCGACCCGGCCCTCGAGGTGGGCGCCCAGGTCGCCACCACCTTCGAGACCGGCCGATTCGGGGACCCCCATCGGTTCGCCGCGGCGGCGGCCGACACCGGTGGCGGAGCAGGGATCCTGCCGTGGATCGTGGGCGCCGGGGCGGCCGTCACTCTCGGTGGATTCGGCGCCTATCGCTACCGGCGGCGGAAATAGCAGAAGCGGGCCCGTAGGCCCGCTTGCTACGTCCCCCCGCAAGGGTGTCGTTGTCGGCTTACTCGTCTGGCGGATCGTCGGTCGGCTCGTCGCATCCCAGCAACGCGTCGTACTCGACATCGGTCCGGCCATCGTTGGCCACGTGATGAGTGTGATCGTTGGAACCGTCGCCATCAAAAGCTGCCACATCCACGGTGATCACCACGTACGGATTGCCTTCCGAGCTCGTGACATGACAGATCGTCACCTGGTGACCGTCGCCCGTATCCGGGGTAGCTGCCGCCGGAGCCACCGCCAGGGCGGCCAAGAGGCCCGCCGCCAGGGCTGCCCTGATCCATCGCCTACCTGTAGAAACCATTCGTATCCTTCCCCCGAATACTCTGAGTAGTTACCGCCGCCAGCATACGCGCGCGCCACGCTGCGGCCTAGAACCAATCTGGGGGTGGCTCGAAGTGGCTAGTCAGCGCGTAGTTAGCCGTCGGCCGCCAGCGCTTCGGCGGCCAGCTGCTCGGCGCGTCGCAGCAGCTCGGCGGCTTCGTCGACCTTGGCCTGGTACCGAGCGAGGTCGCCGGCGCGCAATGCGGCGTTGGCCTCATCGATGGCACGCAGCGCCTGCGTCACCAGCTCGGCAACGTCGTCGGGCAGCTCCCCCGGATCCGGCCCCGGATCGACTGGGCCTCCGAAGATGGCTGCCAACGCCTCAGCGAGGGTCTCGCGCATCTCGATGTTGCCGTTGTAGGACACGACTGCCCGCTTGAACTCCGGAATGCCGGTGAGCCCCTCTGCCGGCTGGGGGGCTCCCAGCGTTGGCAACTGGCCGCCGTCTTCCTCCTCACGTTCGGCAGTGATGTAGATCGGCTGCACGTAGAGCAGTGAATCCAGCACCGGCACGATGAGCATGTTGCCTTGCACGACGCGGGACCCGCCCTGGCCCAGCAGCGTGAATTCCGCCGAGATCACCGGATCCTGGTTGATCAGCTCGCCCACCTGGCGGGGGCCCTGCTGCAGCGTCCCCGAAGGCAGCCGGTAGTCGATGAGCTGGCCGTAATCCTCCGGACCCGACTTGGCAACCATGAACGACACCATGTTGGGTCGGCCCCGGGGAGTGAACGGCTGCATGAGGATGAAGCTCGGATCCGGGTCGTCCTGGTCCTCCGGCAGCTTCATCAGCAGGTAGTAGGGCAGCATCGGCTTCTCGTTGGCCGGGGCGTCATTGAGGACGCGGGAGCGGAAACCGACGGTCCGCTCCGACGTCGACGGGTCGAGCGCGATGACCCAGGGGTCGACGCTGGAGAAGAACTGGCGGGGATCCGTCATGTGATAGATCGTGTACATGTCGGACTGGAGGCGGAACATGTCTTCCGGATAGCGCAAGTGCTCCACCAGCTCCGGCGCCATCTCCGTTCCCGGCGTGAACAAAGTCGGGAAGATCTTCTGATAGGCCTGGATCAGCGGATCGGTGTCATCGACCACGTAGAAAGTGATGTCGCCGTCGAATGCGCTCACGGTCGCCTTCACCGAGTTGCGGATGTAGTTGAAGCGGTTGGGTAGTCCCGGGGAGATCGCGTCTAGCCGGCCCGTCGGGGCCTCGGTTGAGTACGGGTACTGATCGGTGATCGTGTATAGATCGACCACCCACATCAGCTCGCCGTTCAGTACCACCAGGTAGGGGTCGGCATCGGGGAAGAGAAAGCCGGGCACCAGCTTGTCGATCCGGTTCCGGATGTTGCGCACCATCATGACCTTGCTGTTGGCATCCAGCCGGTTGGAGATCAACGTGTCGAAGTTGGCGAACCGGGCGGCAAACGCCATCCGCCGGAAGAACCCGCCCAGCGGCACTCCCCCATCGCCGTCGTAGTTGTTGTACTGGATGTTGTCGGTGCTGCCGCCGAGCGGGAAGTCCACCTCCTGCTGCGCAGTGCCGGCAATGACGTACTCCATCGAGGCATCGTCGGAGAAGTAGACCCGCGGCTGGGTAACTTGGAGCTCGTCGGCCGTGCTGACCGTGGGGATGTCCTTGACGATGAATGCCGGCTGGCCCTCCCCCGTCACACTGTTGGCAGGGCTCACCACCGCGCCGAAACCGTGGGTGTAGACAAGCCGCTCGTTGACCCAACCCCGGGCCGGGATGTTCTGCTCGTCGAGATTGCGGGCCGAGACCATCACCTGAGTCAGCTCCTCGCCGATCCGGTAGCGGTCGACATCCACGTCGGCGACGTCGTAGAAGGTCACGATGGCCTGCAGCTGCTGATACGTCGTGAACAGCACGGACGGATCCCACAACCGGATGTTGTCGACCGTGTCGCGATTGGCCTCGAGATCGTCCGCGGTCAGATCCGATCCGGCGGCGAACTCCCGCACTTCGATGCCGGAGAGGCCGTAGGCCTCGCGGGTGAACTCGATGTTGTGGGCGACGAACTCGACCTCCTTGTTGAGCTCGTCGGGCTGGACCTGGAAGCGTTGGACGATGAGCGGCCAGATGCCGCCGACCCCGATCGATGTCAGCAGCCACAGACCGACTGCAACCATCGGCAGCGTCCACCCTTTGAGGCGAATGTTGACCAGCAAGATGATCGCCGCCACCACCGACACGATGATCAGCAAGTTGAGGGCGGGGCGCTGCGCGTTGATGTCGGTGAACGAGGCCCCGATCACCTGCCCCCGCTCTGAGTAGAGCAGCTCCCAGCGGTCGAGCCAGTACCCGAACGCCTTGAGCAGGGCCAGCACGGCAAAGAGGACCGAGAGGTGGACCTTCACGCCGGGAGAGACGCTGCGCTGCACCTGAATCCCCCCGTTCAGGTAGTGCAGAGCTGCGGTGACCAGCGCAATGACGAGGAAGAGCTGGAACGTCCAACCGAACAGGTCGCGATAGAAAGGCAGCGAGAAGACGTAGAGCCCTACGTCGTTGTTGTAGATCGGGTCGACGATGCCGAAGTCGCCGCCATGGCGGAATAGCAGCCAATCCCGCCACCACACGGATGCACCCAGGCCCACCATCAGCCCGAAGAAGCCCGCCACTGCCAGTCGCACCCACCGCACCCGGGGCCCAACCCAATCCTGGAATCGCTCCAGTAGCTCTTCGTCAGGGCTCCCGCTGAAGCTCCTCGTACGCGGCGACAGCCGATCGGCGAGCGCCAAGTTGACCCAGAACAGGACTACCGCCACGAGCGTGGCTACTGCGACGAGCCACACCCTGGTGAGGATCAGGGTCCGCCACGTCCGAGCTTGTCCGAGGTCGGAGAACCACAGGAAATCGGTCCAGAACGTGGCAATCGAGCGAACGGTCAAGATCGCGACGAAGCCGAGCACCAGAATGATTGCCAGCCAGCGACGACTGCCCTCCTGGCGAATTGGTACTGGATCTCGACTGATCATCCGGGCGCAGTCTATTGCTCCCCGAGCTTCAGTTATCAGGCGGCCGGAATCACCGTGGCTTCAGGGTCGGCGATGTCCCGTCCCGACGGCTCGATGTTGTAGGCCACGCCGAGGGCCGCCAACCCGGCGGCTACGCCCGCGTTGTACTCGGCGTGGGCCAATTGGCGGACCCGACGTTCGGCCTCGTCGGTGCGCCAAGCTCGAAAGACGCGGCCAACACTGGCCCCGCGCTCCCGATTGGTGGCCTCGGCGGTCGCGGTCAAGGCGTCGACCGCGTCCTCCCACAAATCGGTCACCATGCTCGCCAGAGAGTGGGTCGGTTTGTCGGGAAGGTCGGGTGGAGAGAGCCCGGTCAGCTCCCCGGCGGCGGTGATGCCTGCCCGATAGCAGTCTCCGGCGAGCGAGTCTGCCGCCGGTCCGAGCACCGCTTCGAACATCGCCCGCTTGGGCCGCCAGCCCTCAGGCTCGGTGCGCAACTCCTCGAGGACCGCGTTCTGCACGTCGACGATCTCCCGCTTGATGCCCCGCAACCGCTCGTTGGTGAGCGGCATCAGCATCCGATCGCGCAAATCCCACGCGGCGGTGGAGGTCTCTAACCGGCGGGGCGGGACCGCCGGTATCTCCGCCGCCGGCTCGGGTGCCGGCGCACGTGCCGGCACGGCGTCACTCTCGACGGGTTCCGGCGACACAGGCTCGGGAGGCGTGCCGGCTTCGATCGCCCTGTCCGGCGAGGCCGTTTCCAGTGAGACCGCGGCGGGTTGCTCGGGTTGGCGAAGCCTGGCGAACAGGTCGTCGATGGCCGGGGCGCTCACCCCATCGGCCGCCGCGGCCGGCTCGTCGGGAACCGCCTCGGCCATGGTGGTGCCACCCGCCGTTGTGACCTCGAAGTCGAGCGACGCCTCCTCCGCCGAGCTGCCGCTGCCCCCGGTCACCAACTCCGCATCTGGAGACGGCGCGTCCGCAGGCATGTTACGCAGCGACTCCACCTCCGCCACCAGCTCGTCGGCATCGACCGGCTCCATCGCGATCTCCGGCGGCGGTGGCACCAGTCGAACGGTGGCATCCTCATCGAGCCAGTCGCCGATATCGGGCTTCACCGGAGCGTTGTTGTCGGTGAGGACGCGCACCGAAGTCTCGGCCGGATCGGTGACGGCATGGGTGAGCTGCGCCTGGCGGCCCTCGATCTTGTCTTCGAGCTCGGTCAAGGTGCCCCGCGTCTGCTCGAGCTCGGCCATGAGCTCCTCGCGGCGTTGTTCCAGCGCCCGCACTCGCTCTTGGGCAAGATCGGCAGATTGTTGCGAAGTTTCGACCATCGACTCAGCTGCGGCGCGGGCATCGTTGACGAGCTTGTCGGCCTCCACCCGTGCGGAGCGGACCAGCTCTTCGGCGTCGCGCTTGGCGTCGCCGGTGAGGCGCAGTGCCTCCCGCTCGGCTTCGGCTCGAACGAAGAGAACATCCTCGTCTGCCTGAGCGGCCATAGCGTCGGCGGCGGTACGCACCTGCCGCAACATCGTCTCGGCGGCGCTCCACGCATCGCCTCGTAATTGCTCCGCCTGTTGCTGCGCGTCGGCAATACGCAACTCGGCGTCGGCGCGGGCCCGATCGCGGATGTCCTCAGCAGCATCGCGCGCCGCTTGCAGGATGTCGCGTACGTCCTCCCCGATGCTGTCGAACTCTTGCTTCAGGTCGGGCAGCTCGGTGATTCCGAGCTGGCTGAGGCGCGCCTGGGTCTCGTCGATCTCGGCCCGCAGTGCCGCGATTTGCGCAGCTACCTCCTCTTGAAAGGCGGCTACCTCGTCGCGCTCGTAGCCGCGGCGACTGGTCGCGAAGCTGCGCGCTCGGACCTCGTCCGGATCGAGGGTTGCGGACATGACGGCACGATACCGCCGACCCCTAGGTGCGTCAGGCGTTTACTAGAGAGCGGCGAGAAACTCGACAGCGTCGTCGATCGTCGCCACGCTGACTACCGAGATGTCGTCGCCGGCGGCGGCCACGGCGTCTGGGTAATTGGCCGCCGGTACCAGGACGTATTGGGCACCGGCGTCGATAGCCCCAAACACCTTCTGCTTGACGCCTCCGATTGCCCCGACGCTGCCGTCGCGAGCGATGGTTCCCGTCCCGGCGATGGCGATTCCCTTGGTCAGATCGTCCTCGGTGAGCTGGTTCATGATCTCGAGCGTGAACATGAGACCGGCCGAGGGCCCCCCGATGTTCTGCGAGTCGATCGTGATGTCGACCGGAAAGACCGTCTCCATGGGGGCATTGGTCAGCAGCACGCCGACCATGCCGCGATCCGGGTCGTTGATCGGGTTGCCTTTCTCGTCGGTCGCCATGAACGGACCCAGCGTGATCGTGATATCGAGCTCTTCGGGCGTGTCGCCCTCGCCGGTACGCACGATCGTGAGAGTCACTTCGTCACCGGGGGCGCGTCCCCCGATCGTGGCAACCGCTTCGTCGACGAACTCGACCTCGGCTCCGTCGACGGCCACGATCACGTCGCCTTCGAAGAGCGTGCCGTCGGCGGCGCTACTCTCGACGATGCCCTGAATCTGGGCGCCCGAGCCGATGAGGGTCACCTCGTAGCCCAACTGCGTCAGCGCCACGAACTTGGCACTGTCTTGGGAGGTCCGCATGAGCGCCAGGTTCTGCTCGCGCAGATCCTCCTGGCTTACGCCGGTGGGACGCACCGTCTCTCGCGGGCTCAGGTCGACCTGGCTGTCGAGCAGGGCGCCGATGTACTCCACGACGTTGACTTCCTTGAGCGAGACGGTCAGGAAGAACAGCTCGCCGGACCCTTCCGCCACGGCGTCGGTGACTTCGACGAAGTCGGTCACATCGTTCACCGGCCCCGGCGAGAACGAGTAGTAAGGAACGTCGAACGGGAAGAGCAGCACCAGAGTGACGGCGATACCGACGAGGAACATGAATCCGGCCAGCACATATGGCCACACCGGACCCCGGTGGTCCGGGCGCAGGTTGTCCGGGATGTCGTCCCATACGTCGGGACTGGAGGCTCCGTCCACGACACCGTCGGGAAGGGCCACTTCGGTGTCGTGCACTTCCATGGACTAGGAAGGTTAAACGCATCGATTGCCTATCCGGTGGGACTACTCCAAGTCGGCGGGCGGACGATTCCCGCCGCATTCTCGGCATACCCGAGCGCCCACCTGGTTCTAGAGTGGCGCGGCGCTATCGCCACCGGGAGGAACAGTGCAGGCAACTATCCCGACACGGGTCATCACCGGCAAGGTGCTGCCCCGCAGCACGACTTGGGCGATCCTGCTCACGGTGGGCTTCGCCCTGCTCACTGCGGCGGCCGCCCAGGTTCGAATCCCGCTCGGCTTCACTCCGGTCCCCATCACCGGGCAGACGTTCGCCGTGCTGTTGGCCGGGGCGGCGCTGGGAGCCACCTGGGGAGGCGCCAGTCAGCTGCTCTACCTGCTGCTGGGGGCGGTGGGGCTTCCGTTCTACGCGGGCGGTGAGAGCGGTTGGGAGGTCGTCACCGGTGCCACCGGCGGCTACCTCGTGGGATTCATCGCCGCCGCCGCAGTGGTGGGTTTCCTCGCCGAGCGTCGCCAGGATCGGGTGGTGAGCAGCGCGATTCCTGCCTTTCTGACCGGCAACCTCATCATCTATGCCGTCGGGGTGCCGTGGCTCTTCTACTCGGTGGAATCGATCACCACCGGCGAAGCCGCTCTGGCCGCCGGGTTCGTCCCGTTCATCGCGGGAGATCTGATCAAGATCGTCGTTGCCGGGCTCTTGCTGCCCGCGGCGTGGAAGCTGGCTGATCGGCGCTGACCTCTGACGTAGCTGCCCGACAGGCTTCGCGCCAAGCGAGCTGAGAGCTAACAAACTCTTTACAGCCGTCTGGTCTCCCTTTGACATGGCGCCACCACTCTTAGTGGTGAGGAAAGGAGATGGGCCTATGACCCAACGAAGCCGACTCTGGCTCGTCGCGTTGGTGGTAGGTGGGCTCTTGGTTGCGCTCCCGGGCGCAGCAGTTGCTCAAACCGATACGACGACAACGGACACGGCAGCGGTCGACGATCACATCAGTGACATCGATCGCATCAAGCATCGTGCCCTGCATGCCATCGACAAGCGCCTGCACACGATCCATCGACTCGCCCATTTGGTCGAGAAGAGCCCGAGCGTCACCGAGGAACACGCCACCAAGCTGATGCGTGACCTGCGGGGGGCAGCCGAAGGCCTGACCGAGCTGGCCCGCAAGATCCGGGCGGCGGAGACCATCGAAGAGCTACGTGAGCTCGTCCCGATGATCGGCGACTTCAAGGTGTACCAGGTCTTGAAGCCGAAAGTGCTCCAGGTGCTCGCCTCGGATCACGTGGTGGCGGTTGCGGAGCGCCTCCGTAATCTCGGTGAGAAGCTGGAGATGCTCATCGACCGGGCCGAGGAAGCCGGTTACGACGTCACCCGACCCCGCGCGCTGCTCCACCGCATGCGGCGCAACGTGGCGGCCGCCGTCGAGCTGGGTGGTCCGGTGGCCGACAAGGTCATCGATCTGCAGCCCGAGGATTGGCCCGATCCGGCCGAGGAGCTCTTGATGGAAGGGCGGCGCCGTTTGCACGCCGCGGCTGAGCATCTCCAACACGCCCGCTATCAGGCCAGGAAGATCATTCGGTGGCTGCGCCACCTTCAGGATCCGCCGATTGACCTGAGCGAGCTCGATTAGGGGGGATTGGTAATCGGGGGACTGATTGCCGCTTGAATCAGCAGCGGGCGGCATGACGTGAGGACGGAGCCGTGGAGTTCTCCACGGCTCCGTCCTTTGCATGGATGGTGGTCGATCAGGAACCGACGATGTACACCGTGCCGGTGAAGGAACCGCACACCCGATCGTCCCGTGCCCGGGTGATCACTGCCCGGTAGGTGGCCAGGGTGCGGCCCCGCGTCAGCTCGTGGACGACTGCTACGAGCTTGTCGCCGGCCTTCGTCGGGGCCGTTATCGCCAGATGGGTGTCGATGGCGACGGCGAGGCCGCCGGGCACGTTGGAGGCCAGCGAGAAGGCACAGTCCGCCAGGCTGAACAACACGCCCCCGTGAGTCGACCCGGCAAAGTTGTGATGGTGCTCGTCCAGGTCCATCTCGATGGTGATCGACTCGTCGTCGACGCCTACCAGCCGGATGCCGAGGCTTTGGGCATACGGGTCGTCCCGCAACAGCTGGGCGGCCCGCTCCGCCCGATCCGCCGCCATGTCAGTGGATTTCGCGGTGCTCTTCACCGAGGTAGGCCTTGATGACTTCCGGGTCCCGCTGCACCTCAGCCGGGGAGCCCACCGCGATCTTGACACCGAAGTCGAGCACCATCACTCGATCGGCGATGTCCATCACGAGCCCCATGTCGTGCTCCACGAGGACCATGGCGATGCCCAGCTCCTCCCGGATGTCGAGAATGAATCGCGCCATGTCCTCGGTCTCTTCGAGGTTCATGCCGGCCACCGGCTCGTCGAGCAGCAGTAGCTCCGGCTCCATGGCGAGCGCGCGGCCCAACTCGACCCGCTTCTGGACGCCGTAGGGCAACAACGCGACGGGGTACTTGCGCCACTGTTTGATCTCGAGCAGGTCGATGATGTCCTCGACCAGCTCCCGGTTCTCAATCTCTTCCTGCTTGGCTCGGCCGAACCACAACGCCCCCGTCACGGGACCCACCGCGGTGCGCACATGGCGGCCGGTGAGCAGGTTCTCCAGCACCGTCATGTGGGCAAACAGCTCGATGTTCTGGAAAGTACGCGCGATGCCGTGGCCGGCGATCACATCCGGGCGCTGTCCGAGGACGCTGTCTCCCTTCCACAGGATGTCGCCCTCCTGAGGCCGGTAGACGCCGTTGAGGCAGTTGAATGTCGAGGTCTTGCCGGCACCGTTGGGGCCGATCACTGCGAACAGCTCGCCGTCGTCGACGTGGAAGCTCACATCGGTGAGTGCCTTGACCCCCTTGAACGCCAACGAGACGTTGCGGAACTCCAGCAGGTGCTCGTAGTCGCCGCCGCCACGTTGGCTCCAGGCGGCGAGAGTGCGTTTGATGACCCTACCCTCGGTCACGACAACCACCGCTTGCGCCGCTTGTAGTGCTTGACGTCTCTGAACGACTTACGCTCCCCGGTGCCGTGCAATCCCAGGTAGAACTCCTGGACGTCCTCGTCGTTGAGCAACTTCTCCGGATCGCCGTCCATGACGACCTTGCCGGTCTCCAGGATGTAGCCGTAGTCGGCAATCGACAGCGCCATGTTGGCGTTCTGCTCGATCAGCAGTACGCCCACGCCGCCGTTGTTGATATCTACGATGATCCCCTTGATCTGCTGCACGAGCTTGGGCGCCAGCCCCAACGACGGCTCGTCGAGGATCAGCAGCTTGGGGTCGGCCATCAGCGCCCGGCCGATGGCGAGCATCTGTTGTTCGCCCCCCGATAGATAGCCGGCGGTGTCCTTGCGGCGCTTCGCCAGCGCGGGGAACATGTCGTACACCTTGTCGTAGGCGGCTTTGCCGGTTCCCTTCACCGTGAACGCGCCCGTGCGCAGGTTCTCGTCCACGGTCATCTCGCCAAATACCCGACGCCCCTCCATCACCTGGGTGATGCCGGACTTGACGATGTCGGCCGGGTCCATCTTGTCGATTCGCTCTCCCCCGAAGGTGATCTCGCCCTTGGTGATGTCCCCTTCGTGGACGTCGAGGAGACCGGTGACGGCGCGAATCGTGGTCGTCTTACCGGCGCCGTTGGCGCCGAGCAGGGCCACGACCTTGCCCTCCGGGACCGCGATCGACAGGCCCCGCAGCACCAAGACGACGTCGTTGTAGACGACCTCGAGATTGGACACTTCGAGCATGCGCCGGGCTCCTCCCTATCTCAGATCCCGGGGGGCCGACAGCCCCCCGGGATCCGGGTTGTGTTGGCTAGCCAGAGATCCGGTTGCCCTCCTCCTGTGTCCAGCATGCGCCGGTGAAGTTGAAGTTCTCCGCCAGCGGCATCACGAAGGGGCCGTCAACGAGCTCGGAACCGGTCGTTCCCAGACCGTCCTCCAGCTTCTGGTCCATACCACCGGCGGCCAGATACGCCTGCACGTTGGGCTTGTACATGTACAGCTCGCGCACGACGTAGTCGTCGGGACTGCCCTGATAGTTGAAGTCGGGCCCGGCCCCATCCATCACGATGGTGTCGATCGTGTTGGCGGCGTCGATCACGCCCTGGCGGGTCATGTCACCGTTGGCGGCGGCCTGGCGCAGAATCTGCTCCATAGCGCGCGCTTCGGTCCATCCGAGGATGAAGGCATCGGAGGGTCGCCGGTCCGGATAGCGAGCCGTCAGCACTTCGGACACCTGGGCCATACCCGGCACGTCCGTCCCCCACGACACCGCATAGTTGGGCTGCCAGAAGAGGCCGGTGAGCGCCTCCGCCAGCGCGCTGTCGAGCAGCCGGAAGTCGTAGCTGGGCACCGATCCTGTCCACTGCGCCGTGGTCAAGCCGCCCTGGAGGGCGCCGCCCATGATGACGGCGGTCTCACTCGGGGCGCTGGTGAGCCACACGATGTCGGGCTGGGCGGCCACGATTCCGGTGATGACCGGCGTGGCGTCGGCGGCCGTGTACTCCGCCGGGTTGGAGCGCACGATGAGGCCTTCACCGTCGTACTTGATCTCCAGGCCGAGCTGCTGGGCGGCGTACTTGACGCCGGCGGCGGCGTCCTGTCCGTAGTCACCCGCGCGGGTGGCAATCGCCAGACTAGGCAGAGCGCCGTCGTTGTCCGCCTTGAACCTCTCGACCAGCCACTCCATGACGTTCATGCCCTCGAGGCAGTAGTTGGTCCCGAGCTCGAACGTGATTCCCTGGTCGAACTCGGGATCGGCCCAGCCGGAGTACCAGCTGAGCGGGATCGCCAGCACGTTGTCTTCCTGGAGCTGGCTCAAGATCGACGCGGTGTGCGGAGATCCAGTCGAGTTCGAGAAGGCGACGACCTGGTCGACGATCTTCGTGTATTTCTCACCGTGGGTAGCCACGTTGTAGACCGTGTCCTCGATGACCGGCACGACCGTGCGACCGGCAATACCGCCGCCGGCGTTCACGACGTCCTCCCAGTAAGCAACCTGGGCGTCGACGATGTCGACCGTCAGACCCGAGAACGGGCCAGACAAGTCTGCCAGCAGACCCACGAAGATCTCGTCATCCGTGACCCCGATGTCGGTCATGATGTCGTCCGCCGGAGGCGCCACCGTGGTCGTAGGCGCCGCCGTCGTCGGAGCGGCGGTAGTGGTTGGTGCCGCGGTCGTCGCCGGGGCGGCGGTCGTCGTGTCGTCGGTCGAGTCGCCACACGCAGTGGCGACCAAAGCGAGCACGAAACCGACCACGATCAGTTTCTTCTTGAGGCTCATTGCGTCCTCTATTCCTTTCGTTTGTCGTCGCCTCCTCCGACCCGGCCGGCCGGCGAGGCTCCCTTTGTGCGGCCCTTACTCAGTAAGTGAAGGGCCAACCCTTCCAGTAGTTGCGTATCCGAAGCCAGATCCCGTACAGCCCGAGAGGCTCGAATATCAGGAAAGCCGCGATCAGCAGCCCGTACAAGATCGTGTTGGCCTGGAAGATACTCAAACCGGGCCCTTGTGCGGCAAGGGAGAGGATTCCAAAGTCACCCTCCCCGGTTTTGATGATCAGGTCGGCCAATGGGGCCAGCCACGTCTCACCGACTATCTGTTCCTCCAGGAATCCCGTGAAGTTCTCCACCAGCCGCGGCAGTAGCTGGACGAAGAGCGTCCCCAGGACTACACCGATCGTGGTGCCGGCGCCGCCGATCAAGATGATGGCGATGAACTGCACCGATAGAAACAGGTTCCACTGCTCGGGCGGTAGGAAGCCCAGGAAAGTGGCGTACAGCGCCCCGGCCACGCCGGCGTAGAACGAGGAGATCGCGAACGCCTGGGTCTTGGCCTTCGCTTCGTGGACCCCCATGATCTCTGCTGCCACATCGCGGTCCCGAATGGCGGCAAAGGCGCGCCCGATCCGGGTGCGGGCCAAGTTCTTGGAAAGCAACAGGAAGAGTCCGGCCACCACGAGCATGAAGATGAATGCCTTGCCTTCGTGGGGGAGGAAGACTCCAAACCACTCCCCGTCGGTCGACAAGTCAAGCGCTGGGCCGTCGATGTCCCACAGAGCCAGCTGGAACGGCCCCCATTCTCGGCCCAGCTCCGGGATGCCGCTCACCTGGTTCCAGTTACGGAAGACGTGCTGGCCGATGAACACCAGGCCCAGGGTGACGATCGCCAGGTACAGCCCGCGCACACGCACCGCCGTCGGGGCGATGACGATGCCGAGAATGGCGGCGACTAGGCCGCCGGCGATGGCTCCGAGCCACATCGGCAACTCGAGCCCCCATAGCGCCTCGGTGGGATGGCCGCTGACCGCGGCGGCGGTATAGGCACCGACTCCCATGAAGAAGGCATGGCCCAGCGACACCTGGCCGGCCATCCCGGTGACGATGTTGAGGCCGGCTGCTCCAACCATGAAGATGAGCGCGATCACGAGTATCTGCAACCATCCCGGGCTGGCCAGGAACTTGAGCCCAGGCACCACCCCGACCGGGATGCTCAGCGCTAGCAGGGCACCGATCGTCAGGATCACCTTTTGTGCCATGGTCGGGAACAGCGACTGCTCCGACTCGTAGTCGACGTGGAGGAGTGGCCGTCCCCTCATGCGGTACGCGCTCGCTGCTTCATACCCGGCGGATCTCCTCGGTGCCGAACAAGCCGTAGGGGCGCACCAACAGGAACGCCAGCATGAGCAGATAGGGGATGAGGCCGGTGAATCCAAGGCCAAGCGTGCCCGAGGCCCCGGCCAGGTAGTGGCCGATGAGGATCTCGGAGACCCCGATGACGAAGCCCCCTACCACCGCGCCCATGATCGAGTCGAGCCCTCCGATGATGATGGCGGGGAATGCCCGCAAGGCGAAGAAGGCGGTGCCCCCGGTGACGCCGAACCCACGCGGCGAGATGCTGGCGAAAATCCCCCCGATCGCCGCCAGCACTGCGCCCAGCGCCCACGCCAGAGCGAAGATGCGCCCTGCCGAGATGCCCTGGGCCATGGCCGCTTCCTGATCGAAGGCGGTCGCCCGCATCGCCACCCCGATCCGCGTGCGGAAGAAGAGCACGAGCGCCACGACGACGATGACCACCGTGACGATGGCGGCCAGGAACACGTGAGGAATGATGATCCCACCGACGTTGGAGAGGCTGAGGATGCCCCAGGGGCTGCCCAGGTCCACGTTCCCGCCTTGGCCGAGCAGATCATCGATGAACGTGCGCAGGATGATGTCGATGCCGATCGTGATCATGGCGATGGAGAAGAGCGGTTGACCGATCATCGGCCGGATGAAGATCCGCTCGATCAGCATGCCAACGACCGACGCCGCCAAGACAGCTACCAGCGCCGAGATGATGAACCGCAGGGTGTGGGGCAGACCTTCGAAGTAGCGTCCCGGCCAGTTGGCGATGGTCACGAAATAGGCCACCAAATAAGCACCGACGGCGGCTATGGCGCCATGGGCGAAGCTCAACACCTGGGTGGATTTGAAGATGATGACGAAACCGAGGGCCAGAATGGCGTAGATTGAGCCCAGCGCCAGGCCGTCGATCAGCTTCGTGAGGAAGGTGTCGAGCGAGCTGGCCTGGGCGAGCAGGGCGCCGAACGGCGTCATCGATACATCGACTCCACCAGGTCGCCGAACATGTCGGCCATCGAGGAGCGCTTCAGCTTCTGAGTGGCAGTCAGTTCGCCGTCTTCGTGGTCGAGCTCCTTGGGGATCATCCTGAACTTCTTGATCTGCTCGACGGTGGCGAACTTCTTGTTGGTCTCGTTGACGATCTCCTGCACCTTCTCGAGCACCTCGGGCTTCTCGCTCAGATCGCGATAGGTAGTGAATGGGATGCCCTGCCGGGTCGCCCAGTCACCAACTGTGTCGAGTTCGATGCCGACCAGCGCCGTGCAGTACTTGCGGCCGTCTCCAATCACCATGGCCTCTTTGATGTATGGCGATGCCTTCAGGCTGTTCTCGATCTCGGAAGGCGAGATGTTCTTGCCTCCGGAGGTGATGATGATGTCCTTCATCCGGTCGACGATCTTGACGTGGGTGCCGTCCACCCACTCCCCCACGTCGCCCGTCTTCAGCCAGCCGTCTTCGGTGAAGGTCTCCGCCGTCTGCTCGGGCTTGTTCCAGTAGCCCTTGAATACCCCGGGGTGTTGGGTTTGGATCTCGCCCGTCTCCTCGGCGATGCGGAAACCGATGTCGGGATAGGGCTCACCGACGGTGCCCAATTTCACCCGGCCCACGAAGTTGCACGTGGCCACGGCGACGTTCTCGGTCATGCCGTAAAGCTCGAACACCGGAATGCCCAGGCCCATGAAGAACTGCAGCACTTCAGGAGCGATCGGCGCCGCCCCCGACGCCGTCCACCGCGCCCGACGCAACCCGATGCGCTCCTTGAGGGCCCTGAAGAACAGCGGGTTGCCCACCCAGTACGCCAGCCGGCTGAGGAAAGTGTGGTCGCCGCCGTTGGCCACCCGCACCTTGCCGATGTAGTTGGCCAGACCGAGACCCAGCTTGGTCACCTGCCGCTTGAACCAGGTGGCATCGGAGAGCTTGATCATCGCGCCGGCATGGATGCGCTCCCAGATGCGAGGCACGGCGAAGAACAGGGTCGGTTGCACCTCACGTAGGTTGAGCTGAACCGTCTCGATGGCCTCGGCGAAGTTGAGCACAACTCCGGTCCCGACCATCGTCCACGTCGAGAAGATGCGCTCGGCCACGTGGCACAGTGGCAGGTAAGTCAGGATTTGGTCCGACGGATTGGGCTTGATGTTGCCGGGAATGCGGCCGTCGGAGTTGACGACCTTGTCGATGGCGAAGTCCGCATTGGCGTTGGTGAGCATCGCCCCCTTGGGGGGGCCGGTGGTGCCCGAGGTGTACACCAGAGTCATCACGTCGTCGGCGGTCGCTTCCGCCATCAACGCCTCGACCGCCCCCGGATGAGCCGCCCGATGCTCGGCTCCGAGCGCCATGAAGTCGTCCCACCCCATCAGTCGGGAATCGTCGTACTTGCGGACTCCGCGCGGCTCGAGATAGATGATGGTGCGCACGTGCGGAAAGCGCTCTGGAGGCAACTCGAGGACCTTGTCGACCTGCTCTTGATCCTCGGCGAGGTGCACCTTGGCGCCGGAGTCATTCAGCAGATACTCGACCTCGGCGGTGGGGTTGGTCGGGTACAGGCCGGTCGATATCGCGCGAATCGCCACCGATGCCAGGTCGAGGATCACCCATTCGGGCCGGTCCTCGGCGTGGATCGAGACGACGTCCTGGACTTCTACGTCCAGGGCGAGCAGTCCATGGGCGGCGGTCAGGACCTCGTCCCAAACGCGATCCCAGGTCCACTCCTGCCATATGCCGTAGTCCTTCTCGCGCATCGCGACCGTGTCGGGCATACGTTGCGCCCAATCGCGCACGCGGGCGGCCACGGTGAGATGACCGGCGGGCGCGCCGGCCGGCGTGACCTGATCCAACGTCGCCGTCATGCCTCTCCTCCTATGCAGCCCTCGAAGTCGTCACCTTAGATTCGCGACCTCGTTGATTTCACACCGATTACGACTCTTCCGGCTCCTATGCCGGTTTCCGCACTCCGACCAGACGGAATCGTTTGGCGACGAACGCCGGATCCGTGAGCGAAGCGTTGCCGGCGGGATTGGCGCCGGTGACGTGAAAATCGCTGAACGCAGCCGACTGGTTCACGAACAAGCCGCCGGTCAGATTGAACGCGACGGCGACCCCCGCCTCGACCGCAGCATCCTCCGCGGCGTCCTGGACGCTGGGGTCGGTGGCGTAGACCAGCCACGTTATGGCCCCGCGGCGCGCTGCCGATTCGGTGGCCAGCGCCAGCGACTCCTTGGTGGATTCGGTGCCCACCACGAAGATCACCGGACCGAACACCTCCTGCATGTAGACGTCCTTGGCGGCGCCGTCGACGGCTACGACCAGCGGGGTCCGAACAGTGGCCGTCGGGTACTGCGGGTTCTTGATCTCGCGGCTCTCGAGTATCACATCGAGCCCGTCCACTACGGAGTCCATGCGCTGCAAGGTTGCCTCGCTCTTGATGGCGCCGAGGATGTCGCTGGCGCGGTCGTCATCGGCGAGAATCCCATCGATCGCCGCCGCGAAGCCCTTGACCACCTCGTCATAGGACACCTGCTCGCCGGCAACCCTGACGCCGTCGCGGGGCACGTAGACGTTCTGCGGAGTGGTGCACATCTGACCGGCGTACATCGTCATCGACACCGATAGGTTGCGAAAGACGCCCTTGAGGTCTTCAGCAGAGTCGAGGATGACCGAGTTGACTCCCGCCTTCTCGGTGAAGACTTCGGCCTGGGTGACGTTGGCTTCGAGCCAGTCACCGAATGCCGATCCTCCCGTGTAGTCGACCAGCTTCACGCGGGGGTCCATGACCAATTCCTCAGCGATCGGCGCATCGAGAGTGTCGACCGCCAGCTGCACCACGTTGGGATCCAACCCGGCGTCGGCTAGCACCCCGCGGGCGCACTCGACGAAGAGCGCCAGCGGCAGAATCGTCGCCGGGTGGGGTTTCACGATTACCGGATTGCCGGTGGCCAAGCTGGCGAAGATGCCCGGATACCCGTTCCACGTGGGGAACGTCGAAACACCAATCGTCACCGCGATGCCGGCCGGGCGTACCCGCCAAGTCTTGTGGACCACCAACGGGTCCCGCTTGCCCTGCGGCTTCTCCCACACCATGTGCTTGGGGAGCATGGTCTGCGCTTCGTGAGCGTAAGCGACCGCTTCGAGGCCACGATCGAGAGCATGCGGGCCGCCCGCCTGGAAGGCCATGAGGAAGGACTGCCCGGTGGTCTGCATCACCGCATGAGCCATCTCGAATGGATTGGCCGCCAGCCGGTGGAGGATCTCCAGACAGACCCCGATACGCTGCTTGACGGGGACCCGACCCCACTCGGTGCCGGCCTTCTCGGCAGCGGCCAGCAACGTGGCCACAGAGGCGACCGGATAGGAGACTCCCAGCTCGCGTCCGTATGGCGACACCTCGTCTCCAGCCGACCAGCTCTCGGCCGTCTGGTCGAGTGCGAAGCGCTTGCCGAGCCGCCCCTCGAAGGCGGCCTCGCCGTCCTGGGGAGCTTGTTCCCCATATGCCCGCGGGCTCTCCGGGTACGGACTCCAGTACTCCCTGCTGGCGATCGCCTGCCGCGCCTTCTTCAGGGTGTCGCTGTGCGTTTTGTAGAAATCCTCTGGCATTGCTCTCCTCAGACCTGGTTACTCAGCAGCATGGCGATGCCTTGACCGACGCCGATACACATCGTGGCCACTGCGTAACTCTCATTTCGTTGATTCATCTCGATCGCCGCCGTCTGGACGAGGCGGGCTCCACTCATGCCGAGCGGATGGCCCAGCGCAATAGCGCCGCCGTTGGGATTGACGTGCTCGGCGTCGTCCGGAAGCCCCAACTGGCGAAGCACAGCCAGCGCTTGCGAGGCGAACGCTTCGTTCAGCTCGACGATGCCGACGTCGCCGAGACGCACCCCGGTGCGGGCCAACAGCTTCTGCGTCGCCGGCGCCGGGCCGATCCCCATGATTCGCGGCGGCACTCCGACGGTCGCCATCGCCTGGATGCGGGCCAGCGGGCGAAGCGAGTACTGCGCTACCGCATCGGCGGAGGCGACCAGCGCCGCCGCCGCCCCGTCGTTGATACCGGACGCATTGCCGGCGGTGACGGTGCCCCCAGGCGACAGCGGCCGCAGCGCAGCCAGCTTCTCGAGGGTTGTGTCCGGCCGGGGATGCTCGTCCAAGTCGACCAGGACCGGCTCACCGCGTCGCTGCGGGACTGCGACCGCTGTGATCTCTCCGGCGAGCCGGCCCGACTTCGTGGCGGCCACTGCCCTCTCGTGGCTGCGGAGCGCGAAGGCGTCTTGGTCCTCTCGAGAGACGGCAAACTCGTCGGCGACGTTCTGCGCGGTCTGGTACATCTCGTCGCGGCCGAATCGCTCCTCCAATGCCGGGTTGACGAATCGCCAGCCGATGGTGGTGTCGTACATCTCGCTGCTGCGGGAGAACGCTGTGTCCGCCTTGGGCATCACCTTGGGGGCCCGCGACATCGACTCGACGCCGCCGGCAATGACGAGATCCGCCTCGCCGGTCTTGATGGCTCGTGCCGCCTGGCCGATCGCCTCCATGCCGCTGCCGCACAACCGGTTGATGGTGGCGCCGGGCACGTCGACCGACAGCCCGGCCAACAGCAGCGCCATACGGGCCACGTTGCGATTGTCCTCGCCGGCCTGATTGGCGGCACCGAGGAGCACATCGTCGGTGCGATCCCAGTCGACGTTGGGGTGGCGGGCTACCAGCTGGCGAATGGCGTGGGCAGCGAGGTCATCGGGCCGGACTGCCGCCAGCGCTCCGCCGTAGCGCCCAATCGGGGTGCGCACTGCGTCGCACAGGTAGGCGTGGGTCATGCGTCCTCCCGCAGTCTGGCTCGGTTGTCTGCTACCCGCCGCAGCAACGACGAGGGGCGGTAGCGTGGCTCGCCGTAGAAGTCGGCCATGTTGTCGAGCACGTCGACGACCCGAGCCACGCCGAACCGGTCGGCCCATTCCAGCGGGCCGATCGGGTAACTGGTACCGAGGCGCATCGCGGTGTCGATGTCGGCCGCGGTGGCCACTCCGAAGAGCACCGCGTCGGCGGCTACCGAGGCCAGCTGAGCCATGATCCGCAGCAGGACCAGGCCGGGACCGTCACCCACTTGGCGGGCCTCGATGCCGGCAGCCCGCAAGATGGCGGCGGCGTCCTGCAAAGCGTCCTGCGAATTGGCGGCGATCGCCACGGCAGAGGCCGTCGCCCAGTCAAGGGTCACATCGAGCGCCACGATTGCCAAGTCGGGCACCGCCGGATCGACCGCGCTGACCGGCCGGCCGTTGCTGGGCCACAGCAGCGTATTACCCACTGCAATCCCGGGAGCCGGGCCGAACCCGGGGGTAGCGGCCACCCCGGCCTCCCGGAGCCGGGTCACCAGGCCGGCCGCAGTTCCTCCGCCGCCGTGGACGATCACAGTGCTGACGGTGCGGTCGCCACCCACCACACGGGGGATGCCGTCGGGCTCGTCGGTGTCGTAGTTGTAGAAGCCACGCCCGGTCTTGCGACCGAGGCGACCCGCCTCCACCAGCTCCTGCTGGATCTGGCTGGGGGCGAACCTGGGGTCGTGGAATGTCTGCTCGTACACCGACTTGGAGACCGCCAGATTCACGTCCAGCCCCACCAAGTCCATCACTGCGAACGGGCCCATCCGGAACCCGCCGGCGCCGTGGACGATGCCGTCGACCTCTATCGGGCTGGCGAGCTGCTCCGCGACGATGCGCAGCGCCTCGCCGTAGAACGGGCGGGCGACGCGGTTGACGATGAATCCGGGCGTCGAGGCGGTGCGCACCGGAGTTTTGCCCCATGCGGTTGCGGTGGCGCGCAGTGTGGCGAGGACCTCGGGGGCGGTGGCGGCCCCGGCGACGATCTCGACGAGTGGCATGACCGGCGCCGGGTTGAAGAAGTGCATCCCGGCCACCCGGTGGGAGCGATCCAGCCTCGTGGCGATCGCGGTCACGGACAGCGACGAGGTGTTGCTGGCGATGATGGCGTGGGGCGCCAGGCTGGCCTCGACCTGGCGGAGGAGGGTGACTTTGGTGTCTAGATCCTCGACGATCGCCTCGATGACCAGGGTCGTCCCGGTCAGTGCAGCGACGTCGCTGGTGAACTCGATGCGGCCGGAGATGGCATCGGCCTGCTCCTCACTGAGCCGGGCTTTCTCGACGTCGCGGTCGAGGAATCGCTTCAGATCAACCCGAGCCGAGTGCAGCGCATTTGCGTCGATGTCGTAGAGGACCACTCGGTGGCCGGCGCCGGCCGCCACCCGGGCGATGCCGCGGCCCATCGTCCCGGAACCCAGAACGGCGACCACCGACTCGGGGGATAGCGCGCTCACACCAGCCCGCCCATGACGAAGGCCACCATCGCCTCGCCGATCTCGTCGGCCGACTGCCGGCCGCTCGGCCGGTACCAGCGGGTGAGGGCATTGAGCACGGACAGCACCATGATCGAGGCGAGCGCCGGGTTCTGCTCCCGGAACGAGCCGTCGGCGATGCCGGATGCGATCACTTCCCGGAAGGTGGCCTCGTAGCGGTCGCGCATCTCCACGATCGCCGCCCGGCTCTCGTCGGGGAGGAACCGGGCCTCGTTGAGGAAGGTGGCGCTGAGATCTTGATTCGAGGTGATGATCGACACATGGCCGCGCACCAGATCGGCGACCTTCTCGCTCGGCGGGACATCGCCGCCGGCCACCCGATCGGCGTGCTCCTGGAACATGCCGGCCCCCCGCTGGATGATCTCCACCAGGAGCTGCTCCTTGCTGTCGACATGGCTGTAGAGCGAGGACCCCAGCAGGCCCAGCTCTTCCCCGAGGTCGCGCATGGATGTGCCGTGAAAGCCGCGGCTGGCAAACAAGCGCCCGGCCGCCTCGACGACGTCTTCTCGACTGCGGGTGCTCATCGCGGCGTCCTCACTGGCTGAGAGCAAACGAACGATCGTTCGTTTGGGGCACGATAGCCGAAAGCCCCTGAGCCGCAACACGTTGCCCACCACGGCGACGCCACCTTTACGATGGGTCCGTGGCCGATCTGTCCCGCCTCGTCGCCGATCCGGCGAGCCACCTAGCCGACCCCGACCCGGCCGTGCGGCGGCTGGCCGTGTCCGCCTGCGCGGGGCGGCTGGACGATGCGCTCGTGAGCTCCCTGGTGGCCATGCTGCGCGGCGACGCCGACCCACGGGTGCGGGCCGAGGCGGCCGAGGTGCTCGCCGAAGCCGGGGAAGAGGCGTTGGCGCCATTGCTGGAGGCGACCGCCGACTCGGCCGGCATCGTCCGCGAGGCGGTGGCCACAGGCTTGGGTGAGCTGGAGAACGCGGCGGCGGTTCCCTGGCTGCTCGCAGCTGCCGCCACCGACACGGAAAAGCTGGTGCGGGAGGCGGCGGTGGCGGCATTGGGGGCCATCGGCGACGAGCGGGCGGTGCCGTTGCTGCTGGAGCTGGTGGCGAGCGCGCCCCCCCAGGTGCGACGCCGCAGCGTGGTTGCCCTGTCGGTATTCGACGGGCCCGAGGTGGAGGCGGCCATCCGCGCCGCCTGCGACGATCGCAATCCGATGGTGCGTGAAGCCGCCCAGATGGTCGTCGGCAACTGAAATGGGCGCGGTGCAGCTCGGCCGCCAGCGTGCGTGCCCACCTGAGGATCGGAACGCCTGACACATCTCGTAAGGGCTCTTGACATATTCGCCCTGCGGCGCGATATATCGCGTTATCGGGACCGGTGATTGACCGGCGAGACGCACAGACCCGTCAAGTGCACTCTCACCGCTAGCAGGGTGCACCTCTCCTCTTTCTGCTTAGAGACGCCGTGGGGCGTACTTCTCGGCCACTCGTTCGTGTGATCTGGGCACAGCCTCCTCTTCCATCCCTGACGTCTCGTGCGGGCGTCCAACCGGGACCGTGTCGGCCATCCGTGCGATGACGCCGACCAATCATCTCGAATCAGGAGGAACTGAGATGTCCACCAAGATCTTTGCAGTGGTTGCGGTGTTCAGTGCCCTGTTCGTGGGGTGCGACTCGGGCGACGACGCCGCCGAGGCACCCCTTCTGGAGACACCGGCCACTGCCGCCCAAGCCCCCCCGGCGGCCGAGACCGAAGCTGCCGGCAACGAGGGCCTCGCCGACTACTTGATCGACGGCGACGGGACCGATTCCCCGTTCGTGCTCTCCAGCACCGGGGAGGGTATCGAGGGCGGGGTCGGCGATCAGCTGACGGCGTTCGCCGATGAATGCCCCTATGCGCTCGGGGTCATGGACAACGACAAGTCGGGCGACTGGTCCCCAGGCGACGACCTCATCACCGAAGGGCAGTTGGGTGGCCACTGGGGGCGGCCGATACGTAGCGGCGGCGACGACGACGTGTTGGACCTCGATGGCAGTCTCGCCAAAGGGGCGCGGGCTCCCGAGGCGGACTTCTTCGAGGCGGCCGACCTGGCCCACATGAAGCTCGCCTACATCGCCACCAACGACGACGGCTGCTGGGAACCCGGCGAAGACATCATATGGGATGTCAACGGCGACGGCCGGCTCGACAGCTACCAATCCTGGGGCGGATAACCCCCGTCCAACCTGCTGTGCCGGTCGGGCAGAGACCGTCGCCTCTCCGACCGGCTGCGGCCGCAGTCACCCCTCCACCAGCGGCGGCCGGCGCTCCCCCACCCGAGTGGCCGCCTCGAAGGTGTGGGCGATGCGCAGCAAGCCCAGATCGTCACGGGGCCGTCCCACCAGCTGCAAACCGACGGGAAGCCCGTCTGGAGTGAAGCCGGCGGGCAGCGAAATCGCCGGGCATCCCATCACGGTGACGTCGCTGCACGAGCGCATCCAATCAATGTAGGTCTGCAGCCCTACTCCGGCGATCTCCTCGACCCATTCGATGTCCACGGGGAACGGCGCCACCTGGACGGTGGGACACGCCAGCACGTCAAAGCGCTCGAAGAATTCCCTCACCCGGTGGTACAAGGCGGCGTGCTTGCGGCTGGCGACGGCGTGATCGGCCAACGACCGGCGCCGCCCCTCCTCGATGTTCCACCGGATGGTGTCCTTCAGCTGATGCCGGTGGCGGTCGTAGGTCTCACCGAGACCCAGCTCATACTGCCGGGCGCGCAGCACCTGAAAGATCTCAGCGGCGTCGCTGAGGTCCGGCGTAGCCTCCTCGACCTCCCAGCCAAGGTCGGCAAAGACTGCCGGCACGCCGGCCAACGCCGCCGTCACCTCGGCGGCAACCGGCAAGCCACCCAGGCGCGGCGACCAGGCCACCCGCAATCTTCCGAGATCGACGTCGAGGGGCTCGGCAAACAGGGATCCGGGGTCTTGCAGGCTGATCGGGCTGCGCGCATCCGGCCCTGCGATGGCCTGCAGCATCAGCGCAACGTCGCCGACCGTGCGCGCCATCGGGCCTTCGACAGACAAGAACGACCACGCCGCCTCCTTGGGATAGGACGGCACCCGCCCCGGCGACACTCGCAGACCGACCACGTTGCAGAATGCAGCCGGGTTGCGCAGCGACCCTCCCATGTCGCTGCCGTCGGCCACTGGAATCATGCCGGCGGCCAGCGCCGCGGCGGCCCCGCCGCTGGAGCCCCCCACACTCTTGGTCAGGTCGTAGGGGTTACGGGTCGGCCCGAACACCGGGTTGAAGGTGTGCGATCCGGCGCCGAACTCGGGGGTGTTGGTCTTGCCGAGCGTGACCGCTCCCGCATTCTGGAGCCGATCCACGATGAGCGCGTTCTCTGCCGGCACTCGGTCGGCGAAGATCGGCGAGCCGCTGGTGGTGCGAATCCCGGCAGTGTCGACCAGATCCTTGTGGGCGATCGGCAGCCCGTCGAGCGGTCCCGCCACTTCGCCGCGAACGTGGCGCTCATCGGCGGCGGCCGCCGCGGCGTACGCCCGGTCCGGCGCCAGCGTCACGATGGCGTTGATGTCCTCGTTCACTTGGGCGATGCGTCCCAGGTGGGCTGCGAGCAGCTCCCTCGCTGCCACCTCACCCTTCCGCAGAAGGGCGACCTGATCCGTTGCCGGCAGATAGCAGATGTCCATGGTGGTTACCGCAGGGCTCCGGGGAGCCTCTCTCAGCTGCTGCGCTCCAGATCCTCACGGACCCACTCCGCCCCGCCGGGCCAGTGCTCCTTCTTCCAGATCGGGGCCCGCTTCTTCAGCTCGTCGATTACGTAGCGAGCCCCGTTGAATGCATCCTCGCGATGGGCCGAGCTGGCGGCCGCAATGACGCTGATCTCGCCCACGACAAGTTCCCCGACCCGGTGCAACGCAGCCACCTTGCGCAGCGGCCAGCGGGCCATGGCTTCGGAGACGACCTCGCTGATCTTGGGCTCCACGACCCCCTCGTAGGCCTCGTATTCGAGATGCGTCACGTCGGCTTTGCCCGGCGAGTGGTCCCGCACCGCGCCCAGGAAGAGCACGGCCGCTCCGCAGTCCGGGGAAGAAACGAAGTCAGCCGCCGCCGCCGGGTCCAACGGATCGGCGGTTACCTCGACCCAACGGAATATCGCCGGCTCGGGTTGCGCTGAACTGGCCATACAATCCTCTTAATCGGCTCATATATTCTGGCGTTAGCTTCGTAGGACCTAGCGAGCACTCGATTCGAGCGCCACGTGCACCTTCTGAGGAATCGTGAGTGACTATATAGACGAAACCGAAGCGACGACTCCACCTCGAGTGTCGGCCGACACTCCCACCCCGGAGCAGGCCGTTGCGGAGCGGGCCGGCCTCGAGTCGGCCACACCTGGGTCGACCAGCTCCGATGCGATGAGCCCCGATGCGATCAGCCCCGAGTCGATCAGAGCCGACGCAACCGGTCCTGAAGCATCCCACCCCGAAGCAACCTCCTCCGATGTGACCAACGC
>JBFIXI010000019.1:0-57356 GCA_041605955.1 Acidimicrobiia bacterium
GGATGGTGAGGGCGAACGCCCCGATGACGAGCACGAAGTTCCACGCCTGGAGCATGCCGCGCCGGACTTGGACAACGGCCGAGTGCAGGAAAGCGGTCGCGATCAGCCATGGCAGGAACGAAGCGTTCTCGACGGGGTCCCAGGCCCAGTAGCCCCCCCAGCCCAGGACCTCGTAGGACCAGAGGCCGCCAAACAGGATCCCGGCGGTCAAGAAGACCCAAGCCACGAGAGTCCACCGGCGAGTCCGCTCGAGCCATTCAACGCCACTCTGACCCAACATCAGCGCCGACATCGCGAAGGCGAAGGGGGCCGTGAGACCGATGTAGCCCACATACAGCAGCGGGGGGTGGACGGCCATCAAGATGTGATTCTGCAATAGAGGATTCGGCCCGAACCCCTCGGCCGGTACCGCGGCCGTCGACAGCGGGAAACTGCTCGACACCGCGCACCCGACCGTTCGGGCCTCGACGCACACCCGGAAGGGGTTGCTGGCAGTGAGCGCGAGCGCCACGAAGAACAGCGACACGAGGCCCATCACGAGGAGAGCGCCGTTCCCGAGCCGATCTCCGGGGCCGCGGCGGAGGTGGCTGCGCCAGACCAGGTACGTGAAGCCGGCGAGAACGAGCAGCCACAAGACGATGCTCCCCTCGAGAGCTGCCCACGCCGAGGCGATCTTGAACAGGAACGGCGTGGTGGACGCGGAGTTGTTTGCGACGTACTCGACGGAGAAGTCGTCGGTGAGCAATCCGACCTCGAGCGCGATCATCGCGGCTGCCGAACCCGTCACGAGACCGAGGACCGGCAACCTGGTGCGACCCGGGACGGCGAGGGGGCCGTTGCGGAGGCCTTGGAAGCCCCGCCATGCGAGGACGGCCGCGGAGACAAGCGCGGTAATGATGCCGAGATAGCCGACCGCCGAGCTCAAGACGGGCCTCCTTCCGCCCCCCATCGTAGGCTCGGCCGCTCAACACGAGATTGCGGTCCTGACCCGCCGGCCGCCGGTGCTAACGATCCTGGAGATCACTCACTCCCGCTTCGACCAACGCCTCGGCTACACCTCCGTCCGAGCGCTCAGCCGGCCCCGTCGTCGAACTCACCGATCTAGTCGAACAGCGACAGGCCAATCCTCCGAGGTCTGGATCCGACGATCGAACGCGGGAAAGGCTTGCCGCATCCACGGACGCGGAACTTGCCCGAGTTGGGGACGGCGGGTCGTTCGAGCGTGCTCCGAGTGCTACCCCAGCAACGTCTCGCGCTTTGCCCACCCTCGGAGCGGCACCACCGCCAGCACGAACGCCGCAATCGAAATCCACCACATCAGCGTGTACTCGCCGGTGACATCGACGGTCCAGCCGAACAGCGGGGGGCCGATGCCGAGGCCGGCCAGGAACCCGAACAGAACGATGCCCGAGGCGCGCCCCGCTCGACCGGTGCCGGCGACGGTGATCACGCCGAGCATGCCGACCGAGTTCCACGACGAGACGCTCACGCCGGTGAGCACTGCGGCGACCCAAACGACCCAGAGGCCCGCCGCCTGCGCCATGAGAAAGGTGAGAGAGGCAATCACGGCACTCAGCGCAATGGCGGCCAGCGGCCATGCGAAGCGCCCTCGTCGCTCGGCATGGCGCGCCCATACGATCCGACCGAAGAACGCAGTGAATCCGATGATGGCCGCCGCGAGTCCGCCGAGCGCGGGGGTACCCCCCAGTGCTTCCTCGACGAACAGAGGAACAAGGAATGTAACCGACCCCCCAAAACCCAACAGGAAACCGTAGATGGCCATTTCTCGAATCGCCGGCGACAGCGGCCCGCCGACATCGGCCGCCGCCGGGCCAGCGGCCGGCCGGTCACGCGGGATAACTCGAAGCGCAACGGGAATGGCAGCCATCGTCAATCCGGCCAACGCCACGAGCGTCCCCCGCCAGCCCACAGTCTCGGCGCCCCACGGCACCAACACTCCACCGAGGAAGATGGCCGCCTGCACCCCCGACTGTTTGATCCCCGTCATCACCCCCTGCCGCCCCGCAGGCAAATGGATGGCAATCAGCTTGTTGGTCGCCGGATTCCCCGCCGCCTGGCCGAGCCCTGCCGGGATGGCCGCCACCAACAGCACCGCATACACCGGTGAGGACGCCAACGCCAAGAATCCGCCGGCGCCGAGCACGAAGATGAAAACGAAGGCCCGTTTGCCACCCACCCGATCGGTCACCCGCCCGGCCAACGGCGACAGCGAGGCAGACACCACGATGTTGGCGGTGGCGACCAATCCCACCTCGGCCCGGGTGATATCAAACTCGTCGATCAAGAAGGTGGCCAGCACGCTGAGCACCGCTGCCGGATAGGTGGCTACCCCCATGGCGGTCAGCAGTAGGGCCCCGAAGACGACACGTCTCCGCGTCGTGTCGAAAGCCGCCCGGGGAGAAGTCATCGATCCCCAAACGACCTGGCATGCATCGGGCGAGTATATGAAGCTCGGCACCAACTCAACCGGAGGGCTGTTCTTGCACCCGGGGTACATTGGACGCGCCCGATTGCGTTGCAGTCAGAGTTTCGCATAGTCCTGATTCCGCTGCCGCGAGGCCGTATTCCTCTACTCCTCGGCGGGCCGCCGGCGGATGATCGCGGTAGAAGTCGCCCCGCGCGCGGGTTGACCTGCGATTTAGGAGGTCGACGATGCGTTTCGCGATCTCGCGAGCATGGATGGTGGCGGCTTGTGCCGGGCTGATGCTGATTGCGGCGTGTGAAACCGCCGAGGACACGCCATCGACATCCACTACCGCAACGACGACGCTGGCCCCGACAACTTCGACGGAGATGCCTTCGACAACGAGCAGCACCACCGCGACACCGACGTCCACCACGACGGTCACATCGACCACCACCACGACGACACCAACCACCACAACCACTACGACCAGCACGACGACGACGACGACGACAACAACAACAACCACCACCACCACCACGACCGCCCCACCGCCGTTCGTGGGCGGCACCGATCCCGTGACAGGGCCCGGTAACGGCTTCGGCCAGTTGACGGCCGTTCGAATGGCTCCGCACGTCAACTACGACCGGTTCGTGCTCGAATTCCGCGACAACGTGCCCGCCCACGACATCTCCTACGCCGAACCACCGTTCCTCGACATCCCGGGCAACCTCGTCGGCATCGCCGGCAACGCCTTCTTGGCGGTGAACCTGCACGGCGCCTCGATCGTGGATTGGGGAGCTCCCGGCGAGGAGATCGTTCTCAGCTATGAGGGTCCCCACCGGATCCGAGCGGCCACCTTGAACTACACCGAAGCCGTGTTCGTCACCGACTTCGAAGGTGAGATGGAGTGGATCCTGGGCCTCGCGGATACCGCCCCCTTCCGAGTCATCGTGCTCGCCAATCCGGCCCGGCTGGTCATCGACGTCGGCCACGGCACCGTGACGACTCGTGATGTGGCGACGCAATGGGTGAGCGGCACCGGAACAGGTTTCGGTTGGCTGACGGATGCCCGGCTCGCCGGTCACCCCGGCTACGACAGGTTCGTCGTCGAGTTCTCGCCGGACTATCGACCTGAGCCCGAATATCCGGAGCCGGGTGTCCCGGATTACGACGTGCACTATGTCACCGGCCCGTTCGGAGGGTGTGACAGCCCCGAGACGGTGCCGGCCGGAACGGCCTACATCCTCGTCAACCTGCACGGAGCCGCCCACACCGACTGGAGGATCAATCCGCCGGTCATCATCTACAACGGTCCCGACCGCCTCAGCACCGACACCGCCAACTTAACCGAGGTCGTGCTGGTCAATGACTGCGAGGGGATCCAATGGGTGATCGGGGTTGACGAAGCGACGACATTCACCGTGAGCCAGCTGCAGAACCCGCCGCGACTGGTCATCGACGTGGCCGCCTGATCCGGTCCGCGCCGGTTCCTGCTTGTCGGCGGCGCCCCCCTACGAAGGTCGGCTTCGGCACCGCCACGGCCGCTGCATACAGCTCTCAAGCGACGCAGATCAGTGCGCGTGCCCTTCATAGCGAGCGCGGAGAGTGGCCGCGAGTTATGCTCACCGCGTCAGCTTGGTGGCGACCGCAGTTCCCGGTCGACCAAAGTCAGCACGAGAGGGAGACGGACGTGGCACAGAGCGCACGGAGACGTTCGAGGCGGGGATTGCTGATCGCGGCGGCGGTCGTGGCAATGCTGATCAACACTCTGGCCGCACCGGCGGGAGCCGCCAGGCAGACCGACGGCCCGGAGTACTTCGTCGATGAGGCGAAGCTTCCCTTCGACGCGTTGCCGGGCTTCGAGGACGCCACCCAGTTGTGGGGAGTGATTGACGGCGCCGGCTATCGCATCGAAGTGCCCGCCGACTGGAACGGTGAGCTCGTGATGTGGGCGCACGGCTTCCGTGGCACCGGCCTGGAGCTGACGGTCGATAACCACCCACTCCGGGAATTCCTGATTCCGAACGGCTATGCGTGGGCGGCGTCGAGCTACTCACGCAACGACTACGACATCGAGGCCGGCATGGTCGACACCCGCCAGCTGGCGCTCAGGTTCAAGAACCTGGTCGGCAGCAACCCCCAGTCGGTCTATCTCACCGGCGCTTCGATGGGGGGCCACATAACGGCCGCTTCGATAGAGAAGTGGCCGGGGCTCTACGATGCCGCCATGCCGATCTGTGGCGTGGTCGGCGACTTCGAGCTGTTCGACTACTTCCTCGACTTCAACCTGGCCGCCCAGCAGATCGGATTGGGTAGCTCTACGTTCCCGGTCGACCCGGCGCAGTACGTCGGCATCGACGTGCCCTCCGTCAAGGCCAATCTGGAGTTGTTCCCCGGTGGCTGGCCGGTCGTGCTCAACGCCGACGGAGAGGCCTTCAAGCAGCTCACCGAGCTGCGCTCCGGTGGTGACCGCCCCAACTTCGACGAGGCGTGGTTCTTCTGGAACACGTTCCCGGACTTCGCCACCGGTCCCGGCAACTTCCTCTTCGATCTCGGCATCGGAGACGGCACCCTCCCGGGACGTCCCGGAGTCGTTATCGACAACGCGGATGCTCTCTACCAAGTCGATCTGGATCCGACCGTGAGCGCATTCGAGCAGGATCTCAACGACAACATCTTCCGGGTCGCTTTCGACAAGCAGGCACGGAAGGTCCGCAGCACCAAGAACGTCCGGGCCGTTGAAGGCAAGTTCAACGTGCCCGTGCTGTCGCTGCACAACCTGGGCGACCTGTTCGTGCCGTTCCACAACGAGGTGGAGTACTACAAGGACGCGGCAGCACACGGCAACGATGATTTGCTCGTCCAGCGTGCCATCCGCGGCGTGGGGCACTGCGACTTCACGGCTTCCGAGCTGGTCACGGCATTCGTCGATCTGGTGACCTGGGTCGCAACCGGGGTCCGGCCCTCCGGCGATGACGTCGGGGACCCGGCAGCGGTGGCTGATCCCAACTTCGGGTGCGCATTCACCAACGACCCCTTCGGCGAGCACCTGCTGGCAACACCCTGCCCGTAACAAGCAGCTGACGCCCATCCGGCGCGCCGGTGGCGTCGGACGGCGGCGCGCCGTCTCCGGCCGCGTCCGAGGGTCGGAACCGCCTTCGTATCCAGCCCTCGCGTCGAGACGCCCGTGTATCTGCTGCCCCTCCCTCAGCACGGCAGAGGTGATCACCACTTGCCAGACAATGTGACGTCGCCACCGCTTCTGAACGGTGCAACACGGGGCTGTAGCTGGCAAACGCGTATTGACACCTTACGCTGATAACGATATGATGTAAGGGTCATAAGTACAGTTGCCTAATACAACAGGAGAGCTCCTCATGAACCCCGAGTCGCTCCTCGACCTCGCCAGAGCGCTTCTGGCCGACCGCTACGACACGGCTGCCGCGAAGCGTCGCCGGCGGCGGTGACCTCACTCGCCTGCCGGCACCGGCACAAGCTCCCTCGTTTGCAGCATCCGTCCGTCCCAAACCGCGAACAGCGCCGTGACCGTCACGATGAACAGGGCCGAAACCGTGAACATGGTCGGATAACCAAACAGAGTGATGATCACGCCGAGGATGGGACCAGCAACCAGTAGCCCCAGGTCAAACAGCGCAGTGAACAACGTCACCGCCGAGCCACGGTCCTCGTCCGGAGCCCTATCGACTGTTATGCCCGAGAGGATCGGGAAGCCAAAGCCATGACCGATGCCGCACAAAAGACCGGCGACCCCCACGTGAACGTTGCCGGTGGCCAAGCCGAGAGTCACGAAGCCTGCCGCCAGGCTTCCCATCGACGGGTACAACACTCGTTTGGGCCCTACCCGGTCGGGCAGCCATCCCAGGCCGATGCGCAATGCCACCGCGGCGGCTCCGTAGACCGCGAAGAACAGACCAACCGAGCCCACGCCGGTCTCGTCGACAAATGTCCGCAGGAAGGTGAAGTAGGCGGTGAGCACGAAGGCGAATCCGCCGGCCATTAACCACACCGGGCCCAGACTGCGCCAGCGAATCATCGACAGGAACCCGCGGCGTTCGTGACCTTCCCGCGTCTCTGGGCGGCGCTCGCGCAATGGGAGCGCGGCCAACAGCGCAATGCCGGCACATGTCGCCGCCGTCAGGAACAGCTCCGGGAACCCGGCCACGTTGAGCACGAAGTCGCCCAGCACCCCGGCCACGGCGATCGGCAACAACCCGGAGACTCCGAACAAGGCGAACCCCTGCGTGCGCCGGGTGGGAGGCACGACATCGGCACCGTAGGTGAAGAAGGCGCTGAAGAGAGTCGCCAGGCCGACACCATGGATGATGCGGATCAGGTAGACGGCGGGTCCGATGCTGGACACGGTCAGGTACAGCAGAATCGAGCCCGTGTTGACCACGTTGCCGATGTGAATCACCGGCTTGCGGCCGAACCTGTCGAGCGCCTGCCCGACGGTGGGCCGGATGGCCAGCGCGGCCACCGCAGCCACGCCGAAGATCAGGCCGATCTCGGCCTCGGATGCGTCCAGATCGGCCAGGAACCCCGGTAGGTGGATGAACAGCGACCACGAGATCCCCTGAAAGAAGCTCCCCGCCCATGCCAACGAGAAGTCACGCGTGATCAGGGGTTCCCGCTCCATCCGCGGAGTCTACGGCCGCCCCGCCGCGCCCGAACCGCTCGACGGTTACGTGCGTATTACCCAACGCGGTCTCAACCACCGCCTCAACAGCATTCCACCCCAGGGGGAACACACGGGGACAGATCGGCGAGCCGCAGGCGGCACACAGACCCGGGGGGCATTGCGGGTCTCCCCGGGTCTACCCCGGCCACGCCGCCCGAGGAGTCCACATGCACAAGCCTGCGACCGGCTGCCCGCAATAGGGAGACTACGACTCGGCCTGCAGTGAGGTTCCGCAAGCGTCACAGAACCGCGCCGTCTCCGCGTGCACCGCCGATCCGCAGCCTCGGCAGGACACTTCGCGTTGGCGTCGCCCCCCAACTACCTCGGCCGAGACGATCCCGGTGGGCACGGCGATGACGCTGTAACCGATGATCATCAGGATCGCTGCCATCACTTGGCCCGGCGGAGTCACTGGGGCGATGTCACCGAAGCCGACCGTGCTCATCGTGACGATCGACCAATACAGGCCGCGAAACATCGAGTCGAACCCATGCTCCGGACCCTCGATGAGGTACATGCTCGAGCCGACGATGATGTTGATGAGCAACACCACAATGAGGAACACCACGATCTTGCGCGAGCTGGCTCGCACTGCTCGCACCAAGTAGTTGGCCTCACTCAACCAATGCGCCATCTTGAAGACTCGGAAGACCCGCAGCAGCCGCAGCGAACGGATCACCAAAAGCGACTGGGCACCGGGCAGTATCAGGCTGAGATACACCGGCAGAATGGCCAACAGATCGATCGCGCCGAAGAAGCTGCGGGCGTACCGGGCGGGACGATGCACGGTTACCAATCGGGCCACATACTCGATGGAGAAGAGAATCGTCACGATCCACTCGAGCACCAGGAGCTGCGTGCCGTAGCGCTGTTCGATCTGGTCGACCGTCTCCAGCATCACCAGCAGCACGCTGAAGGCAATCACCGCCATCAGCGCCACATCGAATGCCTTGGCCGCCGGGGTGTCGTGTTCGAAGATCACATAGCGGACGCGCTCGCGTCTCGCCGGCCACGTGGTCTGCACGCCTGCCAGCGTAAAGGAGGAATGCGCGGAATCTGCGGACCTTCAGGTGGCGGCCGAGTCGCCCGCCAGGTGGCGGCACTTCCGCAGATCGCCATCACAGCGATCGCGGCCTCGACCTGACCCGCCGATCCTTACCGCCTCCTGCCGGAGTCAGTCCCCTACACGACCGAATACGGCAAGACCAGAGCAGGCCCGCAGCCTCGGTTAGAGCTCGCCGGAGACAACGGCGGCCGCAATCACCATGGCTGCCACGGCGGCCGAACCCATGAAGAGGGCTCGCAGCGGAGCACGCCGTCCCGCAATCCCCCAGCCGAGGGCGGTCACCGCCGTGGCAGCTACCGCGGCCGCGCCGGCCAGCCATAGTGTTCCCGCAGGACGGTTCGGGTCGGAGCACGAGATGAAGCATCCGGTGAACTCGACAGCTCCAATGAAGAACAGGAGGAAGGCGCCGAAGCCGGCCGCAATCGCCATCAGCAGACCAATGCCGAGCCGCGGCAGATTCCAGAATGAGTCGGCAGGTCGGCTCGAATCGGCGGCGGTCATTGGGGCGAAAGGCTCGGACTCGGGCGGCGCTTGGTTGGCTGGTACCTCGTTCATGCTGCCAGCATCTCCGATGCTCGCCGCCGGCGCTATCCGGCGTTTCCCCCAATCCGACGTAGGGGCGGCGTCGCCTACCTAGGCGGTCCGCCGCTCGCTAGGCGGCGATCGCGTCCCCGCCAACCGTCTTGGCACGATACAGAGCAGCGTCGGCGCGGTCGGCCATATCGTCCAATCCGGTGTCGCCCGGCATGCGGGTAGCCACCCCTGATTTTTCGGGAAAACGCGGCCGAGTTCTTGAGCCACGCCGGATAGCGCATGACCGCGAAGGCTCGGCCGACCCGGTGGCCGTCGTCCCGCGTCAGGTCAGCGGCAGCGGGGCCGCCCATTAGGTTGGGCTCATGAGCACTGTCCTCTGCGTCGGTATCGCCGTACAAGACTTCTTGTTTGCGGTCGAGACGTTGCCCGATCGATCCGGGAAGTACTACGCAATTGACTTTCGCGACGTGGGGGGCGGAGTGGCCGCCAACGCGGCGGTGGCGGTTGCCCGCCTCGGCGGTGAAGCTCGCTACGCGGGTCAGGTCGGTGACGACGCGTTGGGGGCGACGATTGTTGCGGATCTGGGGGCAGCCGGCGTCGACACGTCCCGGGTGCGGCCGGTCCCCGGACTCCGCTCTCCGCTGAGCGCGGTGCTCGTGGATGCGGCCGGCGAGCGCATGATCGTCAACTACACGCCTGACGGGTTGTTCGTTTCGGGAGACGTCTCCCCGGCCGAAGACGTGGCAGGCGCCGACGCCGTATTGGTAGACGTGAGGTGGCCGGCCGGAGCGTTGGCGGCGCTGCGTGCCGCCCGGTCGGTCGGGATCCCATCCGTGTTCGACTTCGACCGCCCTATGGACGATCACGGCGGTCTCTTGCTCACCGAGGCGAGCCATGTCGCCTTCTCTGCGGCAGCGCTACATGCCACGACCAACACAACCGACTTCGAGGCGGGTCTAGCCAGGATCGCTACCCAAACAGCGGCTTGGGTAGCCGTCACCGCAGGCGAGCATGGCGTCTACTGGCGGAGTGGCGATCGGCTGCACCACCTCCCGGCTTTCGCGGTAGAGGTCGTCGACACCGTAGGCGCCGGCGACATCTTCCACGGCGCGCTGGCGTTGGCACTGGCCGAGGGTCAGCCCGAACCGGTTGCAGTACGATTCGCCGCGGCGGCCGCGGCTATCAAATGCACTAGGCGCGGGGCGCGCGCTGGAGCCCCCAGCCGGGCCGAGGTAGAGGCATTCCTTGAGGAGGCGGATTGATGCAGCCGGGAAAGCTGTGGGGGTTGCGGCGGCTGGCCGACTCCGCAGGACGGTTCAAGATGCTCGCGGTCGACCAACGTCCCCCCATCAAGAATCTGATTGCCGACAAACGAGGAACCGAAACCGCCACCTACCAGGACGTCTGCGACTTCAAGCGTCTGCTCGTCGAGGTGCTCGGACCGCATGCCTCAGCCGTCCTGCTCGACCCCCACTATGCGTATCCGGCGGCCATCGAGATGGCGTCCCCAGCCCAGGGCCTGCTCCTGACGCTGGAGGACTCGATCTTCGAGGAGACACCGGCTGGTCGTCTGTCCGCTGCTATCGATCACTGGAGTGTCGCCAAGATCAAGCGAGCCGGTGGGGACGCCGTCAAAGTCCTCGCCTGGTATCGGCCGGATGCGGCGCCCCACGTGGTCGCCCACCAGCAGGAGTTCGTGCAAGCGGTCGGTGACCAGTGCCGCCGCCATGACATCCCGTTTGTCTTCGAGCTGCTCGTGTATCCCTTCCCCGCCGACACCGGACACACGGCGGACTACGTGGAGGACCCCGCCAAGCGAGCCGACCACGTGGTCGAGAGCGTGGCAACGTTCTCCGACCCCAAGTACGGGGTCGACCTCTTCAAGCTGGAGAGCCCGATTGCCGCCGCCGCGGTGCCCCAGCCCGAGGACGACGACGGAACCGTCCAGGCCAGTTTCGACGAGCTGGGCCGGGCGGCGGCGCGCCCCTGGGTCATGCTCTCGGCGGGGGCCACTCCGGAGGCCTTTCGCCGCATCCTTCATCACGCATATGCTGCCGGCGCGTCGGGCTATCTGGCCGGCCGCGCCATCTGGTGGGAAGCAGGGCAGGCGTTTCCCGATCTCGAGGCGATGCGTCGCGGCCTCTCCACCGATTCCGTCCCGTATATGCAGGCGATCAATCTCCTCACCGACGAGCGGGCCAATCCGTGGCGTGAATCCGCAGGCCCGCCGGGTGCCGCCCAGTTGGAGAACGCCGGGCCCAACTTCCGCTTCGAGTATCCCGCCACGGAAGACGCGTGAGCCGGATCGGAGCGATCGCGCTGGCTCGCCCCACCTTCGACGTGGCGTATGCCGAAGAGGTAGCCGGGGCCGCGTTCGATGTGCTCGACGCGGTGGCTCCCGATTGGGCGGGGCCTCGTCACCTGCTGTTCGATGCGGCCAGCACCGTCGCCGCCATCGAGGCGTTCGCCAAAGTCGAGCTGAATGCGCTGGTTGTGCTGCAAGTCACCTTCACCGATGCCACCATGGCGAAGGCACTGGCGGCGACGGTGTCAGCTCCGCTGGTGCTGTGGGCTTTCCCGGAAGATCGTACCGGGGGTCGACTCCGCCTCAACTCCCTGTGCGGGATCAACCTGGCCGCGTTTGCCCTGCGTCGGGCGGGGGCCCGATTCAGCTTCTTGTACCGGCGCACCTCCGACCAGGAAGCGCCCGGGGAGCTGACTGCCCGGATCCAAGGCGATGCCCTGCCGCCGATCGCCCCTTCGTATCCGAATGGGCAGACTCTCTCCGCAGCGGCGCACGCCGGTGCCGCCCGGGCCGTCGCCGCGCTGCGGGGCGCCACAACGGGAGTGATCGGCGATCACCCCGACGGATTCGATCCGTGCGCCTACGACGCTGCGGTCGTCGCCGAACTCTTCGGGGTCGAAGTGCAGCGGGTTGAGCTGGCGGACCTGTTCACCGCGGCGACGGCGGCGCAGCCGGCCGACGTGGACGCCGCCCGGACTCGGGCCGGCCGGTCGCTGGGCCCTCTGGACGATCTCGACCAGGGCTCGCTCGACCATAGCCTCCGCATCTACTGCGGCCTCGAGCGCCTCGCCACCGAAGGCGGCTGGGCGGGGTTCGCCACTCGATGCTGGCCCGAGTGCTTCACAGAATACGGGGCTGCCGCCTGCGCCCCGCAGGCGATGCTCACCGACGACGGCGTCCCCGGGGGGTGCGAGGCCGACGCCTATGGCACTTTGACCAGCCTGCTGCTTCGTGAGCTGGCTCACGAGCCGCCGTTTGTCGCCGATCTGGTCGATATCGATGTTGCCACCGACACGGCCACGCTGTGGCACTGCGGCGTGGCCCCACTCCATATGGCCGACCCGGCGATACCTCCCCGGCCCACGGTTCACTCCAACCGCGTGAAGCCGCTGCTGCACGAGTTCCCCCTCAAGCCGGGTCGGGTCACGGTGGCTCGGCTGAGCCAGGCGGCGGGTAGTCACAGCCTCGTCATCGGCGGCGGCGAGATGTTGCGCGCCCCGCTCGCGTATTCCGGGACAGCCGGCGTGATGCGTTTCGATCGACCCGCCGCCGAGGTCCTGACGACCGTGATGGGCGCCGGTCTCGAGCATCACTATGGGATCGTGTACGGCGACTATCGCGATGAGCTGCAAGCGGTGGCGGGGCTGTGGAACCTACCAACCATCCAGCTCAGCTGACCAGTGACGAACTTGCTTCGCGGGGTAACCACCATCGGGTGAGCCCATCATCGCAATCGGGTAGCGCACCCTGCCGTATTATTCGCCGGGTGAAATCGTCCCCGTCTTCTCGCGAGATCTGGCGAGGCACCAGGATCACCAGAAGTACCTGGAAGTCACCCTGAGGGTCTGGTGAGGCGCACCCGGCCCAAGCAAACGATGCCGGCCGATGTCCGCCGCCGGCTGGAGCAGCGCGATCTCGCCGACGAATACGCCGCCCGCCCCTTCTATCAGCGGAACGACTATTTGTCCTGGATCAAACAAGCCAAACGCCCCGAGACCCGCGACAAGCGGATCGCCCAGATGCTCGACGAGCTGGAGAGGGGCGGCGTCTACATGGGGATGCAACACAACCCGAGCCGGCGAAACTGAGATCGGATCAGCGAATTCCCGTGTCGAAGGACACCTCGACGTCGTGAACCGTGCCCGCCACGACGTCGAGCTCGATCGGTTGCGGCACGCCGAAGAATCCCTCCAGCGCCAGCGTCGTGATGACGTAACGGCCCGGTTCGAGCTCGGCAAAGATGAAAGTTCCGTCCGGCGCCACCCGCGCCTGGCGCGGCCCGTTCCATTGGGCGTGGCTGAGAAGGATCACCGCCTCCGGGACCGGTTGGTAGGCGCACTCCGGTAGCGGCGGAAACTGCTCGACCGGGCACTGCGGACCGGCAACGGCGCGACCGGCGATCATCCCCTGACCGCCTAGGGGGCCGAGTTCGCCAACCGTGAAGAACATGCCGCCGTCAACCGCAACCGCCTCGGGATCGAGTATCGCTTTTTGGGGATATCCGAGAACGGGGTGATAGGTGACATCGACGTCGATGCCCGCATCGACGAATACTTGGATCGTCTCGAAGAGCTCGTCGATCAGCACCTTGTCGGGTCGCGCTCCCTCCAAATCGCCGAGGTGAACGATGGTGGCCACGGCGCCATTGCGGACGGTGACCTCGAACGGCCCGGATTCCGCCAACGGGCACTCACAGACCAGGGTGAACACGTAGCGGTAGTCGGCGAGGGCGGCGCGTTGCCACCGTTCGATCGCGGCCGCCAGGCTGGCCCCGTCATCACTCGGCGGGGGCTCCGACGGATCCTCGATCGGCTTGTAAGGAAGCACCAGATCGATGGTCACTACGAGCGTGAACCTGCCGGCAAAGGCCTCTTCGTCCATGCTTTCGGCCACGACGTGGAACCAGCGCGGATAGCCCAATGCCGGATCCATTCGCACATCGACCGCGAGCAGCCCCTCGTCAACAAGGGAGCCGCGGTCGGTGAACCACTCCTCCAGATCGTCGAAGGCGACGTCGAGCGTCGTCGGGGTGAGCCCGCTGGTTCGTGCGGCCTCGTCGAGCGCCACGTAGTTGGCCACTCTGTTGTCACGGACTTCTACGTCGAAGGTGCCGCCGTCGTCGCAACTGCAGTCGGCTCGCATGATGTACCGATAGGCGTCGGGACGAGCCGCCTCCCAGCGCGCCCTGGCAGCCAGCAACTCTTCGAGCGTCTCGACTACCGGCATCGATTCGAGATCGCTGAACGTCAGATCGACGTCGGCCACTCCGTCGCCGTCGAGATCGATGACGACGCGCCGCGGATACCCCGTCTCGGGGTCATATTCGACATCGACCACGGCTCCCAGTCGGAGCGCGTCGTCGATCGTCTCGAATGTGTCCTCCACCGTGATCGGCTCTGCCCCGCCCAGCGACACGATCTCACCGGCGTGCACCGCGATGGTCTGCGACGCCCCGCCGTGGTCCGAGACCGCCACCGTGTAATCGGCCGGCCCCACTGCCGCCCAACGACTTCTGGCGGTGGCCAGCTCCTGTAGCTTGGACGGCTGGCCGTCATCTGGCACGGTGGTGCTAGTGGCCTCGATCTCACCGCCTCCACACGACAGCAAGACCATGGCGAGCCCGGTCACGAGAACCGCAATTCGTCTCATAGTTCGTAGACGCTCCGACCGGTGCGCGGCGTTCCCATGCGCCATAGGGAGGATCCTCGGCGGCAGCGTATCCCGGGTTGAGCGACTCGCATGACGGACCTATCCCCCAGCCATCAGATTCACGGCAACGTACGCTCCGAGCACTGCAGTCGTCACCAGGTAGATCTGGGTGAGGCGCCAGCGTTGGCCGGCCAACCCCCACGCCAGTGCGGTGACCGCGGCAGCGCCACTGGCGACTGCTCCCGCCAGCAATGCGACCCCACCAAGGGGGTTGGGATCGTTGGGGCACGCGAAGAAGCACCCACTGAGTTCGGTGACACCGAGCAGCAGCAGCAGCGCCGCCGTCCCGGTGACTACTGCGATGCCCAGGCCCGCGGCAATCCGACCCAACGTCGCCGACCACGTCAGCGCCCGCTCAGGGCCGCGGGCGCTGATCGTCGGGCCGTCGCTCGCTCGAATGTCATCGGAGACTTCCATGAGGTGATTGTTGGCCGATCTAGTGACCGGGCATATAGCGGATGTCCCCCCTTTGCCGAATCAGGGTCGACGGCGTCTTCGAGGGCTTTCGGCACTACCTGCCGCCCCCAGACCCTGATACGAAGAGGTTGCCGTGAAGGCTCCGCCCTACACCGCCAATCGCACGCTACTAACGAGTCAGCGAGGCAAGCTGATCTCGATTCTCGGCCAACTCGGGATCTCGGCTACGTTCCTCGCGGTCGCCACCGTGGTCATGCCTGACTCCTACAACTGGGTCGAGCACACGACGAGCGAATCGGCGGCACAGGGTGTTGCCGACGCGTGGATCGGTCGCACCGGACTGGTGGTCCTCGGGCTCACCGTTCTCCAACTGGCGACCTGGGCGGGATCGCGCTGGGGGTTGGCAGGACGTGCATTGCACCGGACATACGGCGTCGGGCTGGTCGGCACCGCAGTGTTCGCCAGCAAGCCGTGGGACGACACTCGCTATGTGCAGCTGGAAGACACCTTGCACTCGTGGGCGTCGGGCATCGTGGGATTCTCATTCATCGCCGGGGTGCTCATCGTGTTGTTGCGACGTCCGCTCGCCGACCGATCCGGTCGCATCTTCGATTGGGTGGCGATCGCAGTGGCCGCCGGGATCTCTTGGCTGGTGTTGGAGGCAACCGGCTGGGCCGGCCTACTGCAGCGAGCCATGTTTCTGGTGGCCTATGGTTGGTATGGTCGCGAGGCGATGCTGACTGCCGGGATACGAGCCGTAGCGGCCCGCCCCGTTGAGCATGTCACCCGCTGAGATAGCTCGTCCCCCCATTGGCCCCGGGCCCGACTAGTGGAAATCCTTTTCGAGGAGGCCGAACGAGGGGTGGCGGATCTTGGACAGCGCAGCTCGCTCGATCTGACCCACCCGCTCGGCCGTTATCCCGAGCACGTTTCCGATCTCCAGGCGAGTGTGCGGTTCGCCGTCGGCTAGGCCGAATCGGTGGCGGAGGATCAACTGCTCACGTGCATCCAGGCGCCCGATCACATCGCGCAGCCGAATCGAGCGCTCGGCATCGAGCGCTTCGGCCTCGGGGCTGGGGTCATCATCGGTGACGATGAAGTCGGCCAGTTGTGCCCCGTCATCGCCGATCGGCGCCTCCAACGATGCCACCTCTCCGAGCTTGAGTACCTCGTCCACACGTCTCTCTTCGAGGCCGGCCCGAGCGGCGATCTGCGCCACCGTCGGCGGCTGTCCACTCTCGGCCAGCAGCTCGGCTGCAGTCGCCCGGACTTTGAGCTCGGCGTCGTGAACCCGCGGCGGAAGCCGGATGGGTCGGCCCTTTTCCTGCAGCGCCCGAGTGATGGCCTGGCGGATCCACCAGGTCGCATAGGTAGAGAACTTGAAGCCTTTGCGCCACTCGAACTTGTCCACGGCCCGCATCAAGCCAAGGTTGCCCTCCTGTATGAGATCGAGCATGTCGACGCCGGTGCGACCCGAGCGATACCGCTTGGCGATGGATACCACGAGGCGCACGTTGGACTCGAGAAATCGTTGTCGCGCCCGGTTGCCCCGCAAGACCGCAGCTTCCAGCGTCGCCTGCTCGTCTGCGGCGGCGCCGGCCGCCAGCTCGGCGGCAGCGCGGCGACCCTCCTCGATCTCTTGGGCGAGCTCGACTTCCTCCTCTGCGGTCAGCAGCGGGCTGCGCCCTATCTCATCCAGGTAAGCGGCCAGCGAGTCGGGCGGTACTTCCTGGGCGATTTTCAGCCGGGTCATCGCACCTCCACTTTGTGAAAGCGTTCACAAGGTATACGTTTATTCCCCATCGTCCGGATGAGAGATTCCTCCCGGCCGATCAGACCAGCGCCAGGCAGTGCAATCCGGGCAGCCCGGAGGCCACCACGTCCCAGGTGGCACCCTCATCTCGAGACAGATAGACAGTTCCGTTCGGATCCCCGGCGGCGACCACGGAACCGGCGGCGACTAGGCAGAAGGTGTCCACGTTGTTGCTGAACCAATCGGGAAGGCCCGCGGTGCACCGCTCATATTCACCTCCGCCGCACGGTATGCGATAGACGGCGGCCTGGCGGCCGTTGGAGCCAAGCGACGCGCTGATGAACACATACTCGGCAGACGTCGCAACCGCCCGGCAGTAGGTGCCGTGGAGCCCGGCGGCATGAAAGACCCACGAGTCGCCTCCGTCGCTGGTTGTCGCCAACCCACGGGCGGTGGCGGCAAAGGCCGTGCCCGGCGCGTTCGGGTCGGCCACCACCTGGTGCACGTCGGCGTGGATGTCCATGGTCTCGTCCCAGCTGGCCCCGGCATCCGCCGAGCGGAGAACTCCGCCGACGTGCACGTTGACGTAGATATTGCCCTCTCGGCCGACGCTCATGGAGCGAACGTCGGGCGGCCCGCCCCAAGGGGTATACCAATCGCGGCGCCCCGGGGCAGCATCGAAGGCGGCGGACCTGACCAAGCGATCAGCAACGAGCTCGTAGAGCGAAGCACTCGACCCGCCAACCAGTACGCGCTCACCGAGCGGCAACACACAATTGACCCGGCCGTCTGCGATCGTCGCCACCGACCGCCCCTCACCATCACTGCGGCCCCGCCAAACGGTCGACCCGTCGGAGATCGCCCACATCTCGCCGTTGGCGGGCACGGCTTGAAGCATCTCGTGACCCGCTCCGGTGACGGACTCATCGTCTCCCACCACACGCAAGCCGTCGTCGGTACCCGCCAGTATCAGGGGGCGCTCCATACGACGGAGCCTACGTAATCAAGTCGCGGATCGGGGCGGTCAGGTGAGCCGATATCCGAAGGGCATCTCCAAGCGATGGCGGCTGAGCAGCTCGGGATCCGCCAAGATCTCGGCGGTCGCCCCGTCGGCAACCACCCGGCCGGCGTCGAGGATCACGGCCCGCTCGCACAGCTCCAGAGCGAAAGGCAAATCATGGGTGATCACCAGCTGAGTGATGTCGAGCCGCTGCAGGGTCGTCACCAGCTCGCGCCGGCCGGCGGGATCGAGACCCGAAGTCGGCTCGTCGAGCACCAACACGTCGGGCCTCATGGCGAGCACGGTGGCTATCGCCACCCGGCGCCGCTCCCCGCCCGACAGATGGTGCGGCGCTCTGTCTCCGAAATCGGAAGCCTCGACCGCGGCGAGCGCCTCGGCCACCCGAGCTTCCAGCTCGGCGCCGCTCATGCCGAGGTTGGCCGGTCCGAAGGCGACGTCTTCGGCAACCGTCGGCATGAACAGTTGATCGTCGGGATCCTGAAAGACCAAGCCCACGCGTCGCCGGATCTCGGTCAAGCTGGGCTCGGACAAAACGAGATCCCCGATGCGCACGGTACCGGTTGCGGCCTCGTATATCCCGTTGAGGTGCAGAGCCAGCGTCGTCTTGCCGGCACCGTTCGGACCGAAGAGCGCCACTCGCTGCCCCGGTTCGACTCGCAAGTCGGTGCCGCGCAGCGCCTCCCGCCCATCTGGATAACTGAAGCGCAGATCCTGGACTTCGATGGCCGGATGGCTCACTGCATCCCCCACGCAGTGAGCGCCAAGGTAATCGCCAGAATCGGGAGCATCGCACCCGCCAGCCATTCGCCCCGAGTGGCCCGCCGCTGATTGATTGCCGGCATGGTTCCGGTGAAGCCCCGGGACAGCATGGCGGCGTGGACCCGCTCGCCCCGCTCGTACGATCGGATGAACAGGGCGCCGGCCGAGGCCGCAATCGGCTTGGCCTGCCACAACCAGCGCGGGTCGTAACCGCGAGCCGTCATGGCGACTCGCATGCGACCCAGCTCGTTGGACACGAGCACGAGGTAGCGCACCATGAACATGGCGATCGCGGTCAGCGTCGCCGGGACCTTGAGAATCGTCATCCCTCGCAGCATCTCCGGGATTTCTGTGGTGGCCGCCAGAACGATGCTGGCGGTTGCGCCGAGAGTGGCTTTGGCAATGATGTTCCACATCGCCCACAGCCCTTCGTGAGACACGGAGATGCCGAGCACCTGGATCTGCTCGCCAGAAGCGATGAAGGGAATCAGCACCGCAAACAGGATGAACGGAACAACTGCGGCCAGGCGTACCAGCACGAACCGAAATCGCAACCGAGCGACCCTGATCACGCTGCCCAAAGCAACTGCATCGAAGGCAAATGCCCACAGTGCTTCGCGAGGAGTGATCGCTACCCCGACGACGAACAAGAAGACGGCGAGGACCTTGACCTCCGGAGCCAGCCGGTGCACCGGGCTGTGCTCGTGCACGTACAGGGCGTGGGCGTGCCCGGCTCCCATTTCAGGTGATCGCCTCGTCGGGCCGGCTGCGACCGGAGCTGCGGTCGCGCACGGCGTGGAAGAGGCCGAAGCCAACCGCCAACGTGATCAGTGTCCCGGCCACTCCGGCAACTGCCAGGCTGAGGCTCTCATTGCCGATACCGGCTGTGGCGTAGTCGGCGAACACACTCCCGCTCAGGACCGACGCTTCGCCACTCGAGGCGAATCCGGTGTCGGCCGCCACCCGCTCCAGGCCGTCCGGAGCGTCTGCCGCGAACTGGCTGACTACGGCCCCGAAGAACAGGGCAACCAGCGCCCCGGCGATGACGAACACCCGCACGCCCAGCGGACGCCGATCGGCCAGCTGGGCCCTATCCAAGTCCTGGGCACCATGCACTAGATCCGGCCGCGCCACCAGGACCGCGCCGACGGCAAGAGCACTGATCACTCCCTCACCGATCCCGATGAGGGCGTGCACCCCGACCATGGCAGCGAAGACGGTGTCGAAAGACACGGGAGCGGTGGCGCCAAAGAGCCACTCGAGCGAGAAGGCTGCCGCGGACAGCACGACCGAAACCAGACCGGCAAGGCCGGTGGCCCCCACCACCCCTCCTGCATTACGGGGAAGTACACGACGGAAGAAACGGAATACGGCGTACCCCCCAAATGCGGGGATGATCGCCATGTTGAGCACGTTGTAGCCCAGGGCGGTCAGGCCGCCGTCGGCGAACGCCAGCGCTTGTATCACCACGACGATCGTGACGACCAGCGCCCCGACCGTAGGGCCCAACAATATGGCGGCGAGGGCCCCGCCGAGCAGGTGTCCGGTGGTGCCCGCCGCGACGGGGAAGTTGAACATCTGCGCCGCAAAGATGAAGGCCGCAGTGATGCCCGCCAAGGGGACCTGCTTGTCCTTGAGCTTCTCTGATGACTGCCGCAGCGCTGCGCCCACCGCACCGATGCTGATGGCCCCGGTGGCCACGGCCGTACCGGCATTGAGAAATCCGTCTGGTGCGTGCATGAGGTCCCCCTCGGGTGCTCTCGCCCCTGCCACCAACCTATCGCAATTGCGAATCGTTCGCAATTGGATCGGAGGCGGCAATAGCATGACGCCATGGCAGAACGGATCGACCTGGGCGACTATCTGCGCCAGCACGGGCACCGCCTCACCAACCCGCGCCGCCGAGTCTGGGAGGCGCTGCGTCGTGCCGGCGGCCACCTGACTGCCGAACAGGTCGCCGAGCTGGTGCAGGAGCGAGACCCCCGGGTCAACCTGGCCTCGGTCTATCGCTCGCTCACGCTGTTCGCCGAGATTGGCCTCGCCCGCGAGTCGAATCTGGGAACGGATGGGCCGGCCCGTTGGGAGATGGCTCATCCCGACGACCAGTTCCACCTCGTGTGTGAGGTCTGTGGCAGCGTGCAGCATCATGGCGGCGATCTCGTCGATCAGGTCCGCGAGCACTTAGGCGTCGATCACGGATTCGAGGCCACTGCGATCGAGCTGTCGGTGACCGGGCGCTGCGCCAGTTGTAGCGGCTGAGAACCGCCCGGAACTAGGCAGAAATCGACCAGAAATCGACCAGAAATCGACCCACGGCGGGCGAGGGCTTACGGCCCTGGCCGACCGATGCGCAATCGGATAGCAGTAGAGCCGACTCCCGAGAGGAAAGCAGATGACCGCGCCACCAGTTGTGTCCGAAGACCTGAATCTGCACCACATCGCCAAGATCCAATTCGACCGCGCCGCCCCTTACACCGATCGGGTCGAAGGGTGGAAAGGCATCGCAGAGTGGCTCTTCGTGCCCGAGCGGATCGTCGAAGTAACTCTCCCGATTCGCCGCGACGACGGCTACGTTCACATGTTTCGCGGGTACCGGGTGCTGCACTCGACGGTGCGCGGGCCCGGCAAGGGAGGAGTCCGCTTCCATCCGGAGGCAGGTGTCGAAGAGGTAATGGCGCTCGCCACGTGGATGACATGGAAGTGCGCCTTGGTCGACATCCCGTTCGGTGGGGCCAAGGGCGGTGTCGTTTGCGACCCCCGCTTTCTCTCGCGGGGCGAGAAGGAGAGGCTGACCCGCCGTTTCACCTCGGCGCTGGGAGAGAACATCGGGCCTCACACCGACATCCCGGCTCCGGACCTCTACACCGACGCCCAAACCATGGCGTGGATGTACGACACCTACTCGATGATGCATCCCGGCCACGCCAGTCTGCCCGTCGTCACGGGCAAGCCAGTCGCCCTGGGTGGCTTGGCGGCCCGAGCGGGTGCCACTGCCCAGGGAGGATTCTGGGTGCTCGAGAACTACCTCGAGATGGGGGGCCTGGCCGGGCGCAGCTCACTCGACGGCACTCGCATCGCCATCCAGGGCTTCGGCAACGCCGGGCGCCACGCCGCCATGCTCTTTCACGAAGCCGGGGCCGTGATCGTCGGCTTGTCCGACTCCCGGGGAGGGATCTACAACGGCGCCGGCCTGGACCCACAACTGGTCGGTCGCCACAAGGACGCCACCGGCAGCGTCGTCGGAGCGGAAGGCGGCGAGGCACTGCCACCGGCAGGAGTACTCGAGGTCGACTGCGACATCTTGATTCCGGCGGCGATCGAGTGCCAGATCGGGTTGCACAATGCCGGCCGAATCAAGGCACACCTGATTCTCGAGTTGGCCAACGGCCCCGTGACGCCGGCAGCCGATGACGTTCTCAGCGAACGAGGCGTCAAAGTGATCCCGGACATCCTGGCCAACGCCGGGGGCGTGGTCGTCTCATACTTCGAGTGGGCGCAGAACATCGAAAACCAGAAGTGGGAAAGCGCTACGGTCGCCACCCAGCTGCGCGACCGCATGCGGCGGGCCACCCAGCTCGTGGTAATGCGCCGCGCTGCGATGACCGACGCCATCACCAGCTACCGGGAGCGGTGGCACGAGGTTGTGCCGAGCGCGCGCCAGCTACCCCTTCCGGATCTGCGTACCGCAGCCACCACGGTGGCAGTCCAGATATGCCGCGACGCCACGGAGCAGCGGGGCGTCTGGCCGTAGACTCCGGGCAGCCGGAGTGCGGGAGGATCCATGGCCGCCAAAGTGGAGTCGGTGCTCGAGCGCGGCGTGCTCACCGTCACCCTCGACGACGCAGACAATCGCAACGCATTGAGCGAGCAGCTGTTAACCGAGCTGATGGCGGCCATCGACGCCGCCAATCGCGATGCCGCGGTTCGAGTCGTCGTCGTGACCAATACCGGCGGCGTGTTCTGCGCCGGCGCCGACCTCAAGGAGACCGCAGCAGGCAGATCCTCGACGAGCCTCATGGCAACGGTGTTGAGCCGCATCGTGCGCTCCTCGAAACCATTCGTGGGCCGCATTGCGGGACATGCCGTGGCCGGCGGCGTGGGATTGGCGTGCGCCATGGACATCGCTATCGCCATCGAAGACGCCAAGTTCGGTTTCACCGAGGTTCGAGTTGGAGTGGCACCCGCCATCATCTCGACGATATGCCTCCCCAAGATGCGCCGAGCGGACGCGGCTGCGGCCTTCTTGCAGGGGAACCGCTTCCTGGCGACGGAAGCGGCGCGCCTGGGATTGATCAATGCTGCCGTACCTGCCGCTGACTTGGACCGCCGGGTCGGCGACGTCGTCGAAGACATCCTGCTCGGTGCGCCGGGCGCCCTCGCCGCAACCAAGCGACTGCTCACCGAGATCCCAGCGCTCGACTTCGATGCCGCCATGGCATGGGCGACGCAGCTGTCCGGCCAGCTGTTCGGCAGTGAGGAGGCTGCCGAAGGCATGCAGGCCTACCTAGAGAAGCGGCCTCCTCGCTGGGCGCCTCCTCCGGCCTGAGACCTGAGCGCGCCACAGCCGAGTGGATTGATCGCATTCTGCGCAGATCTCCCGGACCGGACCGGCCCGGCACGCTTGCCGGACACCGAGCGGCAGCCGGCTCCGCCTGCCGGCCTCCCAGTGCGTTTGCTTGCGTGGCGGAGCTACGCCTCGACGAATAGGCGATGGGCGGCGAACTCACCGACTCCTACCGGCTGCCCGTCGATCTCGGCAGTCAGCGTGCCGTGTGGCCCCTTGGCAACCACCTTGACCTCGGCATCCGGCCGCAGCCCGGACTCATCGAGGAATCGCATCATCTCGGCGTCGAGCTCGAGCTCTTCAGAAATGCGCTCCAGCCGGGACGTCTCCCCTACCTCCATGTCGGCCATCGGCTTCATCAGCGGTGGCTTGTATCCGGCACCGGGGATGGGGTTGCCGTGAGGACACGTAGTCGGGTTGTCCATCACGGCCCACATCGCTTTCTCGACATCATCGCTGATAGCCGTCTCCCACACCTCGGCTTCCGCGTGGACTTTGGCCCACGGCAGCTTGAGCACCTCGGAGAGAAAACGTTCCGCCAACCGATGGCGGCGCACTATCACGGCCGCCAGATGGTTGCCGGCTTCAGTGAGCTTGATCTCACGGCCCGCCTCCACGAGGCCGTCAGCCTCCATCCGCTTGATCATCTCGGAGACACTGGCACGACTCACCCCGAGCCAATCGGCGACACGCGCCTGGATCGCCGGAATCGCCTCCTCGTGAAGCTCCCAGATCGCCTCGGCGTACTCCCGATAGCGGGTGTTGTACGTCGTATCCATCGATCGCATCGTAGTGCGGCAACGCTGCGAGACCACCGGCGTCCTGCAGGGTCGAGGCGCGTCATCAATTTCGGCGACGCAAGACGAAGAGCCACGTCAACACCCACGACAGTCCGACGAGAACGAGCGACGTGATGCCGACCTCGGCGAAGAATCCGTCTTCGGCAGCCCCCCAGATCTTCGTCGCCAACGTCTGAAAGCCAATGGGCGCCAACAAGAGAGTGGCCGGCAGCTCCTTGAGCACCGACAGTAGTACCAGGCCGCCTCCTGCAATCAGCCCCGGAGCGATCAAGGGCGCCTCGATGGTCACGAACCTACGAAGCGGGCGTGCCCCCAGAGTCCGGGCAACCTCCTCCAGCTCGACCGGCAAATCCTCGACCGCCGCACGAGTTGCGGCCATCGACTGCGCCCCGAAATGGAGGACGTAGGCCAACACCAGGAGGGGAAACGTCTGGTACAGGCCGGCCAACGCTTGCGGCGCTTGCACAGCCCAGAACACCAGAGCCAAAGCGACGACGAGGCCCGGTAGAGCGAAGACCGAGGCCACGAAGGCGGCCGACCAGCTGGCGATCGGGTGCCGCTTGCGGGCGCTGACGTAGGCAACGGGGAGAACGACGATCACCGCGGCCACCGCGGCAACTACTGCGATCCAGGCCGAGTTGACCAACGGGCCGGCCAGAAAGCCGAGGTCGTCACCGAGACCGCTGTATCCGACGCCGACTGTCGTCGAACCGCGCAGCACCCAGGTCACGAAGACGGCCAAGGGGGCAGCGAACCCGGCGGAGACGACGGCGGCGACCAGGGCAAACGCCGGCCACCGCCCCCGCCCGAGGCCGTAGCGGACCTGCGTGGCGTGAGTGGCGGGCACCCCCGACGGTGGCCGGGCGAAAGCTCGATCCGATGCGGCGACCACCAATGCCAGCAGCGCCAGAACCAGGCCGAGCGTCAGCGACGCGGCCCGATCCGCCAGCCGGGCACTGAAGATGGCACGGGTGATGGCGTCGTAGCGCAGCAGAGTGACCGCACCGAAGTCGCTCAGCACGTACAGAAAGACGAGCAGCACGCCGCCGGCCAGCGAGGCGCGTATCTGCGGGTAGATCACTCGACGAAAGGTGCGCCACGAGTTGCCATCGAGAATGAGTGCCGCCTCTTCGAGGTCCGGTACCGTCGTGGCCAAGCGGGCCGCCACCGGCAAGTACACGTAGGGATAGCTGAGCAGGGTCAGCACGATGAAGGCTCCCCAGAATCCCTGCAGGCGCGGGATGGCCGGCACCAGCCCACCCCGACCGAAGGCGGCGAGCAGTGCCGTGGCACCCACAAACGATGGGATCACGAGCGGTAGCGGCAGCACAGTGGCCCACACGCGCCGACCGGGTAGAGCTGTTCTCGTAGTGAGCCAGGCGAGGGCCGTTCCCACCAGCCCGCACATCGCCGATGTGGTGGTGGCGATCAGGAGTGAGTTGCGCAGCGGGACCAGAGTGGCCCGGCTCGTTACCTGCTCCCAGACGTCGCCTCCAAGTGACGCCGTCCCCCATACGAGGTAGCCGAGGGGAAAGAGGAACACGACGCCGACGAGCAGTGCCACCAGCTCGATGGAGCGGCGTCCATCGACGCCCCGGCTGATCAGACGGTCACGATCCCTCGAGACCGCTTGCATCGATCAGCTCCTTGGTTCGTTCGAGCCCGCCGCCGAGCCGGTCGAAATCGTACGTCGTAGTGCCAATCGAGGACAGCGGCGGCAACACCGATGAAGGGGCCACTCCCGAGGCCAGAGGGTATTCGAAGGTTTCCTCGCTGAAGAAGGACTGGGCCGCCGGGCTCAACATGAATTCGACTAGTCGTTGGGACAGGTCGGCATCGTCGGACGTGTCCAGCACGCCGATCGCGGTGACGATCAGCAGCGATCCGATGTCGCCCGCCGGCAAGAAGTAGTTCTCGCTGGCGAGGCCTGGATCCTCCGCCAAGGCTCGGTAGTTGTAATAGTGATTCACCAGCCCGAGCGGCACCTCGCCTCGGCCCACGGCTTGGACGATCGCGGTGTTGTTGCTGTACGGTTGGGCATCGTTGGCGGCCATGGCGGCGAGCCATTGCGCCGTGGCCGCGTCACCCTCGAGCTCGCGCATGGCCGTAACGAAGTCCTGGAAGGAACCGTTGGAAGGCGCCAGCCCGACTTGTCCCCGGAAACGCTCCTCGGTGAGCTCGAAGACCGATGTGGGCAGCTCCGACGGATCGATGAGGGCGGAGTTGTAGACGATCACACGCACCCGCCCACTGAGGCCCACCCATTGCCCATCGCGATTCCGAAACTCCGGCTCCACCAGATTCAGCACGTTGTCACCGAGCGGGCGGAGGCGACCGTTGCCGGCTAGAAAGCCAATTGCCCCAGGGCTCTGTGAGATGAAGACGTCGGCCGGGCTGCGCTCACCTTCGGTTTCGATCAGCAGCGCCAGCTCTGCCGAGTCGCCGTAGCGCACCTCGACGGCAATACCGGTAGCCGATTCGAAGTCGTCCAGCAAGGGCCCGATGAGGTTCTCGCTGCGGCCCGAGTAGACAGTCGCCACGTCGCCGCGGCTCCCACATGCAGCCAGCAGAGAAGCTCCCATCAGGAGAGCCCCCACAATGACGGTCCAGCCGGCGGGACGCGAGCGCGCAAGGTCAGGTGTCTTCACAGAGGGCGAGGTTAACGAGCCTGCGGAGATGTGTAAATCTACCTGAACATACGATGTTCGGGCGGCCTTACAAACTCGACGACGCGGGGCGGCGAGCTGATCCCGCCGCAGCAAAAGCGGTCACCTTGGGGCCAACGTAACGAACGGAAACCGCATCATCCACCGCCAGGAAGGGAGCCGCCAGGGCGCGAGCCGACACTGTCTCGTCGCCGAACTCGAGCGTGTACTTCGTGTCGTGGCCGTAGAACTCGATGGCGGCCACTCGTCCCGGACCGCCGCCCTCGATCGCCAGGTACTCGGGGCGCAGCACAACGCGGCACGGGCCATGCTGCGCCTCGTTGAGCGCCAACTCGCCGATAGCGGTTGCCACCGTGTCGCCCTGCGCCATACCGCGCAGCAGGTTGGCTTCCCCGACGAATCGGGCGACCCACGGATTCACCGGGTGGTCGTAGATCTCGGTGGGGGTGCCGAGCTGCTCAATCCGACCATGCCGCATGACGGCTGCTCGGTCGCCAACGACGAAAGCTTCCTCCTGGTCGTGAGTGACGAAGATCGTCGTTACGTCGAGATGACGCAGCAGCTCGGCAACGTCGCTGCGGATCCGGGCCCGCAGCTCGGCATCCAGCGCGGCGAAGGGCTCATCCAGCAACAAGACGTCCGGCTGCGGCGCCAGCGCCCTTGCCAGGGCCACCCGCTGTGCCTGCCCGCCCGACAGAGTCCCAGGCATGCGGTCATCGAGACCGCCGAGGTCAACCATCGCGAGCACTTCGGCCACCCGCGCTCGATCGAAGCGACGGCCCAAACCGTAGGCAACGTTCTCGCCGACGGTCATGTGGGGAAACAGCGCACCGCTCTGGAACACGAGGCCCACATTGCGTTCCTCCGGCTGCACCCAGGACCCCTTCCCGGCGACTCGGCGACCCGCAATAGTCACCGTCCCGGCGTCCGGACGCTCCAGCCCGGCGATAACGCGCAACAGCGTCGTCTTGCCACACCCACTCGGGCCCAGGAGCCCGAGGGTTTCGCCCCTGGCCACGTCCAGCGTGACGCCGTCGACGGCCACCACCGGGCCGAAATGGCGAGAGACGGAGGCAACGGCGAGATGCGTTCGGAGAGCTGTACCGGCGATGTTCACTGAGCCTTACAGGATAGCTCTGGCCTGCCAGACACGACCCCGGCCCCGCTTTCTGCAGGCCTTCAGCCGTATTGGCTGATCTCGAAGAGGTTGCCGTCCGGGTCGCGAAAGAAGCAACGCACCTCGGCACCCCAATCGTAGGGAGGCGTGAGGAACTCGGCCCCCCGGGCACACAGGGTCTCATATGCGAGCGCGCAGTCCGACACCCGAATCGTGAAGGCATGGCTCACGATGTCGGGGTCATCGAGAGGGGACATAGTCACGGTGGGCTTGTCGGCTGTGGGCTCGCCACCCGTCACCAGGAGAAGCCAGGCGCCGTTGAAGTCGAACACGGCCGAAGTGCCTCCATACTCTCGATAGAGCTCAGCCCCGAGCACATCGCGGTACCAGGCCCGCGACTTGTCCAGATCCCCAACGACCAGGATGTGGGTCAAGGCCATGTCCGGGGTGGGGAACTCGCCCATCAGGCCTCCAGTCCACCCGGGTCGGCGGGGACATCGACTGCGTACAGCTGGAGGACGTCGAGCGGCACGAGGTCGAGTACCAGCTCGTGGGTCGATGCCAACACGACCGGAGCTGCCGCCCCGTCGAAATGAGCTCGCAGCCAGTTGGGGGCGGTGACGCACCAGCGATCACCCGGCACGAGCCCGGGAAAGTGGAATTGGGACATCGGCGTAATCAGGTCGTTGCCGATCCCCCGCTGATGCTCGAGGAACTCCTCGGTCACGACCGCGCAGATCGTGTGGCTTCCCCGATCCTGCTCGTTGGTATTGCAGCTCCCGTCGCGAAGCCATCCGGTGCGGGGGTTGAAGCTGCAGGGCTCCAACTCGCCGCCGAGAACGTTGCGTGCCATGTCACCAGTATCGCGGAGACAGCGCGCGGACTACCGTCATCGGCTATGGGTATGTGGGACGCAATCACGTCACGGGCGGCAGACAAGGAGCCTCATACCGGAGCCGACACAGACTCACCCGCCGTGGAGTGGCGCAAAACGTCGTCGAGCGGATCGATTCGCGGCACGAGGGACGAAGGATGGCCGCATGCCAGCAATTACCCGCCGACCGTGGAAGAATCCCCCAAGCTGCCCCCCCGCATGTGTCCTTGAGGAACCGGGCCGGTAACATCGTTGCCGAGAACGACATTCGCGTTCCGACTGGAGCTGTACCGCCCGCATGAAATCCCCAATCAAGGTGCTGTACATCGCCGGCCCCACCCGGAGCGGGAGCACCCTACTCGGCAACATGTTGGGCGAGGTACGTGGGGTGTTCAACGCCGGTGAAGTCATCGACCTGTGGGACCGGGGCATCCTCGAAGGCGGGCGCTGTGGATGCGGAAGCTCGGTTCCCAGCTGCGACGTGTGGCGTCAGGTTCTGGAAGATGCATTCGGCGACCTGAGCCAGGTCGATCTGCCGGCCATGGTCCGGATCCGCGATAGGGAAGCCCACAGCCGCCGGGTTCCTTGGCTGCTCTGGGCTCCCGGCGCGGCGGAGAGGCTTCGGTCCCGCGTCGACGAGTACATATCGAATCTCGAGAAGCTATACGCCGCCATCCAGGCGATCACGAGATGTGCAGTCGTCGTGGACGCTTCGAAGAATCTCGGCTATGCGTTCGTTCTGGCCATGAGCCGGTTAGTGGACGTCTACCTGGTACACATGATTCGCGATCCCCGTGCCACGGCCTATTCGTGGAGGCGCAAGAAGGAAGGCCTTCGGCAAGATAGCCCCCTGCAGACTGCGCTCGTGTGGGACTCGAGGAACATGGCCGCCGAGTTGCTGGGCAACCAGTGGCGGCAAAGGTACACGCGGGTGCACTACGAAGACTTCGTCCGCCGACCAGAGCAAACTGTGTCGACCTTGTTGGAGTTCGTGAACCAGGAACCCGGCGATCTGCCCTTCATCGAGGGGTCGGACATCGTGCTGGGTGTCAACCACAGCATCTACGGAAATCCGAATCGGTTCGCGGGGGGCCGTGTCCCCCTGCAGCTGGATGACGAATGGCGAACGGGCATCTCCACGTCCGACCACTTGCTGACCACAACCCTGACCTTGCCATTGTTGCTGCGATACGGGTATCCCTTGCGCACGAGGCAGCCTCGCTAACGCTGGGGCAAGCAACTGACAAACTCTGCGGCGGCCCCCTTCTGGATCTCGCTCGCTCTGACGCATCAGCGATCTCCGAGTTGCCCACTGCCACCTCTCCATACAGGCCCCTCCGACAGTTCGAGCCGCAACTCGGTGCCAGGCCGCTTGTCGGCGATGGGTTCTCCGCAGGTCACCAGGAGGAGCCAGGCGCCGTTGAAGTCGAATACGGCAGACGTGCCTTCCGTACTCTCGGTAGAGCTCGGCCCCGAGCACGTGGCGGTGAGCCAACCGGTGCGCGGATCGAAGCTGCAGGGCTCCAGCTGCTCGCCGAGAACGTTGCGTGCCATGCCACCAGTATCGCGGAAACGGCGCGCGGGCTACCGTCATCGGCTATGGATATGTGGGACGCAATCACGTCACGGCGACAGGTGCGGAGCTTCGCTGCGAAGCCAATCTCTTCCGAGGCACTCCATCGAGTTCTCGAGGCGGGGCGACGGGCACCCTCTGCCCGCAACAGCCAGCCGTGGAACTTCGTCGTGGTGACCGACCAGGATCAGCTCCACCAGCTGTCGCAAACTTGGCAAGGGGCGGCCTGGATCGCCGGAGCCGCGGCCACGATCGCGTTAGTCATGCCGGAACAGTCGGGCGAGGCCCTCCTGCTCGACCGCTCCGATCTCGGTCAAGCTGCCATGCAAATGATGCTGGCCGCCGCCGGGCTCGGGATCGGAAGCGGCCAGGCGGCTTGCCGGGATCAAGCGCTGGCCCAACGCGTGCTCGGCTTTCCCGACGGGCATCATTGCGCATTGCTGATTGCGTTGGGGCATCCTGCCGATCGACCCCTCCGACCGATCCGTAAGCCCCGCCGGCGGGCGTTCGACGATGTGGTCCACTTTGACCGCTGGTGACCACCAGGGCGGCCGCTCTTGCGACCTAGAGCGCCTTGCCCGGGTTGAATCGCCCCTGTGGATCGAGCAGTCGTTTGATCTGGCGCTGCACGGAGAGCTGAATCGGGTCGAGCTCACGTTCGATGTAAGCCCGTTTGAGCGTGCCCACCCCATGCTCGGCTGCGATCGTCCCGCCTAGTTCGAGGGACAGGTCGAGAATGGCGGCGAAGGCAGCTTTGGCCCGCCCCACCTCGGCAGCGTCGTGCGGATCCATTACGAAGATCGGGTGCAGGTTGCCGTCCCCGGCATGGCCGATCGTCGCCAACTGGACGTCGTGGCGTTCACCGATCTCCTCGATTCCCGCCAACAGCTCCGCCAGCTTCTCCCGGGGCACAGCCACATCCTCAGGCAGCAGCAGCTTGCCGAGCGCCTCCAGAGCCGGCCACACCCGCCGCCGCGCCTCCAGGAGCATGTCGCCCTCGACGGGGTCGACAACGTGGTGAACGAAGGAGGCACCGTGTGCCGAGGAGATCTGCGCGATCGCTTCGATCGAGGCGGCCGCGTTGTCGCCTGCGGTTTGGACGAGGAGGAGACATGCGGCGTCGGCATCGAGGCCCATTTGGTAGACCTCGTTGACCCGCTGGAGGCAGGGCCGATCGATGATCTCCATCACGCTGGGCTGCAGCCCGGACGCAAACACCTCGGCAATGGCGGCCCCGGCGGGAGGCAGCGTGTCGAAGAAAGCAACTGCCGTCGCCGGAGGTTCGGGCAACGGCACCAGCTTGACGGTGATCTCCGTGACGACCCCAAGCACTCCCTCCGACCCAACAAAGAGCCCGGTGAGATCCAGTCCGGTGGTGCTTTTGATAGTTCGGCGGCCGGTGCGCATCACTTCGCCGCTGGCCAGGACCACTTCGAGCCCCATTACGTAGTCGCGGGTGACTCCGTACTTGACGCAGCACAGGCCACCGGCGTTGGTGGCAACGTTGCCGCCGAGACTCGACGTCTCGAACGAGGCCGGATCAGGGGGATAGAAGAGGCCGTGCTCGGCGACTGCCTTCTTGAGGTCGGCGTTGATGACGCCGGGTTCCGCCCGCGCCATTCGATTGGTGGTGTCTATCTCCAGAATCCGATTCATCCGGTGCAGCGACAGCACGATGCAGCCGTCGCTGGCGTTAGCGGCGCCTGTGAGCCCCGTGCCGGCCCCACGGGGCACGATCGGCACGTCTAGGACATTGGCCACTTCGACGGTGGCGACGACTTCCGCAGTGTCCCGCGGTATTACCAACACGGCCGCCCGCCCGGGCTGCTCGAAGATGGCCCGATCCTGCGAGTAGGAGGCGACCACGTCGGGATCGAGCTGGACACACTCGCCGGGGAGCCGCTTCAAGAGCTCTTGCTCCAGTCGGCTAGACACGCCGTCCCGAATGGCCAGGATCGCTCCTCTCCCGATCGGGCGAGCCTAGAGCGCGAAGCCCCACTCCCCCGAGGTGATGATCGCCTCCTCCCCGCCTCCGTCCCGAATCCCGAACACGTCCAGCTGATCCGAGCCGACTACGAAGTCCACGTGGGTGGAGCTCACATTCAGACCGGCGGCCGTCAATTCGTCCGGCGACATGTCGGCGCCGCCGTCGATCGAGATCGGGTAGGCCCGCCCGACGGCGATGTGGCAGCCGTCGTTCTCGTCGTAGAGAGTGTTGTTCCATATCAGCCGTTCGGCGGCCACTGCGCTCGACATTGGGACCATGGCGACTTCGCCGAATCGCGCCGAACCTTCATCGACTGCGAGTAGTTGATCGAGCACCTCCTGGCCCCGGCTTGCCTGGGCGGCGACGATGCGGCCTTCGCTGACCTCGAACGAGAAGCCCTCGACCAGCTGGCCGAACAGGCTCAGTGGCTTGGTGGCAGCCACAACACCTTCGCCTCGAACGCGGTGGGGCGCGGCGAATACCTCTTCGGTGGGGATGTTGGGCACGAATGGACTGCCACCGCTGCCACCCTTCCATACGGCGTTCTCCGGTAGCCCCAGCCGGAGGTCCGTGCCCGGCGCGTGGTAGCGCAGCGCTGCATACTCTCGGCCGGTCAGATAATCGGCGCGCGCGTTGAGGGATGCCACGTGATGCCGCCAGGCGGCCACCGGATCGTCGGTGTCGACGCGGCAGGCTCGGAAGATCGCCGCCCACAGGCTCTCTATGGCCTCGGGGATTGGTTGGTCCGGGAAGACCTTGGCGGCCCAAGCTGCCGAAGGCGCCGCCACGACGCTCCAGTTCGTTTCGAGCCGGCCCTGTGCCGCCATGAGCGGCATGAGTGCCTCGCGGTTCACCTTCTCGTGTGCCGCAATACGGGATGCATCCAGCCCCGCCAAGGCACCCGGGTCACGGGCATCGACGTAGAGCATGAGATCGCCTGCTTCGAAGGCGGCGAGCCGGGCGCGAGATGCAGTGCTGATCGATTCGGCCGCCGCCGCCGGTCCGTGGGTGAACCGCGCCCGGGATACGGCCTCGTCACTCCAAAACACGTCGACGTTGACCGCGCCGGCGCCATAGGCCCGCTCGACGAGGATGCGCGTGAAGTCGATCGCCTCGGTCGAGGAATGAATCAACAGCCGGTCACCAGGCGCGAGGTTGACTCCGACACGGATGGCGATCTCCGCGTATTTGGACAGCAGCTCGGCAGCCGGCAACTCCACCCTTTCCGAGTAGACCCAAACTAGCGGCGGCTAGGTTCTCGGGCACTTGTGAAGCGTGCTCTGGTCATCGCCACTGCCTGCCTCGCTGCCTGCGCCGGTGGTGAGGCGGTACCCGATGTCAGCGAGCCGGCGCCGGCGATGACGACGATCGAATCGTCGACGACGCCGTCGCCGACATCGACCACCGCAGTCGAGAGTCCGGCGACGACTGTCTCCACCGCGCCCCCGACCACTCGGCGGGACGTCACGGCGGTCAGCGCTCCAGGGACGTACGACGGCGCCGACTTCGCCGTGCACCTGCAGTTCATCTCGGAGATCCCCGAAGCATCGTCGCTGCAAATCGAAGCGATCTCGCTCGAGATTCTCAACGGCCCCGACGGATGGCGGCGCAGCGGCTTCACTTTCGTGGCGGACGCCGCCAGTGGGCTGACCGTGATCCTCGCCGAGGGCGACCGCGTCGATGAGTTGTGCCTGCCGCTGGAGACTTTCGGCAAGGTGAGCTGTCAGAACGGGCCGGTGGTCGCGCTCAACGCCGACCGCTGGCGATTGGGCGGCGACGATTGGGATTCGACGCTCGAGACGTATCGCACCTACCTGATCAACCACGAGGTTGGGCACCTCATCGGTCTGCGCCACCCGGTGGAGCGGTGTCCTACCGCGTCGAAGGTCTCGGCTCTGATGGAGCCCCAGACAAACAACCTGCAGGACTGCGTCGGCAACGGCATCCCGCTGGACTGGGAGATCGAGTGGGCGCTGCGTCGGCCGGTCGTGATCGGGCCCGATCCGGAGTGGGACGGGCCCCGGCCGAACTGGCCCGGCGCGAGCGGAGAATGAGTCGGGCGATTTGTGACGGCGACACGCAGGGTCGAGACTCGCGCCGTGCGCCGCGGGGCTCAGCTCATCACCTATGTCGACCGCCTTGGAGGCGGTGGGCTAGCCGAGATTCGCCGGTTGCTCACCGGGCCGCTGGCGGGAACCTTCACCGGGGTGCACCTGCTCCCGTTCTTCACACCATACGACGGAGCTGACGCCGGCTTCGACCCAGCAGATCACACTGCGGTCGACCCCCGGCTGGGAGGCTGGAACGACGTGGCCGCCATCGCGGCGACTCACGACGTGATGGCAGATCTGATCGTCAACCATGTCTCCGACCAATCGCCGCAGTACCTCGATTTCGTCCAGCACGGCCCCACCTCGCCATACGCTGGAATGTTCCTCGAATCCGACACTGTCTTCCCCGTAGGTCCCGACCAGGCTCAATTGGACCTGATCTACCGACCCCGTCCTGGGCTTCCCTTCACCGAGAAAGTGATGGCAGACGGCACGACCCGACGTTTGTGGACCACGTTCACCCCCCATCAGATCGATCTCGACATGCGCCATCCCGCCGCGCGGGCCTACCTGACCGAGATCCTCGAGCGGTTCGCCGCCGCCGGAGTGGGCTCGGTCCGGCTCGATGCCGTCGGCTACGCCATCAAGACGCCGGGCACGTCCTGCTTCATGACGCCCGAGACGATCGACTTCATTGGCGAGATCACCCGCCAAGTAAATGACCTCGAGATGGAGTCGCTGCTCGAGATTCACTCCCACTACTCGGACCAGCTCGCCGCCAGCAAGCTCGCCGACTGGGTGTACGACTTCGCCCTGCCGCCACTGGTGCTGCACGCGTTGTACTCGGGCACCGCCGAGCCCTTACATCGCTGGCTCGAGATGAGTCCTCGCAACGCCATCACAGTGCTCGACACCCACGATGGCATTGGCGTCATCGACGCCGGCCCCGACGAGACGCGCCCCGGGCTGCTATCGCCGCGCCAGATAGACGAGCTGGTCGATGGCATCCACGCCGCCAGCGGTGGAGAGAGCCGGCGCGCCACGGGAGCGGCCGCATCGAATCTCGACCTGTATCAGGTGAACTGCACCTTCTATGCAGCCCTCGGCTGCGATGACGAACGCTACTTACTGGCGCGGCTCGTGCAGTTGTTGTGCCCCGGCGTGCCGCAGATCTATTACGCCGGTCTCCTGGCGGCCCGCAACGACATGCGCCTCCTCGAGAACACGGGGGTCGGTCGGGACATAAACCGTCCCTATTACTCACGAGAACAGATCGACACCGCATTACGCACAGACGTTGTCCAACGAATCGTGGCGATGGCCCGCTTCCGCAACTCGTGCCCCGCCTTTGCCGGCAGCTTCGTATTGGAGGAGCGCTCCGCACAACAGCTCGCCGTCCGTTGGGAGGGTGCCACCACGAGCTTGACCGCAGTGGTCGACTTCGCCCGGGTGAGCTTCGAGATCACGCTGGCCGATGGTGCCGACTCCCGCGCCATTACCCACTGGGACGAGTTCTAGATCGTCACCCCCGCAGTCGCAGGTATATCGTGACGCGGTGAGCGGCGCACCCCTGACGACCCTGCCCCTGGAAGGGCGGCGCGCCGCGGTCGGAGGGGCGTCGCAGGGCATCGGCCGGGGCTGCGCAGCCTCACTGGCGGCCGCCGGGGCGACGGTAACGGTGATGGCCCGCAACGACGCGGCCCTCCAGGAGGTCAGGGAGGCGCTGCCTCGGCCGGCGGATCAAGACCATCGGGCCATATCCGTTGATTTCGCCCGCGGGAAGAACGCTCGGGACGTATTGCTCGCCGCCGTGGCCGCCGACGGCCCGATGACGGTGCTGATCAACAACACCGGCGGGCCGAGTCCCGGACCGATGGAAGTCGCCGAGCCCGCCGCGCTGGCGGCAGCGTTCGAGCAACACGTTCTGGCCTATCAGGGTTCCGTCCAGGCCGTGCTACCCGGCATGATCGATGCCGGCTATGGCCGCATCATCAACATCATCTCGACCTCCGTAGTCACGCCGATCAGGAATCTCGGCGTGTCCAACACGATCCGCGCTGCCGTCGCCAACTGGGGCCGCACACTCGCCGCCGAGCTCGGCCACCACGGGGTGACCGTCAACAATATCCTGCCCGGTTTCATCGACACCGCTCGGCTGGAAGCGTCCATGACTCGGCGTGCCGAGCTGACGGGCACCCCCCTCGACGAGATGCGGAAGACGATCACCGAGTCGGTGCCGGTCGGCCGCTTGGGCACTCCGGCCGACATCGGTGCGGTGGTTGCCTTCCTGGCGTCCCCAGCCGCCGCGTATGTCAACGGTGTGAACCTGCCCGTCGACGGTGGGCGACTCGTCGCACTCAATATCTGATTCGCTCTCCGGCGAGCCCCGGTTTGGCACAATGTGCTCTGTGGACAACGTTGCGGGCGTACGCACCATGGTGATGCGAGGAGGGTCGTCGAAGGGGCTCTTTTTCCTCGCCTCCGAGCTTCCCGTCGACCCAACCGATCGCGATCAGCTGCTCATGGAGCTGATGGGGACGCCCGACGCCCGTCAGATCGACGGCATGGGCGGTGCCCACCCGCTCACGTCGAAAGTGGCGATCGTGGCGCGCTGCGAGCACGGCACCGCCGATGTCGACTATCTATTCCTCCAGATCGGAGTCGGCGAAGCGCTGGTGACCGATCGGCAGAACTGCGGCAACCTTCTAGCCGGGATTGGGCCATTTGCTCTCGAACGCGGCCTCATCACCGCCACGGGTGGCCAGGCCACAACTCGTATTCACATGCTCAACTCCGACGGGATAGCCACTGCGGGCTTCGCTGTCGCCGCCGGTGCGCCGCAATATGCCGGAAACGTTGCGATATCCGGCGTGCCCGGGACTGCGGCGCCCATCACGCTGGAGTTCGAGGACATCGCAGGAGGAACATCCGGTGAGCTGCTGCCAACCGGCAACATCTCCGACACCGTGGGCGGAATCGACATGACGCTCATCGACAATGGGATGCCGGTGGTGGTGATGCGAGCGGCCGACTTCGGCTTGAGCGGCTACGAATCGTGCGCAGAGCTGGAAGCGAACGGTGCGCTGCGCTCGCGGCTCGAGGAGCTCCGCCTGCAGGCAGGCCCCCTGATGAACCTCGGGGAGGTCGCCACCGCCACCATTCCCAAACTCACACTGGTGGCTCCACCCCAAGCGGGGGGACATATCAGCACGCGCACATTCATACCCCACCGTTGCCACCAGGCGATCGGTGTGCTGGGGGCGGTATCGGTGGCTACGGCTGCACTGCTCCGCGGGAGCCCGGCGGCCGCCGAGCTCCGCCGCCCGAGCGACGGCGACCTGGTGACTCTGGAGCACCCGAGTGGCACGTTCGACGCCCTCGTCACGCTGGAAGACCGAGAGGGCCGACCCGAGGTGATCCGGGCGGGGATCGTCCGCACCGCCCGCAAGCTCATGGACGGCGTCGTGTATCCGCGGCAATACTGACGGCCATGCCTCTAGAACGAACGATTCCACCGCCGGTGCGCGATCCGCATCCGCCGACGCGCTTCACCCCACCTCCCGACTCCTGCAACGGCCATTGCCACGTCTTCGGCCCGGCCAACCGCTTCCCGTTCGCCCCGGACCGCAAATACACGCCACCCGATTCTGGCTACGAGGACTTCCTGGTGCACCAGGAGCGACTCGGGCTAACCCGGGCAATCCTCGTCCAGGCCTCGTGCCACGGAACGGACAACTCTGCGATGATCGATGCGCTGGAGCGAGGCGGCGGCCGCTACGCCGGAGTCGCCCTCATCGATGACTCGCATACCGATGGCGCCCTCGCCGAGTTCCACCGCTCCGGGGTTCGGGGCATCCGCTTCAACTTCGTCAAGCATCTCGGCGGAGCGCCTGAACCGGCCTTCTTCTGGCGCCAGGTCGAGCGCGTCGTCCCCCTCGGCTGGCACATCGAGCTCCACTTCGACGCCAAGGATCTCTCGAGTCACGCCGATCTGTTCGAGCGCCTACCGGTACCGTTCATCATCGACGCGATGGGACGGGTCGATGCCACCGCCGGCCTCGACCAGGAACCGTTCCAGTATTTGCTCCACATGCTCCGCACCGATGACCGGGCATGGGTGAAGGTGTCGGGAGCGGAGCGGATCACCGCCGACGGCAAGCCACCGTACGACGACGTGGTCCCGTACGCCCGCGCCCTGATCGCCGCCGCCCCCGACAGGACGCTGTGGGGCACGGACTGGCCCCATCCCAACGTCCGCCACATGCCCGACGACGGCGACCTCATCGACCTGCTGGCGGACCATGCCCCCGACGAGGCGACTCGCAACATGATCCTGGTGGACAACCCGACCCGGCTCTACGAGTTCAGTTGAGGGTTCTCTCGAGCCGGTCCAGCGTCTCCATGGTGCTCAAAGCTTGGGCCACACTGCCGTTCGGCTCCCGCCCTTGGTCGATCGCGTCGAAGAACTCGCGGGCCTGCAATTCGATGCCGTCCATTGACACGTCGACACGCGAAACGTCGATGGCGTCACCTTTGCCGTCGACCAAGTCGTCGTAACGGGCCACATAGGTCCCGGTGTCCCCGATGTACCGGAACCACGATCCCAGGGGGCCCTCATTGTTGAACGACAACGCCAGCGTGCAAATCGCCCCGCTGGGCACCCCGAGGCCGACGGTCATGTCCATGGCGATGCCCAGCTCCGGATGGCGGGGACCTTGCTGCGCCCAGACTCGGTCGGCAGTCTCGCCTGTTTGGTATTGAAATAGGTCCACGGTGTGGCAAGCGTGGTGCCACAGCAGATGATCGGTCCAGCTGCGCGGCTTGCCCAGCGCGTTCTTGTTCTCCCGACGGAAGAAGAAGGTCTCAACCACGAAATGTTGGATGTTGAACTCGCCGCCGGCGATGCGCTGCCGCACCCATTGGTGGCTCGGGTTGAACCGCCGAGTGTGGCAGACCATGGCGATGAGCCCCGTGCGCTCTTGGGCGGCGACCAGGGCGTTCGAATCGGCGAGGTTGTCGGCCATCGGGATCTCTACGAGCGTGTGCTTGCCGGCCTGCAGAGCCGTGATCGCTTGCGACGCGTGGAGCTGGGTGGGGGTCGCCAAGATCACCGCCTCGATCCCGGGTTGCGCCAGCGCATCCTCCAGATCGAGCGTCCAGTGGGGAATGTCGAACTCGGCGGCGAACTCCTTGGTATCGACCTCGTTGCCGCCGGCGAGACTGGCGATTTCGATGCCGTCGATGCGCCTCACTGCAGCCACATGCTTGCGGGCAATGGCCCCTTCGCCGCCGATGGCGATCTTCATCGTTGTTTCTCCTCCCTAGAGCGGCAAGCCGGCATATTGCTCGGCAGCCGCTGCCATGAACGCATCGGACGAGGCCAAGTAGTCGAGCTCCGACTCCTGGATCCGCTGGCCGAACTCTCCCTGATCGGGGAATCGGTGGAGCATCGTGGTCAGCCACCACGAGAAGCGCACCGCGTTCCACACTCGATACAACGCAGTCTCGCTGTACGACTCGAGCAGCTCGTCGGAGCCGTCCCGGTAGTGCGCCGTGACGGCTCTGGCCAGGTAGTAGACGTCGCTGACGGCCAGGTTGAGGCCCTTGGCACCGGTGGGGGGCACGATGTGGGCAGCGTCGCCGGCGAGAAAGAGGCGACCGAAGCGCATCGGTTCGGCGACGTAGCTGCGGATCGGGGCGATCGACTTCTCGATGCTCGGACCGGTGACTATCTCGTCCGCAATGTCGGGCGGATAGCGGCGCCGCAACTCTTCCCAGAAACGGTCGTCGGGCCAGTCCGCCGTGTCATCTTCGAGCGACACCTGCAAGTAGTAGCGGCTCAGCATGGGGTTGCGCATCGACGCCAGCGCAAAACCGCGCCGGCTGTTGCAGTAGATGAGCTCAGGCAGCGGCGGGGTTTCCGACAAGATCCCGAGCCACCCGAACGGGTACACCCTCTCGAACTCGTGCAACACACTGCGGGGAATGGCTGTGCGGGAAACACCGTGGGATCCGTCGCAGCCCGCTACGAAGTCGCAATCGACCCGATGCTGATCGCCGTCCTTGACGTAAGTCACCCACGGATCGTTCGACTCCACATCGTGAGGCTCTACATCGAGGGCCTCTTCGACGATGGTGCCGCCCCACGCCGCAACGGCATTGTCGAGGTCCTCTTGAATCCTCGTCTGTCCGTATGCCATGAAATGACGCCCGGTGTGCTTCTCGATGTCGAGGAAGAGTCGTCTGCCGCCGCCCCACGTGATTGCCGTGCCGTCGTGAACCTTGCCCTCGCGGTCCATGCGATCCCCCAGGCCCGAGTCGCGCAGTATTCCCACAGTGCCCCACTCCAGCACCCCCGCTCGCACCCGAGCGAGCACATACTCACGGGTCTGGCGCTCCATCACGATGCTCTCCACGCCGGCGAGATGCAGCAGGTGGCTCAACAGCAGCCCAGCAGGACCGCCGCCGATGATTGCCACCTGAGTCCGCGTGCGCTTCATTGCTCCTACGCTACCGGCCCGGCCGGAGCCGGTCACCTGACGTGCCGGCGACCCATGGCGGCGACGCCGGCCGCGTAGGATCCAGTACGCACCACCCGTCCGGAGCCCACATGATCATCGACTGCCACGGTCACTACACGACCACCCCCCCGGCGCACAATGAGTTCCGCCAGGCTCAGATCCGCCGACTCGCCGACCCCACTCTTCCGGAACCCGCCCCGGCGGTCATCGGCGATGACGAGATCCGCCAGAGCATCGAGGAGAACCAGCTGAAGCTGTTGCGCGAGCGCGACGCCGACATGACGATCTTCTCGCCACGCGCCTCCTGGATGGGCCATCACATCGGCACCGGCCAGACCTCCCAGGTCTGGGCGCGAGCCTGCAACGACCTCATCCACCGGGTGGTAACGCTGTTTCCCGACCACTTCATCGGGGTGTGCATGCTGCCCCAATCGCCCGGCGTGCCGATCGCCGAGTCGCTCCCTGAGCTGGAACGATGTGTCCTGGAGCTGGGCTTCGTCGGCTGCAACCTCAACCCCGATCCGTCCGGGGGCCACTGGACGTCGCCGCCTCTTACAGACCAGACATGGTTTCCCCTCTACGAGAGGATGGTCGAGCTCGACGTTCCCGCGATGATCCACGTGTCCGCCTCGGACAACGTGAACTTCCATGCTACGGGGGCGCATTACATGAACGCCGACACCACTGCGTTCATGCAGCTCATCCAAGGTGACCTGTTCGCCGAGTTCCCCGAGCTGCGATTCGTGATCCCGCACGGCGGCGGCGCAGTTCCCTACCACTGGGGACGTTACCGGGGCCTCGCCGACGGGCTCGGCAAGCCGCCACTGCAGGAGCACGTCATGAACAACGTCTTCTTCGACACGTGTGTCTACCACCAGCCCGGAATCGACCTGCTCTTCGACGTGATTGACGTCGATAACATCTTGTTCGCTTCGGAGATGGTGGGAGCGGTGCGCGGCATCGATCCCGAGACCGGGTTCTATTTCGACGACACCAAGCGCTACGTCGATGCTCTGGACCTGTCCGATGTCGATCGACTCAAGGTGTTCGAGGGCAACGCCCGCCGGGTGTATCCCCGTCTCGACGCCGCTCTGACAGCTCGCGGCATGTAGCGGAGGGTCCGCAACTGGTAGCTTTCGGAAGCCATGACCACCCCTGCCCCTGCGCTGCCATGAGCGCCTCATACGTCGTCCGCCACATCCCCCGCGCTCCGGCTGCCGTCGTGGACCGGCTGGGCGCGGCTGGGGTGGCGACCGTCCACGAGGCCCAGGGCCGCACCGGGCTGCTGGACCCCGGCATCGTCGCCAGGCAGAAGAACGTCCGGATCGGCGGCTCGGCCGTCACTGCATTGTGTGCCCCGGGCGACAACATGATGATCCACGCCGCCGTCGAAGTGATCGAGCCGGGCGACATCCTCGTAGTGGCTCTGATGGTGCCGGCCATCCACGGCATGTTCGGCGATTTGCTGGCAGGTTCCCTCATGGCGCAGGGGTGTCGCGGACTGGTGATCGATTCGGCCGTGCGCGACATTGCCGAGCTCAATCAGATGGGCTTCCCTGTCTGGTCCCGAGCCATCCACGCCCAGGGGACGGTGAAGGAGACACCCGGCAACGTGAACCTTCCCGTCGACTTCGCCGGCACTCTCGTCAACCCAGGAGATGTGATCGTCGCCGACGACGACGGAGTTGTGGTGGTGGCACAGGCCACCGCTTCCCACGTGGCGACCGCAGCCGAAGCTCGAATCGCCAAGGAAGAGTCGACCCGGGCTCGGTTGGCCGCAGGAGACCTCAGCCTCGACTTCTACGGGCTGCGAGCCAAGCTCGTCGATCTCGGCGTCACCTGGGTCGACTCGGCCGATGACATCTGAAGATGCCGGATCGGATCACCGTGTTTGGGTTCGGCGAGGCGGGATCTCTCATCGCTGCCGACCTGGCATCTGCAGGCGTTGAGGTCCACGGCTTTGATCCTGCCGACGTCGCTACTCCTCCCGGCGTCACGCGGCATCACGACCCGGGTGAGGCGGTGCGCGGGGCGGGCACGGTGCTGGCGATCACCGCCGCCGCCGACGCCCAGGCCGCCATCGCCCAAGCGTGGGACCGGATGAAACGGGGCATGCTGTACGCCGACTTGTCGACGGCGCCGGCGAGCCTCAAGGAGGACCTCAACGACACCGCCACGCTGCGGGGCCTCGACTTCGCCGATGTTGCTCTGATGAACGCTGTGCCCGGCCACGGGCTGGCAACGCCATCTCTGGCGGCGGGCCGCGGCGCCCAGCGATACGCCGATCTCATCAACCCTTTGGGTGGCCGAGTCGAGGTGGTGTCTGATCAGGCCGGGGTCGCGGCCACCCGCAAGCTCTTGCGGAGTGTCTTTGTCAAAGGCATGACGGGAGTTCTCATCGAGGCGCTGCGCGCCGCCGACGCCGCCGGCCAGGGCGACTGGCTCCGCCGGCACCTCATCGCGGTGATCACAGAAGCCGACGCCGAGCTACTGCACCGCCTGGTCACCGGGACCGCCCGACACGCCACCCGCCGGACGGAGGAGATGACCCACGCCGCCACGATGCTGCGGCAGCTGGGCGTCGATCCCACGATGACCGAAGCGACCATTGCAAACCTGCGGGCGACTGCGGCCGCGGGCATACCTCCTTTCGACGAAGGCGCCCCGTGACGATCGAGCGGTAGACTGCGGCCACTGCGAGCGGAGGTCAACTCATGACGCGAGCGCACCGCGATTACGACGACATCCCCGGCACGTACGTATTCGATGGCGAGCACCACCGCAAGGGCTACCACCTGAACATGTTCTGCATGTCGCTCAACGACCCGGCCAATCGGGCCAAGTTCGGCGAGGACCAGGAGGCGTACCTCGACCAGTGGCCGATGACGCCGGAGCAGCGGGCTGCGGTGGTGAACCGCGATTGGCTCGAGATGCTGCGCCTCGGAGGCAACATCTACTACACGTTCAAGATCGCCATCTTCGACGGTCTGTCGATGCAGGCGGTAGGCGGTGCCATGTCGGGCGTCACCGAACAGGAGTTCCAACAGATGATGCTCGACGGCGGGAGGAACAACCTTGGCTGAGGTGCTCTACGGCGTTGCCAGCTCCCACGTGCCGGCTATCGGTGCCGCCATCGACAACGGCAAGGAGGACCAGCCCTACTGGCGCCCGCTGTTCGAGGGGTACGAAGGTGCCCGCAAGTGGATGGCCGACACCCGGCCCGACGTCATCGTGTTGGCCTACAACGACCACGCGTCGGCGTTCGATCTCGACTTGATCCCGACGTTCGCCATCGGCGTCGCCGACAGATTCCCCATCGCCGACGAGGGCTACGGGCCCCGCCGGATACCGGAGGTGGTCGGCCATCCCGAGCTGGCCTGGCATCTGACGGAGTCACTGATCCTCGACGGCTTCGACATGACGATTTGCAACCGCATGCCCGTCGATCATGGTCTCACGGTGCCATTGTCGATCATGTACGGCAGCCCCGACGTATGGCCGGTCAAGGTGATCCCCCTGGCCGTCAACGTCATCCAGTACCCACCGCCGACCGCCAAGCGCTGTTATGCCCTGGGCCAGGCGATCCGCCGGGCCATCAAGAGCTTCGACGACAAGGACTTGAGGGTCGCCGTGTTCGGAACGGGCGGAATGTCGCATCAGCTGCAGGGAGAGAGAGCCGGGTGGGTCAACACCCCTTTCGACACGGAGTTCCTAGATCGCCTCGTCGACGACCCCGAGGGCCTCACCGAGATCTCGCACACCCACCTGCTGCGTGAGGCCGGCTCCGAAGGCATCGAGCTCGTCATGTGGCTCATCATGCGCGGCGCGCTCAGCCGCAACGTGCGCGAGGTCCATCGCCACTATCACGTACCGGCGTCCAACACGGCCGCCGGCTTGATCATCTTTGAAGGCGAAGAGGCTCAGGTATTGATGTAGGCACGGCCGGCGCGGACGACCTCAAGCCAGCCCGAAGCGGCGGAGAGCCAGATGAGCGCCCATGCCGCCGTCTGGAGTGAGGTTCGCCCCGCGGAACCAAGCCGCCTCATCGGACAGGAGAAAGGCAACTACCGGGGCGACATCGTCGGGCCGGCCGTGACGCTCCATGTTGCGAATGCTCTCCTGGGCCCGCTCGCCGAGCATCTCGATGAAGTCACCCAGGATCGGCGTCTCCACCGGTCCCGGGCTGACACAGTTCATACGTATCGCCCGCTGGCGCCACGTCCACCGGTTCTTCATCGTCCAAACGATGACCGCCTCCTTGGAGAGGAAGTAGCTGCGCGGACCCTGCTCGAGCCCATGACGGGACACGAATGTATCGACGGAGTTCCAGTCGGTGGCCAATAGCTCCTCGATCTGATCAACGTGATCCCGCCAGCCGTTGCCCGCCATCGAAGCGAGATTCACGATCGAGGCGCCGTCGGCGAGCTGGGGAACGACGGCCTTGGTCAGCCGAATGAGAGCCAGCGTGTTGACCTCGAGGACCTCGACCGCGGGTCGGGTGGGGGCGACACCGGCGATGTTGCACAGCCCGTGGGCGCCTCCCGGCAGTCGCGCCGCCAAATCGTCGATGGCCCCGGGATCGAGCAGATCGACCTCGTAGAACTCGTCGACGTCCGGGGCGAGGTTGCGGTCCACGCCGATGACCGCCCCACCCCGCCGCCGCACCTCCGCCGCGCACGCCGCCCCAATCCCGGAGGCGGCTCCGGTGATGATCACGGTCTTGTCGGTGAGTTCCATGCGCTCGAAGTTACCCGAACATCCCGAGCTCGTGCCGACCCCGCGGCCCCTACTTGACGGCGGCGACCGCCAGGCTCGACACTCTCATCATGAGTCGGTCCCAGGCGCCGAACTCGCTGCGTGAGTCGGGCCTCCCCATCGTCCATCAGGTCGCCACCACCGACAGTATCCGCACCCCGAGCCTCGAGGGTCACGACGTGGCGCTGCGCGCCGCGGTGCGGTCGCTCACCGTGATGCAGAAGGACGCCATCGTGGCCCGCTCCGACACAGAGCTCCATTGGCGGCTCTCCAGCGACGAAGGCCCCTACCTGCAAGGCGATGACTTCGCCCCCGCCCCGCTCGCCCATCTGGCCGCGGGGATGGCCGCCGACCTGCTCGATAGTGTGCAACGCAGCCTGCGCGGCGCAGGCCGACCCGGCGAAGTCCGCCTAATGGTCGACAATCGCTACACGATGGAAGGCTCGCTGCCGCGGGGCACGATGGTCGGCGGCGCCCTGCCTCCTGAGATAACCGTGTTTGCCGGTGGCGCAGATCGCGCAGCGGTCACCGGCGCAGTGCTCAGCGGTGTCATGGCCTCGGCGGCAGTGGCGCTCGCCGCCACGCCGCTGACGAGCACCTTCAGCCTCACCTGCCACGGACGCCAGATCTCAGTTGGCCGAGTAGCTGCTCTCGGTGAGCCCCCGCCCTCCGAGCAGGAGCGGCCCTCCGAGTTTGTGCCGGTGGCGACGGCGCACGACGGCGAGCCGCTGGTTGTAAAGACATGGGACGTCGGCCGGGACCCCGCCGACGCTGGTTCGAGCTTGCAGGCCGAGCAGCGCCGAGAGCTCCACCTGACTGCCACCGCCGGACGCCGGCCGGACGGTCTGGCGGAGATCGAAGTGCAGATCCACCGTCCGCGCGGGTCGACGTTCCGCTTCCTCAGCGACGAGGCTCCCAGCCGAGGCGGCGGCGGACGGGCGCCTGATGCCCTCACATATCTGAGCGCCGGCATCGGTTTTTGTTTCATGACTCAGATCGGGAGGTACGCCAAGATACTGCAACGCTCGCTCGGCAACTATCACATCGTGCAGGACACTCGCTTCTCCTACGGCGACGTGACCGCCCATCCCCCGGTCCGAGGCGGCGCCGCAGCTCCGCGTACACACGTCTTTGTGGCGCCGGACGACGAAGAGTTTGCCGCCCATGCCCTCGACATGAGCGAGCAGACCTGTTTCATTCATGCCCTGTGCCGAACCCAGCTGCGGACGAGGGTCAAGACGCTGCCCAACCGGTGAGCGCGAGTGATCAGCTGGTCATCAGGTCGGGTAGCCAGGTGACCAGGCCCGGGAAGAAGATCACCAGCATGATGGCGACGGCCAAGGCCCCGACGAAAGGGAAGATCCCGCGGAACACGTCTCCCAGCGGGATCTTGGTGACGCCGGCCACTACGAAAGTGATCAGGCCGACTGGGGGCATGAGCAGCCCGGTGAGCAGCATCATGATCGTCAGGACCCCGAACCACACTCCGCTGTAACCGAGGGCGATGATCACCGGATACATGATCGGGGTCATGATCACCAAGATGGCGATCTCATCCATCAACGCCCCCAGGATGAAGTAGACGATGAAGATCAATGTCACGATGATCCAGGGAGCGATCTCAAGACCGGTGATCCACTCCCCCAGCTCGATTGGGATCCGCGACGCCGACAGGAAGAACCCGAAGATCTGCCCGGCGATCACCAGCATGAAGATGAACGAGGTGGTGCGGATCGTGCGGCTCAACGCTGCCATGAAGCCCTGCCACGTCATGCGTCTGGTCAAGACGCCGTACGTCAGCGACAGGAACGCTCCGGCTGCTCCGGCCTCGGTGGGCGTGAAGACACCGAGGTAGATCCCACCCATGCTGATGCCGAAGATCACCGGTACGGCCCACACCAGCCGGATCGCACGGAGCTTCGTGAGATCGGGCTTCTCCGCCGGCCGGGGCGCATAATTCGGTCGCGCCAGCACCACGAGATACGCCATCCCCATCAGCAGCACCGTGCAAAGGATGCCGGGAATAATGCCGCCGATGAGCACCTGGCCAATCGGCTCCTCGGTCAGCACGCCGTAGAGCACCAATACCGCACTGGGAGGGATGAGCGCGCCCAGGGTTCCACCGACGGCCGCCGTGGCTGCGGCGAAGCCCTCGTCGTAGTCGAAGCGGCGCATCTCGGGCACCGCCACCACCGACATCGTGGTCGCCGAGGCCACCGCCGATCCGCTCACTGCGCCGAACATCGCGGCGGCACCGATGGTGGCAACACCGAGGCCGCCCTTGAGGCGCCACAAGAACGCATCGATCGCCTTGTAGACGTCTTCACCGAGTGACGCAGATGCCAACAACAACCCCATGAACACGAATAGCGGTATCACCGACAGGCTGTAGAGCGAGGCTCCGAAGAACGCGTCCGAGCCGAGACGAGTCAACGCGGCTTTCCAGTTGATGATCATGGCGAAACCGACGATGCCAACGGCGATCATGGCGACACCCACCGGCACCCGCAAGACCAACAGGCCGACGAGAGCAACCAGTCCCAGGATGCCGATGACTTCCGGGCTCATATCTCGATTCCGCTCGACTCGCCCATCAGATCGGGCTCGGCCCCCGTCGGTTCCCCCATGGCCCGCAGGATGAGCTTGAAGCCGATCGAGATCGTATAACCCAGGGCGCCGAGCGCAGCGACGAGGACGAATGGCCACACCGGCCACTCCAAGACGGGCGACTCGGCGCCGGCGTCTTGCTGACGCAAGGCGAATCGATACAGCTGGTAAGACATGAGCCCGATGACGGCGAGGCTGATCAGGTCGGCGATGACGTCGAGCACCGCCTTGAACCGCTTGCCCACCCGCACATACAGCAGGTCGACGCTGATGTGGTCGCCGAGGTCCTCGGAGTGGGCAAGACCCAGGAATACGACCACCACCAAGACGAGCGAAGTCACCTCAACGGTGCCGGGGACCGGATTGTCGAAGCCTGACCGACCGGTGATGTCGGAGACGGTCAGAGCCAAGAGAACGACGAGTGCCAGCCCGGCGACGTAGTGCATCAACTTGTTGAAGCGACGGACGATGATTATGAACCGCAGCACCCCGCGGCCGAACTCGCCATGCACCTTCTCGAAGTGTGTGCCCGGCTCGTTGTCCATCCCTGGCTCCAGGCCAAACCTCCTTGAGCAGCGACTGTGGCAGGATCGCCGTCGAAGTCGAGCTGGGGTGGGCAGTCACCCGCCCACCCCAGCTCCACGTTCGATCAGCCGTATTGCGCCTTGATCACCTGCATACGGTCGAACATCTCCTGCGCGGGTATGCCCTCGGCTTCACGATCGGCAATCCACTCTACGGTCACCTGCTGGCCCACCGCTTGCCAACGTGCCAGCTCGTCAGCGGGCAAGACGTACTTCTCGATGCCCTCATCCTGTGCGATTTGAGAGACCGCAACGTAGGCGTCGTCATAGACCTTGGCTGCGTTCAGCGACATCTCCCGGCCGAGATCGAGCAGCACCCCTTGGGTATCGGGCGTCAGCGAGTTCCAGGTGTCGTTGTTTACCACGAGGTACTGCGCCGCCACGTAGCAGTCGCACTCCGTGCCGTAAGCCAGCTCGGGGTACAGCTGGAAGCTTTGCAGGCCGGAGACGGCGATCATCAGACCGTCGATGACGCCGGTGCTCAACGAGTCGAAGATCTGCGGCGCAGGCATGCCAACCGGGCTGCCACCCATCGCTTCGATCACCTGACCCATGATGCGGGTCGGGAAACGCAGCGTGAGGCCGGCCACGTCCTCGAGTGTCTCGACCTTCCTGTCCTTGGTCCACAGGTCGCCGATGTCGTGTACCCACATTCCCAACAGCTGGACGTCGCTGTACTCGTCTTGCAGGGCCGGGAATTCGTCGTAGAGGTCCCATAGGGTCCGAGTGGCCTGGTCGGCGGTGACGAACTGGAACGGTTGCTCGATGATCTCGGTCACCGGGAACACGCCAGCGTGGTAGCCCTGCAGCGCCCAACCGAGGTCCTGGCCGCCGGCCACCGTGTTCTCGAAGGTCGCCGGAGCCGCCGCCAGCGAGCCCCCGGCATGGAACTCGATCGTCACCACGCCGTTGGTCTGCTCGTTGACCGCCTGAGCAAATGGCTCCAGGGCGTTCACTTGAATCGGATGCAGCGCCGGGAACGGATGGCCCAGGTTCAGGGTCACCGGATCACCGAAGTCCATCGGCGCGGCCGTGGTCGGGGCCGCCGTGGTGGCATCGGTGCCCGGCGGCGCAGTGGTCGGAGCTGCCGTTGTCGTCGGAGCTGCTGTTGTCGTGGCATCGTCGTCGCCGCAAGCGGCTGCTATCAGGGCGACCGCCATGAGCCACATGGCCAGCCGCCGCAAATTCCTTGGACGGTTCACGTTTCCTCCTCCAGAGCCCCCGCTCAGGAAGCACCTGATGCGGATCTCGGCATTGTATTCGGGGGCACTCGTGGATGCCCGCCACCCCGTCGACACTGCGATCCGCCCCGATCAAGCGGTGCCAACTGGTCTAATGTCGACAAGTAGATGGATGCTCCGATTCTCATCGACGGCACCACGAAACTCGACGCCGATCGGGCTCGCCAGGTGTCGAATCCGGCCAACCGCCACGAGGTAGTCGGCAGGTATGCCGTCGGTACCGCCGCCGACGCCGCCGCAGCCGCCGAGGCGGCCCGTGTGGCATTCCTCAATTGGTCCGAGCTGACTGCCGCCCAGCGGGCCGAGCCGATGCTCGCCGCCGCCGCCGCGATGGCTGACAACTTGGAACCGCGGGCGGAGCTGCTGACGAGAGAGCACGGCAAGCCGCTGCCCGAAGCGGCGCATGACGTTGGCGGGGCCCTCAAGATCCTGCGCTATTACGCAGGCCTCGCCGAACGCTTCGACACGCCGCAGATCTCCGAAAACGACCTGGGCCGCATCGTCAGAAGACAACGCCCGATGGGGCCCATGGCCATCATCGTCCCGTGGAACGCGCCGGTCTACCTCGCCTACTTGATGATCGCTCCGGCGTTGCTGGCCGGAAACACCGTCGTGGTGAAGCCGGCCAGCTACACGCCATTAGCCTTGTCAGACACGCTGCGGATACTCGACGAGCATCTACCTGCCGGCGTTGTCAATTCGGTTCCCGGGCCCGGTGCTGAGGTGGGAAGTGCCCTGGCACGCCATCCTGCGATACGCGGAATTCGCTTCACCGGTAGCACCGAGACCGGCAAGCAGCTGATGCGCGACGCAGCGGAGACGGTCAAGAACATCGGACTGGAGCTCGGCGGGAACGATCCGGCAATCGTCCTGGAAGGGGCGGCGATCTCCGACCACCTCATCTCCGAGTTTGTCAGGGGGGTGTACGCCGGCACCGGGCAGATTTGCTACAACGTGAAGCGCATCTACGTCCACCGGTCTCACTACGACGACTTCGTCGACCGATTCACCGCAGCGGTCGATGAGCTGGTAGTCGGCGACGGCACCGAATCGGCAGTGACCATGGGGCCGCTCAACAATGAGGCCCAGTTCACCTTCGTGACCGAGCTCGTCGACCGGACTCGGGCCGCCGACGCCAAGGTGGCCACGCTCGGCCGGCGTCATCGCCCGGACCGATGGGCCGACGGCTGGTTCGTGCTGCCCTCCGTGGTGACCGGCCTCGACCAAGGCGCCGAGCTGGTGCAGTGCGAGCAGTTCGGCCCGGTCGTGCCGATCCTCCGGTTTGACGACGAGGACGAGGCGGTGAGGCTCGCCAACCAGACCGAGTTCGGGCTGGCCGCGTCGGTGTGGGATCAGGACGTCGACCACGCCTTTGAGGTCGCCGGGCGTATCGAAGCCGGCACCGTGTTCGTCAACGTGCATCGGGTCGGCGCCTCCGATGTGGCCATGGAATTCGGCGGCTTCAAGCAAAGCGGGCTGGGACGGGGACACGGTTGGATCGCTGTGGAGGAATGCAGCGAATTGCAGGTTTTGGCCCATCGACCGGGGTGGGTGGAGAAGACGAGTAGCTAGCGCCGGGTGCGCCGGCCGCCGCAGGTGGAAGGAGAGCTGATGACCAAGCAGAGTCTCGAAGATGTGCTCGCCGGAGTCGACAACACCGTCGACATGCTGCGCAACTCCAGGATCGGGGCGTACGTCTATCCGGTGGTCGCTCCCGAGTTCAGCAACTGGCGCGACGAGCAGCGGGCCTGGCGGGAAGCTGCGGTGCTGTATGACCAATCCCACCACATGGCCGAGCTGACCATCGCGGGGCCCGACGCGTTCGAGCTGCTGTCGTACCTGGCCATCAACAGCTTCGCCGACTTCACGACTTCGAAGGCCAAGCACTTCGTTCCGTGCAGCCACGACGGCTACGTGATCGGCGACGTGATCATGTTCCGCGAGGCCGAGGACCGGTTCAACATGGTGGGCCGGGTGCCCACCGTGAACTGGGTGCAATTCCACGCCGAGACCGGTGACTACGACGTGTCATTCGAACGTGATGACCGATCCCCTTCCCGCCCCGGCAGGCATGGCGTGGTGCGACGGCATTACCGCTATCAGATCCAGGGGCCCAATGCGGGCAGGGTGATCGAGAAGCTCAACGGGGGCCCACTGGACACCATCAAGTTCTTCCACGTGGGCAAGATGAGTGTGGCCGGCAGGGAGGTACCGGCGTTTCATCACGGCATGGCCGGCGAGCCCGGCGTCGAGATATGGGGTCCCTACGACGAGGGCGACGACGTCAAGAACGAGATTCTGGAGGCCGGCGCCGAGTTCGGCCTGGTCCAGGTGGGATCACGGGCCTACGCCACCAACACCCTCGAATCGGGCTGGATCCCGTCGCCATTGCCTGCGGTCTACACCGGTGATGCGATGAAGCCGTACCGGGAGTGGCTGCCCGGCGACAGCTACGAAGCAGCCGGGTCGATCGGCGGCAGCTTCGTCTCGAACAACATCGAGGACTACTACCTGACGCCGCACTCTCTCGGCTATGGCTTCTACGTGAGGTTCGACCACGATTTCATCGGGCGGGAAGCGCTGGAGCAGATGGCCGATCAGCCGCAGCGCCACAAGGTGACGTTCGAGTGGAACCCGGACGACGTCGTACGAGTCTGGCGATCTCTGTTCGATGCGCCTGGCGAGAACTTCAAACACATCGACCTGCCTCTGTCCAACTACACGTCGGCCACATACGACCGGGTGGAGAAGGACGGCAAGACGGTCGGTTTCTCCATGTTCAGCGGATACACCTTCAACGATCGGGCGTTCATCTCCCTGGGCGTCGTCGACCCGGAGATCAAGATCGGAGACGAGCTGACGCTGGTGTGGGGCGAGGAGAACGGGGGCACCGCCAAGACGACGGTGGAGCCTCATCAACAGACCGAGATTCAGGTCCGGGTGGCGCCGACGCCCTATTCACGCGACGCCCGGGAGAGCTACGCCTCAGGTTGGCGCACCGCCGACAAGTGAGGCTGGGCGACTGCCGATGGCGCGCCCGATGACAGTCGCGGCGTTGTCGGGTTCGCCAGTGCCAGCCCAGCAGACGTAATGGTCGGGCCGCACGAGCACCAAGGGCGAGCCGTAACTCCCTCGTTCGTCCGCGAAGTCGGCGGGCACGAGCGCCAACGGCACCCGAAGCCCGCCGGCGGCGGCCTCGAAAGGAGCCGCCGCCGGCCCTCCGCCAATCAACGCGAACCCAGTACCTAGTGCGGCAAACAGGTCGTCTCCAGAGCGGAGGCGGCGAGGGGGGAGGCGGTGTCCGGGACGCGCCTCGAAATCGTGGACTCCGACGGCGCTGGACGCCCCCCCGGGCGGGCCAAACACCAGTGGCGATCCTTCGTAGTGGGGCGCAAAGACGTTCACGGCTCGCCCGGAACCGGCCTGTCTTTCCTTCCAGGCGACCCCAAAGCCGACTTCGTCGACGGTGGGATCGTTTGCCTGGATGAAGGCCCGGTCGTTCTCGATGAAGGCCCCGATGAAGTCGCGCGCCGTCGAGAGGAAGACGGCTCTCCGCTCAACGGTGTAGGAGTCGAGCAGGGCCGCGCCACTCCACCCCTGCAGCTCCGCAGCCAACTTCCAGCCCAGGTTGCGGGCATCCTCGAAGCCTGTGTTGATCCCGTAGCCACCATACGGAGGATGGCTGTGGGCTGCATCGCCTGCAATGAAGACCCGGCCCGCTCGGTATGAATCGGCGGTGGCGATGCGAAGATCCCAGAACCCGATGTGGTCGAGCTCCACAGGAAAGACCGTGCCCACCGACTCGTGCAGCAGGGCCTTGTAGTCGAGATTGTCGGCCGTGGAGTCTGCCGAAACCGGCGCATGAAAGAACCATCTCTCGAGGGTGTCGACGGTGCCCAGAAACCGCCAATAGCCGTCGAGAGAGGGATCGAGCACGTTGAAGAAGGCCACCTTCCCGAATCGTTCCTCGAGGATGCGCTGCAGCTCTCGGGATCGAAATACCAGCAGCACCATGCGGCGGTCGTGATCGGACCTGGTTTCGGTGATGCCTGCTTGTCGGCGCACCAGGGACCGGCTGCCGTCGCATCCGACGACGTACTGGGCGACGATGTCGCCCCCGGTCGTACCTACGAAGGCATTGCGCTCGGTGGAGCGCACCGATTCGGCGGCCACGCCGTAACGGGTGGTGACAACCGGCAAGTCGTTCACCCGCCGACGCAGGATGCGCTCCGTTATGTATTGCGGAAGTCGCTCGCTGCGCGCGAAGTAGTACTGATCGACATCACTGCGCCGGAACCAAGGATGAGCGAATCGGCTCAGCAGGTTGCCGTAGGCGTTTACGCCGGCGGCGGGATAGTCGGGCGGCATCACCCGCGCCGCCCGCACCTGGTCTTCAACTCCCCAGAATCGGAAGTGCTCCATCGTCCGCTGCGTCAGGTTCTGGCCCTTGGGAATGCTGTGCATCTCCGCAGCTTTTTCGACCACGACCGTATCGATGCCGCGCTGGCCCAATTCGATGGCCAGCCCCAGCCCGACCGGGCCTCCTCCGACTATCGCAACCTGAGTCTCCACAACCGGCAGCGCCTCTTCCCTTGCCGTCGCCGCACCTCGCGGCGACCCCGGACTAACGTTGCGGGAACGTTGCTCCGCAACGGGTACTTAGTACACCTCAACACAATTGTCACTTCACCCGATCGGTGAGGGGAGCCGCCCCCTTGGTCTCGTTTGCCGTCAAGACTCCGCCGCAGCACGCCCGGTGGAGGGACCTCCTAGACATCTGGCGCACCGCGGATGACATCGAAGTGTTCACCGAAGCGTGGAACTTCGACCACTTCTACCCGCTGACTCCGCCGCAGACCGGCCCTTGTCTGGAAGGGTGGACGACGCTGGCGGCTCTGGCTCAGGCCACGACCCGCCTGCGTGTCGGGACGATGGTCAATGGGATGCATTACCGCCACCCCGCCATTACCGCCAACATGGCGGCCAGCCTCGACATCATCTCTGATGGCCGTTTCAACTTGGGGCTGGGCGCCGGCTGGTTCGAGCCGGAGTCGAACGCCTATGGCATCCCATTGGGCACGATGCGCGAGCGGATGGATCGATTCGACGAGGGGGTCGAAGTGATCGTCAAGCTGCTCACCCAAGAGACCACCACTTTTGAAGGCGACTACTACCGGTTGGTCGATGCCCGGTGCGAACCGAAGCCGCTACAGCAGCCGGCACCGCCGATCGTGATCGGCGGCAAGGGCGAGAAGCGCACGCTGCGAACCGTGGCCCGCTACGCCGACTATTGGGACGCCATGTCACCGAATGGGCCGACGGAGTGGCTGCGGCTCAACGACGTACTGCTAGGGCATTGCGACGCCGTCGGACGCGACCCTGCCGAGATTCGGCGCTCGGTTCACATCTTTTGGCCCGCCGACGCCGACCCCGGCGAACTCGCCGATCGGGCGATGGAATACGGGGCGGTCGGAGTAGACGTGGTCATTTTCTCGATGCGAGGCCCCTACCTCGCCGGCCTGCTCGAGCCGCAGGCCGACGCTCTGGAGCGTGCCCAAACCTGATCGGCAGTTGGGCCGCACACTCCTATATAGCCGTATGCAACCCACGTGCAAGCAGCAGTTGAGTGGATCATCACCGATCGATAAGACGATGAGGGGGCGAAAGGAGGTAGCCGTGACGAAGGTCCTTGAGAGGCCGACGACCGAGCTGCGCTCGCAGACGGAAGTGCTGCCTCGTCCCATTGAGGCTGAAAGCCGGATTCCGGAGCCGGTGACGCCGCGGCGTTTGATGAACGGGTTCTGGTGGATGTTGGCGATCGCGGTCGTAGGGCTGGTTGGCGCGCTCTTGATCGTCGAAGCCGTATCGGACGAGCCGGTGGCGGCGCCGTCGATTCAGTACGAGACGCTGCGCGAGCCGTATGAGCTGCCACAGACGCCGGTGTTCTGGACGACCGACTATCCGGTCGTGCGTGATCCTTACGAGTTCACCATCAGGCCGGTAGCAACTGCCCACCTAGGTCTGCCCGAATGGACCGATCTCATGCCCGTGACGCCAAGCACGCAATATCTGATCGTGCGCGATCCCTACGAGCTGCCACAGCAGCCCGCGGCGACAACCGCATATCCGATTGTGCGTGACCCGTACGAGCTGCCCGGCCAGCAGGTGGTAGCGCCCCGATATCCGATAGTGCGCGATCCCTATTCCCTCACTGGCTGAGCTCGCCGAGTCGAGAAGCTCCTGACCGGCGCGTTGCCCAGCCGGCGCAGATGAATGCGGTGATATGACCCGGCCCCCACAGATGGGGGCCGGAGTCGCGATCGTGCGGCTCGGGTCGGCATTTCAAGCGGATGCCGACCACATGGTCGACGGCGACAGCTCGGTAGTTCGGCTTCATCCGCCCATCCACGCCAGCTTGGTGCAACTCCGCCGTAATCGTCGAGCACCGGCGGCGCAATTGGGTTGCCACGGGGTGGGCGCACGATGAATGTGAAAGGAGGTAGCCATGACCAAGGTCTTAGAGAGGCCAACGACCGATCTGCGTTCGCGGCCAGAAGTGCTGCCTCGTCCCGAGGTTGAAAGGCGCATTCCTGAACCACCAGCACCACGCCGCTTCATGCGTTGGTTCTTGTGGCTGCTGGCGTTGGCAGCAGTAGCCGTGGTCAGCACCCTGGTGATCCTCGATGCGGTATCGGAGGAGCCGGTGGCGGCCCCCTCGATCCAATACGAGACGCTGCGCGAGCCTTACGAGCTCCCGCAGACACCACTGCTTGACACGTACGGGCTACTCGGCCCAATGTCCAACCCAGGACAGCTCCCGGCACAGCCGGTGGCGATCGCGAATCTCGGTCTGCCTGAGTGGATCGACCTGATGCCGACCGGAGAGGCATACGTGCCGTACGCCGCCTCTGTTGCTTCTTGGGAAACCTTCCTCGAGCAAGCACGGGCGGCTGAGGCTCTGCCCAAGCCGTACGCCGCCTCTGTGGCTGCTTGGGAAACGTTCCTAGAGCAATCCCGTTTGGCGGCCGTGACGACAACGTCGCCAGGCCTGGACTTTGATCTGGCGTCGCAGCTGACATACGAGCCGATCTCGCTCTTGCCGGCCGACGTTATGACGCAAGCCCAAGACTGGTCGTTCTTGCCCTATACCTACGTACCGTTCTTCCTGGAACAGTTCGGTGAGACTGAGCCGATCGTGACACTTCCCGGTCGGGCCCTTGGTTTCCATGCGGTGAGCTGAACGACCAACACGAGGAGGGCAACTGCCCTCGAAGACAGAATCCGGCCCCCACGACGGGGCCGGATTCGCGATTCCTAAGACCAGCCCCGCGCAGCGGGCAGCCGCCGAGCGGAGCTGGCGCCTCCCGAGCAAGGCGTTACGAGTTATTCTGTCCACCGTGGAGCAAGCGTTTCCTCGGGCCCCGGCCGATCCCGCGCCCGGCAGCGGGGCACCCTCTGGCCGCGATCGAGACGCGCCGGCGGACGGCGTCGTCCACCTCATCCCTGCCCAAGCCAAGAGCCCGGCTGGTGGCGCCAGCGACCGCAGACGGGTTCGCCGCTCTGAGCCGCTCGCGCTAGCACTGCAGCGGCTGTCTCTGGAGCAAC
>JBFIXI010000020.1:0-55775 GCA_041605955.1 Acidimicrobiia bacterium
CCCCCCCCGCTTGGTTCCGAACGAGTGACCGGCGGTGAGTCCCGCCGGTCACTCGTTCGATTTCGAGACCGCACTACCAGGTCTGGTCGCGCCGCCACAGGTGCGCCATCAGCACCACGGCCAGCAGCGCCACCCCTACGGCGGCGGCGGCGGGCCACCCCACCCCGAACTCGGCCGGGTCGACCCGCGGCGGCGAGGTCGTCACCGGTATCTCGACGTCGGGGGCGGGGAGCGGAGCGAACGGGTCCCGAACATCCGTCGGTTCGGCGGGGCGCTCCTCGATGGCCTCCTCCGGCTCGGCGGGAGCACCAGGCTCGACGGTCGACTTGTCCTCCTGCAGCGCGGCCCGGCGAGAATCGGTTGCCGGATAAGCGTCGGCAGCGGTCGCTCCCGCCGCCAACATCATCAGCGCCACCAGTCCCGCCACGACGGGCAGTCCCAGCAATCGGAGCTGATGTGAGGTGCGTTGGTCGATCATGTAGCTGTGACGCCCTTCCGGGTACTCGAGGTTCCCGGGAGCCTCAAGCAGGGACTAGCTACTACCGATCACATCCCAGGGCCGCTGGCGGCGCCATCGCCGTCGGTATGCTCGCGACAGCTGACATGACCGGAGCGGAGCCTTGAGCGCAGAGATCATCACCTCCATCCACGACGGCGACCCGGTGGTCGACGTGACCGTCGTGCTGCCCGTCTACAACGAGTCCGGCCACCTGGAGAAGGAGATCTTCCGGGTGCGGGAGGCGATGGAGGCGTCCCGCTACTCCTACGAGATCCTGGTGGTCGACGACGGCTCCACAGACGGCTCCGCCGAGATCTTGCGCGGGATCGACGGTATCCGCCTCCTCCAGTTCGTCCACAACCGGGGCTCGGGCTCGGCCCGCAAGTACGGGACGCTGGCGGCGCGGGGTCGGATCGTGGTGTGGACCGACGTCGACATGAGCTATCCGAACGACCAGATCCCCGACCTGGTCGACCAGCTCCAGCATCACGATCAGGTGGTGGGTGCCCGCCGCACCGAGGAGGGCTCCAACAAGTTCTTGCGCCGACCCGCCAAGTGGTTCATCCGCAAGCTGGCCAGCTACCTCTCCGGCACCGAGATCCCCGACCTGAACTCCGGCTTCCGAGCGTTCCGGCGCGACGTTGGGCTGCAGTTCCTCTACCTCCTCCCGACCGGCTTCTCCTGCGTGACCACCATCACGATGACGTTCCTATCGAACGGCTACACCATCAGGTACGTGCCGATCGACTACTTCCCCCGGGAGGGCAACTCCAAGTTCCACTGGTGGAAGGACACCCGCCGCTACCTCCTCCAGGTCGTTCGTATGGTGCTCTCGTACTCACCACTCAAGGTGTTGATGCCGCCGGCAATCCTCCTCGGGGTCATCGGCGCCGGCAAGCTGATCTTCGACCTCTTCGACAAGAACTTCCGCATCGGCACCAATACGATCGTGATCCTCGGCGTCTCGGCGTCCCTGGCACTGCTGGCGATGCTGGCCGACCTGCTGGTGCAGCTGAACAAGAAGCGCCACGACGTCTTGCCGGCCACGTTGCGGCAGTAGACAGCGGCCGGCGCATGCACCGGGCGGCTTCGCAGAGCGACCCCCTCAGCAGCGGCAAGCGCTGGGAACGGTGGATCGGCTTTACGATCGCCGCGGCCGCCCTCGTCGTGATTGCCGTCGTGGCGATATCCAATTGGGCCGAGTGGTCCCGCCTGGTCGCTCGCGCCCGCCTGCTTCCCCTGATCGGTGCGCTGGCCGCCGCCATCGTGGGCCAGTTTTTGAACACGGTCATCGCCCACGAGTCGCTCAAGGTGGACGGCTCGCCTCTGCCGCTGCGGGCCGTCTATCGCATCATCGCCGTCGGCGGATTGGCGAAGTTCATCCCCGGAGGTGTGTGGCAAGTGGGATCGCAGTACGGTCTCGGCCGCGCCGAGGGCCTCGGGTTCCGCACCTCGATGCTGGCCTGGATCGAGCCGACGGCGTTCAACGTGACGGTCGGTGGGGGGCTGGCTCTGCTGGCCGCCACCACCACCGCCTACGGAATCCCGGCGATACTTCTCGTGGCCGGCGCGCTGCTGGCCTTCGCCGCCTCGACCAACCCGATCCGTTATCGGATCTACCGGATGGTGCGGCTCGTTGCCAAGAACCACCCCGAACCGGCTCGGTTTGCCGGCTGGCCACTGCGCTTCGGCCTGACCGTTGGCATCATCGCGCTGACCGGGCTGGGCGGGATGCTCGTCATTGAGGCCTTCGGCTTGGCCCCGTCGCCCGGCTTCTTGGGCAGCGTCGCCGCCTTTGTCGGTGCTTGGGTCATCGGCGTTCTGGTCTTCCCGGTTCCCGGCGGTCTGGGCATCCGGGAGGGTGCCCTGGTGATCGCGCTGGCCCCGTGGATCCCGGCCTCGGAAGCCGTGTTGGTAGCGACGGCAAGCCGATTGGTGGCGGTAGCGGCCGAGTTGGGCGGCGCCCTCATTGGCCTGACGATCAGGCCGGGCGCGGGGGATCGCAACAAAAGCTCCCACCACACGGATGCACCGGCTTGACAGGGAAGCGGCCTATGACCGGGACGGCATGGCACAGCACGGCCCGCTGTGCTGGCTACCGTTTGTAGAGAAAGCGCTCCATTCGAGCTTTGACGACGCCGACACGAACCACATGGAACAGATGAAAGCGGTAATTCTCGCCGGAGGCGTGGGATCGCGGCTCCAGGAGGAGACCGTGTCGCGCCCCAAGCCGATGGTCGAGATCGGCGGGCGGCCGATCCTGTGGCACATCATGAAGCTCTATTCCCACTACGGAATCCACGATTTCATCATCTGCCTGGGCTACCTGGGTTATCAGATCAAGGAGTACTTCGCCAACTACGTGCTCCACAGCTCGAACGTCACCGTCGACCTGGCGAGCAACCAGATGGACTTCCATGGATCAACCGCCGAGCCGTGGCGGGTGACACTCGTGGACACGGGCGAGACCACTATGACGGGAGGCCGCCTGAGGCGGATTGCTCCCTACCTCGATGGTGCCGACGACTTCTTCATGACGTACGGCGATGGCGTCGCCGACGTCGACCTGGCGGCCTCCCTCAAGTTCCATCGCGAGTCCGGCTTGCTTGCCACGATGACGGTGGTGCGACCACCGGGGCGGTTCGGAGCCGTGAGCATTGCCGCGGATCGAGTCGACCGGTTCATCGAGAAGCCCGCCGGCGATGGCGGCTACATCAACGGCGGCTTCTTCGTTCTCACTCCCCAGATATTCGACCTGATCGAGGGTGATGACACCGTCTGGGAGGGTGAGCCGCTCAGCTGGCTGGCAGACAACAGCCAGCTCGCCGCCTACCAACATGACGGGTTCTGGCTGCCCATGGACACGGTACGCGACCGCGCAGTGCTCGAGCGGCTCTGGCGCCGACCCAACCCGCCGTGGAAGGTGTGGGCGTGAACCCGCAGTTCTGGAGCGGTAAGCGAGTGCTGCTCACAGGACATACGGGATTCAAGGGAGCGTGGCTGACCCTGTGGCTGCAAGAGCTCGGCGCCACGGTTGTCGGCCTCGGGCTGAACCCGGCGACAGATCCTTCTCTGTACGAGGTATTGGCTCCGTGGCCGCAACTGACTTCGATCATCGGCGATGTGCGCGACGAACCAACCGTCGGGGAGGCCATGGCGACTGCGGAGCCGGACATCGTCTTCCACATGGCGGCCCAGTCGCTGGTTCGAAGGTCGTACGCCGACCCGGTGGAGACATTCGCTACCAACACCATGGGCACGGTGCACTTGCTCAATGCGGTGCGCACGATGCCGTCGATCGGCGCAGCCTTGATCATCACGAGCGACAAGGTCTACGACCACGCCGCTACCACAGCCGATTTCGTCGAGGAAGACCGCCTCGGCGGCTCCGACCCATACAGCGCATCGAAAGCGATCCAGGAGCTGGTGACCGCCGCCTTTGCGGCCAGCTACTTCGCTGCCGGCGCTCCTGCCGTGGCCACGTGTCGGGCCGGCAACGTGATCGGCGGTGGCGACTGGGCTCCGGATCGATTGATTCCCGACTTTTTCCGGGCCCTCGACTCCGGCCAGCGCCTCGAGCTTCGTCACCCGGGCGCGACTCGTCCGTGGCAACACGTCTTGGATCCGCTGCACGGCTACCTCATGTATGCACAGGGGCTGTACAGCGGGGAGGAGCTGCCGGCGGCCCTCAACTTCGGTCCCGACGAGCCGGGGCCCACGGTGGCGGAGGTCATCACCCGACTGAGCGCCATGTGCGACTGGAGCGACGGATGGGACCACGCCGGTGCCACCTGGCCGGAGCGCGCCGAGCTCCGCCTCGATTCGTCTGCCGCCACCAAGGCTCTCGACTGGCGACCGGCGTTGACCATCGACCAGAGCTTGGAATGGACTTCTTCGTGGTACCGGGCTCATGGCGCAGGCGACGACATGAGAGAGTTCTCGGTCGGGCAGATCCGCCGCTATGTAGACCTGATCGTATGAGCGAGGCGCGGCAGTGCCGATTCTGCGGTTCGCCGCTGCAGCAAACCTTTGCCGACCTGGGCCGCACGCCGCTGGCGAACTCGTACCTACGGGCTGAGGAGCTCGATCGTGACGAGCCGACCTACCCGTTGCACGCCCGCGTCTGTGGCGAGTGCTTCTTGGTCCAGCTTCCTGAGATGGCATCGCCTCACGAGTTGTTCGCCGACTACGCCTACTACTCGAGCTATTCGACGAGTTGGCTCGAGCATTCGAAGCGATTCGCCGAGGAAGCGATCGAACGGTTCGCGCTCGACGAGTCGTCGCTGGTCATCGTGGTCGCCAGCAACGTCGGATATCTGCTGCGTTTCTTCCAAGAGGCGTCGATCCCGGTGCTGGGAATCGAGCCGGCCGCCAACATCGCTGCGGAGGCGGTCGCCGCGGGGATTCCGACGGAACCCGAATTCTTCGGAGTCGCGTTGGCGCAGACTCTCGTGAGCCGGGGGATGCGTCCCGACTTGCTGGTTGGCAACAACGTCTTGGCACACGTCCCCGACCTCAACGACTTCGTCGCCGGATTGGCGATTCTGCTCGCGCCGCACGGCACGTTGGCCATGGAATTCCCGCACCTCCTCAACCTGATCACGGAAGTCCAGTACGACACGATCTATCACGAGCACTTCTCCTATCTCTCACTATTGAGCGTGGAACGCGTCTTTGCGTCCCACGGACTACGGGTCTACGACGTGGAGCGCATTGCGACGCACGGAGGCAGCCTGCGCATCTTCGCCGGCGCGAACGCCACCGCGCCGGCAGCCTCGTCGCGAGTGGTCGAGCTGCGGGCCCGCGAAGACGAGGCGGGGCTCGCCGACCTGCCCACCTACGCCCAGTTTGCCTCCGTGGTGGAGGTCGCCAAGACGAGCCTGCGGCGGTTTCTCGAGGAAGCCAAGGCGGCCGGCAAATCGGTCGCCGCTTACGGGGCCGCCGCCAAGGGCAACACTCTGTTGAACACGGTGGGCGCCACCACCGAGCACATCGAGTATGTGGTCGATCGCAACCCGCACAAGCAGGGCCTCTACCTGCCAGGATCACACCTGCCCATTCACCCCCCAGAGCACATCTTCGAGACGCGTCCCGACTATGTACTGATCCTCCCCTGGAACCTCACCGACGAGATCACGAGCCAGATGGCGGACATCCGCTCGTGGGGCGGACGATTCGTCATCGCGATCCCGGAGACGCGCGTTCTACCGTGAAGTTCCTCGCCACCTCGATCGCCGGCGTAGTCGTGGTCGAGCTCGAGGAGCTCCCCGACGAGCGCGGAATGTTTGCCCGCACTTTCTCGAAGGACGAGTTCGCGGCGCGCGGCCTGCTGCATGAGCCGGTCGAGGCCAACTTGTCGTTCAACCACGCCGCGGGAACGTTGCGCGGTATGCACTATCAGGCCGAGCCCCATCCCGAAGCCAAGCTGGTGCGCTGCACGAGGGGATCGATGTTCGACGTCGCCGTCGATCTGCGTCCCGACTCCCCTTCCTACTGCCGATGGTTCGGAGTGACACTGGCTGCCGACGAGCGGAACGCGCTGCACATACCGCCGGGGTGTGCTCACGGTTTCGTCACACTCGAGGATGCCACCGAGGTGCTCTATCTGATGGGTGAGAGGTATTACGCGGAGTTGGCCCGCGGGGTGCGCTGGAACGACCCGGCCTTCGGCATCGAATGGCCGGTCGCGCCGGCCGTCATCTCTGGGCGTGACGCCGCTTTCGAGGATTTCACACCGTGAGACTGCTCGTTACCGGTGCCAGTGGCTTCATCGGGAGCCAGGTTCTCGAACAACTGGCCGGAGGACCGGTCACGGTGCATGCCGTGGCTCGAACACCAGCTCGTGATCTCCCAGCTACCTGGCATGCGGCCGATCTACTCGATGCCGCAGCGCGCGCCGCGGTCGTCGCCACCGTGGAGCCGACCCACCTGCTTCATCTCGCCTGGGTGACCGAGCACGGCGTCTTCTGGGAATCGCCCCGCAATCACGACTGGGCGGAAGCGACCATCTCCCTCCTCGAGGAATTCGCCGCGGCCGGCGGCCGGCGAGCAGTTGTCGCCGGGAGCTGCGCAGAGTACGACTGGAGCGATCCAGGCCTGGTGACCGGAACTTGCCACGAGACAGCGACGCCATTGGGCGCCGCCAGTCTGTACGGTCGAGTGCGGGCAGAGACGTTCCGCCGAGCTACGCAGCTGGCAGCCTCATCGGGGCTGTCACTTGCTTGGGCTCGCCTCTTCTTCTTGTTCGGCCCTCGTGAGAATCCCCGCCGCCTGGTGCCCTCCCTGATAAGGGCGGCCCTCACCGCCGAGACGCTCGAGCTGACGCACCCCGACCGCATCGTTGATCTCATCAGCACATTCGACGCTGCCACCGCCCTCATCCGCATTTTGGAATCAGAGGTGGCGGGGCCCGTCAACGTGGCGTCTGGGCAGGGTGTTCGCCTGGCGGCGCTCGCCGCCCAGATCAACCAGATTGCCGGCCGCCCCTCAATGCCCGAATCGTCGGCGGCGCCACCGGACGTCCGCTTGGTCGCCGACGTCACCCGACTATCAACCGAGGTCGGGTTCGAGCCGAAGTACGATCTCGAGGCCGCTCTCGAAGGGGCAATCTCGTGGTGGCGCCACCATCCGAGATGGTCGGACGATACGGTCGAATGAGCGAGCATGAGGAAGCTGTGAGTGACATCGAATTCGAAACGCGTAACCGGGAGATGATCGCGGCGATGGCGCGCGACCCTGAGCTCCAGAACCTCACTCAGGCGTGGTTCGAGAGGGGCTACGGCTACGAGTACTCGTATCACTTCACATGGATGGGGCTCCCGATCATCCAATACCCGCAGGACATCGTGGCGATGCAGGAGCTGATCTGGACGGTCCGGCCGAATGCGATCATCGAGACCGGCATTGCCCGCGGCGGGTCAATCGTCTTCTACGCGTCGATGCTCGAGGTCATGGCCATCGAAGGAATTGTCGTCGGAGTCGACATCGACATTCGCCGGCCCAACCGGATGGCCGTCGAGGGACACCCGATGAGCCATCGAATCAGGATGATCGAGGGCTCGTCGACCGATAGCGCCGTCGTGGATGACGTGAAGGGTCTCATTGCCGGTCGAGACAACGTGATGGTGGTTCTCGACTCCAACCACACCCACCGCCATGTGCTCGAGGAGTTGCGACTGTATGGCCCGCTGGTCAGCCCCGGCAGTTACCTCGTCGTCTTCGATACCGTCGTCGAGCTGATGCCGCCCGACACCTACCCAGATCGGCCCTGGGGCCGCGGGGACAACCCGATGTCGGCAGTCAAGGAATTCCTTGCAGACAACCCGGACTTCGAGATCGACGAGACCATAACCGACAAGCTGCTGGTCACGGTCGCCCCTTCCGGATACCTGCGCCGCCGCAGTTAGTCGACACGAGCGACGACACGACCTCGTGCAGGGCCCAGCACCCGCATCACCACCTGCGCCAGCCGGCCGTACAGTGAGCCGCGGGTCGCCGCGTAGCGGAAGTGCTCGTAGACGTTGCGGATCACGAGAAACAACACGGCCGTCGGCGACAACGGGATCCGCAGCTCGCGCAGCACGTATCGGGTGAACGGGAGCATCGGCAGCCACCGGTCGATGCCCGCCGAGTCGGCAGCATCGACCTGGAGGATGTAGGTCCCAGGATCAGTCCGGCTGCGCGTCATCAGGACCTCGGCCAGCTCGACGTGCCTGCCATACAACAAGGTGCCCAGCATGATCGCCAGGTCGCTGGCATAGAAATTCTCATCGGGATACGAGGCCAGTAGCACGCCCCGGCGGTAGAGGCCGTAGAAGCGACTGTTGTCCCGAGCGTGCCACAGATACTCCTTCACGTTGTGCCTCACCGAGCCATTCAAAGGGAAGGTGCCGGCGACCAGACCGGCGTCTTCGCCTCCGATGATCCAGCGCATCTTGGAGACGGAACCCACGACACCCGGATCACTCGTAAGACGGTCGAGATTTCGCTCGATGTAGAACGGATCCCAGCGATCGTCGGCAGCGGCCCACATGAAGAACTCGCCCCGACTCTCTTCGATGACTCGGCGGAAGTTGGCGGCGGCGCCGATGTTGGTCTCTTGATGCAGCACCCGCACCCTCGGATCAGCCGCAGCCAGGCCGTCTGCGATGGCCGCGGTGCGATCCGTCGAAGCGTTGTCCGATATGACGATTTCGAGTGTGCGATGGGTCTGCACGAGCAGGTCCCCAACCACCTGCTCCAGCCGAGCTTCCTCATTGAAGACCGGCAGCCCCACGCTCACCAGGACATCACCGGCGTTCGGATGCTGCATTGCGCCACCTCGGAACATCGATGGAGCGGAGCGTAACGGAGCCCGGCACAGCCCCCGAGCAACGATCTGAGCAACGCTCGGCGACCAGGCGATCGGGCGGGTTATCGTCCGGGTCCGTGAAGCTGCTCTACGTCGGACCCGTCCCACCCATCGAAGGGGGCATTGCCCAGCACGGCGCTCGGCTCATCGAAGCCCTCCGCGCTCGCGGTCACGAAGTCACGGTCGTCACATGGGGCACGCAGTATCCGCGCCTGCTCTATCCGGGAGAGCAACCGCGGCGGGGCGCGTTTTCGTCGGAAGTGGAGCCGATACTCTCTTGGTACAACCCGCTCTCGTGGATCCGAGTGATGCGCCGCGCCCGGTCGTTCGACCGGGTGATCCTGCAGTGGGTGCATCCAATACAGGCGCTTCCGGTGGCCGCCATAGTGCGGGGATCCGCCACGCCGACCGTGGCAATAGTCCACAATGCGCAACCTCACGAACCGTTTCCCTTGGCATCGTCGTTCACTCGGTTGGCCTTGCGCAAGGCGTCCTTCCTGGTGACACATGCCGTCCATCAAGCGGAGCGACTCGGCGAGATCCTGCGGCGCGTCGACGTCGACGTGGCTCCGCACCCGCCCAACTTCACGATTGAGCCCGTGGAGCCGCCCCCGACACCGCCGTGGCGCCTGCTCTTTGCGGGGTACATCCGCGCCTACAAGGGGCCCGACGTGGCTATCGAGGCGTTGGGCCTGCTGCGTGAGCGGGGCATCGAGGCCGAGCTGACGATGCTGGGCTCCTTCTGGGATCCCGAAGCGAAATACCGCACACTGATCGAGCGACTCGGCCTGGCCGATCGGGTGACGATCGTCAACCAGTACGCGCCGGAAGAGGTGCTCTCGGCCGCCATCCAGAGTCACCACATCCTCGTGGCTCCCTACCGGGCGGGCACCCAATCGGGGCTCATCCCGCTGGCCCTCAGTGCGGGGCGCCCAGTGACCGCAACGAGCGTCGGCGGGCTCGCCGCCCAAGTTCCCGCTGGAGGTGGCCACACCGCCCCACCGGGCGATCCGGCTGCTTTCGCCACCGCGGTGGCAGCCACCATCGACGACTATGCGACTGCCCAGCGGGTGGCACGCGAGGCGGCGCCCACCTGGGACACGGTCGCCGCTGCGGTGACCGGAGGCCCCCAGCCCTAACCGGCGGCGGCGTTGATCGCCTCCCACACTCTGGCGGAGGTGAGCGGCATGTCGATGTGCTCGATGCCGAGGTGGCGCACCGCATCGATGACGGCATTCTGGATCGCCGGCGTCGATCCGATGGTGGCCGCCTCGCCGATACCCTTGACCCCCATCGCGTTGTGCGGCGTCGGAGTCACGGTGTGGGCGATCTCGAACAACGGCAGGTTCACCGACATCGGTATCAGGTAGCTGACGAGGTTCCCGGTGAGCGGGTTGGCCCACTCGTCGTACTTGAACTCCTCGAGGAGCGCCTGCCCGGCGCCTTGGGCGATACCGCCGTGCACCTGACCGTCCATCAGGTACCGGTTCAGGATCTCACCGGCGTCATCGACGGCGATGTGCCGCAGTAGCTGTACCGCCCCAGTTTCCGTGTCGACCTCGACCACCGAGATGTGAGTGCCGAACGGATAGGTGGCGTCACCCTGCTGGAAGACGGTCTCTTCGGCCAGTCCGCCTTCGGCCTCTCCAGACATGTGAACTTCCTCGTGCGACAGTCGCACCAGCTCGGCCCAGGTCAATCCCGTGTCGGGCACACCCTTGACCCCGACCTTGCCACCATCGAACACGACGATGTCATCGACGCTGGCCTCGAGATGGGCGGCCGCGATGTGTTTCGCTCGGACCACGACCTTCTCACTGGCCTCCTGAACCGCCCCTCCCCCAAGCTGCAGCGAGCGCGACCCCCCGGTGCCTTCCCCTCGCTCGATCAAGCGGGTGTCTCCAAAGATCACCGTGACGTCGGTGTAGGGGATCTTGAATTGCGCCGCCGCCACTTGGGCAAACGCAGTTTCGTGGCCCTGCCCGTGCGACGAGGTTCCCACCCGGACGGTCACCGTCCCGTCGTCGTGGACCTCGGCCGCGCCCCATTCCTCCTGGCCGTCGGGGGCGGTGATCTCCACGTAGCTGGAGATGCCGATGCCCAACAGCTTGGAGTCACCGGCCGTCCGCCGGCGTGCCTGTTCGGCTCGCAGCGCGTCGTAGCCGGCAATGCCGAGCGCGGCGTCGAGCGCCTTCTCGTACTCCCCGCTGTCGTAGCGTGCACCGACCGGCGTGGTGTAGGGGAATTCGTGCGGCGCAACGAAGTTGCGCCGCCGCAGCTCGGCAGGGTCGAAATCCAGTCGGTCGGCGAGCATGTCCAGGATTCGCTCCAGCAGCGCCGCCGCCTCCGGCCGGGCCGCCCCCCGGTAGGCGTGGATGGACATCGTGTTGGTGACGATGTCGCGGTAGTAGAACTCGATCTTGGGGATCTTGTACACCCCGGATGCCATCAGGCGAGTCCATACCGGGATGTAGACACCGAACGTCGGATACGCCCCCACGTCCTGATCGACGTGAACCCGCAAGCCGGTGATCGTTCCGTCGTTCTTGGCTCCAATGGTCACCCGCTGATGCTGCGCACGGCCGTGGGTCATCGCCACCATGTTCTCGGTACGGGTCTCACTCCATCGCACCGGCCGGCCATAACGACGCGCCAGCTCGGCCGCCAGGATCTGCTCCGGATAGTTGTAGAACTTGGCCCCGAAGCCACCGCCCATGTCGGTGACCCGCCCCCGCACCTCGGATCGGTCCATGCCCAATGCCTTGGCGATCGTGTTGCGCGGCCCGAAGACGTTCTGCGAGCTCACCCAGGCGGTGAGCGTGCCGTCCGATTCCGGCACTGCGAGCGCATTCGAAGTCTCCAGCGGTACCGCCGCCAAGCGCTGGTTGTAGAAGCGGCCCTCAACGACGACGTCTGCATCCGTGAAAAAGTCGGGATCGGCCGGGTCGCCGTCCTCGTGGACGACATTGGTGCCGATCTCCGGATACAGCAGGTCGGTCGCCGCCAGGGCGTGCTCGATGGTCGGCGCTGCCTCCAGAGGATCGATGTCGGCCCACACCAGATCGGCGGCGTCGGCGGCCGCGACCGGGTTCTCGGCCACGACGACTGCCACGATCTCGCCGACGAATCGCACCTTGTCGGTCGCGATCAACGGTCGCGAGGTCGCCAGATCGGCCGGTCGCGTCGGCCGATTCGGGGGCAAGTCGAAGTCGGCTGCGGTGAGTACCGCGACAACCCCAGGCATCTGCGCCGCATCGGTGGTGTCGACCGAGTTCAGCGTGCCGTGCGGGATGGGACTTCGCACGGATCGTAGGTGCAGCGCGTTGTCGGCCTCGAGATCGTCCATGTAGCGACCTCGGCCGGTGATGAAACGCGGATCTTCGACCCGTCTCACGTTGTTACCGAGTATTGATCCAGCCATGGGGGGAACCTAGTGCACCGGTCAGGCGGTGTCGTCTCGAACGTCACCGGTCTCGACGCCAGGTGATGCGGTGGGCGCCAACGGAGGCTGCCAGTCGTCGGGCACGATTGGCTCGGGGGCGGCTTTGCCGGGCGGTATCAGCGGTGCCGCTACGGCCGCGCCGGCCTGACGCTGGCGCCACGCAGCGAGCACGATCCCTCCGGTGCCTGCCATTAGGGCGGCCGTGTACAGCAGCACCCCAACGAGCGGAATCAGCCAGATCCCGACCCGCCACGCAACGGCGCCGACCATGAACGCTCCCATGATGCCGCCCCTGCCGCGCAGCAGCACGTCACCTCCGGCCGCAACCGCAGGCACGGGCGCGAACACCAGGCCTAGCACCCACATCAGCAGCAGCAAGACCCCGATGGGAGCGCCGACCACGGTGAACACGAAGACCACGGAGAGCAGCGGCAGTGCGATCACCGCCAGGAAGCCGACCCAGATCGTGCGCCAGGTCTCGGTGCGCACCAGACCGGTGGCTCGCGCCATCGTGGAGCGGAACACTACGAACAGCACGAACCCACTGGCGATGAATGCCAGAAATCCGAGAATCGTTGCCCCGATCAGCCACACCCGCACGATGAACGTCGAACGCGACGGCAGCCGCTGGAACTGGCCTACCACCTTGGCGCCGCCCGAGATGGTGGCATCGTCGTCGGCCCGGTACAGCAGATCTTGGCCGACGTCGGTTCGCGGACCGATGCGCAGCGTGCGGACCGACACGTCTACATCGCGCCCGACGGCGCCGTCGATCGCACCGTCGATGAATCGGCCTTGCAGGTCGCGCCCAAGATCGCCGGTCATGGACACAGAGCCCGCCACAACGAGCAGATCACGAGCGCCCTGGCCGCTGACTCGAACCGAGCCGCCGACAACCGCAATGTCGCCGCCGACCGAACCGGACACGACGGTCTCGCGCGCCAAGGCGCGCACCGATCCGGTGACCGTTCCGGTGATCTCCAGCCGGCTGTGAGTGACCGCGATCACATCGCCTGTGACGCGGCCCCCGATGTCAATGGTCCCCGAGGCGATCACCAGGTCCCCGTCGATCGTGCCGTCGATGCGAGCTGACGAAGTCGCGATGTAGACGTCCTCGTCTTGGGACTCGTTCGCCTCGAGGATGTAGATGGACGGCGTGATCACGTCGGCGACGAACGGGGCCACGATCGCCATCAGGGCGAAAGAGAACAGCACACGGCGAGAGAGCATCGACCGCAGTCTGGCATCGAGAGCAGGCAATGGGTATGGAGCAGCAGAGATGCAAGTTCGTTTGCTGCTGAGAGTGAGTATTCCTAGCGTGCCATCAGGTTCAGCGAGGAGGAACGATGGCGAAGTACATGCTGCTCTACAGCGGCGGGATGGGCATGGAAGCGGATCCCGAGCTCCAACAGAAGATCATGGCCGAGTGGGGCGCGTGGTACGACAAGATGGGTGCCTCAATCGTGGACGGTGGGGCGCCGTTCGCAGACTCGAAGCACCTGAAGGGTAACGGCATAGAGGACGGCCCACTCGGCGACACCCCGGCCACCGGCTACACGGTCATCGAGGCCGAGTCCCTCGATGCAGCTGCTGCCGCCTGCGAGCAGCATCCGCACCTCAACCACGGCGGCCAGGTGCAGGTACTCACCTGCATCGACATGAGCCCTCCCGAGTAGCGGGGCTGCCCAGAGCGAACCCCACTCGGGGAGAGGCCGCACCAACACGAGGAAGGCGGACAACGTCCGCCGACCGAGCAACTCGCTCGAAGCCTGCTTCGAGCGAAACCCCTATAACGGCAGCGATTCGCCGGTGAGGTTCAAGAGCGGCCAGGGGATGACGCCGAACACGAAGCTGGAGAAGACGCATACCGCCAAGGCGATCCGAGTGGCTCGCGAGGCCGCCACCGGCACGTCGGCGACCTCGGGGACGGGATCGTAGAAGTAGGCGAGAACCACCAGGCGCAAGTAGAAGTAGAGGCCGGCCACGGCAGCCACCAGGCCGACGATCGCCAGCCACAGGTAACCCGCGTCGATGGCGGCCGAGAAGACGCCGACTTTGCCGACAAAGCCCGCCGTCAAGGGTATGCCACCCATCGCCAGCATGAGCAGGGTGAGCGACCCGGCGAGCACCGGCGAGCGCTTGGCGAGACCCCGGTAGTCATCGAGCGGCGACTCCCCTCCCCCGACACCGCTGATGATCGAGGCGATGATGAACGTGCCGATCAGCTGGAACGCATAGGTCCCGAGATAGAACCACAAGCTCGGGATCCCGTCCTGACCGGCTACGAGGGCGGTGAGCATGAAGCCGGCGTGGGCCACGCCGGAGTAGGCGAGCATACGCTTGAAGTCCGACTGCGCGATGGCCAGCAGAGTGCCCACCACGACCGACAGCGCAGCCACCGCTCCGATCACCTGCGCCCAGTCCTCGATGCTGGCGTCGAATGCCACTGTGAGCACCCGCGCCAGCGCGGCGAAACCGGCGATCTTGACTCCCGAAGCCATCAAGGGAACTGCCGCCCCCGGGGCGCCCTGATAGACGTCCGGCGCCCATTGGTGGAACGGCGCCGCCGAGACTTTGAACCCCAGGCCGACGATCATCAGCGCGATCCCGATCAGCAGCACGCCTTGGTCCAGCAGGATCCGCTCCGAGAAGAACGCGATGATTCCGGTCACGCCGTAGATCGACGTCGACCCGGTCGCGGCATAGGTGAGAGCGATTCCATAGATGAAGAGCGCCGAGGCGAAGGATCCCAGCAAGAAGTACTTGGTGGCCGCTTCGTCCGAGTTGGGGGCGTCACGAGTGAAGCCGGCGATGACGTAGAGCGCCAGCGAGGCGATCTCGAGCCCGATGAAGATCAGGACGAGGTTGGCCGCCACCACCATGATGTGGAGGCCGGCCACGGCCAGTAACGCCAATGCGACGTATTCGGCGCCCCGCCTCTCCAGGCTGGCGACCAGCCGCCAGCCGCCGAGAAGAGCGATTCCACCGGCGGCGATGACGAGCCCCCCACCGAACGCGGAGAAGTAGTCCATGACGATCATCGGAGTGCGCCCGAAATCGCCGAGGTAGTGGAGCTGCGGGCCGGTTTCGTCCAGACGCCACCACTGCACCCATGCGGCGGCGAAAGACAGGGTGAGGGCCAACCCGGCAATGATCGCCCAGGCCCGCTGCCCCAGGTTCACCGTCACCGCCGCCATGAGGATAAGCACGGCTCCCGCCAGCAGGAAGATCTCGGGAGCGATCGGCAGGAAAGCGATCTGGCTCATGGCGCTTCCCCTGAAGCGGCCGGCAGGTCCGCGATCTCGCCGAATTGCGGAGCCTCGTAGTCGGTGACGGATTCGATACGTTCGATGATGTGGTCAACGGCAGGCTCGATGCGGTCGAGGGCCGGCTTGGGGTATATCCCGAGGAACACGACGAGCGCCGCGATTGGAACCAGGATGGCGATCTCTCGGGCGCTCAGGTCCGTGAGGCCCTCGTTCGCCGAGTTGGTGACGGGGCCGGTGAACATGCGCTCGTAGGCCCACAGCAGGTAGACCGCCGCCAGGACGACACCGCTCGCTGCCAGGATCGCCAGTACCGGCCATGCCAGGTAGCTACCCAGCAGGATCTTGAATTCCCCAATGAACCCGTTGAGGCCGGGAAGCCCGATCGAGGCGAACGCCATGAACAGGAAGATGCCGGCGAACAGCGGCATCACGCTGGCGAGCCCCCCGTATTCGCTGATCTGGCGGGTGTGGCGCCGGTCATAGATCATGCCCACGAGAAGGAACAGAGCTCCCGTGGTCAGCCCGTGATTGACCATCTGGATCACGCCGCCCTGCAAACCCTGCGCCGTCAGCGCGAAAGTGCCGAGCACGATGAACCCGAGGTGGCTGACCGACGAATAGGCCACCAGCCGTTTGACATCGGGCTGGACGATGGCGACCGCAGCTCCGTAGATGATGCCCACCACGGCGAGGCCCGCCAGCCACGGGGCCAGTCGCACGGTGGCCTCGGGGAACAGGGTCAGGTTGAAGCGGACGAACCCGTAGGTGCCGAGTTTCAGCAGCACGCCTGCCAGGATCACCGAACCGGCGGTCGGGGCTTCGGTGTGGGCATCGGGCAACCACGTGTGGAATGGGAACAGCGGCACTTTGATGGCAAAGGCGGCCCCAAAGCCCAAGAACAACCAGAGCTGCGCGTTCGAGGAGAGGGCCAAGCGCTCCAAGTCCTGGAATGCGAAAGACAACGAGCCGGTCTCGGTGCTGTGAATCACTGCCAGCGCAATGATCCCCGCCAAGAGCAGCGCGGAACCGAAGGCGGTATACAGGAAGAACTTGACCGCGGCGTACACCCGGTTCTCCGAGCCCCAGATGCCGATCAGGAGGTACATCGGGATCAGCGTCATCTCGAAGAAGACGAAGAACACGAGCAGATCCAAGGCCACGAACACGCCCAGCAAGCCCGCCTCCAGCAACAGCATCGACGCCATGTACAGCTTGACGTCCTTCTGCACAGAGACCGAGGCCAGGATCGAGATCGGGAACAGCACGGCGGTGAGGACGATCAGCAGCAGCGAGATACCGTCGATGCCGACGTTCCATCCAATCCCCCACGGCTCGTACCAGTTGACCGACTCGGTGAACTGGAAAGCGGCCCCGTCGGCAACCGAGAACTCCCACAGGATGTACAGCGCCACCGCCAAAGGCAGCAGGCTGATGGACGTGGCCACCGGCATCATCAGCTCGTCCCGCCCTTTGGGCAGCATCGCGACGACGACGGCCCCCGCCGCCGGCAGCAACACCAGCAGCGCGATCACCGGAAACCCGAGCCCGTGCGCCAACGCAGTGTCCATCAGAAGACGCCTCCCGCGGCCACGAGCCATACCACTAGCCCGACAGCTCCGGCGAGGATGCCCAGCCCATAGCTGCGGACGAGCCCGGTCTGCAGGCGCGTCATCCAGCCGCCGACCCTCTGGATCAGCCAGCCGAGCCCGTTGACCCCTCCGTCGACGACCTTGGCGTCGGCCGTGAAAGCAAGCTGCTCCGCAGCCGTCTTACCGGGGGCCACGATGGTGCGCCCGTACAGGTCGTCCACTCGGTAGCCCGCCAGCAACGTGTCCCAGATGCCGCCCTCTTCGAGCTGAGTGTCGCGAACCAGGTAGCGCTGGTACGCCACCCAGATGCCGGCCAGGCCGGCCGCGATCGAGACGGCCGCCAGTAGCCACGGGATTGCTCCCTCCGGCAGGTGCGTCTGCTCCACCAGCTCGAAAGACGGTTCCAAGAAGTGCTCGAGAGCAGGACGCCACGGCGTGTTGATCAGGCCGCCGACCAGCGAGAGCCCCGCCAGAGCCAACAGCGGCCCGGTCATCATCGGTGGTGATTCGTGGGGGTCGACGCCTTGGCTCCAACGCGGCTCGCCCCAGAAAGTGAGGAACATCATCCGGCTCATGTAAAAGGCGGTGAGGGCGGCGGTGACTATCCCGATCGCCCACAGGACCAGGTATCCACCCCCGCGGTTGAAGGTGATGGCCAGGATCTCGTCTTTCGACCAGAACCCCGCCAGCGGCGGGATACCCGAGATGGCGATCCAAGCAATCACCATCGTGGCAAAGGTAATCGGGAGTTTCTTGCGCAGGCCCCCCATGCGGGCCATGTCCTGCTCTCCGGCGAGAGCGTGAATCACCGAGCCGGCCCCGAGGAACAGCAGTGCCTTGAAGAAGGCGTGGGTGACGAGATGAAAGAGGCCGCCGACCAGGCCGAGAACCCCGACCCCCATGAACATGTAACCCAGCTGACTGATCGTGGAATACGCCAGTACTCGCTTGATGTCGCGCTGGCCGATGGCGATGGTCGCCGCGTAGAGGGCGGTCAGCGCCCCGACCGTAGCTACGACCGCCTGCGACGCCGGGGCCAGCTCGTAGAGCACCCCGGCTCTAGCCACCATGTATACGCCGGCGGTGACCATCGTGGCGGCGTGGATGAGCGCCGACACGGGAGTGGGGCCCTCCATGGCATCCGGCAGCCACACGTACAGGGGCAGCTGGGCAGATTTCCCGGCGGCGCCGACCAGCAGCAGCAGCGTGATCGCGGTTGCGGTCGCGACGCTGAGAGTCTCCCCGGCTCCCTCGAAGACATGGGCGTAATCCAGCGTGCCGAACGCAGCGAATATCACCATCAGCGCGATCAGGAATCCGAAGTCGCCGATCCGGTTCACCACGAAGGCCTTCTTGCCCGCAGCCGCCGCTGAAGGCTTTTCGAACCAAAAGGAGATCAGCAGGTAGCTGGAGAGGCCGACCAGCTCCCAGCCGACGAACAAGACGCCGAAGTTGGCGCCCAGCACGAGGATCAGCATCGACGTGATGAAGAGGTTGAGGTACGTGAAGAAGCGACCGAATCGAGGATCGCCGTGCATGTAGCCGATCGAGTACACGTGGATCAGCGTGCCGACGCCGGTCACGACCAGTGTCATCATGGCCGCCAGCGGATCCCACAGCAGTGCGGCGTTGAGACCGAGGCTGGGAATCCACTCGAACAACTCGACAGCGCGACCATGCTCGCCGCCGGCCAGGAACTCGGCGGCCGCGATCAGGGCCATGACGAAGGACAGGCCGACGGTGGCGGAACCCAAATAGCCGGCCCCGGGCTCGCCGATCCGGTTCCCGAAGAACAGGAGCGTCACGAAACCGGCAAGCGGTAGAGCCACGACGAGCCAGACCAATGTGTCCATCAGCCCCTCAATCCCGACAGCTCGTCGACGCTGGCTGTCGCCCGTTTGCGGAAGACGGCAACGATGATCGCCAGGCCGACCGTGACTTCCGCGGCGGCCACCACCATCACGAACAACACCGAGATCTGACCCTCCAGCGAGCCGATGCCGGAGTCGGCTGCGACGAAGGTGAGGTTCACCGAGTTGAGCATGAGCTCGATCGACATGAACATGACCAGGGCGTTGCGACGCAGCAGCAGTCCGGCGGCTCCGATCGTGAAGAGCACCGCGGCCAAGGCCATGTACCAATGCGGCTCGACCGAGAGGTCTCCGGACGCTTGGGCCAACAGTGGTATCACCCGGCGTCCTCTCGGCTCATCCCCTCGGTCCGAGGGCGCAACACGAACTGAGCCATGGCAACCGTGCCCACCGCAGCGATCGTCAACAGCAGGACGGTCGCCTCGAAGGGCAACAGCCAAGCCGTGAACAGCTCGGACGAGATGTTCTCGATGGTCCCGACGCAATCGACGGTGCAGACCCCGCTGGCCCGTCCGGTCACCCACGCCGCGCGTGCCGCGATGACGATGAGAAACAACAGTCCGGTGCCCAATGCCAGCACGATCGGGCGCTGCAGGGGAATGGTCTCATCGCGGTCGACAGCCCGGTCGACGCCGATCAGCATGATGACGAACAGGAACAGGGTCATCACGGCACCGGCATAGATCAGCACCTGAACCGCGGCGACGAAGTGGGCACCGTTCATCACGTAGAACACCGCCATCGAGAACATCGCCGTCAGCAGCCCCATCGCCGAGTACACCGGGCTGCGGGCGGTAACCATGACCAGCGACCCGGCCAGAGCCGCCAACGCAAAGATTACGAAGACGATCACCTCAACCATCAGGACGGCTGATCCTCCTCGGGCTTGGATTGGCCCCGCTCGGGTGGACGCAGCCCAACGCCGGCCGAGGGCGTCCACGCCGGGATTCCTTCGTATTCGGCTCGACCCGACGGTGAGGTGGCTCTCATCCACCCGTCGGCCAGCTTCAGCTCGTTGATGTCGATCAGCGGCCCCGCCGGCTGGCCATGATTCGGCGTTCCGTCCGGCTCGACCAGGAGCTCGCTCCTGGTGTAAATGGCGTCGTCTCGGTCGGTGACCGAGAACTCGAACAGTTGCGTCATCGTTATCGCCTCGGTCGGGCAGGCCTCGACGCACAAGCCGCAGAAGATGCAGCGCAGCATGTTGATCTCGTAGACGAAGCCGTAGCGCTCCCCCGGGCTGACGGGAGCATCCACTGGGTTGTCCTGGCCGCGCACGTAGATGCACACCGCCGGGCACACGCCGGCGCACAGCTCGCAGCCGATGCACTTCTCCATCCCGTCCGGATACCGATTGAGCACATGCCGACCATGAAAGCGCTGCGGCTTGGCCCGCATCTCATGGGGATACGACCGGGTCACTCGCGGCTTGAACGCCTGCCGCAGCACCGTCGCGAAACCCTTGAAGGGGCCGAGAAGGTCACCGAATGCCATTAGCGAGCTCCTGTACCGTTCTGATGATGTTGCTGGTGATGGGGGCAGGCTGATGATTGGAGCGAAGTAGGGGCATCGATGGCGAGGACGCAGGCGCATTGGGCGAAAAACGTCGCGGACGAGGACGCAACCAGCCGGTGTCACCGGCCATCGTCATCGCCGCGGGCATCGTCGGTCGGTACATCATCACGTCCATGGGAGGCCGAGTCGCCGGACACCGATCGCCACCGTTGACAGCGCGATCCACACCAGGGTCAGTGGGATGAGCCGCTTCCAACCAAAGCCCATCAGTTGGTCGTAACGCATCCGAGGCAGCGTGGCGCGAATCCACACGAACACGAAGATGAGCGCCACCGTCTTGGCGAAGAACCAGAAGAGCGGGAGTATCCAACTGAACGGGGCCCCCAGACCGAAGGTGGGACCGAGCCAGCCTCCGAGGAAGAGCGTGACCGTGATGGCCGAGATGTTGAACATGTTGATGTACTCGGCCAGGAAGAAGAGGGCGAACCGAAAGCCGGAGTACTCAGTGTGGTAGCCGCCCACGATCTCGGACTCGGCCTCGACCAGATCGAAAGGGGCGCGGTTGGTCTCGGCGACGCCGGCGATGAAGAAGATCACGAAGGAGGGAAGCAGCACGACGTTCCACGCCGGTAGCAGCCCGAAGCTGCCGCGCTGAATCTCCACGATCTCGGTCAGCGAGGTAGTCCGAGTGAACAGGATGAGCGGCACCAAGGCCAATCCCATGGCCGCTTCGTACGAGATCATCTGCGCCGAGGCCCGCACCGCCCCCAGCAACGGATACTTGGATCCCGATGACCAACCCGCCAACACGACGGCGTATACCGCCATCGAAGAGAGCGCCAAGATATACAACAGGCCGATGTTGAGGTCCGTGCCGGCCAGGTTGATCACTCGGTCGCCGAGGGTGAACGGCTCGCCGATCGGTACCACGAGGAAGATCAGCAGCGCAGGGAGCAGCGCGGCCACCGGAGCTGCGATGTAAAGGCCGAATTCGACCTTGCGTGGCGTCACCGATTCCTTGAAGAGCAGCTTGAGCCCGTCCGCCACCGTCTGCAACAGCCCATAAGGCCCTGCCCGGTTGGGACCTATCCGGTTCTGCAGGTCGGCGACCACCTTGCGCTCGAACCACACCACGAAGATCGTGATGTTGAGCAACAGGGCAAAGGCAATGACCACCTTGATCGCGGCGGTGAGAAAGGTCTCCCATCCCGTCATCAGTCGCCGTCCTCAGCGCTCAGCATCGGCTCGATCGAGATTGCAGGCGACACCCCGAGCACCCAGGTCGAATCGAGGTTGGCAGGCACATACGCCGCCCCTTCGGCGAGCGTCGGGTCGAGGCGCAGCGCCAGGCGCAGGCTGTGGTGCTCCCCAATCACCTCGACCTGGTGGCCCTCGATCAGCGCCATGGCTGAAGCATCGCGGGGATGCAAATGGACCTCGGCATCCGGAACCAGCGCCGCCAATGCGGGACTGTGGGCGACGCGGGTCCCACCGTCGAACAGCACCCGCCCCGAGTGCAGGGTCAACCGGCCTCCGGCCGGCCGCAAGCCCGGATCAACCGGGATGTACTGCAACGGCTGCTCACCCTCCCCATCCGGCATGACCACGCCATCTCGCTCCGGACCCCATTCGAACCGATCCCAGTTGAACGACCGGTAGGCCGGCGCCACCTCAGCGATCTCCTTGGCAATGGCGTGGGCGTCCCCCGCCCCCAGCTGGCCGCCCATACGCACGGACAGCTCGTCGAGCACCGACCAGAGCTCCCGAGACTGTCCGGGCCCGGGCACCACCCGGTTGACCTTCTGCACGCGCCCCTCGATGTTGGTGATGGTGCCTTCGGTCTCGGCGAATCCGTCGACCGGGAGGATCACGGCGGCATGTTGGTTGGAGTCGTTGAGGAACATGTCGAAGGACACGACGAACTCGGCCGCACCGAGGGCGGCTCGGGCAGTAGTGGGGTTCTTACCGTCACGTACCGGATCGGCCCCTACGAGAACGAGTGCTTTCAGGGTCCCCGTCTCGAGTTCGGCGAGAATTCCGTCGGTGTCGAGCCCTGGGCCCAAAGGCAACGGACCCCAGTGCGCCTCCAGCTCGGCTCGGCCGAGATCGCTGCTCACCGAGACCCGGCCGGGGAGCAGCGTCGGCGCCAGGCCCATGTCCAGCGCACCGAATATGTTGCCCCGCCGGGCCAGCGGCAGGATCTTGCCGCCGGGAAGATCCCGAGCGTAGGCAGCGACCGCCTCGACCAGCCGGGGGTCGTCGGCGCGGCCGGTCAGCCCGACTATCGCCAAGACCGGGCCCTCCGTCAGTAGGGCACGCGCCGTTGCCAGCTTGCGGTCCTTGGATGCCAGCCGGCGCAAGACCTCACCGCCGTCTCCCGGGCGATAGCCGATCTTCTCCGCGGCCACGTCGTCGAGGCCGGTGCGGCGGGGGTGAACGATCACCAGCTTCGCTCCCAGCTCGCTGACGGCGTGGCGTACCCGCAGATAGAGAGTGGGGAACTCCTCCTTCAGGTCGCCGGCCCACAGCAGGATGGTATGCGCCCGATCTACGTCACTGATCTCGCCGCGCGGGACAACGCCGGCCAAGAAGTCCGGGTTCACGGCGTCCCCTACCTGGGCATCGATGTGGGGGGTAACCACCACAGTACGCAGGAACTTGGAGAGAGCGAACGCCTCCTCATTGGTGTTGTTGGCGCCGCCGATGGCGGCCACCTCATCGCCGCGCACTGATCCGAGCTGCTCGGCGACGAGATCGAGCGCCTCACCCCAAGTGGTAGACCGCAGCACCCCCCCGGCGTCACGGATGAGCGGCGTGGCGAGTCGTTCCTCCGAGTGGATCGCTTGGAAGATGAAGCGGTCCTTGTCGGAGAGCCAGCCATGGTTGGTGGCGTCGTTGTCGATGCCATTGATGCGCACGACTTCGTTCTGGCTGGTCTCCACCGACACCGACGCGCCAGAGGCATCGACCATCGATACCGACTCGACCGATTCCAGATCCCAGGGCCGAGCCTTGAAGCGATACGGCTTGGCGGTCAGCGCGCCTACCGGGCAGATCTCGACGGTGTTGCCCGAGAAGTATGAGGCGAATGGCTGGTCGGGGAAAGTGATGACCTGGGTGTAGTTGCCACGTCCAACGAACTCGATGAGCGGATCAGCGGAAACCTCTTCCGAGAAGCGAGTGCAGCGGGCGCAGAGAATGCAGCGCTCCCGGTCCATGAGGACCAGGTCGGACAGCGGGATGGGCTTCTCGAAATGCCGCTTCTCCTCGACGAAACGGCTCTCCCCCGGACCGTAAGCCATCGTTTGGTCTTGCAGCGGGCATTCGCCCCCCTTGTCGCACACCGGGCAATCGAGCGGGTGATTGATCAGCAGGAACTCGAGGATTCCCTCCTGTGCCTTCTGCACCACTGCGGACTGGGTATCAACGATCATGTCGGCATCGGCCGGCGTGTTGCAGGCGGTCGTCAGGATGCGGCCGCGCACCGTCTCGACCTCGACGAGGCACATGCGGCACATTCCGACCGGCTTCATTCGCGGGTGGTAGCAAAACCGGGGGATGTATGTGCCGCGGTCTTCGGCCGACTTTATGATCCACTCACCCTTGGGGACCTCGATCGGCTCACCGTCGAGCGTGATCGTGATGATCTCCGCAGCAGGTTGCTCAGGCATTGCTCGCCTCTGCATTCGCCAGCTCGCTGGGGGCGGCGGCGATCATCGCCTCGACCTCGTCGCGGAAGTGAGCCATGATCGACGTGATGGGGGAGACTGCGGAAGGCCCCAGCGGACAGATCGTGGTCATCTTGGGCGGCCAGGCGAGCCCCGGACTGATGTTGTCACTCACGTCGAGCAGCAATCCGATGTCGCTGGGTCGCCCCGCTCCGTTGAGGATGCGCCACAGGATGTTCTCCATCCAGGTGCAGCCCTCGCGGCACGGGGTGCACTGCCCGCAGGACTCGTGGGCGAAGAACTTCACGATGCGGTGGGCGGCCGCTACTACGTTGGTGGTGTCGTCCATGACGATCACCGCGCCGGACCCGAGCATCGATCCGGCATGGGCGACATCGTCTTTGGTCACCTTCACATCGAGATGTAGGGCCGGCACGAACCATGGGGCCGAGGCGCCACCCGGAATCCATGTCTTCAGCTCTCGGTCGTCGCGGATGCCGCCGCCGATGTCGTATATCAGCTCCCGCCAAGTCAGGCCCATGGCAACCTCGACGTTGCCCGGCTTCTTGAGATGCCCGGACAGGGAGAACAACCGGGTTCCGACGCTGTTCTCGTCGCCGATGGCAGCGAACGCCGCCCCCCCGTTGTCGACGATCCAGGGGATATTGGCAATGGTCTCCACGTTGTTGACGATGGTCGGCTTGGCGTAGAGGCCGGCCACGGCCGGGAACGGCGGCTTCAGGCGAGGCTCACCCCGCAAGCCTTCGAGCGAGTTGAGCAGGGCAGTTTCCTCGCCGCAGATGTATGCGCCGCCGCCGAGGTGGACCGTCACGTCGAGATCGAACCCGCTGCCGAGGATGTTTTGCCCCAGGTAGCCCTTCGCGTACGCGGCGTCCACTGCTTGCTGGACGCGGCGAGCCGGTTTGGGATACTCCCCGCGTATGTAGATGAACGCGTGGTTGACGCCGAGGGCGAAGGACGAGATGACCACGCCTTCGAGCAACAGATGTGGGTCGCGTTCGAGGATTTGGCGGTCTTTGAAGGTGCCGGGCTCGGACTCGTCGCCGTTTATCACCAAGTAGCGCGGTTCGGCCGGAGCCAGAAAACCCCACTTGATGCCGGCCGGGAAGGCGGCGCCGCCGCGTCCCTGGACGTTGGCTGCTTTGACCTCGTTGACCACCTGCTCCGGAGTCATCGTCTTCAAGACTTGGCGCAGAACTTCGTAGCCGCCGGTGGCCTCGTACCGGTCGAGAAGATGGCTGTCGCGGGGATGGCGCGTCATCCGCTCGGTGAGGATGAGTGGAAAGGTCACGACTTCTTCTCCGTAGCCGCCGAGCCATAAGGCCCGAACGCCGGCACCGGCGCAATCGCTCCTTCGGCCTCCTTGATGCCCCAATCGAACGACCGGGTGGAACCGAAGAGCTCCTGCATCTCGTCGGTCATGACCACGCTCGGGGCGGCATCGCGCAACCATGAGCACAGTGCCGCCCCCTTCTCGGGAGTCACGCCTTCGATGAGCTCGTAATTGACCTGTACGGCCGGGGCGCCGCCACACGCGCCGACGCACTCCACGTGCTCGACGCTGAAGATGCCGTCGGAGCTGGTGGTGCCTTCGAGGGCGTCCGCCTCCTCTTCGATAGCCGCCAACACTTCATCGGCGCCCATCAGAAAGCACGAGATCGAGGTACACACCGATAGGAGGTACTTGCCGACGGGCTCACGCTTATACATCGTGTAGAAGCTCGCCACCGATTGGACCTGGGCCGGGGTGATGCCAACGAGCGCGGCCACCTGTCTCATGCCGGATTCGGTGACGTACCCGTGCTCCAAAAAGGCGAGGTACAGCAGCGGCATGACCGCCGACCGCTTGTCGGGATAAGCGTCGAGCAGCCGACGAGCCCGTTCCTGGTTGGCGGTGCTCCAGTCCGAGATCACTGCAGCGGCGCTCATCGGTCGACGTCTCCGAGAACCGGATCCATACTGGCCAGAGTCGCCACGCTATCGGCGATGAGCGAATCGGTCATCGCGACCGGCAGCGCCTGCACGTGAGCGAACGAGGGCCCGCGGACGTGGACCCGCCACGGCCGGGAGCCGCCGGTCGACACGATGTACACCCCGAGCTCGCCGCGGGGCGATTCCACCGACTGCCAGGCCTCCCCCGCCGGGACCTTGAACCCCGAGGTGAAGATCTTGAAGTGGTGGATCAGAGCCTCCATCGACTCATCGATCCTCTTACGCGGCGGCGGGGTCACCTTGCGATCCTCCGTGCGATAGTCGCCGCCGGGGATCGTTTCGAGAATCTGGCGGGCGATGCCCAGCGATTGGTCGATCTCGGCGAGGCGCACCTTGTAGCGGTCCAGCACGTCGCCGTGCTTACCCACGGGCACGTCGAAGTCGTAGTTGTCGATTCCTGAATAGGGAAAGGCCTTGCGTAGATCGAAGTCGATGCCGGCCGCCCGCGCCACCGGGCCGGTGACGCCGTAGGCGCGGCACTCAGCGGGAGTGATGACCCCGACGCCTTCGGTGCGGTCGAGGAAGATCGGGTTCTCGTCCAGGATCTCGCGGTATTCGGTGACACCCGCCGGAACCGCCTCGAGCATCATCTCGACGTCGTCTTCCCACCCGTCGGGCAGATCGGCCGCCACGCCGCCGGGACGTATGTAGTTGTGGTTCATCCGCAGCCCGGTGACCTTCTCGAAGAAGTCGAGCAGCAGCTCGCGCTCCCGCCAGCCGTAGATCATCATCGAGATGGCGCCGATATCCATACCCTGGGTGGCCACCCACAGCAGGTGGCTGGAGACCCGGTTGAGCTCCGTCATCAGAATGCGAATGACTTGCGCCCGCGGCGGAATATCGACCTGCAGCAGCTTCTCGACAGCGAGCGAGTAGGCCAGCTCGTTGTGGAACGGTGACAGATAGTCCATGCGAGTCACGTTGGTGGGGCCTTGCAGCCAAGTGAGCGTCTCGCCGGTCTTCTCCATGCCAGTGTGCAGGTAGCCGATGATCGGCTTCACCCGGCGAACCGTCTCGCCTTCGAGTTCGATCTGGAGCCGGAGCACGCCGTGAGTCGAAGGGTGCTGCGGACCCATATTGATGATCTGGCGCTCCTCTTCTTCGAGGAAGTCCTCCAGCTCGTAGTCATCTTCGACCACCGTGCCTCGCTGGATTCCGAGGACCCGGACGTCCTCCTCACCGAGCAGTTCCTGGGCACCTTCATCCGTGAAGCCGCGGTAGTCCTCCCGCTCCTCGGTCCCGGCCACCCAAATTTCACGGCGGCGGCGGCGCGCCGCTTCACCGGACTCCGGGGCCTGGGGCGACTCCTCCACCGCGACGGCGGCTTCCGCCGCGGCCGCTTCGGGCGCCTCGGACTCGGCTGTGGGCTTGTCGTCGCTCATCGTCACTGCACCTTGTGGGCTTCCTTGAATTGGACGGGCACCGATCCAACGCCGTAGTCCTTGCGCAGCGGGTAGCCCTCCCAATCATCGGGCATGAGGATCCTGGTCAGGTCGGGGTGGCCGGCAAAGTCGATGCCGAACATGTCGTAGGCCTCACGTTCGTAGAAGTTGGCGCCGGGATATACGTCGGTGACAGTGGGCACGCTCGGATCGGTGCCTTCTACACCGGCGCGGATGCGGAGGCGCTGCGGCATGTCGTAGCTCAGCACTGTGAGCACGACCTCGAAGCGGGGATGACGCCGGAAGTAGTCGACGGCGCACAGGTCGACGAAAGTCGTGAACCCCTGCGCCTTGGCGGCGGCCGCAACCGCGTGGTATTCCGCGGCGGTGACCTGGATGACCCACTCGTCGGCGGCCACGTGCCACGTCGTCGACGGGCTCGGCTCCACGATGGCGGCCAGTTCGACTTCCGATGGCAGCTCCCGCTCGGCGCCGGCCGCCTCCGTATGAAGCGCGGCGGCCTCCGCCTCGGCAACGTGCTCGGCCGCGATCGGCTCTTCTGCTGCCGGTTTCTCGTCGGCCATCAACCCAACACACCCTCGATGATGGGACGGCGAATCTCGCCGTCCATGACCTTCTGATGCAGCGTCAGGATGCCGTGCATCAGCGATTGCGGCCCAGGTGGGCAACCGGGCACGTAGATGTCTACCGGCACCACCTGGTCGACTCCCTGCACCAAGGCGTAGTTGTTGAACATGCCGCCCGTGGAGGCGCAAGCGCCCATCGAGATCACCCACTTCGGCTCGCTCATCTGGTCGTACACCTGACGCAACACCGGGGCCATCTTTTGCGATACGCGGCCGGCGACGATCATCAGGTCGGCCTGACGCGGCGAGGCACGGAAGACCTCCATACCGAAGCGGCCGAGGTCGTTATGGGCGGCGCCGGTAGCCATCATCTCGATGGCACAGCACGCAAGGCCGAACACTGCGCCCCACATCGAGCGGGTCCTCGCCCAGTTGACCCCCTTCTCCAGGGTCGTGAGCAGCATTCCCGGAGCATTGACCTCTCCGGCCATCAGGCCGCCTCCTCCAGGTCTTCGGCAACGACTCGGCGGTAGCGGCCCCGGCGGGCAACATTCCAGTCCAGTGCGCCCCGCTTCCAGGCGTATACGAGCGTCTCCGCGAGCAATGCCACGAAGATCGCCATGGCTCCTATGCCGGCCCAACCGAAGTCCTCGAACCGGGCCGCCCAGGCGAACAGGAAGATGAGCTCAACGTCGAAGATCACGAAGAGCATCGCCACCATGTAGAACTTCACCGGAAAGCGAGTAGCCGGCTCCTGCAGCGGGATGATGCCGCTCTCGTAGGGGGCCAGCTTCTCCGGCGTCGGGTTCTTCGGAGCCAGCCGCCAGGAGAGGTACATGGCGACGCTGGCGAATCCGATGCCGAGAATGATCATGAGGCCGATCGGCAGGTAATCCGCGAGCGTCATGTGCCTCCCTTCACATAGGGAGACTAGAAACTGCGAGGCCTATCGGGAAATCAAACCTGGGCGGCGACTATGTGGCCTGCGTGAGAGCGAATCCGACTAGCAGAAGGGCAAAAGGGCCGACGATCATGACGGCGCTGCGCACCCACTGGCTCCCCAGTCGTCGGGCAATCATCCATGTGAGGAATATGCCTAATCCCCACATTCCGACGACCATGACCGTCAACAGCCGCTGCAAGTCTCCCCATCCCGGATCAGTGGCAGCGAGGAGACCGACGACCCCGAACCCGAAAGCGGCCAAGATGTGCAAGCCGAGGATCCAGCGGTCAACACGCGTCGCCGATCGACCGGGCACAGAGGGTGGGGGTGCCGAAATGCTCATGGCACATATTAGATATCTTTAGCTAAAGCTTTCAAGAAGGATTTTGTTGGGCCGGTCGCTCTAACGGATCCCCGGCTCCGGACCGACTTTGACGATCTTCTCGATGGCGTGATAGATCCGCTCGGCCATCCCATACTCCTCTGGCTCGAGCAGGTTGGCCATCACTTTGAGCACCCACTCCATCAGCGTCTGGTTGCGGATCCCTACGGACGTCAGCGTCCTCATCACCGCCGGATTGCCCACGGCGATCACGAACGCCCGCGCTACTCGGTGATAGTCGCCGTACTCCTGCTCGAGCGCATCCTCGTAGCGACGGAGCCGGCTCATGTCGTCGGAGCCCAGCGCTTCGGTGATGAACCCGGCAGCCAAACGCGCCGTCTCGTAGGCGTAGTCGATGCCCTCCCCGTTGAACGGATTGACCGCACCCGATGCGTCGCCGATGGTGATCCAGTTGGGACCCACCTTGGGGCCCACCGAGAACGCCATGGGCAGCTTGCCGCCAACCGGGCGGGTCAATGCCGAATCGGCGGTCACATGCCAGTAGTCGGGCAGCCGCTCCATATAGGACTCGAGAACCTTCGACGTGTTCACCTCCTTCCAGCCCTTGAAGGTCGAGAGCACTCCGGCCCCGACGTTGATGGTTCCGTCTCCCAGCGGGAAGATCCAGCCGTAGCCGGGCATGGCTCGACCCTCGCGGTCGAGGATGTGGAGCTGGCTCTCCAACATGTCGTCGTGCGAGTTCGGTGAGGCAAAGTAGCCACGAACCGCCATGCCGTAGGGATAGTCGCGGCGCCGGTACGTGCCGAGGGCCCGGCCGAACCGTGACAGCGAGCCGTCGGCGACAACCACTACCTCCGGCTTCACAACCTCGACGTGTGTCTCCCCTGCGGCGTCCTTGATCCTCAGCTCTACTCCGGTGAGGCGACCATTGTCGGTAACGGCCACCGCCTCGGTGCCGTCACGGACTACTGCACCTTGCTTGGCCGCCAGCTGCGCCACCTCCATGTCGAGATCAGCTCGCCGGATCACACCGCCCCAATTGGGATAGATCGTGTGCTGCGGCCACGGGATCTCGATCTTCATGTCGCCGGCATATGCGCGCAGCCCATTGATGCGATGCATCTGCGGGATGTCGAACTCGAACCCCATGTCGAGCAGCTGATGGATGGCCCGTGGTGTCAATCCGTCGCCGCATGTCTTGTTACGGGGGTAATGCTTCTTCTCCACCACCGTGACGCCCACCCCGGCCTTCGCCAGCCAATAGCCGGCGGCGGCGCCACCGGGGCCGCCGCCAACCACTAGAACCCGGGACTGATCGTTCATCACGTTCCGCAGGTTAGAACGGGCCGTTTCCCACCATGAATCCCCGCCGCTCAAGCGGCCGGGGCGCCGGCGAGATGCGCCCGTTGCGCCAGCACGATGCCGGCCAACCCGGTCAGCGCGAATCCCGTGAGCACGGTCATGGGAGCAACCCACCCGCCACTCAAGTCGCGGAGAACGCCAACCAGCAGGGGGCCGAGCCCACCCACCACGAGAGTTGCCATCTGCTGGATTCCCATCCGCCGGCCGTAATGATCGCGGCCGTACCACTGATCCATGGTGAGCGCCCTGAGAGGCAGAATGGCGCCGAAGGCGAGCCCGTAGACCACGAAGTGCGACGGCATGAACCAGTCGGGCCCAGACGGAATGGTCATGGCGGTGGCGATCACCAGCACGAGGCTGAACCAAGCGAGGACGGCTGCGGCCTGTCCGCGCCCCCCGAACACCGGGCCCAGAAAGCGGCCGGGCAGGCTTATCAGCGACGCCGCTCCGGCTAGGAGGGCCACCGTCTCTAGATCGAAGCCGGCCTCGCTGAATCGGTCGACCCGGTGCGCCAGCAGACCACCGAATGCGACCGAGAGCAGCACCATTCCGGAGGTCAATAGGGTGAACCGCCGATCGCGGAGCACGTCCTGCAGCGGCAGCGCAGCGGGTGGCGTCGCCGTGCGCGCGGCGCGTAGCCGCGGCGGAATCAGCCGGGCGGCGATCAGGCCGAGCACCGCAATGCTGATCCCCAAAATTCGCACCGTTGGCCGCCAACCCAGTGCGGAGTTCATCGCCTCGATGAGCGGGATGAACACGGCTCCGGCAAAACCGCCGATCACGGTGACCACCCCCAGTCCACGTGGCCGCCGGCGGGGCTCCATCGTCTGGTTGATCACCACGAATGCCGGCTCGTAGTAGGTCATGGCCGTCCCGGGGCCGATGAGCAACCACCACGAAGCCAGGAGAACCGGCGTCGATCCCGCCACGGAAAACGCCAGCATTCCCATCATCGTGATGATTCCGCCCACCAGAGCCACCAGCCGCGTGCCGTGACGATCCATCCAGCGTCCCAACGGGGCCGCCACGACCCCACTGACGACGACCGAGCCCGTATAGGCGAAGGACAACATCGAGCTGGAGAACTCCGCGCCGGCCGCAGAATCGGTGACGTAGATCGAGAAGCCATACAGGATCGAACCGAAGCTGACGGTAAGCAGCACTCCGACGGAAACCACCGCCAGCCACGGGCTTCGTTCCATGGGCGCAAGCTACCGGCTCGGCGGCTGCGAAGGGCTCACTGACCGAGCGGCGTGCCTTGCGGAGCCGGGCGAGCGCCGACGACGACAAATGTCCCCGAACGCTGCTCGAGCTCGAGGATGGTGAGCACCGGTGCTTCATCGGTGGCGAGCGCAGTCGGTTCCGGGCTTCCGGGTTCGTATTCGACGAGCTCGAATCCCGCGGCTGCTACCGCTTCGGCCACCTCGAGGAACTCACCACTGAGGCCGGGCCCCACCGTTCCCTCGCGCACGATCCGCTCGACCTCGGCGACCGCAGCCGCCGCAGCCGTTAGATCGCCCTCGATGATCAGGTCCTGCGCGTAGGCGATCAGCGCTTCGACTGCGACCAGACTCGGCCGCGTAGCGTCACGCATTGCCAGGGAGTCTTGACCAGTGGCAGTCACCGATGGATACACGAAGTAGTTGGGATACGGGCTGTAGGCGGCCTGGAAACGGCGCCGCGCGTCCTGCAGGGCCACCGTCAGCGCCAGGTCGATGATCTGCTCGGATGCCTCGAACGACTCCACCCACTCGTCGAACCCCTCTTGCAGCGTGGCGAGATCAACCCCCAACACCTCGGTTGCCGCCGCGTCGAGCCACACGCTGCCCCCAGCCTCGAGCTCCGAGTCGTAGAGGTCGAGCAGGGCCGCCAAGCCGTAGTCGGAGACGAGAAACTCGGTGAACGCCCCCACCGCGGCATAGCGCGTCTCATGCTGCATATCCCGGAAGCCATCGAACAGCTCGACCAGATTCGGGAGCGCCCCGCGGTCGGCCAGCGCCCGCGCCCGGGCGCCGAGTGGCTCCGGCTTGAAGTGACCGCGAGTGAACTGGACGGCAACGCCCTCGATGAGCGGCCACGGCGTGCTGTGCTCGAGTTGATCGGTTACCGCGTGCGCCAGCTCGTGGAGCACGGTTTGGCGAAACGTCGACCGCCGCCCCGGGCTGAAGTCGCGGTCGAGATAGGAGACAACCACCTCGTCCCCGGCGTAGCCGCCGTTGCCCCACAGGGTGTCGATGAGCACGAAGTCGACTGTGGGTAGTTCGAGCCCGAAGTGCGCTTCGACCTCGGCGGCCGCCTCATTGATGATCGCCATCAGCTCGGCCAGGTCACGCTCGGCGGCGCTGTTCTCCAGATAGGTGACCCGGCAGCACTCGGTCTTCTCCGTCAGCCACCCGGTATCGGACTCCTGGTTGGGCCGACCGGCGGCCGGGGTGACCACGACTCGCTGGGTCACATCGATCTCGAGACCCGGCTCCAGCTGCGCGGCGACTCGCACCCAATGCCCGCCCAGCGCACCAGTCGTGTCGAATGCGTTGGGGAAGACGATGACATCACCCAGCAGCGGATCTCCCCCAAGCACGGCCACAACGTCGATTGGAGCGCCGTCGACCGTGACTTCGGCCGACTCCAGTCGATACTTGCCGAAACCACCGACGGGAACTTCGAAGGTGAGCACGTCTCCCTCGTAGTGGTTCGGTCCGGGGAATGCCCACACCTTCTGTTCGGGCAACGTCACGACTCGGGCCGGCTCCGGCGGCTCAGTCGTCACCGTGGTGGTGGTCAGAGCCGGAGAAGAAGGTGCCGACGCGAGCTCCACAGAGGACGTCGCCTTCGGCATGGGCTCCGACGCAACCGGAGAACAGGCCGCCAGGACCAATGCGCATGCCAGCGCCGCCCGCGCCAGGCTCTTGGGGGAACTCATCGACCCAATGCTATGGGCCGCGCACGTTTAGGCCGTGTTTGGAGAGTGCCAAGAACGCAGAACTGTGAGGCCGGCAGCCCGCGCCGGGTTGGGCTCATCCGGCGGGAGCCGGTGCCGCGTCGACGACTTCGCAGTCGGCGGCTGCGGCCGCGAGGTCTTGGCCGCCGAAGTTGACTCTGTCGAAAACGACCACGGCGGCAATCTCGGCTTCGGTCAGCAGCGGATCCATCCCCGGCATGGCCGTCCCCCAAGCCCCCACCGGCGTGTTGTTGGCTCCGTAGGTCTCATCCGGCCATGCCGTGGTGCCCAAGGCCACCAAACGGATGTGTTCATCGCACCACCCGTCCGGAAACGTGACCAGGACGGCGCCGTCGGCTACCGACGGACCGGATCCCCCAGCGCCGTCGTCGCCATGACACACCGCGCATTGTCCACGGCCGTAGTAGATCTCGCGGCCCGCGCCGAGCAGCGTTGCCAGCTCCGGATCCACCGCGGCGTCGATTGTCTGCTGGGTTGGAGCGGTGTCGGCGGGTGAGCTAGCAGGCGAGCAGGCGGCCACGGTTGCGAATATGACGGTGGCGAGGATGACTCTTCCGAAGATGACGACGCCGAACGGCCGGCGCCCCCCTGGTCCCAATGGTTTCCGCACCGGGCTCAGCCGCCGGCGGCCATCTCGAGCTCGTCGACTCCGCAATCAGCTTCGGCATCGGCGAGCGACTGACCTCCGAACGCCACCCGCTCGTAGATGACGACCGCGGCCAATTCCTCGGGCGTCAGCGCGTCTTCGAATCCCGGCATGTTGGCCCCAGAGGCGCCGACTGCGGTCCCGGTGGCCCCGTAGGTCGGCTCCGGCCAGTTGTCGCTCCCCAGCGCTATCCAGAGGATGTGATCGGCGCAGGTCTCGGCGGGAAACGTCACCAGCACGGCACCGCCCGCCATAGCCGGGCCGGTCCCGCCGCCACCGTCCTCGGCGTGACAGCCGGCGCAACGCCCAGACCCGGTGTAGACCTCCTGGCCGATGGTGAAGAAGCTGACTGCATCGACACCGTATTCGGTGCCATCACAATTCTCGGCGAGGCCGGTCTCGGCGTCGATGGCGAGCTGCCCGGAGGTACCGCAGCTGGGCCCGTTGGGGGCGATGAGCACGTACGCCAGAGCGAGAATGGGCACCGCCAGCAGCGCGCCGGACAGCCAGCTGGGGAAGCCTGCCAGCACACCAACCTTATCGACTTCGTCAGGGGATTCGGCCTCATCCTCTTCGGGGACCGGTGCCGTAGCTTCCAACACCTCGACGACCAGCTCAGGCGGCGCCGCGCTCGCCGGCACCGCCGCTTCCGCGACGGGGGCGGCGGGAGCCGGTTCGGCCGGCGTCGGGGTCGCGGCAGCGGCGGCCGGGGCTTCGCCGGCACCGGCCCAGGCCCGGACTACGCTCTCCGTGCTTGCCCCTGAGGCGCCGGCGCGGGCGGCCGCAGCCCGCTCCAGCAGCTCCGCGGGAACACCAAGTTGCGCTTCGAGCTCTTCGAGAAACTGATCCACGTCTACTCCTCTGGCGGCGCCAGGTACTGAGCCAGCGCCGCGAGATCATCAAGTGTCAGGTAGTCGTAACTCGGCATGATCGACCACGATCGGGAAGCTTGCGGGGATCGCAGATGCTCCGCTACCGCCTCGGCGTCCGCCCGGTCTCCGAGGTGCATCAGGTCGGGTCCATACCGCTGCACACCTATGAGCGCAGGGGTCTCGTTGGCGTAGTCGCCGAGCACGCTGACCGGCCCCAAGCCGACATCCGGCACGATGGGCCGCACCTGCTGGGTATGGCAGTAGGCGCACCCCTCCTGAATGTAGATGGCCCGCCCAGTCGCCCGCGACGAGCCCGATTCGTAGGTGCGGTCGCGATCTGCCAGCAACGTCGGGTCTTCCCGCTCCAGGGCCGGCAATACCAACACCATCAGGGCGGCGAGGGCAAAGAAGCCGTAGCCGTAGCGGCGGACCTTCTTCAGCGGCACATCCCTGTCGAGCACCAGGTCCGCCTCGGCCTCCGCAGGAGGCATCGGGGTTGCCAGCAGCGACTCATCTCCGCCTCCCATCGCCGCCCGCACAATCAGGGCGGCCCCGACTGCGAATATCGCCAGCCCAACCAGCTGAGCGACGTAGTTGCCGGCCAGGGGAGCCAATGTCGAGATCCAGCCGTCGCCGGTGTTGCTGAACGCCTGGCTGTTCGCACTGCCCGCCCAGGTGAATCCGGTTTGTACTCCTGCGACGGCCATTGCCCCAACCGTCAGACCCAGCCCGACCAGGGCCTCCCGGTAGCCGAGCATGCTCGGCGATGGATCCCGGCCGAACACGTCGGGTGCCGCTACGCGCAGAAACGCAAACAGAACGAACGTGAAGGGCCCGAGCAGCACCAATGTCTCGATTGCCGCCACCCAATCCGTGAATCCGATCACCGCGGACGACGCCCTCAATGCCTGGACGAGATTGAACAGGGCGAACACAGCCAGCATGACGAGGCCGGCCATCACTAGTCGCAACGAAGTGCGATCCCGCACGTTGCTCCATGCTCCACGCATGGCGTGAGTCAGGTCCGTGGCGATCACCACAATCGGCAAGAACAGCACGATCGAGAAGATCACTCCGATCGTCTCCAGCCAATCCCCGGCAGCGCCGAAGGTGAGCTCGGCGGGTGCGGTCATCGCCCACACGAAACCGAGCGACCAGATGCCCAGGACGGACAGCTTGGTGGCCCGCAGCGGAGGCCGGCCGCCCAGCTTGGGAACCACGTGGTAGACGACGGCGACCGTGGCCGAGGCGATCCAGAGGCCGATCAGGCTCGATCGATAGAACGAGGATTGCAGCTGTCCGGTGAAACCCTGCAAGCCCGGGAAATTGCCCACCACGTGAGTCATCACCAGCCATATGACGGCTGCAACGGAATACCAGATCTCCGGCGACGGATCGGTCGCCCGGCGCGCCACGAGAGTGATCGAGCGGCCGACTACCACGAGGCCCACCAGTGTCACCAGGTCGATGGCCAACGGAGGCTCCAAGTAGCGGCGTCCCTCGGAGAACCCCATGAGCACGGCGATAGCGCCTCCGAGAACAGCCACCACGAGCACCGCCAAGGCCGCTTGCAGGACAACGAGATCGGCCAGATCAGCCTTGGCGACTCGGGGAACGATGTAGAGAAGGGCCCCCAACAGCGCCAGCGTCAGCCACCCGTACAACAGCAGCGTTGTCGCCGCTGGAAGCACCCGGCCGTATGACAGGAAAGCGGAGCCACCGAGAAACTCGGGCACTACCCGCTTGATCGCCAGAATCATGAGCAGCGCTACGCCGATGCCGAGGAAGCCAACGGCCGCTTTCAGGAATCGAGCCGCCAGCGCAGTGGAATTCGGCGTCTCCACTGTGAGCTCGGCTACGGATGCGGCCGTATCGATCGCCTCTTCGGTTCGAGCCTCGGTATCCGAGGTCACTGCCGGAACCCTCCCGTCGCAGCGTTCATCGGTGCCGCTTACGGGCGGCAGCGGCAAGCCTAGCTGCCACACTGCAGCCCCGAAATCCAATGCCCGACTCCGACCTAGTGGGGAGAATTTCTGTCGCGGCGCCCTGTGCGTAGAATGCAAATCCAAGCTGGCGATCCGGACGGGACTCGACGAGTAGATGACACAAACCGCAGCACATCGGCGCTACCTGCGGCTCGGCATCGTTTTGATGGTTGCCGGCGCCGGCCTCGCCTTGGTGGGCGCATTCGCGGTTCACCTGATCGGGCTGCCCGAAGTGAACGCCTTCGGCGTCGAGCTGTACCCGGCAGTCCCCCGCGGGTGGCTACCGAATCTGATCGCCCAGTCGGCCTCCCTCACCGGGGTGATGATCCTCATGGCGGGGATGGCTCTGGCATTCGTCTACAAACGGGAGTTGACCTGGGCTCGTGCCACCATCGGCGCCTTTCTCTTCACTGGACTGATGATGATCCTGTTCGGCGTCATCCCGAACGAGTTTCTCACTCTGACCCAGTCGACGCTCGACTGGAGTGGGCTCAAGCTGTGGGTGCCGTCGTGTGCGATCGAGAACAGCTTCCCTTGTCTCCCCGCATTCCTCACTCTCGGCAATGAAGTCAGCATCTCAGCTGCCGCCATCAAGGACATGATCGGCCAGGGCTACATCCTGACGGTGACCGTGGCGATCGTGGTCGTGATGTGGAAGTGGCAAGAACGGAGCAAGCGGCTCGCCGAGGAAGGCCCGCCGCCGGAGATCTCTCGCTACGGCCGACCCTTGACCAAGGTGGAGCGCTGATGGCCGAGAAGGACGTTTGGTTCGAGACGCCACCGATGCGCGACGACTACCAGCTGGCGGCCGTCGACGGCGCCTACCTGACCGCGGCGGTGAAGCCGAAGCAGTTCCTCCATATCGATCAGAGTGAATGCATTCTCTGCGAGGGCTGCGTGGACATATGTCCTTGGAAGTGCATCCATTACCTCTCCATCGACGCAATCGCCGAAGGCGTCAACGTCTCCAACCCAGGAGAGAAGGCAGAGAACCAGGGCTTCTTCGTCGTCGACGAGGACGAGTGCACGCGATGCGCCCTCTGCGTCGATCGCTGCCCGACCAACGTCATCACGCTCGGCAAGTTCGCCGGATCGCTGGCCGAACAGGCCGAAGAGCTCGCCGAGGCCCCATGGGAGTTGGACACGGGTCAACGGGATTTCAAGAATGGCTACCTCTACGGCGCACGCTGGTAGAGGTGAGTCGGGAAGACTAGGGAGTAGCAGAAGTTGGCCAACGGGAAGCCAGGACTACTGGACAGGGTCAAGGAAGCCGGGTCCCACATCAGGGATTCCCAGGTGTGGTCGAGCATCTTCCGCCCCGGGTCGCCTTTCCGGGCCGGGTATAGCGACAGCCCGCGCAACCGCTCCTACGTGATCATGAACAACGTGCTGTACCACCTCCACCCGGTGAAGGTGAAACGTCACGGTGTGCGCCTCTCCTACACCTTGTGCCTGGGCGGGCTCAGCTTCTTCTTGTTCATTTTGCTGACCATCACCGGCATCTTTCTGATGTTCTACTACCGGCCCACCTCCCCGGCGGCGTTCGAGGACATCCAGGCTCTCTCGACCAACATCGCATTTGGTCAGCTGGTGCGCAACATGCACCGGTGGGGAGCCCACGCCATGGTGCTCACTGTGTTCCTCCACATGGCGCGCGTCTTCTATCACGGTGCCTACAAGCCGCCCCGCGAATTCAACTGGGTAGTCGGGGTCGTGCTCCTGCTGCTCACCCTGCTGCTGTCGTTCACCGGCTACCTCCTCCCATGGGATCAATTGGCGCTTTGGGCCGTGACCGTCGGCTCCAACATGGGGAGATATGCGCCGGTGATCGGCGACCAGGTCTCGTTCGCTTTGGTCGGGGGAGTGCAGATCACCCCCGACACCCTCTTACGCTGGTACGTGCTCCATGTGCTGTTCCTCCCGTTCATCATCGTCATCTTCATGGCGGTGCATTTCTGGCGGGTACGCAAGGATGGCGGCATATCGGGGCCCCTGTAAGGTTGAGATATATGGTGCAAGGACTGAGTGATGGCTGAGATCCCAGAGCACATCCTCCGGCGGTCCGCAGAGGCGCGAGCCAACGCTGAAGGCCGCTCGGTCGAGGACGTTCTCGCCGAGATGAAAGGCGAGCCGGCCCCATCTCCGACTCCTGCCGCAGCCGCCGAGCCCGCCCCAGCCCCGGCAGCCGCTCCCGAAGCGGCTCCACCGGCGGCGGCCGCGGCTTCCCCGGTCGGCACACCCAACGGCGGCCGCGACCTCGCTGCCGAAGCGGCCCAGTACGGGGTCCCGGAAGTCCTGCTGCGACGGGGCGCGCTGGCTCGGGCCAAAGCGCAGGGCGTCGCCGCTCCGGTCTTTGCGGGTGAGGGCGCCCCCACCGCGGTGGCAGCGGCCGCCGGGGGTGGTGGGGCCGCTCCGGCTGCCGCGCCGGCGGCGCCACCCGCGATCCCGGAAGGGGTTCGTACCCAACGTTTGCTCACCGTGGTCAAGGCCGGGGCGATTCAGAAGGTCAAGAAGGAGCCGCAAGACAAGGTCAGCACGTGGCCCCATCTCGTCGCCGTCGAATTCGTCGCCCTGATGGTCTGCACCGCGGCCCTCATCGTGTTTTCGGCCTTCGTCGACGCGCCGCTGCTGGAGTTCGCCAACTTCAACGAGCAGCCCAACCCCTCGAAAGCGCCGTGGTACTTCCTCGGTTTGCAGGAGCTGCTGGCGTACTTCGACCCGCAGGTTGCTGGGGTAATCCTGCCCGGGTTTGGCATGCTGGGGCTTGCGGTGGTGCCCTACGTAGACCGCAACCCGGCGGTGCGACCGTCCGATCGCAAGCTGGCGATAATGATCTTCAGCTTCTTCTTCTTCGCCTCGGCCGTACTTACAATTTACGGGTCGTTCTTCCGTGGACCCGGGTTCAACTTCACGTTCCCGTGGTCAGAAGGGATCTTCTTCGATTTCTAATGAGCGGAACCGTCATATTCACTATCGGCCTCGTCGCCGCCGCCCTCTTGGCGGTTGCTGGGGTCATCACGGTCGCCGGCCGACGGGGACCCGCTCCTGCGCCGGCAACCGCCCGCTTCGACCGGCGCGCCGCCGATAAAGACGCAGCTCGACGCCGGGCGGAAGCGGCTGCCGCGGCCCTAGTGCTCGAGGAAGAGGCCGAGGCGGCCACGCCGCCTTCGCCGCCGGATCTCTCCGATCCGTTGGTGGAGCGCGAGGAGGTCAGTCCTGGCGAATACTCGGTGACTCGACGCAAGTTCCTCAATCGCTCGCTCGGTGCACTGTTCGGGATCTTCCTCGGCCAGTTCGCCGTAGCCAGCCTGGCATTTCTGTGGCCGCGCCTCGGCGGCGGGTTCGGAACGCCGATAGCTGTCGGCACGTTCGCCGACCTCAAGGCCCAGATCGAGCAGCCGGACGGCACTGCGATACCGCTCTTCGTCGCCGCTGCCCAATCGTGGATCATCCCGTTCGACGAGTCGAAACAAGCGGGCAGCTCCTTCGACGGCTTGCCCGTAGTTGCCAGCGACGGCAGCGGAACCGGGCTGATGGCGCTGTGGCAGCGTTGCGTCCACCTGGGATGTCGAGTGCCCAGCTGTGTCTCCTCGCAGGGATTCGAATGCCCGTGCCATGGGTCCAAATACAACCTGCATGGCGAGTACGAGGCCGGGCCCGCCCCGCGCAACATGGATCGGTTCGCCGTCAACATCAACGACAACGGCGAGTTGGTGGTCTTGACCGGAGAGGTGTTCGAGACCGCTCGGACCACCAAGAAGACCGCACAGTATCCGCAAGGCCCGTTCTGCGTGTGAGGTGCTGGTGCCGCTGATCAACATCGACCTGGGCGGGGCCATTGTCGCCGTCGCCGAGACAGAGCCCGCCGCCCCGTCGAACGTCGGCTTCGGCTCCATCGTCCTGCTGACTGCAGTTGCCGCCCTGATGGTGTGGATGGCATACCTATGGCTCAACAGCCGTCGGACCAGGCGCCTCGAGGAGACGCCCTCCAACCTCCAACCGGGGCTCTCCGACGACGAGCTGGAGACAAGCAAGCTGAGCCGCATTCTGTCGACGGCCGTCGTGTCGGCTGCGGTGCTGGCTGCGGTGATGGGCGCCTATTACGCCAACGAGTCGAACCGACAGGCCAAGGCGGCCGAGAAGATCCACGAGCGGGATGTGGAAGAGGGCGAGCATTGGTACGACTTCTTCTCGTGCATCGTCTGCCACGGGCCGGCTGGAGTCGGGGGCGGCGCCGAGCACATCGAAGCACGCAGCAACCTCGCCGTCTCATGGGCCGCTCCCTCACTCAACGACATCTTCTTCCTCTACTCCGAGGACGAGGTGAGGGAATTCATCGTCTACGGACGCGACGGGACGCCGATGCCCTCGAGCGGTCTCGAGGGTGGTGGCGCCATGACCAAGCAAGAAATCGACCAGGTGCTTGCGTACCTGCAGAGCATTCAGATCAGCCAAGGTGAGGCGCTCGACGAGGTCAACGGCGCCGTCGAATCAGCTCTCAACCGCCTGGAGAACGCGGAGAGGACCATCTCCGCGCAGCTGGCTGCACAACGCGCTGAGCGGGAAGACATCGAGGCGGCGCCCGGCAAGTTCGGAGTCATCGAAGACTTCCCCGACGAGATCCGTTTCCTCCTCCAAGCGGATGGCACGTGCACCGAGGCCTCAGCCAACCTGGTCGGGAGCACATGCCGCGAGCCCGGCGTAGACAGCGACCGGGATGGCCTCACCGACCAGGCCGAGTTCGAGCTGAGCGGATACGCCGCCGAAATGCTGCGCGTGCTCACCCAACGTCAATCCGGAACGCTCGAGATCGTGCCGGACCCCAAATACCAAGTTCTCTTCAGCCGCAGCGACGCCTTCACCAATGAGGATGCCGAAGGCAACCCGATCCCTGATCTCGAACAGGCCGATGCACTGTTGACCGCACTCGACGGCGCCCACCTCTCGTTGGCTGTCACTGCGGAGCGTCAAGAGGTCTTCCTCGCCCAGGCCGACGCCGGGATCGCCTTCCTGGAGCAAGCCTTGGCCGATCGGCTGTGGGAGACCGACCTGAACGCCATCGCACAGAGCGCGGGCATCTCGATCACCGAAGCAGAGCGTGGGCTCGGCCTGTTCAACGCCTACTGCGCCCGGTGCCACACCGCGGGATACCAGGCAGGCGTTGCCTTCCAGCAGGAGCTCGGCTCCGGAGCATGGGGTCCGTCCCTGCGTGATGGCCGTTCGGTCGTACAGTTCCCCGACCCCGAGGATCAGGTCAGATTCATCATTTCCGGATCGGAGTTCGCGGTGAACTACGGTATCAACGGCCTCGGCAGCGGTCGCATGCCCGGGTTTGGCCGCATCCTGAGCCAGGAGGACATCGAGTTGATCGTCAAGTTCGAGAGGGCGCTATGAGCCTGCGCAAGACCGGAGCTCGGCTGGCCCAGCGGCTGCGCAGCGACGAGGCCGGGTTGAGCACCCTGGAGAAGGTGGGCGTGGCCGGGGTCATCATCACGATCATCGCCTTCATCCCACCGGCCCGGGGCCTCATCGGCGACGCGTACGACGCCATCTTCAAACGCCGCGACGCCAGCGGCGAGATCTCCGCTTTCTCGATCGCCGCCCGCGGCATCCTCATTACCGTCACCGCCCTCCTCGCCTTCGTCGGAACGGGGATCCTGATCTTGTATACCAACGTGGGCAAACGCCTCGCCTTTCTCATCACCGGGGCGGCCGTGTTCGGATGGATGGTGATCGGAAGCATTCTCTTCGTCGTGTACGCCCCGCGGGGCATTCGCCCCACGTCGCTCGAGGGGCTGAACGCCTTCCAGATGCGCATCCCCGCCATTGCCCTAACCGTCGGATCGGCGATCCTGTTCGTGATGTTCGTCCTGGCACTCGATCGGTATGAGAAAGAGTCCGAATAGCGCGGCTTCCACCAGCGCCGACACCGCCGGCTCGCTCTCCTCTAGGCGCCGAGCGCGCCCTCCGGATCCGAGCTGAGGTGGAAGGTGAGGATCTGGAGCTCGGTGGAGAGGTCCACGCGGCGCACTTCGACTCCTTCCGGAACGTGGAGCACTGCAGGCGCAAAGTTGAGGATGGAGCGCACCCCGGCCCGCGTCAGCCGATCGGCGACGTCCTGGGCAGCTTCAGCCGGGGTGGCGATGATGCCGATCGACACGTTGCGCGAGTTCACGATGGATTCGAGGTCGTCCAGATTCTCGACGGTGAGATCGCCGACGTGGCGGCCCATCTTGTCCGCGTCGGCGTCGACGAGGGCCGCGATGCTGAACCCCCATGACTCGAAGCCGGCGTAGTTGGCGAGGGCCCGACCGAGGTTGCCGGCGCCGATGAGCACTACGGCGTAGCCGTGCGTCAATCCCAGCGCCTGGCGCAGCTGGTAGCGCAGCTCCGCCACGTTGTACCCGACGCCGCGAGTGCCGTGCGACCCAAGATGGGATAGATCTTTGCGAACCTGGGCGGAGTTCACTCCCGCGATCGATGCGAGTTGCTCGGAAGAGCATGTCTCCTGAGTAGCCGGTAGATCTCCCAGCGACCGCAGATAGACCGGTAGCCGGGAGACCGTCGCTTCTGGGATGGCCCTGCTCACCACCTGGGAGGATAGACCTGGGTTGGCCGGCTGGAATCTCTCGAGCGGATATCGGCCGAGCCACCGGCCATTTGCCGGCCGGGAATCCAGCTGACTCCAACTAACGCTGCGCAGGCTGATACCGTCCTATTCATGCGCCCAGTCACCGCCGGAGTCGTCCTGTTCTTGTTGGCGCTCATCGTCGGGACCTTCATCTGGAAGCTTCAGACGACCGGCTTGACGCTCTGAATGTCGACCGAGGTGGCGCCCACCTTGCGAAACGATACGGCGCCGCCCGCCTGTAGCGGGTAGTCCTCGTCGGCGCGGCCGCCGCGTACCGCAACCGCCATCTGGCCGTAGGAATCGACGTGGAGAAGACCCTCCCCCACCATCACATCACCGTAGGCGGTGACCCAGGTGAGTCGGTGCTCGCCGGCACCTATCCGCATGATGACGTCGTCCCCCGGATGGATCCCGACCATCGCGAGATCCTCTGGGCTGATGTTCGACTGGGCATTCCCGAAGTGATCCATCCACAACACCTCGCCGTGGACGGCGTCCGGTTCGTGCTCGACGAGCGGAAGCATCAGTGGCGTGATCGTGTCGGGGGCCACCTCCGGCCCCAGTTCCTCGAATTCGGCTTGCCCAGACGCGACGACTGCAGCCGCCGGCGCGAACCTGTCGCGACCGTCGAACGTCACCCCGCTGGCCGGCAGCACGAGCTCCGGATTCTCGAGGGCAACCACGGCGTCGGCGCCGCCCACCATGGCGACCGCAGGAGCCAACAGTCCGTTGTCAGGACCGATGAAGACCCCCCACTCCGTGCGGGCCGCGATTGCCCGACGCGACGTACCCACGCCTGGATCAACGACTGCTAGTGCTACGCCGGGAGGCATGTATTGCACGGCTCGCAGTAGCGCCAGAGCCGCCGCCCTGACGTCACCGCGAGGGAAGTCGTGACCGATGTCGATCACTGTGACTTCGGGAGCGATGCGAGCGATGACGCCGTGGACCACGCCGACGAACTCGTCGGTGTGCCCGAAGTCGGAGAGAAACGAGATCGGACCTACCATGGTCGGCAGGATAGGGCGGAGCCCGCGGCCACCTCCGCGGCGGGCGCGGCCCCGGCTCCGTCGCGGGACCGGCCCCCTAGCATTCGTTCGTGGGCGCGCCACCTTCCCTTCCTGCCGGATTCGACCGTCCCGGCGTAACCGCAGTGCTGCGCCGCGGGCTCCGTCTCATCCGCCACCTGGTGGCGCTGCACCCCGTTGCGTATGCGCTGGGCGCGCTCGGCGCGACGGCCTATGTGAGTGCGATCGTGGCCGCGGCCGTCGTCATCGGGAACGTGACCGACGACCTGATCATCCCGGTGCTCGATGCCGGCACAGACCCGGCCGGGCTGGTGTGGCCGGCGCTGTTCGCCATTGCCGGAGTGGCCCTGTGGAAGGCGATCGGGATCACCTTCCGCCGCGCCGGTGCCGGATGGCTGCAGTCACGATGCCAGGCGGACGTGCGCCGTCGGCTCATCGACTACATGCTCCGCCTCGAGCTGCGGTGGCACCAGCATCGCGGCGTCGGCGATCTGTTGGCTGTGGCCGATTCCGACGCCGGGAGCGCCACGTGGATCCTGGCCCCACTCCCCTACGCCACCGGAACCCTGCTGCTACTCGTGGGCACGGCCACTCTGATTCTCTTGATCGATCCGATGCTGGCTGTGATCGCCGTGATCGCTCTCGCCCTCATCATCGCGATCGACGTGCGCGGCTCGTGGCTCACCTTTGGGATGTTCGAGTCGATTCAGCGGCGCCGGGGCGAGGTGGCCAGGGTGGTTCACGAGAGCTTCGACGGTGCGCTCACGGTCAAAGCGCTCGGCCGGGAGCAGTTCGAAACGAATCGGTTGCGAATCGCTTCGGAGGCGCTGCGTGATGACCTGACTCGAATCGGGACTGTGTGGGCGGGCTATCGGGTGCTCGTCGAGGGCGCGCTGTCTGCAGTCATCGTGATCCTCCTGGTATTCGGGGCGGCCCGGATCGGCGCCGGCGCAATGACCGGCGGCGAGCTGGTGACCATTGCCTACCTGTTCAGCCTGCTGACGATCCCCGTCCGGGTCGTCGGATTCGTGCTGTGGGATTTGGCGCACTCTTCGGCGTCATGGACCCGAGTGCAGCACGTATACGACTCCGCCCAGCTGGTCGAATATGGCCAACTGCTCCCGCGGTCTGGCGGGACGGGAGCTGCGGTGACTACCAGCCCGGTGGCCTTCGCCTACGAGGAGGAGCAAATCCTGCGCGATGTCGAGATGCCGATCGACGCAGGCCGCACCGTTGCGATCGTCGGACCGACCGGTTCCGGCAAGTCGACTATCGCGCTGCTGCTGGCCCGACTATGGGATCCATCTTCGGGAGTGATCCGATTGGACGACCGTGATCTCCGCGACTTCGCCCGGGCGGCGCTTCCCGGTGAAGTTGGGTTCGTTTCCCAAGAGACTTTCGTCTTCGATGACACCGTGCGCGCCAACATTGCCGTGGGCGCCTACCCCACCCCCGAGGCCGTGGCGACCGCGTCTCGGCTGGCCCGGGCTCACGAGTTCATCGAGCAACTGCCCCACGGTTACGACACCATGCTCGGGGAGCGGGGAACAACGCTGTCGGGCGGGCAGCGGCAACGGGTGGCCCTGGCCCGAGCGCTGGTGAGGCTGCCCCGGCTCCTGATACTCGACGATGCGACCTCGTCCGTCGACGCCAGCGTGGAGGCTGAGATCCTGGCGGCGCTGAAGGAGGCCGAGCTGCCATCGACGATCGTCATCGTGGCGTACCGGCGATCGTCGATCCTCCTTGCCGATGAGGTGATCTACGTCGAAGACGGCCGTGTCGCCGGCCGGGGCCGCCATGAGGATCTCCTGGCGATCCCGGGGTACGCCGAGATCTTGGAGGCCTACGAGGAGCAGGATGGCGAAGCGGCCGGGGTGGCGCCGTGACCACGGAGCCCGCCGCCCCCGAAGCGCAGCCGGGCATCTGGGAGACCGAGATCGGAACGGTTACTGCGCTGCGACGGGTGCTACACGTCGCCCCCGAGCTACGCCGCGGCATCTGGGTCACCGTCGTCCTCGCCGCCCTCGGAACCGCGATTGCGCTCGTGGTGCCGATCATCGTCCAGGTCCTGGTCGATACCGAGCTGCTCGCAGGCGAAGCCATCGATATGCGCAACGTGATCGAGCGAGGGGCGGTGGCTCTGGGGGCAATGGCGCTGGCCATGATCGTCCGGCGAGCGGCGTTGGTGCGATTGGCGGTCCGCGCCGCCGCCGGCCTCAGCGAGCTGCGCGTGCGGGCTTTCGCCCACATCCACGACTTGTCGCTGCTCTACGTCCAGAGCGAACGGAGGGGGGCGTTGGTATCGCGGGTCACGTCGGACATCACTGCGATCCAGGACTTCATGGAGTGGGGCGGAGTCGGGATGCTCGTGGGCACCGCCCAAGCCCTCCTGGCCATCTTGGCCATGCTCGTCTACCGCTGGCAGCTGGCTCTCTTCGTGGTGGGTGCGGCCGCCATCTACACGCTTTTGCTGATCTGGTTCCAGAACATCCTGCGCCGCGGTCACGACCGAGTGAGACAGCGCGTCGGCATCACCCTGGGGACGATGAGCGAAGCCATCTCCGGCCTGTCCACGATTCGCGCTTACGGCGCCGAGGACCAGACGATGGATCGCGTCAGCGAGGCGCTCGACTCCCAGGCACGGGTCGAGATCAGGACTGCCTGGTTCGGTGCCATGTTGTTCTCCAGCGCAGAGCTGTTCGCCGGGCTGATCACTGCCGGCGTGGTGGCCATCGGGGTGGCCACGCCCATCGCCGACGCGACCAGCGCCGGAACATTGATTGCATTCCTGTTCCTGGTGAACCTGCTCGTGGAACCGTTGCAGACCCTGGTGGAGACCCTCGAGCAAGCCCAGGCGGCGGCCGCCGGCATCCGCCGCATCCTCAATGTGTTGGACACGCCAACGGAGATCCCGAATCCGGGAGGGACAGAGCTCTTGCTGCCCGCCGGGCCGCTGGCCCTCGACCTCGAATCCGTCAGCTACCGCTACCCGGGCGGTCGGGACGACGTCGTCGTCGATGTGTCGCTTCAGATAGCCCCGGGCAAACGGATCGCCGTCGTCGGCAAGACCGGATCGGGGAAATCGACCTTTGCCAAGCTCGTCACGCGGTTGCTCGAGCCGCAAGGGGGAGAGATTTGTGTCGGTGGGATTCCGATCGATCACGTGGGATTCTCCGAACTACGCAATCGAGTCGGTTTCGTGCCTCAAGAAGGCTTCCTCTTCGATGCCTCGGTGGCCGACAACATCCGCTACGGCCAAGTCGACGCCACCGATGCTGTCGTTGCCGCCGCTTGTCACGATCTGGGATTGACCGAGTGGGTGGCCGGGTTGCCGGGCGGACTGGCAACCATCGCCGGCGAGCGGGGCAGCCAGCTCTCAGCCGGCGAGCGCCAGCTCGTGGCGCTGGTGCGAGCGTGGATCTCGCAGCCCGACCTGCTGGTGCTCGATGAGGCCACATCGGCGGTCGACGCGGCTTTGGAGGTTCGATTGCGCAATGCGATGCAGGCCGCCACTGCCGGCCGGACCTCCGTCACGATCGCCCATCGCCTGTCGACCGCGGAAGCGGCCGACGAGGTGCTGGTCTTCGACCGCGGACGGCTGGTCGAGCGCGGCAGTCATCGTGAGCTGTTGCGGGCCGGGGGAACCTATGCCGCGCTCCACGCGGACTGGGCGGCCGGGGCGACGGCGGCGTCCTAGGCCGGAAACCCTCCGGCGCGACCGATTGCCGCCGGGAGCTGGCGCCCCAGCTTGCTCCCCAACCAGCGCCCGATGTCGGCGACGGCGGCTGTGTCGATCCCGGTGGTCACGCCTGAGCGGTGCAGCATGTACAGCACATCCTCGGTCGCGACGTTGCCGGTGGCGTCCGGGGCGAACGGACAACCGCCGACACCGCCCACCGCGGCATCCACTGTGGTGACTCCTGCTTGGATAGCGGCGAACACATTGGCGACCGCCGTGTTGCGGGTGTCGTGGAAATGAACCCGCAGCGGAACGTCTTCTGCCACCTGCTGAACCGCGGCCAATCGTTCCACGACCGTCACCGGCACGGCCACCCCGATGGTGTCGCCCAGGGCGATCTCGTCGGCCCCGGCGGCAGCCGCCCGCCGCGCCAGGCTGGTGACGGCCTCGGCGGCTACTTCGCCCTCGAAAGGGCAACCCCAAACCACGGAGATGGTGACCGTGCAACTGCGGCCCGTCGCTTTCGCCTCGGGAATCATCGCCTCGATCTCAGCCATCGCCGCATCAACCGAAGTCCGCTGGTTCGACCGGCTGAAGCCCTCGGTGGCCGCGACGGAGAAGTTGATCTCGTCGACTTGCGTGTCGAGCGCTCGCTCCAGGCCACGGCGGTTCAGCACCAGTCCGATGTATGACGTGTCCGGACCACCCATCGTGAGCTTGGCCATGACCGCCTCCGCATCGGCCATCTGCGGCACCAGGCCGGGGTGAACGAACGAAGCCGTCTCGATCCGCCGGACGCCGGCCGCTAGCAAGCGACGGATCAGCGCCACCTTCTCGTCCGTGGACAGGATCGTGGTCTCGTTTTGCAGCCCGTCGCGTGGCCCGACTTCGACAACGGAAACCTCGACTGGCAACATTCCGGCGATGGCGGGCGCTTCCATAGGCGCCAACCTAATCAGGGCCGGGAGTCATTCGTCCCCGTCCGCCGACCCCGTCGGAACGCCGAGGAGGCGCCTTGAGCTTCGATACGATGCGGCTGTTCTTCTCGATGCTGGCCGTAGCCGCCAACGCCAGCGTCATAGGGTTCATCGTGCTCAGCCTGGCTGCCGCCCGCAGCGACGGGGCGGCACGGCTGCGCTCCTCGATTCTCGACTCGTTGGCCGGCTACGAGTTGTGGCTGGCAGCCGGCGTGGCGACCGTGGCGACCCTGGGGAGCCTCTACTTGTCGGAGATCGTCCATCTGGTGCCGTGTCGACTGTGCTGGTTTCAACGGATCTTCATGTACCCGCTGGTCATCGTTCTCGGCGTTGCCGGCTGGCGGCGCGATTTCCACAACCGGCTGGTAGCCAACATCCTCGCCACGATCGGGTTGGGGTTCGCGGCCTATCACTACCTGATTCAGCACTTCCCTTCGCTGGAGTCGGGGAGCTGCGACGCTTGGGCTCCCTGTAGCGCTGCCTACATTTGGCAGTGGAACTTCATCTCGATCCCGTACATGGCGGGCAGCGCCTTCGCCTTGATCCTGACCCTGATGTTGGCTTTGCGAACCAACGTGGTCAGAATGGCGATTCCCGAGCCGGTGGAGCGATAGACCGATGAGCCAACCGAAAGCCGCGCCGAAGCGCAAGATGCCGTCACCGAAGGCGGCGCCCGCCCGCGTCGCCTCGAGCGCCGGCAAGGGCAAGAAGCCGGCCGCACAGGCTCCCAAGCCGAAACGCTCCATTCCGGTCGTCGGCATCATCTTTGGAGTCATCGCCGTGCTGCTCGTCGCCGCGGTCACCCTCACCGGTAACACGGGGCCCGATGGCGAGTTCGGCGAACCCGCCATCAGCGGTGAGAACCTGCCGCCATTCCAGCGCACGGCCAGCGACCCGGCCATCGGTCAATCTGCACCGGTGGCGGTTGGAGAGGATTTCGCCGGACAGCCGGTGACCATCGGCGAGGCGGGTACCCCTACCGCGATCGTATTTCTGGCGCACTGGTGTCCGCACTGTCAGGCTGAGGTCCCCCAGGTGCAGGCGTGGCTCGACGCCGGCGGCGGAGTCGAAGGTGTCGCCATCAAGAGTGTGGCGACGTCGAGCAACTCGGCTCGCGACAACTATCCGCCGTCCGCTTGGCTCGAGCGCGAGGGCTGGAGCTCGGAAGTGCTCCTCGACGACAGCGACAACAGCGTGTGGCAGTCGTACGGGGCGGGGGGATTCCCTTACTGGGTCTTCCTCAACGGCGACGGTACCGTCGCCGCCCGCAACTCGGGCCGGTTGGACATTGCCACCCTGGAGCAGTTCCTGTTGGCCCTGGCCTCGTAGGGCACACCCAACAGCTTTCCCCCGCGAGGTCGCACTCGCTCCAAGCGACCCCTCAGCGTGGACTCAGCAAGTCGAACCGAGTGGTGTCGCCTAGAGGTTTCCCCGGGCCGCCTGGTCCCGCTCGATCGCCTCGAAGAGCGCCTTGAAGTTGCCTTCCCCGAACCCGATGGCGCCGCGCCGCTCGATGAACTCGTAGAAGAATGTCGGCCGGTCCTGTATCATTCGGGTGAATATCTGGAGCAGATGGCCTCCCTCGTCCTGGTCCACCAGGATGTTGAGCCGCCGTATCTCGTCGATACCGACATCGAGATCGGGCACCCGCTCGGGCACATCCTCGTAGTAGGAGTCGGGCACCCGCATCAGCCCCATGCCGCGGCGGCGGGCCTCGGCAACTGTGCTGACCAGGTCATCGGTGGTAATGGCGATGTGCTGTACCCCGGAGCCACGGTAAAAGTCGAGGTACTCCTCGATCTGAGACTTCTTCAAACCGGTGGCCGGTTCGTTGATTGGGAGTCGGATCACCCCGGAGCCATCCCAAACCACCTTCGACATCAGAGCCGAATACTCAGTCGAGATGGCTTCGTCGTCGAAATGGCGCAGCAAGATGAAGCCAAACACGCGCTCGTAGAACTCGACCCACTCGTCCATCTCCCCGAGGGCCACGTTGGCCACGACATGATCGATCGACTGCAGGCCTATCGGCTGCGCGATCGTGTCTTGGCGCAGCCTGAAGTCGGGCGGGGGCCACACGCCGTCGGGATTCTCGACCAGGCTGTGGATGGTGTCCCCGTAAGCCTTGATAGCGCTGTGCTTCCATCCCCCGCGATCACTCTCGATCTTGGAGGGCTCCGCCACTTGCGTCGCGTCGCGCTCCAGTGCCAGTTCGAGCGCTTGGGTGGCGTCGGGGACGCTGATGGCGACGTCGCGCACCCCGGGACCATGCCGGGCGAAGTGTTTGGTGACCGGGTGCTCGGGCGACAACGCACCGGTGAGGATCATGCGAACGTCGTTCTGCTCGAGTGCGTAGGACGCCGTGTCGGATACCCCGGTTTCCGGCCCGCGATAGCCGGCGATCTTGTATCCATGAACGGCGCGGTAGTAGTGGGCAGCCTGGTACGCGTTGCCCACCCACATCTCGATGTGATGGAAGCCGTGGATGGGAAAGTCGTTGCGGTGGGCGTCGATCACTGCGGTTACGTCGTGGCCGGTCATACCTCTGCCTCCGTCTGATGGGCAGGTAGCACTGTGCCCACACACTCACCAAAACCGATTCGTGGCCCGTGCTCTCCCTGGCACCAACCAACTATCCGTACTGTATCGCCGTCCTCGAGGAATGTGCGCGCGTTGCCGTCGGCTAGCTGGATCGGTCGTTCCCCGTTCCACGAGAGCTCGAGCAGGCTGCCGTAGCTGGCTGGATCCGATCCCGAAACCGTACCGCTGGCATAGAGGTCGCCGCAACGCAGCGCGGTGCCGTTGCTGGCGGCGTGAGCCAGCTGCTGGGCCATCGTCCAGTACATCTCTTTGAAACGAGCTTGCGAGATCACGGTGCCGTTCAGCTCGACCTGCAGGTGCAGATCGAGCGCCAGGTTGCGCTCCGGTCGCAGATAAGGGAGCGGAAGCGGGTCCTGAGCAGGCGCCTCCACCATGAATGGCGCGAGAGCCTCCGTAGTCACTACCCACGGTGACACGGACGTAGCGAAGCTCTTGCCAAGGAAAGGGCCCAAGGGCCGATACTCCCAGGCCTGGATGTCGCGGGCGGACCAGTCGTTCACGAGCACAATTCCGCCGATGAAGCCGAGCGCCTGATCCACTGGAACAGTTGAGCCGAGCTCCGTTGGCGCAGAGGTGAAGAAACCCACCTCCAGCTCGATATCGAGCCGCCGGCTCGGACCGAAGGTGGGCCCGTCCGGTCCGGGACGCTGGCCGCATGGCCGCCGCAGCGGAGTTCCGCTCACGATCACCGTCGAGGCACGTCCGTGGTATCCGATCGGAACGTGTTTCCAGTTCGGCAACAGCGGGGGGTCGTCGGGTCGGAACATCCGCCCGACGTTGGTTGCGTGCTGCTCGGAAGAGTAGAAGTCGACGTAGTCCCCAACTGCGAAGGGGAGGTGCATGGTGGCCCCGGCAACGGCAATGATCCCACGATTGGGGACGGCGGCGAGCTCGTTGTTTCCCTGAGTCAACAGCTCGGACAACCGTTGCCGAACCGGGCCGATGCCGAACTCGAAGAGCGCGTTCAGCGAACCACGCAACATCTCCGCCGACGGGAAGCGCATGACACCACTGCCGTGAATCGCCGTCAGGTCCACGATGTGGTCGCCGATGGCGACTCCGGCCCGTGGGACCGGATCGGCCGCCGTGGTGAACATTCCAAACGGCAGGTTCTGGATCGGGAAATCGGATTCAGGCGCCACTTGGAGCCAACTGCGCAATCCCGGATCGTTGGTGGCGTCGCTCACGTCGCTCACGACCCCACTGTGGGTCTCAACATCCCGAGGGCGGCGAGATCCTGGGTCGGCTCGTCGAAGCTGCACGACCCGTAAGCGACGAAGTGATCGCGGGCAGTCCGCAGGTCACGCACCCGCACCGAATGCTGTCGCCAGGCGAGCCCTGCCACACTGACAGCAAAGGCGGTCGGATCGGTCTCCTCTACGACTTCCTGAAGCCGCGGCCGGTCCCACCCGAGGCCGGCGAAAGCGGTAGCCGTCAGCAGGTTGAGAAATCCGTGACGCATCACATCGAGCTCCGCATCGTGATGCCGGACGGGGTGGTGCAGCCCGGCGGTTGCCTTGAACGGCAAACGATGCCGGATGCAAGCGGCTATGAAAGCAACGACCTGCTCCGGTGAGGTGAACTGGGCGGCTGTGGCGCCGCCACAACGCAGCTTGGCTCCCAGCGGCCTGTGGGCAATCGCCCGGTGCTCCACCAGCGCGGCCAGCGCATTGGGAATACCCGCCTCTGCTCCCGTCCCAACTTGCACCTCGAAGAATGGGGTCGCCACCGGGGACGCCACCCAGGCGCCCTCGATCATCTCCGCTATCTCGGCAGAGGCGGCGGCTACCGCCCGCCCATCACTGGCTGCGAGGGGCAGCGGTACCTCCAGCAGGGCGATCTGAGCTCCCGGCTCCATCTCGGCGTCGAAGGCGCGAGCACTCACGGCGGCTGCAGCCACGTCACCGTCGAGAATGGCACTGACCGGCCACGGCCGTTCACCGGACGTCATCGTCTTCGTGAGCTGGCCGGCGAGCTCCTCGAGGCGACTGGCGGGGCAGATGAACCGAGCCAGCACGGCGGAAAAGGGACCGTGGCGCGCCCTGCGGTATTCGGCGACGGCATCTTCCATGCTCAGCAGAGCCGGAGGAAACAGGCCGGCGTAGTCGATCAAGCCATCGAACGAGACTCGATCCGCAGTCTGCAAAGGTGATATCGCGTCGATGATTCGCCTCCGATGCGCTTCCGCCGCCACTCTGCGTGGACGTCGTGGGGTCTTGGGGAGCCATCTTATCTGGGCGGTGACCTGCCCCGATGCCCCGCCGCACAAGGTGCATTGCCTATCTAGTCCCCCTGTTTGGTGCAAAACCGTCACCCCGGGGGGCGGTAATGCTTGTACGCTCTTTGCTACGGGAAGCAGTCGGTCGCATCCGGGGTAGGCAGACCGCTGTGTGGGAAGGAATTCAGGGAGTCAGCCTGGTGAGAGTCAAGGACCCAGAGCCCTGTGTCGGGATGGGGTGCATTCGATGACACAGGCAGCGCAAACCAACAACGTAGTCGTCCCCCTACAGTCGCTCCTCATAGCAATGAGTGACGGCGTGCTGATAACAGATGAGGCGGGTCGCCGCACCTACGCCAACCCGGCCCTCGGCGACCTGGTAGGTGCCGACCCGTGCCTACCGCTCAACGACACGGGTGCCCCAGCATGGATCGAAGGCTCGCAGCGTGATCGGTACATGGAATACCTCGATCGGGCGCGTCGCGGCGAGCTGGACCAAGAGGTGCTGTCACTCGAATGGAACTTGGTATCGGTGACCGGCCGCAAGATACAAGCGCTCATGAAGTTGATACCCATGAAGCGCACTAGCTCCGGCCCGGTTCCAGTGCTTTGGCTCATCGTGCCGGACCGCTCCCCAACGAACGGCTCGATTGTCCGCTCGCAGCGCGAGCGTGACCTCGAAGACACGTTGTCGCGGATCGGGGAAGAGCTCAGCAAGGCCGGCGTCGTCACCGAGCAATCCCTGCCGAGCCCGAATTTGGAGCGTCCCGAGCTAGCCAGGCTCTCGCCGCGCGAACGCGACGTCCTCGAGCACCTGCTGGACGGCCATCGGGTATCGACGATCTCGCAGCGGCTCGAGGTCTCGGAGCACACGGTGCGCAACCACCTCAAGTCGATGTTCCGCAAGCTCGGCGTCCACAGCCAGCCGGAGCTGATCGACTTCGTTCGTGGGTAGCCCGGGGCCGGTTCGATTTCGTGTTGACGGCCATACTGAAGCGCCCGGAGTGAGTACGCTGCTCTGCTGAACAGCCGCCAGCGGGTCCCCAGCGGGACTCAGGAAGGGTCGTCGCTTGGCCACACTCCGACTCTTTGCGAGCCTGCGCGAGATCGCAGGCACCGATCGCCTGGACGTCGACGCCTCTTCTGTAGGGGATGCACTCGATGAGGCGGTGCGCCGATTTGGGGACCGTTTCGAGTCGAGCCTGGCGACAGCGCAGGTTTGGGTGAACGGCGATCAAGCCGATCGGGCCACCCCGGTCGGCGTGGCCGACGAGATCGCTCTCATCCCTCCCGTATCGGGAGGGGCGACTGCACTGCAGAATCCGCCGGACATAATCAGAGTC
>JBFIXI010000021.1:0-53790 GCA_041605955.1 Acidimicrobiia bacterium
CGGTGACCGACACCATCGGCCAGACGTCGAGCGACAGCCACAACGTCACCGTCGACAACGTCCCCGACCCGACGATGCATATCGGTGACCTGGACGGCGCCACCAGCACCGGCCGGGGCGGAAAGTGGAACGCCACCGTGACCGTCACTGTGCACGACAGCGGCGAGGCCCTAGTGCCGAACGCCACCGTCGAGGGCTCGTGGAGCAACGGTGCCACCGGCTCCGGCTCCTGCGTGACGTCCGGCGGCGAGTGTTCGATCACGAAGGGCAACATCAACAAGAACTCGTCGTCAGTGACCTTCACCGTGACCAGCGTGACCCACGCCACACTGACCTACGCCTCCGGGAGCAACCACGACCCCGACGGCGACAGCAACGGGACCACGATCGTCGTAGCCAAGCCGTCGTAGCAAGACGCCGCAAACGGACGCACCGGGGCACCTTCGGGTGCCCCGGTCGACGTCGCAGCATCCCTATCCACCCCTGGGCACGGCCAACAGCGAGAGCAGCACACGACGCCCCAGCACAGTGCCCTCGGCCAGATGCATGGTGTAGGCCAGCCCATTGCTGCGCGGCCGGTGCTGCCTCGCCACAGCACCTGATTGTGCGCATTGCGCTCATTAGGGACCTGGGAAATCCCTGGTTAGCACAGCGCTGAGGCGGTTCTAGTTACAAATCAGCTGCTCTGGCCATCTGAGCTACGCCAGCCTGTATGTGTGGTGGCTCGATCTCGCCGACATACAACGTAACACGTGTCGGGCCACTGCGGCCCTAGCTGAACACGCCGCGCGCCCGGGCGATCTCATAGAGGGCAAGCGCCGCCGCCACCGCTGCGTTGAGGCTGTCGACGTCTCCTGCCATGGGCAGCCGGGCCACCACATCAGCGCGCTCCGCAACCAGTCGGCTGACGCCCCGGCCTTCGGCACCAATGACGACGGCGATCGGCTCGGCGAGGATCTCGAGCCCGAAGAACGATTCGTCGCCGGCCCCGTCGAGCGCCACGGCCCACATGCCGCCGCGTCGCAGGTCGCGGACCGCGTCGGCGATCGAAGTGACCACTGCAATCGGGAGCTGTTCGAAGGCTCCTGCCGCCGCCTTGAATGCGGTCGGCCCCAGCGGAGCCGAGCGCCGGCTGGAGACCACCATGCCGCCCGCCCCGGCGGCAACCGCCGACCGGGCGATCGCACCGACGTTGCGAGGATCTTCGGCGTGGTCCAGCAGAATCAGCACCGGCTGGGCCGCCTGATTGACCAGCTCGCGGAGCGAGACGGTAGGCATGGGCCGCGCCCGGGCGACGACACCCTGGGGTGCCGTTGTGGTCGCCAGTTGAGTGACGTCGTCGACCAGTTGAACCGGCACGCCGGAACGTTCGGCGGTCGCGATCAGCTGCGCCACCTCCGCAGACTCGGCACGAGAGCGCTCGACCGTAAGGGAGGTCAATCGCCCCGCTCGCAGGGCTGCCGCCACCGCGTGCATTCCCTCGAGCCTATCGCCGATGCCAGACACTGCCCTCGGCTCCGTCCTCGATCACGATCCCGATGGCCGCGAGCGCGTTGCGGATCGCATCGGCCAGTGACCACTCCTGGTCGGCTCGTGCTCGGGCGCGCGCAGTCACCAACGCGTCGACCAGCTCGGCCCCTCTGGGCCCGTCGATTCCGAAGTCGGCGCCCACGGCGCGCAGCGGATTGGAGATGTCCTCCAGACCCTGAGCCGGCTCGGCGAGGCCGAGCACCCCAATGATCTCGTCGTATGCCGCCAACCACGGCTCGGCCGACTCGCCGGCGTCGAGACGGCGATTGCCCTCCCGCACCGCGTCGAACAGCACCCCAAGTGCCCCGGCCACGTCGAGATCGTTGTCCATCACCACCCGGAATCTCTCCATCGTGGCGGGGTCCGGCTCATCTTCCACGGGGCCCGGGCGGCGGCGGCGAAATGACCACAGCCGCTCCAACGAAGCGGTGGCGTCGACAACCGCCTCCTCAGAGAACTCGAGCGGCTTGCGGTAGTGGGTCCGCAAATAGAACAACCGAACCGCCAGTCCCGGGTGCCGCTCCAACGCCTCGAGCAGATCAATGATGTGGCCGGTCGACTTCGACATCTTCTCACCGGTCAGGGTCATCATGCCGTTGTGCATCCAATACCGAGCGAACGGTTCGATCCCCAGCGCCGCCTCCGCCTGGGCAACCTCGTTCTCATGATGGGGGAAGACGAGATCGTTGCCGCCGCCGTGGATATCGAATGAAGCACCCAAGTATTCGTACGACATCGCCGAGCATTCGATGTGCCAGCCGGGCCGGCCATCACCCCAGGGGGACGGCCAACTCGGCTCACCCGGCTTGGCGGCCTTCCAGACCGCGAAGTCGAGAGGATCCCGCTTGAGCTCTCCGACGGCGACCCGTGCCCCCGCCTGGAGCTCGTCGATGTTGCGGCCGGACAGCTTCCCGTATCCGGCAAAGCTGCGCACCGAGAAGTAGACGTCGCCCTCGACCTCGTAGGCATACCCCCGCTCGATGAGTTGCTCGATCATCTTGATCATCTGGGGAATGTGCTCGGTGGCGTGGGGCTCGATGTCCGGCGCCAACAGCCCCAGCGCGTCGTAGGCGGTGGAGAACGCAGCTGCCGCCTCGGCGGCGACCTCTTCCGTGGAAACCCCGGCTTCATTGGCGGCATCGATGATCTTGTCGTCGATGTCCGTTACGTTCCGTACATAGGTCACTGCGTAGCCCGAGTAGGTGAAGTACCGCCGGAGAACGTCGAAGACGACTGCATATCGCCCGTGTCCCAGATGGGGCCGAGACTGCACGGTGGCTCCACACACGTAGATGCCCACGTTGCCCTCGTCGCGCGGCACGAAGGTCTCCAAGGTGCGCCCCAGCGTGTTGAAGATCTGCATATCGCCTTTCGTCAGGGTCGCGATGCTACCCGGGCGACGCAGGCGGCCAGCTAGCCTCGCCACTGATGCCGCTGAGTTACCCACAGCCCGAGGGGCGGCCGATGGTGTTGGGCCATCGGGGGGCGTCCGCTCATGCCGCCGACAACACGGCCGAGGCCTTTCGGCTCGCCGTCGAGCATGGCGCCGATGGCGTCGAGCTCGACGTGCGCTTCACCTCGGACGAAGTGGTAATCGTCACCCACGACCCGTCGCACCCCGGCTACGGGGTTTTCGCCGACCGCACCCATGCCGAGCTGCGGGAGGAGTTGCGGCACGTGCTGACCCTCGACGAGGCAGCTGCGGTGCTGGGTGACGTCGTGATCAACATCGAGATCAAGAACGACCCGGCGGAGCCAGACTTCGATCCGGATCATCGGATGGCCGATCGGATTGCGGCGTGGGTCGCCGACGGGGGTCGGCTCGGCCAATGCGTTGTCACGTCGTTCAATCCCGATACCGTCGCCCGAGTCCGATACGTCGACGATCGCGTCGTGACCGGCTTGTTGCTAGATCGCACTGCCGAGCTGGCGGACGCCATTCCGATGGCCGCCCGGAGCGGCCACAGCTACGTGGCTCCTCATCGCCGTCTCATGCGAGCCAAGCCGGCGCAACACGTCGCCCAGGCGGCCGCCCACGACATCGAGATCGTCGTCTGGACCGTTGATGCCCCGCGTGCCCTACGACGGCTGCGACGCGCCGGTGTCGCCGCCGTGATCACCAATGATCCGCAGGCCGCCCTCGAGATCTACGCCGAGCCGCTCAGCTAGCCACGAGAGTGGCCACTGCGAACGCGGCCACTCCCTCATCGCGCCCCAGGAACCCGAGACCGTCCGTCGTCGTTGCCTTGACGGAGACCGCCTCGATGTCGATTCCGAGGATTGCGGCCAGATTGGCGCGCAGCGCGGCGCGTTGCGGCGCAACCTTGACGGTCTGCGCCACGATCGTGACGTCGACATACGATGTCGTCAAGCCGGTGGCGCCCACCATGGCGACTACCTCCGCCAACAGCTGCATGGAATCGGCGCCGGCGAACTCGGCGGTCGACGGAAAGTGATCACCCATGTCGCCGAGACCGGCGGCGCCGAGCAGCGCATCCGCCACCGCGTGGGCCGCCACGTCCCCATCCGAAGTGCCAACCAGGCCGCGGGTCGGATCGACCACGACACCAGCGAGTCGTAGTGGTGGGTCACCGCCAAACGCATGAACATCGACCCCGAACCCGGTTCGCATGCGCCGAGGCTAACTGGTGAGCTTGTCGCCCGGTTCGGCCGGCGTGGAACCCAGCGAGGCGAACACCATTCGACCGACTGCAGTGCGCAACGCGTTGGTGACCTCTACCTCGACGGTGGCGCCCACCAACTCGGATGCGTCGGCGATGACGACCATGGTGCCGTCATCGAGGAAGGCCACGCCTTGGCCCGCCTCGTTGCCTTCCCTTTCGACGGTCACTTCGATCATGTCGCCGGCGATTACCTCGGGCCGCAGCAGCTCGCCAATCGCGTGGGGATTGACGACCGGCACCCCGCGCAACGATCCGGCCTTGGCCAGATTGTGATCGGTCGTGATCAGCGCAGCGTCGAGCCTGGCGGCCAGCGCGAGGAGCTTGGCATCCACTGCGGCATGCTCGGGAACAGTGTCTTCGAGGACGAGGAAAGAGACTGCCGGCACCTCTCGCAATGCGTCGAGCACATCGAGGCCGCGGCGGCCCCGGCGCCGTCGGCTCGGATCGGCGGCGTCGGCGATCGCCTGAAGCTCGTCGACGACGAACGCAGTAGCCCAGATATTGCCTTTGATCAATCCGGAGTGGGCCAGCTCGAGGACCCGACCATCGATGGCTGCCGCCGAATCGACCAGAAAACGATCGCCTCCCTCCTCCGCACCGGGAACGGTGCGACTCCCCCGCCGCAATCCGGCGGCGGACAGCAAATCGTCCGACCGGGCCGCAAAGACGCGAGCTCCGAACGCGGCCGGGACGAGAACGACCAAGCCGGCGAGGGGCCATCCCACGTTGGCGGGCAGCAACACGATGGTCGGCACCGCCGCCATCGCTCCCAGAAGGAGTCCGATGATCAGCCCGAACGCTCCGGCGAACAGCTCGGCACCGCTGGCGCGAGAGACGACTTGCGGAGCCCGGGCAATCGATCGGTTGAGGGCCCGGCCGATCATTCCCCCGCCCACGTAGCCCACGCCGGCTCCGAGAACCGCGCCCCACACGACGGTGACGCCCGGGTCGAGCCCGGCGTTTGGGAACCAGAACGCGGTGACACGTCCGAGATGGAACCCGACCAGCAGAACGGCGAGCGTGACGAGAAGCCGCACAGCTTCGACGAACAAAAGAGAGCCTCTCTTGAGCGTGACTCCCATAGGATCGGCCGCCGACCGCTCCCTACTTAGGGCTAACTACCCGGGAGCTACACCTCGACAGGCATCTCGACCTTGGGCAGGGCTCGGTCGAGCTTCTTGATGGCTTCCTCTTCGTCGAGGGCGAGCGCGAACCGCAGCTCGCTGATGATGATCAGCCGTGCCTTCGCCAGCATCCGCTTCAGCGCCGGGCTGATCCCTTTGACCTGCTGAGCATAGGTGAGGTCCCGCACGACCTCGGCGACCTGGAAGATATCGCCCGAGTTGATCTTCTCGGTGAGCAGCTTGTACCAGCGTGACCAGTTGGACCCCGCCTCCTGGGGCTCCTCTTTGAAGGTCTGGAAGACCTTCCGAGCCACGGTCTTCGAAATCACCGGCCGCACCCCCAGCTCGACTGCTTTGGCAGTCGGTACTCGCACCGTGAGTTGGTCGGTAGCGACCTCCAGAACGAAATACTCGGTCTTCGAGCCAGAGAACTCGATGCGCTCTTTGCCGATGATGGTCGCCGCCCCATGGTGGGGATAGACCACCTTGTCACCGACCTTGAAGGGGACCTTCGACCTGGCCCGCGGCTTGCTGGCCGGCTCGGTGGCGGTGGCGCCGGCGTCGCTGCTGGCGGAGCTGCGCGACTTTCCCCGGCTTCCGGGCGCGCTCTTGGCCGCCGCGCTCTTGGCGGGGGTCTTCTTGGTCGCCGGTTTGGCGGCGGTCGATCGCTTCGTAGTGGCCGAAGGCTTCTTGGTTGAGCCCGACTTACTCGCCGAAGCGGTGGTGCGCTTCGTTGCAGTCGCCTTGCTAGTTGAGGTCTTCTTGGCTGCAGGTTTCTTGGCTGCAGGCTTCTTTGCCACGGTCTTCTTGGCCGCGGTCGACTTCTTCGCGGGCACAGAACCCTCTCGTGTTGCCGAACGACCGTCAGTCTAACCCAGGGCTGCCTCCGACCTCGACGCCGGCCGGATAGCGGTCATTCATCCAGATGCCAGACGGTGCCCACCTCGAGCAACCGGTCGAAGTAGCTGCGGAGCTGCTCGGCTCGGGCGGCCCCCACACCCTCCACCTTGCCCAGCTCCTCGACCGGCGCATGGACGAGCCGCTGAAAGTCCTTGAAATGGCCTATGAGAGCGTCTTTGACGGTGTCCGGGAGGCGGGGAACCCTCGAGAGCGCCCGGATGCCCCGCGGCCGCACCGCCGCATCGAGCGCGTCCATCCCCAGGGCCGACGCCACACGAGATGCTACGTACAGATCGACTGTTGGCACCGACTCGAGGCGCTCGAACACCGACTTGCCAGAGCGAGCCCGGCGCTTGGAGTAGTCCTGGAACACCATCTCCCCCAGCTCCGCCACCCCCTCGATGAGGTCGGCCGCCTGCAGGCTGATCAGCTGGCCTTCCCCGCCGAGCTCGATCACGGTGCGCTCCACCTCTCCGTAGAGGCGCCGAACCAGCGCCGCCCGCAGCAGGAGCAGAGCGACATCGCGCACATTGACGAGGTCGTCGACCTCGCTGCGAGTGAGGCGATCCTCGGCTTCCTGGAGGCGGCGCCGGAGCCGTTCCAAGGAGATCAAGCGCTGGTTGGCTTCTGCCTCGATGACCGCCGGAGGGCGAAGCTCGCGGCGGGTACCCTTCCAGTACACGACAGCGGTGGCTCGCCCCTCCTCGCTGACTGCGAGGATCGGTCGGTCGGTCTGCTGGCTCAGCCGCTCTGCGGTGCGAAAGCGGGTGCCGGTTTCCTGCGTCGCCAAGTCGGGGTCGGGGATGAAGTGCACGTTGGCGCGCACGATGTAGTTGTTGTCGTCATCGAGGACGATTCCCCCGTCCATCTTGGAGAGCTCGGCGAGCCGCTGGGCGCTGAACTCGGCGTCGTCCAAGAAGAAGCCCCCGGAGCACATGGTTTCGACGCTGGCTCCGTTACCGAGCACTACGAGTGCGCCGGAGCCCTGCCGCATGATCATGTCAACTGCGTTGCGCATCTCTGTGCCCGGAGCCAGCCGGCGCAAGATATCCATTTGATTGGGAGCTGGCCGCGCACTCATCGGCCGAAAGTGTACCGACGTCCCGGATTAGCTGGCGGGAGCTGGGCAATCCTTTTTTGGCGTTCTCACCGGGAGTTCATGAGGGGACTGCGTGGATAACCGCGGTCGTAGGTAGCAAACCGCAGTGCCGTAAGGCGTCCACCAGTCGCATCGTGGTGTCGCCTGGGAATATGACGTCGCTCACACCGAGCCGGGTTACCTCCTCGCGCCGCGCCGCGCCACGGTTGACGGCGCGCAGCTCTCCGGTGAGGCCCACCTCCCCCCAAGCAGCGATGCCGCCCATCGGCCTTCCGAGGCGGGAGGAGGCAAGTGCCAGCGCGACGGGCAGATCGGATGCCGGCTCCTTGACTGTTACGCCTCCGGCGAGACTCACGTAGACCTCGCAATCCGAGAACGAGATCCTGGCGTGCTTCTCCAGCACCGCCAAGACCTGATGGACCCGAGCCGCTTCGACGCCCTTGAAGCTGCGGCGGGGCTGAGGCGCCTTGCTGGCCGTCACCAGCGCCTGTACCTCAACGAGGAGTGGCCGGCGGCCGTGCACGGAAGGAAACAGCACAGTGCCCTCCGCCATACCATTCCAGCCGCCCACCAGGCATCCGACCGGATCCGGGACGGGGCACAGCCCGACCTCTGTCATCTCGAAGATCCCGACCCGCTCGGTCGACCCGAAGCGGTTCTTCAAACAGCGAAGAAAGCGCAGACCGGCGAAGTCGCTGCCGTCGAGGTGCATCACGACGTCAACCATGTGCTCGATGACCTTGGGGCCGGCGAGCGACCCGTCCTTGGTGATGTGACCCACGAGGAAGACCGGAGTGCCGGTGAGCTTGGCGGCCTCGATGAGACGCGCTGTGCATTCGCGTACCTGGGAGACGCCACCGGCTACACCGTCGACTCCGTCGGCGGACATCGTCTGGATCGAGTCGACAATGACGAGCCGGTAGGAGCCCGCCGCCATGGCCCCCACCACCTCATCGACCCGTCTCGTGGCGGCCGCCTCAACCGACTCCACGGCGGCGCGCACGCGCCGCGCCCTGCGCCCGATCTGGGCGAGCGATTCCTCGCCTGTCACTATCAACGCTCGATCTTCAGCCGACTCGGCTACGGCGGCAGCCGCCAGCTGGAGAAGGAGGGTGCTCTTGCCGACGCCGGGCTCTCCGCCGAGCAGCACCGTGGCCCCCGCCACGGTGCCGCCGCCGAGCACATGGTCGATCTCGCCGATGCCAACCCGCCGGCGCGGTCCGTCCTCATCGGCCGCCGCCGGGAGCCCGATCGCCGCCAGCAGGCTGCCGGGAGCTGCCGCGCCGCCAACGGCTTCTGCGATCGAGCCACGCTTCCTGCACTGCGGGCAGAAACCCAGCCACTTCGCCGTTCGGTAGGAACAGTCGGAGCAGATGTATGCCATGGGCCCAAGGTAGGGACGCCCTGTGACAGAAAGCAGCTAGTCGCTCAGATACCGTTTGAGCAGCCAGTAGGCGGTCAGCAAGACGACCGCCAAGAGCAAGATGGCCCCGAGGATGTTGGCTGGGGTCCACCGCTCGGCTTCGCGGATCGCAGCAATCAACGGCATTCGTGGCACAATAGCGCTCGGGTAAAGCCGCTCGGCGGAGCGCTCACGAGACTGCGAGAACTGGTGGACGAAGGCAACACGATCGATCCCTTCGACGACCTGTTCGAGGCGTTCGAATTGGAGGACGGACCGCCACCGCCCGGCGAAGAGCTCCCGACCCGCACCAAGGCCGAGGCGCCGCCTCGAGAGCGAGCCGAAGTCGACGAGCCACAGGCGACCACCGTCGCCTGCACGTCGTGCGGCGCCAACAACCCCGCCCACAACCGCCACTGCGAGCAGTGTGGCGCCCGCCTCGGAACCGGTCCACTCCCGGTGGCCCAGGCCCCGATGATTCGCGCCACGCCCGGCAGCCGGGCGCTGACGGTGCTCGGCGGCGTGCTTCTCATCGTGCTCCTGGCAGTGCTGTTCCTCAACCTGCGGGGCGACGGCGACACCTCCGGAACCAGCACCACCGTTGCGGCGTCGACGACCAGCCTCGGCCCCAACGTGATCAACCTCGAGCCCTTCTCGGTCCAGGCCAGCTCGTCCTTCCCTGGATTCGAGGCCAGCAATCTCATCGACAACGACGAAGCCACCTACTGGAACGACAACAGCCTGCGGGGCAACAACGCCTGGCTGGAATTCTCGTTTGCCCAACCGGTCCAGATCACCGAGATCGAGCTGCAGAATCTCGAGGACGAGGAGAAATTCCACCGCAACTACCGCATCAAGTCGTTGGTGATCACCGTCGACGATCTCCAGATCGAATTCCCGCTGCAGCTCGACGACAGCAACGATCCGCAGCGAATCTCGATCGGGAGCTTGGAGACCACCAAGGTGCGCCTCGACGTCCGTTCGACCTATCCGGCCGAGCAGTACGAGGGCACCGTTCCCTTCGACGAGCTGGCGCTCCAGTCGGTCAGGTTCTTCGGCACGACCACCAATTAGCCGGCGCGCCCCCCAACTGCTTGATGCCCTACTGCTTGCTGCCTACTCCTTGATGTAGGGCTGACCGTCGGCTGCCGGCGGCCGGGCCCGGCCTACCAGCCCGGCGACCACGATGATCGTGGCGATGTACGGGGCCATCGCCAGGAACTCGGAAGGAATCGGCCGCACCAGCGCCAGCCGTATCCGCATCGAGTCGGCGAACCCGAAAAGTAGGGCGCCGGCGACAGCGCCCACCGGATGCCACCTGCCGAAGATCATGGCGGCCAGTGCGATGAAGCCCCGCCCTGCCGTCATGTTGTCGTCGAATCGGCCGACCGCGCCCAGGGTGAAGAAGGCCCCGCCGAACCCGGCGAGGGCGCCTCCCAACATCACGTTGAGATAGCGCATGCGGTAGACGTTGACCCCAAGGGTATCCGCCGCTTTGGGGTGCTCCCCGACGGCGCGCGAGCGCAGCCCCCAACGGGTGCGGAAGAGACCGAAGGTCAGCGCCGCCGTGAAGATGTACATGGCATAGACGAACAGGTTCTGGTCGAACAGCACCGGACCAATGAAGGGAATGTCTTGGAGCAGCGGGATTCCTATCGGGCTGAAAACAGTGGCGCTGTTCAGGTTGGGGTCGCGCTCGGTGACACGAAACGCCAGGAACCCCGTGAGGCCGAGCACAAAGATGTTGATCACAACGCCGACGATGATCTGATCCACCCGGTACCGGATGGCGAACACCGCCAGCAGCCACGCCAAGAAGACGCCGGCCAGCGTGGCCGCCGCCAAGCCCAGCCAAGAGTTCCAGATCGACCCGACCAGGGCCCCGACGAAGGCGCCGCCGAGCAGCATACCCTCGATCGCGATGTTGATGACGGCAACCCGCTCACAGAGCACGCCACTCAGCGCCCCCAAGGCGATCGGCACGCCCAGGCTGATGGCGCCGCGCATCATGCCGACCATGGACAAGGTCTTGCCGGCCGCCGCCCAGGCCAAGAAGGAGAACAGCACGAGGGTCAGCATCACCGCCAACACAGCATTGGTGCGCTTCCCGAAGCCGCGGATGAGCTGAATCGTGCCGACGAACGCCAAGAGGCCGGCCACGACGTAGGCGAGGCCGGCCGACGGCACGGTCAAGTCGGGGAAGTCGGCAAACCGGTCCGTGGGCCGGGTGAGACCGAACGTGGCCGAGCCTTCGGTACCGAAGGCGAAGAACCACAGCACGCCCACCGCCATCAGCATGTAGGTGATGCCCAAGACTCGGGCCCGGCGAATCTCTGCCGGCGTCCGCACCACCTCGAGCGTGGGCTCCACCTCGGGACGGTCGAGGGTGGCGGTCATGATGCCCACCCCCGGGTCAGTTGCTCGGCGCCTCGGCCGGTGCGTACCCGGAAGATGGCACGGATCAACGCCGGGGCGGCGATGAACATGATCACCAGCGCTTGCACGACCAGGATGAGGTCGATCGGCACGTCGGTCTGGGCTTGCATCGTGCGTCCGCCCGAAACGAGGGCACCAAAGAGCAGGGATGCCAGCACTACCCCGGCCGGATGGGATCGGCCCAGCAACGCCAGCGCGATCGCGTCGAAGCCCAGGGTGCCCTGAAACCCGTCGACGACGCTGTGGTGCAGACCCTGGATCTCCACTGCACCGCCCATGCCCGCCATACCTCCGGCAACCGCCATCACCAGCACGTAGATGCCGGTCACGTTCATGCCGCCGTAGCGAGCTGCGTCCGGGTTGTAGCCGGTCGCCCGAAACTCGTACCCGATCGTCGACTTGAAGAGCAGCCAGTACATGAACCAGGCGGCGGCCAGCGCCACGATGAAGCCGAGATGTACCCTGGCCTGGGTGGTCTCCAGGAAGCCGAAGAGCCGGGGCAGGTAGGCAGAGTTTTCGATGGACTTGGAGATCGGGTCTTGGCGACCTTCGATTCGTATGAAGTCGGTCTTCAAGGACCAGCGCATCAGGAAGAGCGCTATGAAGTTGAGCATGATCGTCGTGATCACCTCATGAGCACCGGTGCGTGCCTTCAGCAAGCCCGAGATGCCGCCCCAGATCGCTCCGGCGAGTGTCCCCGCCAGCAGGGCCAACGGAATGTGGAGGAACGAGGGCAGACTGAACGTGAAGCCGGCAATCAGGGCGCCGACGGCGCCCACTATGAGCTGGCCCTGGCCGCCGATGTTGAACAACCCGGCGCGGAACCCGATCGCCACCGCCAGGCCAGTGAAGATCAGCGGAGTGGCCGCCACCAATGTCTCGGACCACGCGTTGAGCGAGCCGAAGGCTCCCTCGGCGAGTGCCAAGTAGGCGTCCGTTACCAGCACCCAGGCGTCGCCCAGCGCCCCTACCGGATCGGATCCGAACTCCCCAAGCAGGTCGATGTCGGAGATCACGACGATGAAGGCGCCAACGATCAATGCCGTGAGCACCGCCAGGAGCGGTACCACCACGGCGGAGCGCCAGTCGACGTTGATTCCGGTGATGTCCGCAAAGAACCGGCGGCCGACCTCCTCCTGCTCTTCGGTCGGCTCCGTCGGTTCCAGATCCTCTTGCGGGGTCTGCGGCTCGGTGCGCTCGCTCATGGAGTCACCTCTTCCCGCTCCGGGTCGCCGGTGTGGGCGCCCGCCATGAACAGGCCCATCTCGGCCGGGGTCGTCTCCGCCGGGGTCGTTTCGGCGACCAGCCGTCCCCGATACATCACCAGGATGCGATCGGACAGCGCCAACACCTCGTCGAGCTCGGTCGAGACGATCAATATGGCCGAGCCCTCGTCGCGCTCCTGCACGATGCGCTCGTGGATGTATTCGATGGAACCGACATCGAGTCCCCGGGTAGGTTGGGATGCCACCACCAGGCGAACGTCGCGTCCGAACTCGCGGGCCACGATCACCTTCTGTTGGTTGCCGCCCGACAAGTTGCTCATCTCGACGTCGATGCTGGGGGTGCGCACGTCGTACTCCTCGACGAGCCGCTTGGCGGTGCGCCGGGTCTCGCCCCAGTTCATGACAATGCCCTTCGAGTACGGAGCCCCGTGATAGGTGTCGAGGACCATGTTCTCCGCCACCGAGAACTTGAGGACGAGCCCGCTGCGCTGCCGGTCCTCCGGCACATGGGCCACACTCATCTCGTGGATCTCGCGGGGGCTGGCGCGGGTGACGTCTTCACCCAGGATGGAGATCTTGCCCGACAACGGGGTGCGCAGCCCGGTGAGCGCTTCGACGAGCTCGGTCTGTCCGTTGCCCTGCACGCCGGCGACGGCGACGATCTCGCCGGCACGGACGTTGAAGCTGACGCGGTTGACAGCGCGGTGCAGCCGCTCGTCGAGCACCACGAGATCCTCGACTTCGAGCACGGCGGCGCCCGGCTGGGCCGGCTCCTTGTCAACCACCAGGTCGACCGGCCGGCCGACCATCATCTCGGCGAGCATCGACTCGCTCGCCTCCTCCGGAGTGGTCTCCCCGACCACTGCGCCGTCGCGCAGCACGGCGATGCGATCCGCGATCTCGAGCGTCTCTTTCAGCTTGTGCGTGATGAACACGATCGCCTTGCCGCTGTCGCGCAGCGAGCGCAGGATCTCGAAAAACTCCTTGACCTCTTGAGGAGTCAGCACCGCGGTGGGCTCGTCGAAGACCAGCACCTCCGCATGGCGGAAGAGCACCTTGATGATCTCGACCCGCTGCTGCACGCCCACTGGGAGGTCTTCGATGTAGGCGTCGGGCGGCACCTCGAGGCTGTACTTCTCGGAGATTTCGACGAGGTCTTGGCGGGCCTTCCTCAAGTTGAGCACGCCGCCACCGAGCGTGGGCTCCACGCCGAGCACCACGTTCTCCGTCACGGTGAATACCGGCACCAGCATGAAGTGTTGGTGAACCATGCCGATCCCGGCGTCGATGGCGTCGCCCGGCCCGGCGAAGTGTTGCGCTTGGCCGTCGACGAGGATCTCACCCTCGTCGGCCGTATAGAGGCCGTAGAGGATGTTCATCAGGGTGGTCTTGCCCGCCCCGTTCTCGCCGAGCAGACCCAGGATCTCGCCGGAGCGCACCGTCAGGCTGACCGCGTCGTTGGCCAGCACGCCCGGGAAGCGCTTGGTGATGCCCTTGAGTTCCAGTTCCAACCCAGCCCTCCGACCAGCGGACCAGCGGCAAGCCTAGACGAACCGCGCATTGCGGGGTCGGGCCGCCCCGGCGTCCAGCCCTTCTCGCATGCCTTTGTTCATCCGGAGTGGCCGTACCCAGCCACAACAGAGGGGGGCCCCGTCCGGGGCCCCCCTCTCAATCACATGTTTCCTGTCGGTCGGATTATCAACTCTCCGCCTCAGCCTTGGATGCGATGAAGGCGTCGACTCCGGTCGTCTGGTTGGCACCGTTATAGGCGATGAGCTCCGCCTGTAGCGCCTCGACCTCGGTCTTGACCTCGTCGGGGACCCGCTCCCAGGCGCCGGTCTTGGAAATGCCGACGCCCTCGTTGATCAAGGTGCCCAGATACGGGTTGCCCAGCGCACCCAGTACGAGAACGTTCTGCACGGTGTTGAACACCGAGTTGTCGATCCGCTTGATGACCGAAGTCATGGTGAATTCGCCACACTCCGGGCCAGCAGACACGTTCCAGTCGACGTCGACCCCGATGTTCAGCAGGCCGGAGTCAGCGCCGCCTTGGGCGGTGATCGCCGAGCAGGCACCCAGACCGATCTTGCCGCCGACCGGCATGATGATATCGGCACTGTTCTCGATCAGCGCATTACTGATCTCGAGGCCCTTGTCCACCGCCTCGAAGTCCTCGGTGAACTGGCCCTCCTGGGCTTCCAGATCCCAGCCAATCACCCGGACGTCAGTGCCCTTCTGGGAGTTGTAGTAGTCCACGCCCTTGACCAAGCCGTCCATGAAGATCGTCACCGACGGAATCTTGACTCCGCCGTAGGTGCCGATCACGCCGGTCTGAGTGGTGCCGGCCGCCACATACCCGGCCAGGAATGCGGCTTCGTCGGTCTGGAAGGCGATCTCACGAACGTTGGCCAGACCAAGGTCCGTGACGTCGACGATGGCGTACAAGTCATCAGGATTGTCCGGCGCCCACTCGAGGATCGTAGTGATCCACAGGAACCCCGGGAGGATGGTGATATCGCATCCCAGGTCCTGCATTGCGCGCAGGTTCGGCACATAGTCCGCCTCGGTCTGGGACTCGAGGAACTCGATCCGGGTCACGCCTTCGAGCTCGGCCTCGGCCCGTTGCATGCCCGCCCAGGCGTTCTCGTTGAACGACCGGTCGTCGATGCCGCCGGTATCTGAGATCTCGCATCCCAGAATCTCTCTACCCGGCGGCGGCGGGGGCAAAGTCGTCGTCGTAGCCGCTTGGGTGGTGGTGGGCGCGGCCGTCGTAGTGGCCGCGGCCGTAGTGGTGGGAGCTGCGGTCGTGGTCGCGGTCGGCTCATCCTCAGCACAGGCCGCCACAACGAGCGCAAAAGCGAAGAGGAGGGCCAACAAGGCTCCCCGCTTCCTAAAGACAGAAATCATTAAGGAACCCCTTCGTTGTTCAAACAAAGGCTCACCAGACGGCGAGCAATCGCAGTCTAGCTAGGTACCCGACTTCGCGATCTTTTCGCCCGAGCTGAACGGGCTTTTCGCGCTCTGTGGCCGTCCACGAATCGGCCACCCGCAGTGCGACCGGATGGGGCTATATGGTCAGCAGTCAGCTGTCGGATGAGTCGGCCATCTCGACGGGTGGCGTGTCCGGGGTCTCGATCGGGTTGAAGCTGAGAAGGCTGTCGTCCTCCTCGTCGACGTCGACCAGGATGGTCGAGCCAGCGGCGAACTCCTGATGGAGCACCCGCTCCGAGAGCGGATCCTCGAGAAGCTGCTGGATGGCACGCCGGAGCGGCCGGGCGCCGAGCTGCGGGTCGTAACCCTTCTTGGCAAGCAGCTCCTTGGCTTCCTCGGTGAGCACGATGTCGAGGCCCTTCGAAGCCAGCTGCTCCCGCACCCGCTTGAGCAACAGGTCGACGATCTGCTTGACCTCGTCGATGGTGAGCTCGTGGAAGACGATGATCTCGTCGATCCGGTTCAAGAACTCGGGACGGAAATGACCCTTGAGCGCTTCGAGCGCCTTGTCCTTGATCTGCTGGTAGTTCAGCTCTTCGGTCTCCTGGGAGAAGCCCAGCTTCTTCTTGCGCAGCTCGGCGGTGCCCAGGTTGGAGGTCATGATGATGACCGTGTTCTTGAAATCGACGCTGCGCCCTTGGGAGTCGGTCAAGCGACCGTCTTCGAGGATCTGCAGCAGAATGTTGAACACGTCCGGGTGCGCCTTCTCGATCTCGTCGAACAGCACCACGGAGAACGGCTTGCGGCGCACCGCTTCGGTGAGCTGGCCGCCCTCGTCGTAGCCGACGTATCCCGGCGGGGAGCCGACGAGCCGACTAACCGCGTGCTTCTCCATGTACTCGGACATGTCGATCTGGATGAGGGCGTTCTCGTCCCCGAACAGGAAATCGGCCAACGATTTGGCCGACTCGGTCTTACCTACCCCGGACGGGCCCAGGAAGATGAACGAACCAGCCGGGCGCTTCGGGTCGGCGAGGCCGGCCCGGGTGCGCCGGATCGACTTGGACACGGCGGCGATCGCATCGTGCTGGCCGATGATCCGCTTGTGCAGCTCGTCTTCCATGTTGAGGAGCTTCGTGGTCTCTTCTTCGGTGAGGCGGTGCACCGGGATCCCGGTCCATTGGGCCAGGACCTCCGCAATCTCCTCCTCGTCGATGGTGGAGCGGTAACCGTCGGCTTCGGTGAAGTTCGCTTCCTGCTCGTTGCGCTCGGCGATCATGGTTCGCTCCTGGTCCCGCAACTGGGCGGCCCGCTCGTACTGCTGAGCCTGGACGGCCTCTCGCTTGTCGGAGCGAACCTGCTCGAGCCGATCGAGGGTCTCCCGCAGCTCCGCAGGGATGTTGGTGCGCTTGAGGCGCATCCGGCTACCCGCTTCGTCGATCAGGTCGATCGCCTTGTCGGGCAGGAACCGGTCGGCGATGTAGCGGTCGGCCAAGTTGGCCGCGTTGACCAGAGCCTGGTCGGTGAAGCTGACCTGGTGATGATCCTCGTAGCGGTCCCGGAGTCCCTCGAGGATCTTGATCGTGTCCGCCACCGTGGGCTCGTCGACCTGGATTGGCTGGAACCGACGTTCCAGTGCCGAGTCCTTCTCGAGATACTTGCGGTACTCCTCGAGGGTCGTGGCCCCGACTGTCTGGAGCTCGCCACGGGCGAGCATCGGCTTGAGGATGCTGGCGGCGTCGATGGCGCCTTCGGCAGCTCCGGCACCAACCAAAGTGTGAATCTCGTCGATGAAGAGGATGATGTCGCCTCGCGTGCGAATCTCCTTCAAGACCTTCTTCAGCCGCTCCTCGAAATCGCCGCGATAGCGAGACCCGGCCACCAAAGCGCCGAGATCGAGCGTGTAGAGGTGCTTGTTGGCCAGCGTGTCCGGCACGTCGGCGGCGACGATGCGCTGGGCGAGCCCTTCGACGATGGCGGTCTTGCCCACCCCCGGCTCGCCGATCAGCACCGGGTTGTTCTTGGTGCGCCGCGACAACACCTGCATGACCCGCTGAATCTCGTTGGTGCGGCCGATCACCGGGTCGAGCGCCCGGTCGCGGGCGAGTTGCGTCAGATTGCGCCCGAACTGGTCGAGAACGGTGGAACCGCTGGTCCCGGCTTCGCCGGAGCCGCCGCCGCGGGTGCTGGCGCGTTCGCCGGCGCCGGCCGTCTGCTCCTCGCCCGACGAGCCCGACAGCAGCTGAATGACCGTTTGGCGGACCTTGTGCAGCTCGGCGCCCAACTTCTGGAGGACCTGGGCGGCGACGCCCTCGCCCTCCCGAATCAGCCCGAGGAGGATGTGCTCGGTACCGATGTAGTTGTGTCCGAGCTGGAGCGCTTCGCGCAGCGAGAGCTCGAGGACCTTCTTGGCCCGGGGGGTGAAGGGGATGTGCCCACTAGGGGCTTGGGAGCCTTGCCCGATGATCTCGATCACCTTGGCTCGCACCGAGTCGAGATCGATGCCGAGGCTTTCGAGCCCGCGGGCGGCGACCCCCTCTCCCTCGTGGATGAGCCCGAGCAGGATGTGCTCGGTGCCGATGTAGTTGTGATTCAGGAGACGAGCTTCCTCCTGAGCAAGAACTACGACCCGCCTGGCCCTATCAGTAAACCTTTCAAACACGTTGTCTCAATTCCCAAAAACAGACCGGGCGCCTTCGCAGAGGCGCCGCGCCGAGTATAGCGAGAAGCCCCGTCCTAGCCGATATGTCTACTTGTGCTCCGCCGCGTGCCCTCGATACTTCTACGTTCCATTCGGCCCGGCTGGATCAACTTCCGACTCGACATTGCCAACACGGATGCGAGGCAGGTTGTTCCGTCGGGCGGTGCTCACAGTACCTGCATCTTGCATCGTCGTCGCCGCCGCAAAACCTAAGTCCCCGGGCTACTGCTCGGTTCCGAATGGCTTCGCCACCGCGGAGCTACCATCGCGCAGATGCATAGCCCCTCGTTGCGCGATCTCGTCCCCATCGAAGCCGTATGGCAACGGATGGAGCAGGTGGAGCGTCGGCTGATCGAGGTGACGACGGCTTCCAACCGGTTCTTGACCGAAATCGCCCAGCACCTCGTCCGGGCGGGCGGCAAACGCTACCGGCCGCTCCTGGCCCAGGTAGCCGGGGAGCTGGGACCGGCGGCAGCTCACGGCGGCCCGGTCGAGGCCGGGGTGGCGGTCGAGCTAGTGCACATCGGATCGTTGTATCACGACGACGTGATCGACGAGGCTGAGACCCGACGCGGCTCAGCGTCGGTCAACGTCAACTGGGACAACACCGCGGCGATACTCGGCGGCGACTATCTGCTCGCCAAAGCCTCGGAGGTAGCCGCCCCGCTGGGGGAAGAAGCGGTGACTCTGATTGCGCGCACCTACGCCTCGCTGTGCGAGGGGCAAGTCCTAGAGCTGCAGCTCGAAGGCGACATCGAGCATGGCCCCGATGACTACTTCCGCGTCATCGGAGGCAAAACGGCTTCGTTGATCCGGACCTCCGCCCGCTTGGGAGCGCTGACCGCCGGAGCTACCCGCGACGACATCGAGTCGATCTCCGAGTGGGCCTGGGAAGTGGGCCTGGTCTTCCAGATGGCAGACGACGTCTTGGATCTGGTCGCCAGCGAGGAGTTCATCGGCAAGCCGGCGGGCTCCGACATCCGGGAGGGCACCTACACCCTGCCGGTCCTCTATGCCGCCGCCGGGCCCGAAGGTGCCGAGATCCGGCGGCTCGTCGCCGACGGCGCACCCGACGACACAGCTGCCATCGCCCGCATCATCGAGTTGACGACGGCCGGAGGGCATGTCGATCGGGTGGTGGCCGAAGCCGCCGAGCGTCTCCGTGTGGCGGAGAAAGCGGCGTCACGGCTGCCCGAATCGGCGCTGCTGCCGGTCCTGCGGTCGTTGCAGAGTTATCTGACCGATCGGGTGCACGCCGCTCGGGGCTGAACGAGGGGCGGGCGTTGAGCCCGTTCGGTAGGTTGGTTGCCATACGGACTTCAGCATCGAAAGGAGCCGGTGATGGCGAAGGCAGATGTAGTCATGTCACTGATGGCCATCTTCGAGTCCGGGGACTTGGAGAAGGCCACTGCCATGCTTGCCGACGACGCCGTGTGGCACGCCCCCGAACAGGATTACGTCGGCCGCGACGCAATCGTGGGTTACGTCGGAGACTCGCTGTCCGGATCCGATGAAGTGTCGATGGACCTTCACGACACCCTCGAAAGCGACTCTCACGTGGTGCTGCTCGGCACGATGCATGCCACGCGGGAAGGAAAGACCTTCGAGTCGCCCTACGTGTGGGTCTATCACGTAGACGACGGCAAGGTCAGCGAAGGCTGGACGGTGGCCTTCGACGGAGTCGGCCGAGCCGAGTTCTTCAAGTAGCTCGCACCTGCGCTGCTCTGCGAAGGTTCGGGCGGCCGTAGAGGTGTACGGACCGCGGTGCGGAGGAGACGACTCCAAGGTTCCGAAGTGATAGCGGGCACCCCCCGCCTTGCGGCTCACGCCCCAAAGCAGTCCCCCCTGAAGGGGGGACCCACATGCGGGGTCGCAGCTTTGCTGCGACTCGTGTATTTAGGGGCGCATCGTGGGGAAGAGGATCACTTCGCGGATGTGCGCCTGGTCGGTGAGCAGCATGACCAGGCGGTCGATGCCGATGCCGAGACCCCCGGTCGGGGGCATGCCGTACTCGAGGGCCCGCACGAAGTCCTCGTCGATCTCCTGGGCCTCCTCGTCGCCCGCCGCTTTGAGGATCATCTGCGCCTCGAAGCGGGCCCGCTGATCCAGCGGGTCGTTCAACTCGCTGAAAGCATTGCCGTACTCCGAGGCGGCAATGAAGAGCTCCCACCGCTCGGTTACGTTGGGGTCGGCGGGACTCTTGCGGGCCAACGGGGAGGTCTCGGTGGGGTGGTTGACCACGAAGATCGGATCCCAGATCGTGGGTTGGACGTGGCGATCGAAGAGCTCCTCGAGGATCTTGCCGTTGCCCCAGTGGTCCTCCGGCTCGATTCCGTTGCCGCGGGCCACCGCCACCGCCTCGGCACGCGACAAGCTGAACGACATCGTCCCCTCGATGGCTTCGTTGACCATCTCGAGCATCGGCCGGCGCGGATAAGGCGGCGTCAAGTCGAGCGGTCGGCCCTGGTAGATCAGCCGGGTCGAGCCGGCCACTTCGGTGGCGATCGCGGCGAACATCTCCTCGACCATTCGGGCGATGTCCTCGTAGTCGGCGAACGCCTCGTAGGACTCGAGCATCGTGAACTCGGGCATGTGGGTGGCGTCGATTCCCTCATTGCGGAAGATCTTGCCGATCTCGAATACCCGCTCCAATCCACCGACGATGAGCCGCTTCAGGTAGAGCTCGGTGGCGATGCGCAACACCATGTCGAGATCGAGGGCGTTGTGATGGGTGGCGAAGGGGCGAGCCATGGCCCCGGTTGCTTGGTTGAGCAGCACCGGCGTCTCCACCTCGACGTAGCCGCGAGCCTCGAACTCGCGGCGAAAGAGGGATACGACACGAGAGCGCGCCAGCGCCACCTCCCGGGCCGAGTCGTTGGCGATCAAGTCGAGGTATCGCTGACGCGACCGCGCCTCCACATCGGTGAGGCCGTGGAACTTGTCCGGCAACGGGCGCAGCGCCTTGGCGAGGAGCTGGAAGCTCCGCACCCGCACCGACAGCTCACCCCGCCGCGTCGCCATCACCTCGCCGGTGGCGCCGATCCAGTCACCGATATCCAGGTCGGCGAAGGCGGCAAAGCCCTCTTCCCCCAACGCGCTCTGATCCACGAACAGCTGGATCGTCCCGGACACGTCGGCGAGCACCGCGAAGGAGAGCTTCCCCATCTCGCGCACGTTGCGCAGTCGCCCGGCCACCGTCACGGTGACTCCGGTCTCTGCACCCGGCTCGAGCCCGCCGAAGTCGGTGTGCAGCTCGGCGGCGAGCGCGCTGCGCTGGAACCGGAAGGGATAGCCGGGCCCGGCGAGAACGGCCTGGTGCTTCTTCAAGCGCAAGGCGGTCAGCGGATGGGCGGCGAGGCCGAGCCGATCGTCCCACGGCTCGTTCGGCGAGTCGACGGAGTCGTTCACGCTCCGTCCCGATTCAGCTCGTAGATCATCTGCAGCCCGTCGAGGGTCAAGAACTCGTCGATGGTCGAGACGCTGTTGCAGTGGGGCACCACCGTGGGCGCCAAGCCGCCGGTAGCGACTCGAGTGACCTGTCCCCCGACCTCGCGAACTATCCGCTCGACGATGCCATCGACGAGCCCAGCGTGTCCGAAGATCGCCCCCGACTGGATAGCTTCCACGGTGCCCTTGCCGATGGCCGCCCGGGGCGCATTGAACTCGACGTTGCGCAGCGCCGCAGTCCCGGAGATCAAGGCGTTGGTGGCGATGACCAGGCCCGGAGCGATCGAGCCGCCGAGGTAGTGGCCGTCGCGGCCGACCACATCGAAGTTGGTCGACGTCCCAAAATCGACCACGACGCACGGCGCGCCGTAGCGCTCCCGGGCCGCGACTGCATTGACAACCCGATCGGCGCCCACCTCGCGCGGATTGTCGATGTTGATCATCATGCCGGTCTTGGTTCCCGGGCCCACCACTACGACGTCGCCGGATGCGATCTCCTCCGCAACCTGGCGAAACGCAGTGGTGATCGCCGGCACCACCGAAGAGATGGCCACGGCGGTGACGTCCTTGCCGCTCAGCCCCTCCAGCTCGAGAAGGCTGCGCAGCGAGATCTCGAGCTCGTCGGCGGTCCGCTCCGGAACCGTGGTGAGCCGCCAATGAGCGGCCAGTTGCCGGCCGTCGTAGAGGCCGATGGCGGTGTTGGTGTTGCCAATGTCGGCGGCGAGGAGCATGTGACCGGGCTTCCTAGGTTGGCGTCCGGGAGTACAGCAAGCTGGGACGGTCGAGCAGAATGCCCCGGTCGGCATGGAGCGACGTTCCGTCGACATCAAGGTGGATGTTGTCGATGAGCCGCACCTCGCCGACCCGAGCCGCCACCGCCAGGAAGCTGTCCTCGCTCAGCTCGCCTTCGACGGGAGCCACATCGCGAGCCGTTGCCACGGCGACGTAGTCCGGGAACACCCCCGGAGCCCGGTCCATAGCGACCCAGGCGAGGTGCTCCAGGGCACGAGCGTCGCGCTCCCCACCTTCGGCGGCATCGGCCGCCTGCATCAGTCCCTGGCTCAACGTGAGCGCGGCTGCTCGCTCCGAGTCGCGCAAGAACACGTTGCGACTCGACAGTGCCAAACCATCCGGCTCGCGCACCGTCGAATGCGGCACGATCTCGGTGGGCATGGACAAATCCAGGGCGAGGCGACGGATGATGGCCAGCTGTTGGGCATCCTTCCTCCCGAAATAGGCGCGGTCCGGCCGCAGCCCCGCCAACAGTTTGGCTACCACCGTGGCCACCCCGTCGAAGTGGCCGGGCCGGTGCGAGCCCTCCATCCGCTCCCCCAGCTTGGGAACGCTCACGACCGTCTCGAGGGGAAGTGGCCACATCTCGTCGACCGTCGGGGCAAACACCAGGTCCACGCCGGCGTCCCGGGCCAGCTCCGCATCCTTATCCAGATCCCGCGGGTACCGCTCGAGGTCGGCGGGCTCATCGAACTGCAGCGGGTTCACGAACACCGTCATCACTACCGTGGCGCATTCGGCCCGGGCCGCCTCCAGCAGCGCCACGTGCCCCTCGTGGAGGTAACCCAGTGTGGGAACCAACCCGACTGGCGCCGCGCTATAGCGAGCCCGGGTTTCATCCATGGTCGCGGTCAGCTTCACTCGGCCTGCTCCCCGCGCCGCCACTCCTGGAGCATCTCCTCGAACAAGGGCCCGTTGCCGCTGAGTCGCGCCAATGTGCGCACGGCGGCCACGAAATCTCCGAGCCACCCAGGTTCGGCGTCGGCGACGGCAGTCATCTGCCCCGCCACCGTCGACACATCCCCTCGAGCCACCGGGCCGGTGAGAGCGGCACGGGGACCGATCTCGAAAGCATTGGCGACAACGGCTTCCACGAGGGGCTGCGCCGCCCGAAATGGAACACCGGCATCGGCAAACAGATCACTGCTGAGTGCCAAGCTGGCGAGAGGGAAGTTGGCGGCCGCCGACGCAGCGGCGTGATAGAGCGGCTTCTTGTCATCTGTGATGTCAAACGGATGCATGCCGATCGACTCGGCCAGCTCGATGAGTCGGGGGCGCAGCTCGCCGGCGGTTACGCCGACCCAGGCCCCCGCCAGCCGCGCCGCCCCGGCTTGTGGAGTGGGCAGCGACTGCAGCGGATGGAAGGTGCCGATCAGGTAGCCGGCCGCGGCGAGGGGCGCTAACACTCGGCTCGGGACCAGGCCGGAGACGTGAACCGCGCCGGCACCTGAGCGCGGCGGGATGCGACCGGCGATCGAATCGGCCACGTCAGCCAGCACGTCGTCTCGGGTGGCCAGGACCAGGAGGTCGCCGCTGGGAAACTCTGCTTGCAGGGTGAACGGAGTCGAGTTGACCTTGGCAGCCGCCGGCTCGGTGCCGCCCAGGGTGCGCCCCACCACGGCGACGATGTCGTGACCGGCACGGCGCGCCGCAATGGCGAGCGCCATCCCGGCGCGACCCGGCCCGACGATGGTGATGTCCATGACCGGGGAGTCTACGTGGCGGGACTGCTCCCCCCGGACCGCTTTGCGGGTACGCGCGACGCGGCCGGCTCAACCGATGAGCCAGTCGAACAGCCACCAGATGCCGAGGGCGCCGACCGTGGTGAACGCAATGGCCGCCACCGTCGTCGCCCGCGGCGGAATCGGTCCCTGAACGCGGCGCACGTCCTGATCGGTGACAGTGGCGAGCAGCGACGAGACCATGGTGCCATCGGGCAAGGAGGCCTTTGGCCAGGCCTCGACGAGAGGCTCGAGCACGAACCGGCGTTCGGCCAGCCGGGGATGGGGAACGATCAGGCCGGCTTGGTCGATCAGAGCGTCGCCGTACAGGATTATGTCGAGATCGAGGGTTCGGGGCCCCCATTTCTCGTTGCGCTGGCGGCCATGCTCGCGCTCGATGCGGAGGCACTCCGCCAGGAGATCGGATGCCGCCAGATCGGTGTCGATCACGGCGACTGCGTTGAGGTAGGGGCCCTGCGCTGGTCCCCCGATCGGCGCCGTCTCATAGAGAGCCGACACATTGACCAAACTCCCCAGCCGGCTAATCGATCCGATGGCATCTGCGATGTGCCGCGCCCGGTCGCCCAGGTTGGACCCCAGACCGATGGCGGCCCGGACGGCCACCCCTACTTCCGGGCGGTCGAATCGGGAATCAAGCGGCGGCCTTCGGGCCCCAGGGGTCGTCCGGCGATCTCCTGGATCACCGACGTGGCGACGATGCGGTCGTCGATCAGGTTGGCATGCACCAGGTAGCCGCCGAGCAGGCCCACGACGGTGTCATCTATCAGGTCTCGGTGCACCAGCACCACCGCCCCCGGGCTCATCGCTTCGTCGAAGCGAGAGAGTATCTGTGGCAGGTCTTCCAGCTCCACCTCACCCTCGATGGGGACGTGGACGAAGCGCATCCCGGCTGCCTCGTAGGCTTGCTGATTTTGGTTGCTCGCAAGCAGCGACAGCACGGTGTTGAACCCGTGGTCGGCGAGCCAGACGATCTCCTCCTCACGGCGTACTCGACGATGCTGGAATCCGTGTCCGCCAATGCGCTCGCATATGGCGAGACGACCCTTTATCACCCACTTGAAGCCGCGCGGCTCAAGGCCTGCCAATGGTCTCCCTGCTCTCGAATTGTCCCCTCACGATAGCGTCCGTCGTGCGCCCTACCTGGAGCGCCAGCGCCACATCGTGCACCCTGACAACGGCAGCCCCGCCGATGATCGCCGCTGCCACTGTAGCCGCGGTGGCCGGATCCCTTTCCGCCGCAACGGTTTCGAGCCCGGCAGCACGCAGCACGGAACCCAGGAAACCCTTGCGGCTGGCTCCGATCAGCACCGGATAGCCGAGGGTTGCAAAAGCTCCACATTGGTTCAGTATCTCCAGATTCTGCATATGCGATTTGCCGAATCCGATTCCCGGGTCGAGGCAGATCCGGGACGCCTCCACCCCGGCTCCCGCCGCCTGCGCAGCTCGCGCGGCCAAGTAGTTGGCGACCTCGGCCACGACGTCGGCGTAGTCGGTGTCCGCTTCCATAGTTCGCGGGTCGCCCCGCATGTGCATGATCACCGCTCCGGCGCCTGTGGTAGCCACCGTGGCGATCATCGCCGGATCACGAAGGCCGCTGACGTCGTTGACCGCCTGGGCACCCGCCGCGATCGCAGCCGCCGCCACCTCCGGCTTCATCGTGTCGACGGAGACGACAACACCGGCCGCCGCCAGCTCGGTGACGACGGGCACCACCCGCTCCAGCTCCTCGGCGACGTTCACCGGATCGGCCCCCGGCCGCGTCGATTCGCCGCCCACGTCGATGATGTCGGCGCCCTCGTGCCACATCGCCAAACCTCGCGCCACCGCCGCCGCTGGCGCCAGGCCCGGGTCACCGTCGGAGAAGGAATCGGGCGTCACGTTGAGCACGCCCATGATCAACGTGTGGGCAGCAGTGGACAGGGTGACCGACCGCAGCCTCCATACCACCGGAGTCCGAGAAGCCAGGTCGGATAACGCCAACTACTAGGCAGGATCGTCGGGCGGCTGGGCAGCCACCATGCCGCCTTCGCGCACGTCGAAGCTCTTGGGGGCCCGGATTCGCAATGCCCCGCTCTCGGTGTGCTCCCATTTGGGAACGTCGTAGAACGCCTCGGCCAACTCGTCGGCGCCGAGGGTCTCCCTCTCGAGAAGCATCGCCGCCACCCGGTGCAAGGCGTCGATGTGGGTGACGAGGATCTCGCGCGCCTCCTCCCGAGCCTGGAAGATGAGCTCGCGGACCTCCTCGTCGATCAGGGAGGCAACGTCATTCGAGTAATCCTGGCCGTGGGTGTAGTCGCGACCCAGGAACACCTCGCCCTGCGCCGTGCCGTACCGCATCGGACCGAGCCGATCGCTCATGCCGTACTCCATGACCATCGCCTTGGCCAGCTTGGTGGCCTGCTCGATGTCGTTGTGCGCGCCTGTAGACGGATCCTCGAAGATGATCTCCTCCGCCGCCCGGCCGCCGAGGGCCACGGCCAGCCGGTCCACCAGCTCGGTGCGCCGCTGGTAATCGCGGTCGGACGCGGGGAGCGACTTGGTGTAACCACCGGCCCGGCCGCGCGGGATGATCGTCACCTTGTGCACCGGGTCGGCATTCGGCAGGGCGTAGCCCACCAGGGCATGGCCCCCTTCGTGGTAGGCGGTGAGCTTCTTCTCGTCTTCGGACATGATGTGGCTCTTGCGCTCCGGCCCGGCCAAGATGCGATCGATCGCCTCCTCCAGCTCGACCATGCCGATCTCGGTGCGGTCGCGCCGAGCGGAGAGCAACGCCGCCTCGTTGATCAGATTCGCCAGGTCGGCTCCGGTGAATCCTGGCGTCTGCCGGGCCAACACCTCTAGATCGATACCGTCGGCGAGCGGCTTTCCCTTGGCGTGCACCTTCAGGATCTGGTGACGCCCCTTCAAGTCGGGGCGGGGCGCGATGATCTGCCGATCGAAGCGTCCCGGGCGCAGCAGCGCGGGGTCGAGGATGTCCGGGCGGTTGGTGGCGGCGATGACGATCACGCCCGACTTGGCGTCGAAACCGTCGAGCTCTACGAGGAGCTGGTTGAGCGTCTGCTCCCGCTCATCGTGTCCGCCGCCGAGTCCGGCTCCACGGTGGCGCCCGACGGCGTCGATCTCGTCGATGAACACGATGGCCGGGGCGTTGGACTTCGCTTGCTCGAACAGGTCGCGCACTCGGCTGGCGCCGACCCCGACGAACATCTCGACGAAGTCCGAGCCGGAAATCGAAAAGAACGGCACGCCGGCCTCGCCGGCGACCGCCTTGGCCAGCAGCGTCTTGCCGGTTCCCGGAGGGCCGAACAGCAGGACGCCGCGCGGGATCTTGGCCCCCATCGCCCGGAACTTGCCGGGGCTCTGCAGGAACTCCTTGATCTCGTGGAGCTCCTCGACGGCTTCGTCGGCGCCGGCGACGTCCTTGAACGTCACCTTGGGCGAGTCCTTCGTCACCTGCTTGGCGCGCGACTTGCCGAACTGCATGACGCGGTTGCCCCCGCCCTGCATCTGCATGATGAAGAAGATGAAGATGCCGAAGATGAGGAGGTACGGGAAGATGGTTCCCAGGAACCATTGGAAGCCTGTGGGGTTCTCGGCATCGACCTGGAAATCCTGGACGTCTGCCGCCAGGATCCGGGTGGTGAGGTCCCCTTCGTACTCGTTGGGGTAGCTCAGCTTGAACGTGTTGTCGGTAGCATCCTCGGGCAGTTCGACGTCCGGTTTGAATTCACCGAGGATCTCGTCGGACTTCTGCTTGATCAGCACCGACTCGATCTCGCCCGCCGTGAGACGTGACTCGAACTCGGGCAGGCTGATCTCGGCCGGTTCGTTCGAGCCCTGCAGCAGCGTGTTGACCAGTAGCAGCGCGCCGAAGCCGAATGCCAAGTAGATCAGCATTGCTCGGGCCGTACGGTTCACGATGCTCCTTCGGCGGGAATGAGGGAGACTTTGAGTGCTGTCATCATATTGATTTCAGGCCGTTATCGGGAGCCGCGCCGCGCCGGCCGCCGCCGCAGACCACTCCGTGGGGCCGCTCCAGCTCCCATTGTGCCGTAATCAGCCGGGCCACGGGGAGTCGACCCGGCGCCTGGCTCGGTAGGGGCAAGGCTCAGAACGGCGCTCCCCGGAGTGCTCCCCATAGAGTGGCAGGGACTCGTGGCCCCCCAGGGCGGCCTGCGCCGGCGCCCGCCCACCGATGATGATCAGGGCGCGGCGGTATCGTCGGACTCGAGTCCCTCGGCCCGGTTCGTCCCTGCTCTCAATCCATTAGCCGAGCCTCGCCCGGCCCGCTTGATCGATCCACCGCACGGCACGATTGCCACCCCACACCCCGATGGCTAGGTAGACGAGGAATGTCAGCAAGATGCCGGCGATCAATAGATACGGGAAGATCCTCCCGATCAGGCTTTCCAGCGACGATTGGGCCACGCTCTGTGCCTCTGCAGCCCCCGCCGTGACAACAGCCAGCGCAGCAAGTGACTAGAGCAGTGCCGAGGCGATCATCTAGTCATCCCAGTCTCGGATGACGTCTCTGGTGACGAGCCGTCTTCGATCACCCCGATGAACGGCAGGTTGCGATATAGCTCCTCGTAGTCGAGGCCGTAGCCGATCACGAACTCGGGGTCGATCTGGAAACCGACGTACCTGATGTCGAGAGGCGGCCGCTCGACACCCTCCTTCACCAGCAGCGCCGCCAGTTCCAGCGACGCCGGATTGCGCACCCGCAGATTCTTCATGAGGTAGTGCAGCGTCAAGCCAGAGTCGATTATGTCCTCGACGATGAGCACGTGCCGGCCCTCGATCTGGGTATCGAGATCCTTGAGGATGCGCACTACCCCGGAGGTTTTCGTCTGGCCCCCGTACGAGGACACCGCCATGAAGTCGAACTCGACCGAAGTGTGAATATGGCGGGCGAGGTCGGCCATCACGATGAACGCCCCCTTGAGAATGCCGACGAGAAGCAGGTTCTTCCCCTCGTAGTCCTTGGTTATCTCCTTGCCCATCTCAGCGAGCTTGGAGTCGATGTCCTCGGCTGAGATGAGAACCCGTGGATTCAAATCTGGCACTCCGCCACCCTGACCTCGTAGACAGCTTCCTCGCCGATTGCCCCCCGGGCCCAGGGGGCGGAACGAATCCCGGCGACGGCCGCAATTCTCCCATGGGCCTCCACCACAGGCCAAGCCGGGCGGAGCCGTCGCGAGATGTCGGCCTCCGCCAGGACGTCGCGGATCAGCTTCGATCCGGAGGCGATCTCGATGCGCTCCCCAGCGGCGCCCGGCCGCAAGCGCAGCTCGCCACCGACGGCCGCCCCAGCCAGGAGGCTGCTGCGGCGGACAAGCACCGTAGGGGCCGGCGCTACCTCGACTTGGAGCGCCCCGAAACGAGCCGACCCCGGCAGGGAGCACGCAACCGCGTCGGGGGGCGCCGGGTCGCCGCAATGGGCCACGAGCCACGGCCCCTCCCGCTCTAGCTGCCAGCCGGCCGCGATGTGGCGGCGGCCGGCTCCCCCGGCAACCTCGAGGCCGGCGGCGACCTCGTCCGCCGTGCCGGCATATGGCGGCCGGGCGGCTCGCAACAGGCGACGCACCAACCGAGCGGCCACCGCAGGTGAGGCGGTGGCCACCAGCGGCGCCGGGATCATCCAGGCCCCCCAGCCGTCGCGGCGCAAAGGCGCCCGGTCGATTGTGGCCTCGATGGCCGCGTCGTCGGCAGCAAGGGTATGGGCGGTGCGCGCCAGGGCATCGATCAGCTGCGGATTCAGTTCAGCCGCCAGCCGCGGCAACACCTCATGGCGCAAACGATTGCGCAGATGAGCCGGGTCGCGGTTGGCCGGGTCGGCTTCCGCCGGCAAGTCGAGCGCCGCAGCCACCCCAGCTACGTCCCTACGCGTCGTCCTGATCAACGGGCGCCACAGCCCGGGGCGCGAGCCCGCCATGGCAGCCAAGCCGGCGGCGCCGGCGCCGCGAATCAGATGAGCCAACGTGGTCTCGGCCAGGTCATCGCGATGATGCCCAGTGACAATCGTCGCCCCGCCCGCCTCGGCGAGGATGGCCTCCCAGCGCACGTCCCGGGCCCGACCCTCCCATGAGGCGCCCTCCGGAACGGTCACCTGAACCCAGCTCAGCTCCAATCCGAGCCGTTCTGCCACGGCGGCGGCGGCCTTTGCCAGCAGATCCCCAGCCGAGGTGCCGTGATGAACATGAACCGCGCGCACCGGATGGTTGGAGAGCCGGTGGGCAACCCAAGCTGCTACCGCCGAGTCCGGACCCCCGCTGAGTGCCACGACGAGCGGTCCCGGCGGCGCCGGAGCTGCCCGGGCGAGCAGCTCGTCGGGTGTCATCCCATTCGCTCCAGCCACAAGACCGGGTTCTTGATCTCCGGCAGGGTCGGTAGATGTTTCGGGCTGATCCAAGCCCGGTCGAGGGCCGACCAGCCGGCATGGCGTTCGACGCCGGCCACGAACTCGGCGCCCTCGTCGTACTGGCGCATCTTCATCTCGAGGCCCACTAGCCGCATGAACATCGCCGTTCTCGGATCTTGGCGGCGCGCTTTGAAGACGCGCGACATGCGCTCCTGGGTGACCAGCTCGCGGGCCCCGACCCGATCCATCACGACGTGGCCGTGGCCCTCGAGGAGGGACATCAGTGCCTGGACCCGATCAATGATCTCCCGTTGACCAGGAGTGGCGAACAGCCCGAAGAGCCCCGCCTCGTCGATGAGCGGCTCACCCGACTTGGCCGCCGCCGACAAATCACCGGCGATCCTCGACAGCACGCCCTTCTGCGGAATCGAAGCCGCCACCAGCTCGCTCACCAGAGACAGGAAGTACTCCTTCATCCAGGGCACGCCCAGGAACTGCAAGCGGTGGGTGGCCTCGTGGAGGGCCACCCAGAAACGAAACTCCTGCGGGCGGAACTCGTGCTGGCGCTCCATGGCGAGGATGTTGGCGCCGACGAACATGACGGTGTCGCCCGAGGAACCGTCGGCGCGCGGCAGCACCAACTCGTACTGACCGAGCACCCGCCGACTGAGCAGGCCGAGGATCATCCCCAGCTCGGCGGCGGTGACCTTGCGGGCGATCCGGGCGCCGATCCCCTGCTGCGCAGCCAGCCGATCTTCCGCAGGTTTCACCAGCTGGGAGAAGGAGCCGATGTTCGCTTCCACCCACTCCTTGCGCGACACGACGGCTACCTCGGCCACACCCGGGGCGTGCAGGCCGGTCTCGGCTTCGACGAGGGCCGTGGCCCGCATCACGAGCTGCGGAGCCTGGAGCGCGAAGCGGGCTTCGTGGTAGGTGCCGGCGAGCGGGTAACTGCCGGTCATCCGGCCGGCGACCCGTACCGCCTGGTCCCAGTCAATTCTGCTCATATGGCACGTCTCATTTCGTGATTCTGCTCGCTCATTTGGTCATTCTGCCGTAAGGGTCAGTCGCGCCCAGTGTGACGATCTTGCTCAATCGGCGAACTTAGCTTGAATGCTCACAGTACTTACGTACTGTTCTCTATCGGGATCGCGGTCGTCGGCACTGAGCGGCGACCACCTACAGGATCGCAGGGGAGGTGCGGTGCCGTTCGGAAGAGGCTTGGCGGTCGTCGCCTGGCTGGTCTGCGCAGTGGTTTTGGCCGCCTGTCGCGCCGGTGGGCCGGATGCCGCCGCCGTTGCCGGCCCGGCAACCAGCTCGCCGGCTACCACTGCGGCCGCCGGCTCATCCATGCCCACCGCGAGCCCGCCGGCACCTCCCACCTCAACCACGACGACCACCACGACCACCTTGGCGCCGTTCGTCATCGGATTCGCCGGTGACACCTCGTTCACCCACGGCCTGCACGGTCGGGATCCCCTCGGCTCGATCGCCGCGGAACTGGCCGCACCCGACGTGATGATCGTCAATCTCGAAACCACGGTGGCCGAGCCGGAAGTCGGCAAAGCCATCCAGAAGCGCTTCACCTTCAAATCCCCTCCGGTGACCGCCGAGCTGCTGGCCAGCGCCGGAGTCGACATCGCCGCCCTGGCCAACAACCATGCCCTCGACTACGGCCCCGATGCGGTGGTGCGGACGATCGAGATTCTCGATGCTGCCGGTGTTGCCAGCGCCGGAACCGGGCGAAGTCGAGACGAGGCCTACGCGGCACACCGCTTCGAGGTCGCCGGATGGGACCTGGCCGTGCTGTCGTTCTCGCGGGTCCCGTGCGACTCGCCCGAGCCGGGCGAGTCCTACATCGAAGAGGTGGCGTGGGCTTGTCCTCAGTTCCAGGAGCTCACCAAAGCTGCGGTAGCCGCCGCGGCGGATGCCGACTTCACCGTGGTGATGGTCCACTGGGGAGTGCAGCGCGAGTTGTGCCCGGCAGCCCACCAGCGGGACTTGGCAACCCGATGGATCGAATCCGGAGCCGATGCCGTGATCGGCAGCCACCCCCACGTCCTGCAAGGGGTGGAGAAGATCGAGAATGCCTGGGTCGTCCACTCGACCGGCAACTTCGCTTTCCCCTCGGCGCGCAACGCCTCGTCGTACTCGGCGATCTTCACGCTGACGGTCACGGCGCAGGAACAGCAACTGGCGGCGATCCCGATCCGGATCGTCGACGGTCGTCCGGTCATCGCCGACGCGTCGCGCGATGGGATCCTCGAGGACTTGACCGAACGCTCCTTTGGCTACGCGTTCGAGCCGTCCGGCGAGGCCGTCGCCTCGTCCGACGCCGGCCGCTGTTGAGGCATCGCGTAGTGGTCAGGTAGTGGTCAGGTACTGGTCGAGACCGCCTCGAGACCGCCGACGCGGCGCCTCACTCGACGACCCGGTAGCGGCCGCGCAGCCTGAGACCGTAGAGAATGAAAGCCACCACGATCCCGATCACTCCCAACACTGCGACCAGCGGCGCAAGGAACTTCGCCGTCCACTGATCCTCGGGCGGCTCATCCTCCGCCGCCGGCGCCATCTCGGCAGGAGTGATGCCGCCTTGCGACGTCTGGGTCGTCGGCGGCGCTTCGCCGCCCTCCTCGCTCTCGGCCTCGGTGAATGCGAGCACGCTGGAGCCGTCGCCGTCGGGCACAGCTGCCCATGCCGGGGCAGCCAGCACCAACAGCAACGCGGTCAGGAACAGGATCCTCATCGGCCGGGAGATTAGAGAAGACCCGGGCTGGGAGCGAGTTTGCTACCGCCCAGCCCGGCCAGAACGACCTCATTACGCGAGCTCGTGAGCCGAATCATGGGACGATCGCTCAGGGTCGATGGCTCACGGGTCGATCGCTCACGGTTCGATCGCTCATGGATCGGTGGACCACCGGCGACGGCATCGGCCGCCGGCGCGCAAGGTGGTTGGCGACGCTCAGCTCTCGGCGATGATGCGACCGCGCAGTCGCGGGAACTTGGTTGGGGCGTGGGCGTAGCAGTACTCGCGCTTGTTGTATCGAGAAAGGGTGGTGGTGCAGTCCTTCTTGGCGCAGTGGCGCACGTCGGAAACCGCTTTGGGAGCACGGGATGAACCCATGATCCGCTTGCCTTTCAGAACGTTTTCAGCCATTTCAGATTGGTCCGTTTCTTGAGATGGGAACACCGAAACCCTCACGGGCCGGTGTCTTCCCCCGCTTCTTCCCTTATCAACGTACGAAGACGCTGAATTAGTTCCGCGGAGGGCTCGGTGCGGCTCTTTTGTCGCACCATCATCTTGACCTGCTCTTCGAAGTCGAAGGCGCGGCAGCAGCCGCCACACCGGCGGAGATGCCAGCGAATGCGCATCCGGCGCACGTACGACATCTCGCCGTCGAGGTAGTAGTAGATCTGCTCGACGGCGTGTTCACATGAGCTGCTCATGAGGCTTTTCCCGTTATGCCGCGTTCCTCCGCCAAGTGCCACAACTTCTTCTGCAGCGCTTTTCTTCCCCGGTGGAGCCGGGACATGACTGTTCCAATCGGGATGTCGAGCATCTCGGCGATCTCCTTGTACGCGAAGCCCTCGACATCTGCGAGCAGGACGGGGATGCGGAAGTTGTCCGGGAGCGACTCGAGCGCCTGGACTACGTCGGTGTCGACGAATTGCTCGAGCACCTGAGACTCGGCGCTCTCCGAGGCGCCAGATTCCTCGCCGAGCCGCTTGTAGAGGTAGAGATCTTGCAGTTCCCCGAGCTCCACCTCCGAGGGACGCCGTTGCGCCTTGCGGTACCGGTTGATGTAGGTGTTGGTCAAGATCCGGTACAGCCAAGCCTTCAGATTGGTGCCCGCCTCGAAGCTGTCATACGCCCGATAGGCCTTCAGAAACGTCTCTTGGACGACGTCCTCTGCGTCGGCGGGGTTGCGCGTCATGCGCAGCGCCGCTGAGTAGAGCTGCGGGGCGTACTGCATGGCATCCGCCTCGAAGTTGGCCTGGTCTGCCAAGTTGGCGCCTTCTTTGTCGGGTGGCCCACCTTACGACGAGGCGGGTCGGCACGGGGTGCCCGGCTTTACTGAATCGTCGTTCTCGGCACGGCGAGATGAGAGCCGGAGACGGGAATCGAACCCGTGACCTACGCATTACGAGTGCGTCGCTCTACCGACTGAGCTACCCCGGCGGGCGCAGGGATGATAGCCGTCGGCTCCCACGGTCAATCAGACCGGGCTGCGATCACCCTTGCAGCACATCGGACCACGCCTCGTCGATGCGCGGGTGGCGGAATTCGAAGCCGCTCGACTCGAGAGCTCGGGGAAGCACCCGCGCCGATGTGAAGACGAGAGCTTGGGCCCGCTCGGCGCCGAGCACTGCCTTGAGCGCGAACTGCGGGATCGGCAAGATCGCCGGCCGCCCCAGCGCCTTGGCGAGGCTGGCAGCAAACTCAGCGTTGCGCACCGGATTGGGAGCGGTGAGGTTGAAGGCGCCGTTGAGCTGGCGGTCGATGACCCACAGCGTGGCGCGCACGTGATCATCGAGCGAGATCCAGCTCCACCATTGCTCCCCGCTGCCCATGCGACCCCCGAGACCCATCTTGAAAGGAAGCAGCATGCGGGAGAGCACTCCCCCGTCGCCGAGCACGATCCCGGTGCGTAAGAACGCCAGCGGAACCCCGGCGGCGGAGACGGGAATTGCCGCCTGCTCCCACAGTTTGGTGACGTGCACCAGATAGTCGTCGTCCGGGCCCGGCGGGCTCTGCTCGGTCAGAGTCTCGTCGCCTCGGTCGCCGTAGTAGCCAATCGCAGAGGACGAGACGAACACACCGGGTGGGTCGTCGACCTCGGCGATGGCTGCCGCCAGGGTGGATGTGGCCTGCACCCGGGATTCCAATATGGCCTCCTTGTGCGACTCGTTCCAGCGGCGGTCCCCGATGCCGACGCCTCCCAGATTGACGACGGCGTCCGCGCCGGCCAGTGCGCCGGGCTCGATGTGGCCGGCGGCCGGATCCCACTGCACCTCGTCGTCCGCTTGGATCGGCCGGCGTACCAGCCGGACCACGGCGTCGCCCCGCTTCAGCAACTCCGCAACGAGCCCACTACCGAGAAACCCACTGGCTCCACCGATCACTATGCGCAAGTCCATCTCCCTTCGTGGCGGCGAATCCTCATCGTGAACTCCGGAGCGGCCCGAGCACCTGGATCATGCTCTCCTGCCAAGCTCGGGTCGTGGCCCGCAGCGGATCCTCGTGATCCATGTAATCCAGCGGGTCGATCGCCGGGCACACCGTGGCCCGGATCGAAGCTCGCTGGAACCGGGGTGCCCGATAGGACAGGACGTACTCGGCGCCTTCGATGGCCACCGGGTAGAGGCGAGCTCCGGTCAACAGAGCCAGCCAGGCCGCCCCATTCGTCGGGGGCGTCTCCCCCCAGAAGTCGACGCGGCGGGACTCCGGGTAGACCCCGATTGGGTGGTCCGTCTCGATCGTGCGGATGGCAGTCCGCAGCGCCCGCCACGGAACCCGGCCCCGCGGCAACGGGATGGCCCCCCAGAAACCCGTGAGATTGTCGAAGAAACGGCTGCGCCCAAACAGTTCGTCGACTGCCAGGTAGCGCACGTTCTGATGGGCTACCAGCGACGTGAACACCGGATCGACCAGGGACAGGTGGTTGGGGGCGAGGATGAAAGCACCACGTTGCGGCAGCAAGTCGCCGTTGCGCACCTCGTAGTCGAAATAGACCCGGCAGAAGGTCGACACGATCGGTCGCGCCAGCCGATAGGCCAAGTCGACAAGCCACCCCGGATCGCGCCTAAGTAGCCGCACCGAGCTCACTGAACAGCGCGGCGAACGCCAGTTGAGGCCTTTGATGGGCCCGCAGCGACTCGACGGTATCGAGTACTCGGCCGGCGGCGGCGATCGCCCGGGCCGGTAGCACCTTGGTCAGGTCGGCGACCGGAATGTCGGGATTGCGCACCGACGCCCCCAACTGGGCCGCGGCGGCGTCGCGGTAGTAACCGGCCAAGATCTCGAGCCCCGTCTCGTAGATGGCGGCGGTTGCCCGCCGCATCTCACGTTCGTGCCGCTCTTTGAGCACCTTGCCGCCCCGGCCCTCACTCTCGTATCTCGCCTGCTCGGTCTTCTGGCGGTCCTTCAATGTCGCCAAGAGCGGCTCGGCGGCAGCCCGAACATCGTCGGCCAGCACGTAAGCCTCCCCGGGGTGCTCGGACAAACGCGGCGGGATGCTGAGCCACACTCTGCGGAACTCGGCCACATGGGGTTGAGTAGCCAGCGCGATGGCCAAGCCGGGCCGGCCCCCGGCGATTCCGGTGACGTTGCCCGCCCGCTCCGGCTCCACACCCAATGCGACCAGGCCGGCCTCGATCTCCCGATCGGGCACCCGGCCGAGCACGATCGTGCGAGCCCGGCTGGCAACGGTCTCCGGCAGATCGTCCTCCGACTCTGCGACCAAGATGAAGATCGTGGACGGCGAAGGCTCCTCGAGCGTCTTCAACAGGGCGTTGGCCGCCTCATCGTTCATGATGCCCGCCTCCTCGAACAGGAACACCTTGCGGCCCCCCTCGAACGGCGCCAGGCTTGCCTGCGAGACGGCGCGGCGTGCCTGATCGACGGTGATTGCCGACCGTCCTTCCGGCTCGACGACTCGAACGTCGGGATGAACCCCTTCGAGCACGCGATGGCGCGTGCTCGCATCGCCCCCGATGAGGGCGGCGGCGAACCGACGAGCCACGGTGGCCTTGCCGGAGCTGGCCGGACCGACGATGAGATAGGCATGTGCGGGTTGCCCTAGTTCCGCCGTCAGCAGAGCGACCACCGCCCCGTGGCCGATCACGTCGTCGAAGAGCTGGGTCTCAGCCATGATCCCGGGCCACCTTCCAGATCGCGGCGGCGACTTCGGCCACCGGCAAGGTGGCATCGACGATCATGAACCGCGCTGGTTCCGCCTCGGCGAGCCGCCGGAACCCTTCGGCCACCCGATCGAGAAACGCATGCCCGGCGGCGCCGATGCGGTCGGCGTCCTGTTGGCGCAACAGGCCGGCCGCCACGTCGAGTTGCAGAAGGGCGACCAGGTCCGGCCAGGTGTGCCCCAGCCCGGGGCTGTTGACCGCTCTCACCGCTTCGATCCCCAAACGCCGCCCGGCCCCCTGGTAGGCGAGAGAGGAATACACCGATCTATCCGAGACAACCCATTTGCCTGCTCGCAGGGCCGGCTCGACGAGCTCGGCAACCAGCTGAGCTCGCGCCGCGGCGAACAGCAGCGCCTCCGACCACGGCGCCACGTCGCCATCCGGATCGAGCAACACCCGGCGAATCCGCTCCCCGGTGGGAGTGCCCCCCGGCTCCCTGACGAGGAGGACATCGTGCCCGGCGGCAGTCAAGAGCTCTTCCAAGGCGCCGGCCACCGTTGATTTACCAACGCCCTCGACTCCCTCCAGTGCGATATACACGCCCCGCTCAGTGGAACTGTGACTCACTCGGCGGCATCCTCGTCTTCGTCGGGCCGCGGTTTCTCGCCGGCCTTGGTGCCGGGCCGCGGGTGGGTCGTGAAACGGAGCGCCTTGTCGGCGTGGGCGATGATGTCGTGCGTGGCCGACTCCAGCTTGGGACGGCTGAACAGCTCCCGCAGCGACCAGACCAGGCTGAGACCGGTCAGCAGCATGATGGCCCCTCCCAGGAAGAGAACCAGCCGATTGGGGTTGTTGAGCCGCCCCAAGCCGGAAACGTCGAGAGCGCCCGCCAGCGGCACCGCGACCGCCATGGACACGAAGAGACCGATCCGCATCATGCCGAAGAGCGTGGCAAACACCCGCCCCCGCAGATCGTCCTCAACGTGCTCGTGCAGATGGGTGAGCCCCATCACGTAGGCGGCTCCGGCGCCGAGACCCATGAGGAAGATCCAGGCAGCTGCGCCGGCAACTGTGGTCACCGTCGCCACCATCGCCAGACTGGCCCCGGTCATCGTCACCGATACGGCAAACACGACATCGCGGCGTGGCAGGCGCGACGAATAGGCCGAGACCGACACGATGCCGATGGCGGCTCCCGCCCCCAGTGCGGTGACGATGCCGAAGAACCCGGTCTCATCGGCGAACAGGACATCCTCGACGTAGGGCTTGCCGATGACGATGACCGTGCCGCCGCCGAAGAGCGCAGCCGTCATGCCGGCGATGACCCGCCGCACCGACCGGTCTCGCCACAGGTAGCTGGCCCCGTCGACGATGGCCCGGAACGTCTCGCGAGCCCCGAGCTGGTGGCCGTCCGCGGTGGCCTCGACGGCCAGCGCAGTCCTCAGCTCGGGGAGGGTGGCGATCACCAATCCGGAGACCACAAAGGTGACCGCATCGGCGATGAAAGCCAGCGCAAATGCCTGCGTGGCTGCCGGGATGACCGAATCGATCACGAGTGCGGGGAACAGTGCCAAGACGAAGTTGAAGGCGGCACCAACCGGGATGGTGCCGTAGGCCGCCCCCAGCATGAGCGAGTTGGCCATGACGATGTTCTCGTCCCGCACGAGGCTGGGCACGACTGCAGCCCGCGGCGCCTGCCCCAGCAGGCTCAGGATCTCGAGGACCACCGTGATCGTGACCAGCATCGGCAGGTTGGAGGCGAAGATCAGGAACGGCACGATGGCGGCTCGGCCCAGGTCGGCGATCACGATCAGCCGACGACGGTCGAAGCGATCCGAGAATGCCCCCACCACCGGACCGAACACCAGGCCGGGCATGACTCGCGACAGCAGCGCGACCAGGATGCCGCCACCGCCGCCGATCTCATCGGCAACACCGATGGTGGCGAAGATGGTGATCCAGTCGCCCGTGCTCCCAATGGCGGCCGCCCACCAGAATCGAGCGAAGGGTCCCTTGCGAACCATCGAGCCAGCCGAGCGCGGCTCTACCTGGTTGTTCATCGTGTAAACGCTACCGCAAGGTGGCGCCGCAGCAGACCTAACGCGAGCTGTCGAGCTGCCGCGGGCCGGGCTCCGTCTTGCTACCGCTCAGCCGCCGCGCTGTTTCTGCCGACGCAGCTCGAGAAGCTCGGCTGCCCTTTCCAAGGTCATCGCCTCGAGCGAGTCGCCCACCCGGAAGCTGGCGTTGGTCTCACCGTCGGTCACGTACAAACCCCAACGACCGTCCTTGACGACGACCGGCTTGGAGGAGACCGGGTCGTCTCCCAGCTCCTTCAACGGGGGCGCGGCTTGGCGGCTCCGGCGCTTCTTGGGCTGCGCCAGGAGGGCCACGGCCGCCTCCAGGTCGATGGTGAAGATCTCTTCCTCGCTGTCGAGGCTACGCGTTTCCTTGCCGGCCTTGATATAGGGGCCGTACCGTCCGTTGTGGACGAGGATCTCCTCTTCGGTGTCGGGATGGGCTCCCAAGCTGCGCGGCAAGCCGAGCAGCCGCAACGCCTGGTCCAAGGTGATGTCGTCGAGCGTCATGGTCTTGAAGAGCGATGCAGTCTTCGGCTTCTCCTTGCCGCCCGGCTCCGGGTCGCCGAGCTGAACGTAGGGGCCGTAGCGACCGCTCTTGGCGATGACGGTGAGACTCGTGTCAGGATCCGTGCCGAGGATCTTGTCTCCGCTCGGAGCGGCCAGCAGCTCCAGCGCCACCTCCACCGTGAGCTCGTCCGGCGGCATGTCCTCGGGAACGCTGGCAGTGTCCTCGCCGTGCTGGACGTAGGGTCCGTAGCGGCCGGCACGCGCCACCACCTCTTGTCCGTCGGGTGCCGGGCCGAGGACGATCGAGTTGATCTGACGAGCGTCGATCGCCTCGAGGTTGCTGGTCACCATGTCTTCGAGGCCGGGGTGGCCGTTGCCGAAGTAGAAGTCGTGCAGCCACGGAACGGCGTCGCGATCGCCGGCGGCGATCTCATCGAGATCGTCCTCCATACGAGCAGTGAAGGCGTAGTCGACGAAGTCGGCGAAGTGCTGTTCCATCAAGGCAACCGTGGCGAACGCTGTCAGGGTCGGGACGAGGGCGGTGCCCTTCTTGCGGGCGTAGCCACGGTCCTGGATCCTGGCGATGATCGACGCATAGGTCGATGGCCGGCCGATGCCCAGCTCCTCGAGTCGCTTGACCAATGAGGCCTCGGTGTATCGGGGCGGGGGCTTGGTCTCGTGACCTTTGGGCTCGATGGCGACGGCGTCGAGGTCCGAACCGGTGACCATCGGCGGCAGATGATTCTCCTGGTCGTCCAAAGCCGCGTCGGGGTCGTCGGATCCTTCGACGTAGGCACGAAGAAAGCCGGGAAAGAGGATCGTCTTGCCGGAGGCGGCGAAGACCACGGCCTCTCCGGAAACCGCGGTGGCGCCGATGCGCACCGCGATGCTCTCCCCCTTGGCGTCCTTCATCTGGCTGGCCACAGTGCGCTTCCAGATCAAGTCGTACAGCTTCGCCTCGTCGGAAGTCGGCCCGAATGTGGAGGCCACGGACTGCGGGAGCGCAAACTCGTCACCCGCCGGACGGATCGCCTCGTGGGCTTCTTGCGCGTTCTTCACCTTGGACGCGTAGCGCCGCGGTTGGTTGGGCAGGTACTCGGCACCGTAGCGATCGGCCACCAGCTGCCGGGCCGCCGCCACGGCGGCATCGGACAGCGTCGTCGAGTCGGTCCGCATGTAGGTGATCAGGCCCCTCTCGTAGAGGCGTTGCGCCGCCGACATGGTGCGGCCGGCCCCAAATCGGAGTTTGCGACCCGCTTCTTGCTGCAGCGTGGAGGTACGGAAAGGGGGATACGGGCGACGCGTGTACGGCTTGGCCTCAACCGACGCGACGGTGAATTCGCTGTCGCGCAGCCCCGACGCCAGCGCGCCGGCGGCCCGCTCGTCGAGGATCGTGGCCTCCCCCTGCAGCTTGCCGTCGGGCCCGAAATCGCGTCCCGTGGCGACGCGAGCCCCGTCCACATTGACCAACGTCGCCTCGAATTGGCGCTGGTCGGGGTCGTCGCTGACCGCAAAGACCGCCTCGAGATCCCAGTAGGAGGCGGCCACGAATGCCATGCGCTCCCGCTCCCTCTCGACGATGATCCGGGTGGCCGGCGATTGCACCCGTCCGGCGGAGAGCTTGGGGCGAACCTTGCGCCACAACACCGGGCTTATCTCGTATCCGTAGAGGCGGTCGAGGATGCGACGCGCTTCCTGGGCATCGACCAGCCGGCGGTCGATGTCACGCGGGTTGTCCACTGCGGCCTCGATGGCCGGCTTCGTTATCTCGTGGAAGACCATGCGCCGCACCGGGACCTTCGGCTGCAAGACCTCATAGAGATGCCATGCGATCGCTTCACCTTCCCGGTCCTCGTCGGTGGCCAGGTACAGCTCGTCGGCCTCCTTGAGGAGCTTCTTGAGCTTGGTGACCTGCTTCTTCTTGTCGGGCGTCACCACGTAGAGGGGCCTGAAGTCGTTCTCGACGTCGACTCCGTATTTGGTGCGCCGCCACTCGTCCTGCAGGCCCGCCGGCGCATCCTTGGCGCTACCCGGGATGTCGCGGATGTGCCCGATCGAAGACTCAACCACGTAGTCGGAACCGAGATAACGGCCGATGGTCTTCGCCTTTGCGGGCGACTCGACGATCACAAGCTTCTTTGGCACAACATCCTTCGCCATTGGTTACAAGGTCGGGTGGGCCCGCACGATAAAGACCGGGTGGGGCCGGGCGGGGAGCATGTCTATATGGGATGACCCCGCTTGTCAACCCCATCGGTCGGCCGCTGATTCCGCCGACTGAAGCAATTCGCTGCGGTTGTGGGACGAGCTCAGCCCCCGGCAAGCGCATCTCTGACTCGCCCGGCGACGGTCTCCCAGGTGTGCTCCGACTCGACCCAGGCCCGCCCGGCCGCGCCCATCTGGTCGGCGAGGTGCGGGTCGTCCAGAATCGTCTGCAGCGCCGCGAAGAGCGACCGATCGTCGTGCGTCACGAATCCGGTGACGCCGGGAATGACCGCTTCGGGTGCGCCCCCGCTATCACCGGTGATCACCGGCAGGCCGGAGGCCGCTGCCTCCAAATAGACGATGCCGAGCCCCTCTACCTCGAGGCCTGCCCACCGCGACTGCGACGGCATTGCGAACACGCTCATTTGCCGGTAGAGATCTGGCAGCGCTTCCCACGGCACGTCTATTTCGAAGCGAACGGGGACTCCCTCGATCGTGGCCAGCCGGCGAAGTCGCTTCTCGATCCGACCGCGACCGACGAGCAGCACCTCGGTGGGCAACCCGGTCCGGCGGAGTCGTCCGGCGACCTCGATCAACCGGTCCTGTCCCTTGCGGGGCACGAACCGGCTGACGCACCCGATGATCGGAGCTTGGGGTCTGGTCGCCGGCGTGAAGAGCCTGGGGTCCACCCCAGCGCCCACCGTGGTAACCGCCCGCTTGGTGAGGCGGCTCAACTTCCCGGCGGTGTAGCGGGACACCGCCAGGAGAGCATCTGATCGGCGCAGTGTGCGCGCCAACAACTGGCGCAGAATGGGCACAGCAGCCGGGAGCGTCACCTCCGCGCCATGCGTCATCACGCCGATTGGACCGGCGAAACCGGCCCGCAGACGCGGGATCATCGCCGGCAGCGGATGGGGTGCTCCGAACAACACGGCGTCGGGACCGAAATCGCCGATCTCTCCGATCACCCAACGGGTGACCGGCGTGCTCGGCCACATGAAGCTCCGCCGGTTGCGGCGCACGATGGCTTCCCCGCGCTGGGTGGCCGCGGGCCCGTCGGCCGGCGCCAGCACTCGCACCTCGCCTGGGAAGTGATCCACGACGTTGCCCAGCCATTGCTGAATCCCGCCCGGCTTCGGCGAGTAGTCGTTTGTCACGACCAGGAGCCGCACGTCAGCTCTCGAGGTGAGGAGCGATGTTCCAATCAAGCACACGAGTCTCGCCGGCCGCCACCGCGAACGATGCCCAGGCGGTGTTGCGCAACGCGGCGACCCGCCGTCCCGGGTTGGGCTCGAGGGCCAGCACCTCGTCAACGAAAGCCCGCGTGGTTCCGCCGTGGGACACAATCCCGACTCGCTGGTGTTGGTGGCGGTCGGCCAACATCGCAACGCTGCCCGCAACCCGCGCCACCAACTCGGCCCACGTCTCGCCGTGGCCGCCGCGGCGCAGGTCCTCGCCACGATCGAACACTCGGCTCGCCTCGTCCGGATACCGCTCGCGGATCTCAGAGCGGGTCAGGCCCTCCCACAGGCCGAAGCCCAGCTCTTCGACTCCGGCAACGACGCGCGGCTCCAGGCCGACTGCGTCGCCGATGATCTGCGCCGTTTCCCGGGCGCGCCCCAAACGTGAGGTGTAGAGCACGTCCAGCTCTGGAAGGTGGGCGGGCAGGCGTTTGGCCTGGGCACGGCCATCCGGGGTGAGCGTGCCGTCCTGCTGGCCCTGCCAGCGGCCGGCGACGTTGCCGACGGTCTCGGCGTGGCGGATGAAGACGATCTCGGCGCCGCGCCGATGGGAGATGGGCGGCTCGACCAGATGGGTCGTGTCGTTGTGCACGTGGAGCTGATCCAACTCTCCCGCCATCAAATGGACGATTCCGGTGTTGCCCGGCAACGCCAACGGGTTGGGACGTCGGGTTCCCAACAAGGCGCCGGTGAGCACCGCTACCGCCAGGCCGTGGGTGATGACCAGAGCCCGCCCCTCCGACCCGACCGCACTCACCAACTGGCGGTAGGCCGCTATCAGGCGGGTCGCCGCCTCGGAGAGTCGCTCGGCGCCGCCGAGGCGCACGTCTTCGCCCCGGGCGAACATTCGCAGAGCGTCCGGCGACATGGCGCGTACCTCGGCGGAGGTCTTGCCCTCCCATACGCCGAGGTCCGGCTCGCGCCACGCCGGGCGAGCAGTGAACTCGCGCTCGAGGGCGGCGGCCGTGCTCTGCGCCCGTCCCAGATCTGAGGAGACGACGGTGTCGAATCGCATGGCACCCAACCGGACCGCAAGGCGCTTCACCTGTTGGCGGCCGGTGGCAGTGAGCGCGGAGTCGGTGGCTCCCTGCCACAAGCCGGCCCTGTTGGACTCGGTCTCGCCGTGGCGAACTAGGAATATGTCGGTCATGCGTGAGCCCCGGAATTGGATGGGAACGGCCCATTAGGGTAGGCGGGTATGAGCCTCGTGTTGCTGACGGAGACGACCGAGTTCACCTTTCCGGAGGAAACCGGCGCCCAGGTCGTCTGGGTCATCGTCCTCATCGGCCTGCTCATCATGTACTTCTTCGTCAGCCGCAGCCGACGTCGCGCCCGGGAGCATTACCTCGAGATGAGACGCCGCGAAGATGAGCTGCAAGCCAACGATCCCGATATGAAGAAGGACTGAGCCCCAGGGTCAATGGGGCCCAACGTCAATGGATCCAGGGTCGATGGATCCAGGGTCGATGGATCCACGGTCGATGGATCCAGGGTCGATGGATCCAGGGTCGATCATCCCCAGGTCGATGAAGACGGCCCCGGTTGGGACAGCGTTGATCAAACGAAGGCCGAGGCGAATATCAACGACACGATCGTCATCACCTTGATGACGATGTTCATGGCCGGGCCCGCGGTGTCCTTGAACGGGTCCCCGATCGTGTCGCCGACGACGGCGGAGTGGTGCGCCTCGGAGCCCTTACCTCCATAGGCACCGGCCTCGATGAACTTCTTGGCGTTGTCCCATGCCCCGCCGGCGTTGGCCATGAAGATGGCGAGCAGGAAGCCGGTAACGAGGGCGCCGGCCAGCAAACCGCCCAGGGCGCGCACGCTGATGAAGCCGACAACGAGCGGCAGCGCCACCGCCAGCGAGCCCGGGATCAGCATCTCCCGCAGCGCCGATCGGGTGGAGATGTCCACGGCACGTGCCGAATCAGGCTTGACCCCTTCCTTGCCCTCCAGCAGCCCGGGGATCTCCCGGAACTGGCGACGCACTTCCTCGATCATCTCGTTGGCGGCCCGGCCAACGGCCTGGATGGTCATCGAGGCGAACAGGAAGGGGAACATTGCGCCGAGGAACAGCCCCACCGTGGTGGCGATGTCGAGAATGTCGATCGTCGGCAGGTTGGCCTCCCCCACGGCCTGGCGGAACGTGAAGAACAGCGCCAGTGCGGTCACGGCCGCCGAGCCGATGGCAAAGCCCTTGGCGACGGCGGCGGTGGTGTTGCCCAGGGAGTCGAGGGCATCCGTCGCCTCCCGCACCTCGGGGGGCAGGTGAGCCATCTCGGCGATGCCACCCGCATTGTCCGCGATGGGGCCGTAGGCATCCACCGACACGGTGATTCCCACTGTCGACAGCACACCGATGGCCGCTACCGCGATGCCGTAGATTCCCCCGCCTTCGAAAGCCAAGTCACCGCCCCAGAAGGCGCCCAACATGCCGAGAGCGATGACGATGACGGAGAACGCCGCCGACCGCATCCCTTCGGAGATGCCTGCCAGGGTGACCGTGGCGGGCCCGGTTTGGGCTTGCCGGGCAACCTCCTTGACGATCTTGAAGTGGTCGCTGGTGAAGACCTCGGAGATCAGCCCGATGATGTAGCCCACGGCGAGCCCGATGACTACCGAATAGAACAGGCCCATCGCGTTGTCCACCCCGCCGACATCGTTGAACAGCAGCGGCGTGAACAACGCCGTCGCTGCCACGGTGATCCCCATGGCGACATATGTCCCCATGTGCAGCGCGCGGGCGAGGCCACCCTTGCCCGGCTTGACGAAGAAGGAGCCAATGATTGATCCGGCCATCCCCAGGGTGGCGATCATCAGCGGGTAGAGCAACGCCTGCGGGAGGAACTCGCGTCCGGCAAAGGCGAACGACGCGAATACGATCGGAGCCACCAGCGAGCCGACATAGGACTCGAAGAGGTCGGCACCCATGCCGGCGACGTCACCGACATTGTCCCCGACCGCATCGGCGATGACCGCGGCGTTGCGTGGGTCGTCTTCCGGCAAGCCCGCCTCGACCTTGCCGACTAAGTCGGCTCCGATATCGGCCGCTTTGGTGTAGATGCCGCCGCCCACGCGGGAGAACAGGGCGATCGAGGAGCCACCGAGGCTGATCGCAGTGAGCACGTTGAAGGCTTGATCGACTTCGAGCGCCTCGACGAAGAGCCAATAGCCGACCGCCATGGCGAGCAGGCCGAGGCCAGCCACTGTGAATCCCATGACCGCGCCGCCGCGAAAGGCCAACGGGAGCGCTCGATTGACCCCGCCCTCCCTGGCGGCCTCGGCGGTGCGAGCATTGGCCGCAGTGGCGATGCGCATCCCGATGAACCCGGCGGTGGCCGAGAGCACCGCCCCAAACACGTAAGCGATCGCTCCCCAAGGCCGACCCCAGTCGAGGAAGATGAGGATCAGCGCAGCGAGGATGGCGACGAAGACAGCCACAGCGGAGTACTCCCGCTTGATGAACGCCATCGCTCCCTCGCGGATGCGCCCCATCAGGTCAACCATCACCTCATTGCCGGGACTGGCGCTGTTGACCTGCCGGGCGAAGAAGCCGGCCAAGAGCAACGCCGCCACCGCGGCAACCATGGCGAGATACAGCCACGTCAATGGATCCACAGAACTCTCCCGCTCCGAGGTTGAAGTCGGCGGGAGTCTAACCCTGGTGACCGCCGCGGCCCCATTCCGGGGCGGCGGGAGCGGGGATCAGCGGCGCCACAGCTCGCGGGTGAACAACAGCAGGATCGGATAGATCTCGATCCGCCCCACCAGCATGAGGAACGACAACAGGATCTTGTTGAGCGCCGGCACCGCGGCATACGTTGAGCTCGGCCCCAACTCGGCGAGCGCCGGGCCGACATTGCCCAGTGAGGAGGCCACCGCCGAGGCCGAGGACACCATGTCGAAGCCACCTCCGTCGATTTGAGCGATGACGGCAAACCCCAGCGTTCCAGTCATGAATATGAACATGTAGAGCAGGAAGAACGACTGCACGGTTTCCACAACTCTGTCGTCGATCGTGTCGCCGCCGAGCCGGGTCAGGAACACGCCCCGGGGATGGATGACCCTCCGCAAGTCGGCGCGGGCTGCCCCGGTGAGCACCCCGAGCCGGTAGGGGGTGACCGAGCCCCCGGTGGAACCTGCCATACCCCCTACGAACATCAGACCGAAGACGATGACCTGGAGCGCCGGGGTCCACATTCCGAAGTCGGCGGTCGCATATCCCGTCGTGGTGACGATCGTCGCCGAGGTGAACACGGCATCGCGGATCACGTCGAGGGCCGCCTTGCCGCCCCAGGTGCCGATGGCGAACGCCACCGCGGCACCCGCCATGATCGCCATGTACAGCTTGAACTCCTGGCTACGCAGGTACTCCGAGGGATCCCGCAACGCCCGGTAATGCAGGGCGAAAGACGTCCCTGCCAAGACCATGAAGACGATCACGACCCACTGCGTGTAGGTGGAGAAGCCACTGATCGAGCCGCCGTCGGTGCCGAAGCCACCGGTCGAGAGCGTCGTCAGACTGTGGTTGATCGCTTCGAACAGCGTCATATCTCCGAAGAGCAGGAAGACCACCTCGAGCACCGTCAACCCCAGATAGAGGTACCAGAGGCGCTTGGCCGTCTCCCGAAAACGGGGAGTAAGCCGGTCGGGGGTCGGCCCCGGGGCCTCGGCCTGGGCGAGCGCCACCCCGCCTGTGCCCAACAGCGGGAGCACCGCGATCGACAGCACGATGACTCCCATGCCGCCGAGCCACTGCATCAGGGACCGCCACATCAGGATGCCGCGCGGCATGGCGTCGAGATCGCTGATCACTGACGCCCCGGTGGTCGAGAACCCGGCCGACGTCTCGAAGATGGCGTCGATGAAGTTGCTGATGGCCCCGGTGAGCAGGAAGGGCAGAGTGCCGAAGAGCGCCATCGCGATCCACGTGAGGCCGACGACGGCGAAGCCCTCCTTCATCGAGAGGTCCTTGGGGCGCTCGAAGCCGCTCCAAGTCGCCCAGCCCACCGCCATCGTGATGACGGCGGCCAGGGCGATCAGCCATCCCTCTCGCCACTCCTGGTAAACGAGCGAGGTCGCGGCGGCGACGAGCATGGCGGCGCCGACTGCGACGACAACCGCCCCGATGATGTGCAGCAGCCGCCGCAGCGTCATCAGCCGGAGAGCTTCTCGAGCTCTGGGAAGGCTTCGGGGAGGGCGATGACGATGAGGTGGTCGCCGGCCTCGATCACCGATTCACCGAGCGGCACGAAGACCCGATCTTCGCGGATGATACCGCCGACGATCATCTGGTGGGGAAGGTGGATCTCAGCAAGCGAGCGCCCCACTGCCGGGCTGGTGGGCTGCACTTCGATCTCGATTGCCTCGGCGGCAGAGTCGCGGAAGGTGACCACCGAGTAGATCGAGCCGCGGCGCACGAAACGCAGGATCTCGTTGGCTGCCGCCAAACGCGAGGAGACCCCGGAGTCGATGCCGACGCCCGGGAGGATCTTGACCAGGTCGAGCCGGTGAAAGCGGGCGATCGTCTTGTTGGCCCCGAGGGCCTTGGCAACGAGGCAGCCGAGGATGTTGATCTCGTCCCAGCCGGTGAGCGCCAGCACGGCGTCGCTGTTCTCGACGCCTTCCGATCGCAACACTCGCGGATCCGTGGGATCCCCCTGCACCGCGACCACCCGCTGTTCTTCGGTGGCGACCGATCGCACCCGACCGGCATCTTGGTCGATGAGCGTGGTGTTGACACCCGCCTCGCACAACAGACTGGCGGTGCGCCTGGCGAGGCGCGTCGAACCGAGGATGATCACCTTATTGAACGGCTCGTCTTGCCACCCGAATATCTCGAAGGCCTCTTCGGTCTTGCCGGCTTCGGTCATGAGCAGCACGTGGTCGCCGGGTAGCAGCTCGGTGCCGCCACGGGCGATCAGCGTGTCGGAACCCCGAATGACCGCTACCACCACCCAGGTCCAGCCCTTCACCATGGCGCGCAGCCGCGACAGGGTGAGATGCGCCGCCGGCGAGCCCGGCGAGATGAAGCCACCGAGCAGCTGCAGGCGACCGTCGGCGAAGTCGATGGCCTCACTGATCCCGCCCGACTGGATGGACCGGACCAGCTCGTGCGCGGCGGCCTCGCCGGGATCGATGAGAAGGTCCACACCAAGCAGCCTGGCTTCCTCGACCAGCGTGGAGTCCTCCACGCGGGCGATGCGGTGGGCCACTCCGAGACGGGTGGCGGCGTGGGCGGCGAGAATGTTGGCGGCGTCGGAGCTGGTGACGGCGATCACCATGTCGGCCCGGGCAACGTCGGCCTCCTCCAGAACCTCGGGGCTGGCGCCGTTGCCCACGACGACCAATACGTCGAGCTCGCCTTGCAGCTCGGCGGCCCGGGCGGCATCGGACTCGATCAGGACGATGTCCTGACCCTCGGATGACAGGCGCTCTGCGAGGTAGGACCCCACTGCCCCGGCGCCCACTATGACGATTCTCATCTACCTGCTCGAGTTGGTAACAACCAGCCAAAGGCTAGCTCCCGGTTGGAACGTTGCCGCTGTTTCAAACGCGGAACGAGTTAGTCACGGATGGTGGCGCCGGTCAGCGACGGCGGACAGGGCTCCGCAACGAAGGGCTGGGCAATGGACGTCCCCGCGCCACGCCTGACCGGCGGTACTCATGTGGGCTGAATCGAGCGTCGGTCTACCATCCCGGCTCGTGCCGCTCTCCCCACCCATGCCCGCCCGGCGCCGTCTCATCCTCCCCTGGATCTGCCTGACGCTGATCGCGGTGTCCTGCAGTCCGTCCGGACCCCCCCGAGCGATGGCTCGGCTGACCACCACGACAACCACTACGACCACAACCACGACTCCGCCCTCGACCACCGCCGACCCAGGCCCGCAGGTGGTGACCGTCGAGGGGGACCTGCCGCCGCGAGTGCTCCGGACCGTCGGCGAGTTCTACAGCTGGCTGGGCGACCCCCGCAACCCGACGCCGCAGGCTCCCCGGGCGATGCTGCGTCGCTTGCGCAACGCCGACGATGATCGGAGTGCGACCGTGGTTGCCACTGGCACCGTGCGCCGGCTGACAACCGGTGACGGGGTGGCGGTGGTACATGTAGACGACGACACGCTGTTGTTGGCGCGCAGCGAGCGTCTGTGGCGCGTGGCCGGGGCGCTCCTGGCCGGCCGCGACCCGTGGCTGGGAGCCCGGCCGCGATTGCTGCTGGTGCTCGGCTCGGACGCCCGCCGGGGAGAGAATCAGCAGACTTTGCGGGCGGACAGCATCCATCTGGTGGGATTCGACCCCGACCGATCGCAGGGGTCGATCCTCGGGTTCCCTCGTGACGCCTGGGTACAGGGGCCCAACGGTGGCACCAAGTTCACCAACCTGATGTCGGGCCGCGGTCCTGAGGTGATGGTTGAGACAGTGGAACAGCTCACCGGCTTGCGCCCCGACGGCTATGTGGTGACCGGCTTCGTCGGCTTCGTGGAGCTCATCCGGGACCTAGGCGGGCTAGATATCGACCTTCCCCAGGCGATCCGCAGCGGCATCACCGGTTGGGACGACTATCCGAGTGGGCCGCAGCATCTGGGAGCGGTCGCGGCGCTGCGTCTTGCCCGGATACGCAAGACGCTGCCTCAGGGCGACCTCACCCGCTCCGCTAACCACGGTTTGATCATGCAAGCGGCGATGAAGATGATCCAGGAGCTGGGGATCGACGTGCTCCCGGCGCTGCTCGACAGCTTGCTCGAGCATGCCTGGACCGACCTGTCGACCGAGGAGCTGCTGACGTTTGCCGCCGCCACCTTCGTGCTTTCTCCTGACGAGATGGTCAACCTGGTAGTGCCTGGCGGCGCCGGCCGGGTTGGGAGCCAGTCGGTCATCTTCCTCGCCGACCGGGCCGAGACGATCTACGCCGACATCGCCGATGGAGTCATCGACGAGCCGTGAGGGTTCTTGCCCACAGGAATCGGACCCAGGAATCGGGCCCAAAAAAATCGGGCCGGGGAATCGCGCAGTTGCGGCACGCCTCAGTCCGCGGCGGGGATGGCCACGTGACGACGCAACGCAGGATTCGCCGCTTTGAGTGAGGAGGCAGCGGCACGGCAGGCGGCCAGGTTGTTCGCCCCACCGCCTACCGTGGCAGCAAGACGCCTGCGCTACTCCGTCGCGATCTCCAGATCGCGTACCTTGTCGTGAGCGGCTTGCACGGCGTCTCGCTGTCGGCTGACCAACTGCGCGACCCCGATGGGAAGGGTCTGCTGAGCGGCGTCGTTCCACTGCTCGAGGGCATAGTCCTCGCCCTCTTCGGCCGCCGCAATGACGGCGTGCGGGTCGCTGCCCGTGATGAGGTCCTTGAGGGCCATCCAGCCGCGATGGACGGCGGCCTTGACGCTGCCGGTGGCGGGCACGAATTCACCGAAGTTGGTGGCCGCAATGGCACGCAGCTCATGGGCAAAGCGCTGCCGCTCGTAGCCGAGCTCGCGCAATGTGGACGCCACCGTCTCGATGGCGACGAGATCGGCGGCTTGCTGGAAGCCCTTGGCGCCGTCCTCGGCGGTGGTGGCGAGATGCTCCAATAGATCGACGACCTCCTGGCCGTCGACAGCCGTGTCGTCGTGCGTGATGTCAGTCATCCATTCTCCTTTCACGATCGGAGTCTCGAGCTTTCTTCATGGGCCGGCCAGACCAGTCAGGAATGGCCGATCTCGATCTCCAGGTCGGCAAACTCCACGGTGACGCGCTGCGCGTAGCGCCGACCGTTCGCCTTGTCGTGGCGGGGAAAGGTGGGCGGCTCGATGCGAACAGTCACGGAGTAGGTCCCGTCGCCGGGCAACTCGAAGTTCGAGCCGTAGTGGTATAGCCACGGGTGCCACAGGAACTGCACGGGGCCGGCGGCCACCTGGGTGCCCGACTCGTCGCGGACCGATACTGCGACATCGAGCCCAGGAATGAAGCGGTCGTCGCCTGCGTCGCGCACTGCCACTTCGATGTGGATGTTCTCGGATTCTGGTTCCTGCCATTCGAGTTGGCCATCAGTCAGCATGTACATGCCCTCGGCTTCTTCGACGGCGAGCGCCACGATCATGTCCCCGCCGGCCACCTCGCCGCCAATCTGGGCGACGCTTTCAGCCATATGTGTCAGGGCGGTCTTGTAGGCGGCCCCTTGTTCGTGGGCATAGCGGTGCTGGTGCGGCTTTGCCTCGTCGGTTGCCTTGCTGGGAGGAGTGTGCGGCTCGGGTCGAGTCGTGATCGGTTGGGCGGTCAAGGTAGTTCCCTTCTGGTGGACGACGAGGGCCTACCCACCGGGCCCGGGACCAAAACCCGCAAGATCGTCCTCGGCGGCTAGTCGCCCAGCGGGGACAAAAAGCGGTTGCGTTTCGCCTTAGTGAGATCGACCGGGGCCGCCACTCGTTCGATCGACACGTCTCCCGCACTGATCATCGAACCGATGCGATGGGCTTGCTCCTCGACTTCTCTCCAGCGACGCGACGGCCAGTTGCCCACCGGGGCCACCTTGATGGCGAGGGGATCGTCGCGCTTGCCGAGGTCCCATACTCCGACGACTGAGCCACGGTCGTAGACCACCGAGGTGGCGTTGCCGAAGCGGTCGTAAAACCGCGGAGCCAGCTCCGAGGGGAACAACCGATCCCGGTCCTTGTAGGCGACCATCAGCACGTCCCAGACCGGGAGCAGCCTCACCCCGTCGAGCAGGCCGGCAGCATCGCCGGCGACCGCCAGATCCACCTCGCCGGCCGTGGCGGCGGCTTCGGCGGCGCTCCACCCCGCCCACCATTGGAGATCGTCGACCGTGACCGGACCGTACGCCTGGGCGTAGCGCGCGGCCAGCTCGGCGCGAGCGGCAGCCGGATCGGTGGCGGGTGCCGGGGCGCCCACCCAGTCCTCCCATCGGGCGTAGGTGAGGCGGTTGGAGCGCCACCCGCCCAGATTCCTAGCGCGCACGATGCGGCACTCTGCCCCCATCAGGCCGAGCAGCACCGAGAAGAGATCTCCGAGCGCCTTGTCCGGGTCAACGAGCTGGCGGATCTCGGTGCTGGGTAGCGGGCCGGCGGCGAGCGCCGCCTCGACTTCGCCGGCCAGGCGGTCGTAGTCGGCGGCGATCCGCTTCCGCCACGAGTTCATCTTGGTGGCCAGCGTGCGAGTGGCGGCGACCGCGATGGCCAGCAGGGCCGGCGGGAGGCTGTACACGGAGTAGCGCATGGTACGGGCCCGGATCAGCGCCCCGGTGCTGAGGGCGTCGTCGAGATCTCCGATTGCGAAGTCGGGTACCCGGGCCAACGCCGACAAGTAGGCGGTCGGCGCCGAGCCGTAGATCCCGACCGAACGTTCGACTGCAGTGAGAAGGTCAGCTACCGCCACCGCGCAATGTTGCCATGACGAGCAGCGGTGCCCGGCTGGGCCCGGGTCGCACCATCAGCGATGCAGGCGGATCGGGATGAAGTCGGCGCTGCTCCACGCCCCGACCTGGGACACCGGCAGCAGCCACAGGCCGAGAGGAATGCTCACCC
>JBFIXI010000022.1:0-53595 GCA_041605955.1 Acidimicrobiia bacterium
AGAATCAACGCCTGGACCAGAAGGGCGCCGGCCCGAAATGCCGTGATAATCCCTGGAAGGTTTCTACAGTCGTCAGTACCCAATACCGCAAAAGCAGATGAGGTTAGGTGCACCCTGTCTACCTTCGCACCGAAGTTCATGCCCGTACTGAAGTCTGTCAGTTATCGAAGCCGACCCAACGCCGAGCTGCCGGTGGTGCTGCGATTAGTCGAGCAGCCCTCGCCTCCGCAATGACTTCGCAGCTCGACGAAGATCGGGACGCCTGAGCCGCCTTAGATACAGCGCATAACTCTGGTGGTCCTGCTCGCCCGTGACCAGGGAAAGGCCTGGTGAGCGCAGCATTCAGGCGTTCCGAGTTAGGAAACCGGTGCTCTATCCCCTGAGCTACTGGGGCGGGTCGGCCCGCCTGGGCGCCGCGACGTGCAGTTCTGATGGAGCGCCAGCTTACCCACGAGTCAAGATGCGGCGGAGCCAGATCGATACAACCATGAGGCCTCGCAGGCCGGGATTGGGGAGGCGCCCGATGTCCCCGGGTCGGGTGGCGACCGCATGGTGACGGAAACCTTCCGCGGAGAGTAAACCTCTAGGGGCGATGCGACGAGTAACCGGTGACAAGTGACCGCACAATCTCATCCGCTGGCTGATCCTCAGCCGGCAGCGTCGGCTGCCGGCTCGGATACCGACGCGGTCCCGATTCGTGCGACGGTGAGTTTCGAGGCGTTCTACGAGCGCGAGCTGCGGTCGGTGATCGGCCTGGCATACGCCCTGTCCGGGAGCCGATCGGCAGCCGAGGATCTGGCTCAGGAAGCCTTTCTCGCCGCTCACAAGGCCTGGGGAAAGGTCGGCCGCTATGACAAACCGGAAGCATGGGTGCGCCGAGTCGTCGCCAATCTGTCGGTGTCGCGGTTCCGCCGCAAGGTGCGGGAGGCAAGAGCCATGGCTCGGCTGAAGCCACAAGCCACCTATTTGCCCGCGCTCCCTGCGGAGGATGAGGCCTTCTGGAGAGAGGTCCGGGCCCTTCCGAAACGGCAAGCCCAGGCGATTGCGCTCCATTACTTGGAGGATCGCCCGGTGTCCGAGATCGCCGAGATCCTGGAGTGCGCCGAGGGTACCGTGAAGGTGCATCTGTTCAAAGGGCGAGCCCGTCTCAGCGAGCGGCTCGGCCTCGAGACCGGAGAGAGCTCATGAACCCGCTCGACGCCCGCGCTCGCCATGCCACCCAGGCAATCCACGATTGTATGGCTGCGGCTGCGCCGCCGGTCCCGTTTGCCACTGTGGTGCGCCGAGCAGCCATTGCCAAGTTCGTCAACCTGTTGCTCATTGGAGCGGGCGCTACCCTGTTCATTGCCGCCGGTGCGGCGTTCCGGGCGCCGCAGCCGGAGCTCCCGGCGGCCGACACGGTCGTTTCCACGACCACATCGACGGCGGCGCCGTCGACCACCGCCGGTCAATCGACCACCACTGAGGTGGTGACTCTGCCGGCAACGACGGAGGTGCCGCCGTCGACGAGCCCGCCGTCGGTGAGCACGGTGCCTGGTTCGACGCAAGCGCCCACTGCGACCACGACTTCGACCACCGAACCGCCTCCGCCGACGACAACCGAGCCTCCACCGTCGACGACCACCACCACGACCAAGCCGCCCGACACCGAGCCACCCCGGATCGTCATCACCTTCCCGGAGAACCGGCAGCGGTTTACCGACAACGATGTGACGTTCCGCGGCGTCACGGAGCCGGGCGCCACGGTCACCCGGGGTGATCGTGATGCGGTAGTCGATGGCGAGGGTCATTGGCGTATGCGACTCCGCCTGCAGCCGGGTCGCCAGCGGGTCGTGTTCACCGCCACCGACGCCGCCGGCAATAGCGCCCACGCCGCCGTGGTCGTCTTCTACCAGCCTCCCGACCTGGCCGCTTTCACGGCCCACGCTACGTACGGGTCGTGCGAGATCGACCCGCCCTTCGACATCTACTACGGCACAGGCGAGCCCGGGACCCGGGTCGGGGTGATCTCAGAATATGGGTCGGGGGTCACCACCATCGGGGCCAATGGGGAGTGGGAGCTCAAGGTGTACTTCCCGGAGGCGCCCTACAAGGAGCCGTTCCCAGTCCGGGCGGTGGACGAGTTCGGCCGTGCCCGCACCTTCGAATTCGTCAGCTACGTAGGCGAAGGAGCTTGAGCCCGCTCAACTCTGGGCGCCGAAGGCGGTGAACTGCTCGAGCAACTGCCGCAGCTGGCTGCCCGTCAACCCGCGCCTCACCACCTGGACGGCGTTGCCCTCGGCATCGTAGATCACCGTCAGCGGCATCCCGCGGGCGCCGAAGGTGAGCTGTCCCAATGCGGAGCCGTTGCCATTGCCGATGTCGCGTGCCAGGGGCCAGCGACTCGCAATGCCCCACTTTTCTGCGTCCGCCAGGCCGTTGCCATTGTCCAAGGTGTTGATTCCCACGAAGTTGACCTCGCCGCCGATCTCATCGGAGAGGGCCACGTACTGGGGGAACTCCTCTTCGCACACTTCGCACCACGATGCGAAAAAGGCAGCCACCGTGGGCTTCCCGGCGAAATCGGCGAGAGCCACGCGGCCTTCTCCGTCGAGCTGGGGTAGATCCCACGCGGTTGCCGAAGTGTTTCCCGCTTCCGGCTCCGGCCAGATCACAATGGCGAATCCGGCCAGTAATGCCACCACCGCGAATGCAATTACGCTGTTACGTATCTTGGCGCGGCGCGCCGCCTGCCGGCGGAGCCGCTCCTGCTCCTCACGCATGGCTCTGCGTCTCTGCGCTGAAGTTTGCCGCGCCATCGTCAAGCCAACCGGCGGCAACCGGGACGGCCCGGCGTTGTGTCGGGATTACGACAGATCGGGGAGGGGGCCGCCCCTTATGCTGGTGAGCATGGACCGGACGATCCGCCTCCCCACGGGCATCGAAATGGCGGTCGACGACGTCGGGGCGGGGAACCCGGCCGTGCTCATCCACGGCTGGCCGGAGACCAGGTACTCATGGCGTCACCAGTTGCCGGCGCTGGCTGCGGCCGGCTACCGGGCGCTCGCTATCGACTGCCGTGGCTACGGGGGCTCGACCAAACCGGACGATGTCGACGCCTATGGGTTGGAGCTCGTGGTTGGAGATCTGGTTGCGTTGTGCGACGCCGTCGATCTGGAGAATCCGGTGCTGGTGGGGCACGACTGGGGGAGCGTCATCATGTGGACCGCGGCGGTTCTGCATCCGGACCGGTTCCGCGCTCTGGTCAGCCTCAATGTTCCCTACCGCGGGTGGTGTGTAGGTTTCCCGCCGACCGACTTCATCAGGGAGCAGCTCGCAGACCGTTTCGGCTACGTCCTCTACTTCCAGGAGGAGGGCAGGGCGGAGGCGGCGTTTGCCGCCGACCCACAAGGCTGGCTGACACGGGTCTACCGTTCGATTGCCAAGGACCCCGACTTCATGTCGGCCGAGGAGCTGGCCGTGTACGTCGCCGCGTTCGTGGCGGGCGGTATGCGGGGACCTCTCAGTTATTACCGCAATATCGACGCCAACCACCGGGCGCTAGCGAAGTACGAGAACGCGTCGATCGACCTGCCGACCTTGGTGATCGCGGCCGACTCGGATCCGGTGCTGCCCGTCTCGCTCACGGAGGGAATGCAGCGGTGGGTGGCGGACCTCGTCGTGCGCACCGTCACGGACTGCGGACACTGGACTCAACAAGAGCAGCCGGAGCAAGTCAATCGGGCGCTGTTGGACTTCCTCGATCGTTGGAAGGTCAGCGGCGAATAGCGAAACGGCGCGACCGTCGTAGCTGGATCAAAACTCCGAATCCGGATCGAACCAGTCGATCTCGCGGAGCGGTTCCACCTCCTCCTGGCGGGGGGAGGTCGGCTCCTGCCGTGGCTCCTCGATGCCAGGCGTCGCCCCCGTCGCCTCCCGGACTCCTTTCCCGTCATCCGGCGGCGGCAGCGCATTCGGTGCTTGCGGGGTGCCAAACAGCTCCTGCACCCTGGTCTTGAGTCGCTCCCAAGCGGTGCTGGGATCGGTGGGGTAGTCCCGCAAGTAGTCGGGGACGTGCCGGATCCAGCCCACTGCGCGCAGCCCTCCGATCAAGACCGCTCCGGTGATAGCCACGATTCCGACCCCGGCAAGCAGGATCGCCGGGCGGGGCAGAGACAGCTCGAAGAAATCCTGCGAGGGGCCCGCCAACAAGAGGAGGGCCAGCAAGCCGGTCATGGACCACAACAGGCCCTTCTTCCAACCGACCAGCGGGCGGCTGACCATACCCAGGGCGAACAATCCGACTGCGCTGATCACCAGGGTGGCCATGGTGCGCGCGTCGACGATGCGGCGCAAGCCGACTTCCGACAGCGTCATCTCGTAGGCCAGGAAGGTCGCCAGACCGGCGGCGATACCTGTCGGGATCGCGAAGCTGAGAACACGTTTGACGAAGCCGGGACGGGCGCGCGACGCCGAGGGGGCCAATGCCAGGAAGAAGGCCGGGATGCCAATCGTCACCGAGCCGACCAGAGTGAGGTGACGCGGCAGGAAGGGGAAGGGTCGCAGTGCCAGACCCGTGGCCAGCGCAATGAAGACTGCGTAGACAGTCTTGGTGACGAAGAGGTTGGCCACCTGCTCGATGTTGGAGATGACCCGGCGGCCTTCGGCGACGACCCCGGGAATGGTGTCGAAGGCTCCGTCGACCAAGACGAGCTGAGCAACGGCGCGTGATGCCGAGCTCCCGGAGCCGATGGCGATGCCGATGTCGGCGTCCTTCAGGGCCAGGACGTCGTTGACGCCGTCGCCGGTCATTGCCACGACGTGGCCCCGCGATTGCAGCGCACCGACCATGGCTCGCTTTTGGTAGGGAGTGATGCGCCCGAACACGCTGTTGCGCTCCACCACCGCGGCCAACGCCTCTTGGTCTTCGGGGAGATCGCGCCCGTCGACGACGTGCTGGCTTCCCGGCACGCCAACCTCGCGCGCGATAGCGGCAACAGTCTCTGGGTGGTCGCCGGAGATGACCTTGGCCTGGACTCCTTGGTCGGCAAAGAAGCGCAAGGTGGCGGCGGCGTCCGGCCGAATCGTGTCTCCCAGTACGACGAGCGCTACCGGCTCCAGGTCGGCGGGGAGCTGTTTGGGGCCGACCAACGGCCGGGCCGTCCTCGCCAGCAGCAAGACACGGCGGCCCTGAGCCGCGTAATCCTCTGCTCTATCCAGGACCTCCGGGTGACTTGTCCCGACGATGTCGGGTGCACCGAGGACCCATGATCCCTGGCTGGCGAATTCGGCTGCACTCCACTTGCGAACCGATGAGAAGGGGACGGTGTCGACGGCGTGCCACCCCGGCGATGGGTACGCTCGGGCTACGGCGAGCATTGTGGCGTTGGGGTTCCGCTCCGCTTTGGCCAGCGCCCCCAGCGCGGCCGCCGGGTCGGCGCTATTGAGCCGCTCGACTCCTTGGACGATCAGCGCCCCGTGGGTGAGCGTGCCCGTCTTGTCGAAGCACACCGTGTCGACCCGGGCGAGACCCTCGATCGCCGGGAGCTCCTGGACCAGGACGTTGCGGCGGCCCAACCGGATAACGCCGACGGCGAAAGCCAATGACGTGAGCAGCACCAGGCCCTGCGGGATCATGCCGACCGCGCCGGCAACCGCCGACCGTAGCGCCTCGTTGAATCCCGCTCCGGTGTCGATCTGGCTCCAGACCAGGAGGGCGATGATGGGTCCGATGATCCACGTGATGGCGCGCAGGATCCAGTCGACACCGTCTCGCAGCTCGCTGCTGACCAGGGTGAAACGCTTGGCCTCTTTGGCCAGAGCTGCGGCGTACGCCTGGTCGCCCACTCGAGTGGCTTGGTAGCTGCCGCTGCCGGCGACGACGAAACTCCCCGACAGCGCGGCATCCCCACGGGATTTGGCCACCGGATCCGACTCGCCGGTGAGGAGCGATTCGTCGATTTCCAGTCCGGCGGACGCCACCACCGCTCCGTCCACCGGGAGCTGGTCGCCGACGCGCAGCAACACGAGGTCGTCCAAGACGACCCGGGCCACATCAACCTCCTGAGGAGCGCCGTCGCGCATGACGGCGACCGTTGGGGAGGTGAGCACGGCGAGACGATCGAGGGTGGCCTTGGCGCGTAGCTCCTGCACGATGCCGATGAGGGCGTTGGTCACCAGCACGATCCCGAACAGCGCATCCCGCGGCTCGCGCACCGCGACCAAGATGACGACAAGGAGCGCACCGAGCAAGATGTTGAATCGGGTGATGACGTTGGCCCGAATGATCTCAGCGGTAGTGCGGCTGTGCTCGAGGTGTACCTCGTTGACCGCGCCCCGAGCCACCCGCTCCGCGACCTGAGCGGAGGTGAGTCCCGTCTCGGCAACAGCTTGGCGCACCTCAGTAGCCATGGGCCCGAGATTACCGGCACCCCGTAACGGCGACATCGGCCAGCCGCTTTTGGGGAAGAGCCCGAGGGAATTACACTAATGTAAGTAGCCGGCGCGGGCCGGGCGGGTGACTCGACGAGAGTGGCTCGAGGAGGCGATCGAGGAGGGCGGTTCTAATGGCGTTGTTGATCGAGCACACACCGGATGTGGCGTCCCACGTCGCCGATCAGGTCGCCGCTGCGTACACCGCCCGCCGGGAACGAGTACGGTCGATGCCGTTGAGCGACTTGGTCTCCGATCGGGTGGTGGCGGATCTCTCGGAAGTGCGCACGCTGGTGGCCACCGACATGCGAGTCGTCGAGATCGTCACCGATGATCATGTCGAGCTCGAGCGTCTCGCGGCGGCAGCCTGGGCCCTGGCCGGACTCGGCTGGGACGTGACCGTCCTGGTGCCATGCGACCGGGTAGGGGATGCCCACGCTTCCCTGCGCTCCACTCCCTGCCTGATCCAGCCGTGGTGGGTCGATGGCGACGGCGTGTGGTTTGGCGCGCACGAGACCCCCTGAGACGGTGACCGGCCTCTATCGGGGGGGCGTGTCCAGATACCTTCTAGGCTGGTGATATGCCGGTACCCCTTTACACCCAAACGGTTATCGCCTGCATTTGGGACTTCGACCGGACCCTGATTCCGGACAACATGCAGGGTCCAATACTGGACGAGTACGGCATCGACCCCGCAGTGTTCTGGGGAGAGGTCGAGGGGTTGGTTGAGTATCACCGGTCACGAGGCGAGATCGTTTCGCCCGACATGGCCTACCTGCTGCACATCCTGGCGTACGTGGAAGCAGGCGTGTTCGAAGGCCTCACCAACGACAAGTTGAGGAAGCTGGGCGCCGAGATCACCCCATGCCCCGGCATCCCCGAGTTCTTCGACGCCACCAAGCAGCGGATCGCCTCGATACCCGAGTTCGTCCGAGAGGGAATCACGATCGAGCACTACGTGGTGTCCACCGGCATGCGACCCCTGATCGAGGGCAGCCCGATCGCCCCCCATATCGACGGCATCTGGGCCAATGCGTTCATCGAAGCCTCTGCCGGGCCAGGGTTCCAGGATCGCCTCCCGGTTGCCGACAAGGGCACCGCCATCAAGTACCTCGGCTACACGATCGACGATACTTCGAAGAGTCGTGCGATCTTCGAGATCAACAAAGGAGTCAACGTCAACCCGCAGGTCGACGTCAACGCCCGGATGGCGGAGTCGCAGCGGCGAGTGCCGCTGCGGAACATGATCTACATCGCAGACGGCCCCTCGGACGTACCCGTGTTCTCCATCCTCAACAAGGCGGGCGGCAAGACCCTCGGGGTATACGTCCAGGATCCTCGCCCCAACCATCGCCAGGTCAAGCAGCTCCAGGAGCAAGGCCGCATCCAGGGCATGGCCGAGGCCGACTACCGGGATGGGAAGGGCGCCTACCTGTGGCTGATGGACTCGATCGAGCAGATCGGCTACGAGATCGTCGAGAACCGGAGGCAGGCGTTTGCGGCGATACCCAATCCACCCGGACACACCTGAGGGTTGGGCGCGAAGCAGGCCGGGAGCGACCTCACCTCAGCCTCGCTTCGTCTGAGATCTGTGGCCGGCCCGTCGGGCGCTCTCGTTGGCGAATGTGCTGCGCCGTTGACTGCAGTCGCCCCAAGGGATCGCGGAGCAATCCCTCTTCACGGTAGACGCCCGCGTCCCCTGCGATCGCCCATCCGGCATTCCGGCCGAAGCAAAGTCCATCCGGTGGACAAGTCTTTGTACTGTGTACCTCGTACGGCCGGCCGAGCCGGGGAGTGGAGGTCTCATGATCAAGAAAGTCGGGATTGTCGGCGGGGGGCAGATGGGCGGCGGTATCGCCGAGCTGGCGGCGAAAGCCGGGGTCGATGTGATCGTCCACGAGATCACGGGCGAGGCGGCGGCCACCTCGCAAGCCCGAATCGAGAAGTCCTTGGAACGCGCCGTCGAACGAGGCAAGCTGAACGAGGCCGAGCGGGCCGCAGCCATCGCCAATCTGCGTTATGTCAGCGACTTGGAGGCAATGGGGGATCGGGAGCTGGTGGTCGAAGCCGTCATCGAGAACGAAGAGCTCAAGAAGCAGCTGTTCGCCTCGCTAGACGGCATCGTCGCCGACGAGTCCGCCATCCTGGCCACCAATACCTCGTCGATACCGATCACCCGGATCGCGGTGGCCACCCAGCGGCCGGAGTCGGTCGTGGGACTGCACTTCTTCAATCCGGCGGTCGTGATGCCGCTCGTCGAGGTCGTGCGGGGCATGCTGACCAGCGACGCCACGGTGGCGGCAGCGAGTGCCTTTGCCGAGAACCAGCTGGGTAAGACGGTCGTGGTCGCCAAGGACCGGGCCGGCTTCATCGTGAACATGCTGCTGGTGCCCTACATCATCGACGCCATGCGGATGTATGAGGAGGGTTACGCGTCCAAGGAAGACATCGATGCGGCCATGGTCAACGGCGCCAATTATCCAATGGGTCCGCTGGCCCTGAGCGACCTCATCGGCAACGATACGATGCTTTTCGTGGCGGAGGCGCTGTTCGAGGAGTTCCGTGAGGCGCGCTACTCGCCGCCGCCGCTGCTGAAGCGGATGGTGGAGGCGGGCTTGCTGGGGCGTAAGACCGGTCGCGGCTTCTACGAGTACGGCTAGTCCGGACTCATCTCAGACCCGGGTAGCTCCGTTGCTTTCGAGCACCCGGGTGAGCTGGTCTTTCTTGACGAGCCCCGCTTGACGCCACCGGGGCGAGATCCGGTCGGAGCCCTGTTTCGGAGATTTGCCCTTTCGTTGCGCCTTGCGGGAAACGGTCTTGTTGGCCCGGCCGAGGAGGACGAATGTAGGGGTAGAGCGGACCCCGAAGGCGGCCGCCGCCCCGGGCACCTTGGTCACGTCGACCTTGATGATGTGGGCGCTGTCGCCGTACTCGGCGGCCAGCTCGTTGACTATCCCATCCATGATCCGGCACGGCCCGCAGTTGACCTGCATTAGGTCCAGCAGCACCGGCTTGCCCGACTCGAGTAGCGGGCCCAGGTCGTCGAGCGACTCGAGCTTGGCGGCCTTGGCCTTCTTCTTGAATATGCCCATGTCGTGGTCCAACACCCCGCGGCCAGATTCTATGCCCACCCGCTCGTCAGACGACGAGGAGTGCCAGCGTTCCGAAGCCGACACAGTAGACCCCGAAAGGGCCGAGGCCCAGCCGCCCGATCAGCCGCAGCAGCACCGCAATGGCGACGTAGCCGGAGACTGCGGCCACGGCCATCCCTACCCACGTGTTCGCAGTGAGGCGACCGCCCTCGCTCGCCAAGTCGACGAACTCCAGAAGGCCGGCGCCGGCGATGGCCGGGATGCCGAGCAAGAATGAGAAGCGGGCCGCCTCGGCTCGATCCAAACTGCGGCCGATCCCACTGGCGATCGTCGTCCCCGACCGGGAGACACCGGGGATCAACGCCAGGGCCTGGCTCACGCCTATGAATCCGGCGTCGAAATCGCTGGAATCCTCCAGGGTGCGGTCCCGCATTGGCAGCCATCTGGTGGCAAACAACATCATTCCCGTGGCTACCAGGGCGATCGCTACCGCAGTGGGGTCCTCGTTGAGCCGCTCAAACCCGGGTCGAAACAGGAACCCAATCACCACCACCGGGATCGTTCCGATGAACAGCAGTCGCAACAGCCGCTTGCCGTACTTCGTCAGCGCGGCGACCTCTCTGAGGTCGGTGCGGAAGTAGACCAGCAGCGCAACCAAAGTTCCCAGGTGGAGCACAGCGGAGGTTGCCAGATCAGGGCCTTTCCGACCCAAGAGCTCCGGGACCAGGACCAGATGACCGCTCGAGGATATGGGGAGAAACTCCGTGAGGCCCTGCACGAGTCCCCACAACATGGCGTCGAGCATCCGGGGAGCCTAGGCCACTGCTTGGGCTGGGCAGTTTCACGGGCGGAACAGGACGGTGGCGCGCGACTCAGCGAGGGCGGCGGCGACCGTGGCGGCGTCCTGTGGCGGCACTGCGATCACCCCCTGCGTGACCACACCGAAGCTGCCCTCGGAGCCGCGGCTGACGACGATCCCAGCCACCTCCAGGTCGGGGTCGCGCATGGTCACCAACACCTCCGCTCCCGGCGCGATGTCGAGGGGGAGCTCAGTTGGTATTGCCCACCAGTCGGCGGGGATGGGACCAGTTGGCGCCACCAAGCCCGGCACCAATGGGGTGCCGGCAACCAGATCGCGGTGCGCCATCCCCGAGACGGCATCGGTGGTTGGGAGCAGTCCTGCGGGCACCTGACGCCATTCGACCACGATGGTGTCTCCCGCCGTGGCATCTTCCGCCACGAACGGGTACGAGACAGTGGATGGACCGCTCAGGTCCATGAACGCGGCGGTTATCACGATGGTGGCGGCAATTAGCCACCGGACATACGGGGGCGAGCTGAGCCAGTACACGTCTCCAACGTAGGCCAGTCGGCCGCGGGTTGAAAGAGGTTGGCCGGTGCCTATTGAACCCTCCCCGTGTCCCTCCCCCGAAGGGGAGGGAGCCTCACGCAAGCAGGGGGAATGGTGGGGGACTTGCGATCGGCATCACGGGGAGGGGGCCTTTGACCACTGGTCCGGTAGGACCCCGTGACGTCCAAATAGGGCGGCGCGCATCGCTGCAGGACGCGCTCCTGGGATGACACCGTGCATGTGCCGACGGTGCCCGCAGGTGGCTGGCGGCGCATCGACGCTTGCCGCAAGAGCGTAGGCACGCTCCGCGGCGTACCTTGACGAACGCGCGGTGAAGCGGACGGGGAAGGTTGCGTTTCGGGCGACTGGCGAACGTTGGCCCATCGCTCCAGAGCGGCCAACGGGGTCCCCGATGTTCAAGGTGCCTCGCTTTGACATGTGTGTGATCCGGCTGCGGCGGGGATCATCACTCGCACTGCTGACTTCAGCGTATCAACTGAGGCGGCGAATTGCCGCAGCACCTCTTCATGGGTCACAGGCGGTATGTCGCCCACTACTCCAACGTCGTAGTCGGTCACGACCGAGATGTTGGCGTAGCACATCCCGAGCTCCCGGCTGAGCTGCACTTCGGGAGATTGCGTCATATTGATCACATCCCAACCTTGCGCAGCGAAGAACGAGCTCTCGGCGCGGGTCGAGAAGCGGGGCCCCTCGATGACCACAACGGTGCCGCCGGCGTGGACTGTTGCACCGACCCGACGCAGCGCGTCGATGGCCACGGTCCGCAGCTTCTCGCAATAGGGATCGGCGAACGACAGGTGCTCCAGGTCGGGTCCGTCGTAAAAGGTGCCGGCGCGGCCGCGAGTGGCGTCGAAGAGCTGATCACAGACCACGTAGCTCCTTGGCTCGATGCGGCGCTGCAGACTGCCGACCGCGCAGGGTCCGAGGACGCTTGTGACACCGAGCTCTTTCAAGGCCCACACGTTCGCCCGGAACGGCACCTTGTGGGCGGGGAACTGGTGGTCCACACCATGCCGGGGGAGGAATGCGACGTCGGCGCCGTCGACGGTGCCCACCATCACCGGAGCTGCCGGCGGTCCATAGGGAGTCTCGACATCGACTTCGTGCGAGTTCTCGACGAACTCGTAGAACCCAGACCCGCCGAATACCCCGATCATTTATTACCACACCCAAGTTTTACCTACATCCTGAGTGCGGAGCCTACACCCCTAGACTCGATCACCGTGGATGTCTCAGCGGCCGAGCTCGCGGTCTTCGTCGGCGCCTATCTGATCGGTAGCGTCGAATTCGCGGTGGTCGTGGCCCGACGCCGCGGCGTCGACATCTACGGCCACGGCAGTGGCAACCCGGGAACCTCCAACGTGCTGCGGGCTCTGGGAAAGAGACCGGCCGCGGTCGTGCTGCTCGGGGACGCCCTCAAAGGTGTCGCGGCCACTGCGCTCGGAGCCGTTGCGGTGAGTGACGTCGCTGGATTCGCCTGTGCCTTTGCGGCGACGCTGGGGCACGTTGCTCCCGTGTGGCATCGGTTCCGCGGAGGGCGCGGCGTCGCTACGGCCATCGGAGGGGTGATCTGGCTCGAACCCGTGCTGGGAGCGATCCTGGCGGTGGCGTGGGCCGGCGTGGTGATCGTCACCAAGACTGCATCGGTGGCCTCTCTCGGCGCAATGGTCCTCTATGTGCCGCTCTACCTCGTGGCGGGCCGGAGCGGGTGGCCCATCGTGTGGGCGACCCTCACGGCGGCCCTCGTGGTGTGGCGCCACCAGGACAACATCAAGCGCATCATCGCCCGCACCGAGAATCGGGTGCCGACGTGAGGCCCTTGGAGGACGCGCAACGCAGTGTGCTCGACGCCGTGAGCCCGTTACCGATGCAGCCGGCAACCCTCCGTGAGGCCCGGGGATTGGTGCTCGCCGAGAACGTCACCGCCCCGCACGACATTCCTCCATTCCCCAACTCGGCGATGGACGGCTACGCCGTTCGCGGCGCCGACGTCGCCGCCGCACCGGTCCGGCTCGAGGTGATCGAGGATGTACCGGCCGGTTCGGTGGCAACCCGCGAGGTGTCGGCAGGTACCGCTATCAAGATCATGACCGGGGCACCACTGCCGCCGGGCGCAGACACGGTCGTGAAAGTCGAGGACACCGACGGCGGGAGCCGCACTGTTGAGATACGCGCCGCCACAGATAACGGGACGGCGGTCCGCCCGGCGGGCGGGGATGTCGCTGCGGGTAGCGCAGTGTTCGGCACCGGAACCCGGTTGACGGCGCCTCATCTAGGGGTGTTGGCGTCGATCGGCGTGGCGTTCCCCAAGGTGCGGCGCCGGCCGACGGTGGCGATCATGTCGACTGGTGACGAGGTCGTGCCTCCAGAGACCACCACGCTCGAGCCCGGAAAGATCCGCGACACCAATCGCCCCACACTCCAAGCGGCCTTGGAGGAGTTCGGCGCCGTGGTGGTCGACTATGGGATCGTCCCCGACGATCCCGCTGTCCTCAACCAGACCCTGGGCCATGCCGCCCGCAACGCCGACGTCGTAGTGACCAGCGGCGGGGTCTCGATGGGAGAGTACGACCTCATCAAACAAGAGCTGGCCGCCCTTGGGACCGTCGAGTTCTGGCAGGTGGCGATGCAGCCGGCCAAGCCATTCGCCTTCGGATCGCTCGGCGGGACGCCACTGTTTGGCCTACCCGGCAATCCGGTTTCGGTTTTTGTGGCTTTCGAGCAATTCCTGCGGCCGGCACTGCTCCACATGATGGGAGCCACCCACTTGTTCCGACCGAGAATGACGGCGGTGGCGGGCGAGTCGATCACAACCGACCCGGCCAAGACCGTTTTCGTGAGGGCCACCGTTACCCGGGAGGGGAGCGCCCTGATCGCCTCCCGCTCGGGCGGACAGCAGTCGAACGTGCTCAGCGCGCTGGCGGCCGCCGACGCCTTTGCCGTCGTCCCCCGCGGGGTCGCCACGATCGATGTCGGGAAGGAAGTGGAGTTGGAGATGTTCCGCTCGCCGGAGTCACGCACCCGACGGGAGGCCCTGGGTGGGTGAGTTGACGCATCTCGACGACGAGGGGCGCGTCCGCATGGTGGACGTGGCGGGCAAGGCGGTGACGCATCGGGTAGCTGTAGCCGAGGCTCATCTCGCCATGTCGGTCGAGGCGCGCGCCGCATTGTTCGCAGGTGAGCTGCCCAAGGGTGATGCTTTGGCCACGGCGCGCCTGGCCGCCATTCAGGGGGCCAAGCAGACCCCGAGCCTCGTTCCTCTGTGTCACCCCATCGGGCTCGAATCCGTCGATGTGGTGATCGAGCCCACTGAGTCGGGAGCTCGGATCGTTGTCTCCGTCGCGGTGACGGCCAAAACCGGCGTCGAGATGGAGGCGGTGACGGGCGCTGCCGTCGGCGCCATCGCAATGTATGACATGGTCAAGGCCGTCGATAGGAGCGCAGTGATCGGCCCCGTTCAGCTCCTCTCCAAGCAGGGAGGCAAGTCGGGAGACTGGAAGCGGTGAAAGCGGCTGTTCTGACCGTCAGCGATCGAGTGAGCCGTGGGGAGGCCGAGGATCGATCGGGCCCGGCGGCCGCAGAGGCTCTACGAGAGTTCGGGTTCGAAGTGGTCGAGGTGCGGGTCGTGGCCGACGGAATCGACCCTGTCTCGGTTGCGCTCAAGGAGCTGGTACCCGGCGCCAACCTGATCACCACCACCGGAGGCACCGGATTCTCGCCTCGTGATCTGACCCCGGAGGCTACGGCACGGGTGGTTGAGCGCCTCACCCCCGGGCTGGCCGAGGCGATGCGAGCGGATACTTTCGGGAAGAACCCGCACGGCATGCTGTCGCGTGGCATTGCCGGAATCTGCGGCGAGACGCTGATCGTGAACCTCCCCGGCTCGGAGCGCGCCGTGCGCGAGTCCCTGGCGGTGATCGGGCCGGCATTGCGGCACGCTGTCGAGTTGCTGGTTGACGCCCATAGCGACCACAATGTGGGCTGACACCACGACGTGGGTCGGAAATCCTTGGCTAGCTTGGGGGCAGCTGCCTACGCTCGCGTCCGGAACGAGTAAGGGAAACAAACAAGATGCCTGTGCTGGTCTTCTTGCTGATAGGCGCCGTTTGGGCTGCCTTCCTGCTGCCGTCTTTCTTCGAGAACCGCAGACGCGCTCCAATATCGGCGACGCGTAACTTTCAACGCTCCAACGAGCTGCTCGCGTCGGTCGCAGTGACCGACGCCCAGGAGTTAATGGCTCGACGCCGGCAGTCCCTCCGCCGTCGCCGGTTGTTGATGTTTCTCAGTCTTGGGGCCGCCGCAACTCTGGGCGGTGCGCTGTTGACCGGAAGCGTCGTGTGGCTCGGCGCCACGTTGATCTTCGACCTGTTGATAGGGGCGTACATCACGCTCCTCCTGCTGGCCAGGCAAAGGGCGTACGCGGCTCGGGCTGTGCCGCGCATCGGCCCGGCCGTGTCCGCGGCCGAACCGGAGGCAACACGGCGCGAGGCCAACCCGCCTGCCACGGTGCGCGTCGTCGCCGGCTAGGCGGACCCTTGCCGGAAGACTCGAATCTGGACCTCGAAGCGCTCGAGACTGTCGTCCGCAATGAGCTCGATGCCAAGTTCGCGGCCCGCGAGCAGGCGTTGCGCAACTGTCGGCAGATCATCCAGAACTCGTCGAAGGCGATCCGAGCGTTGCATCGGGCGGAGCGAGCCGAGGCGCGCCGGCTGCTTGATGACGCCAAGACGATGATCGATGAGATCGAGCCGGCGTTGTCCGCCCACCCGGACATCTATCACGCCGGGTTCTTCTACGACGCCGTGAAGGAATATGCGGAGGGGGAGTTGACCGCCGCTTTGATGGCCGAGCAAGCCCTGCCGTTGCCGGCGGACCTGGGGTTACATGCGGTTCCTTACCTCAAAGGGCTTGGTGAGGCCGTCGGCGAGTTGCGGAGGCGGCTCTTGGATCAGCTGCGTACCGGCAAGTTGGCAGAGGCCGAGCGGACCTTCGGCGCGATGGAGACGATCCACGGCCTACTGGAGGCGCTGGATTACCCCGACGGCATGACCGCCCAGCTGCGGCGGACGACCGACGTCGCCCGCAGCCTGATCGAGCGCAGTCGAGCGGATCTGACGACGACCATCGTGCAGGAGCGACTGCGTGCCCAGCTCGAGGAGAACTCCGGCGACAACTCGTAGCGTCTCATCGTCATGAGAGCCTCAGTCGTGTTGGCGGCGGCGGTGCTGTTCACTGCTTGCGCAACGGGAGATTCGAGCTCCTCGGCTCCGGCGAGCTCGGACCCCCCCGGAAGCAGCTCGTCCACACCGTCAACAGTTGACTGCCACCCGGCGAATGATCGGGAGGACTGCCGGCTCGCCGTCGTCTTGCTCGGCGAGCCAATCGATCTGGTCGCGGCCGAGAAGGTCGCAGCCGACCACAACGCCTACCTCAACGCACTGTTTCGAGTCGACCCGGTGTGCGTGACCAAGGATTTTCCCATGATGCCGGGATCCGATCTCGGCGACACCGCCTCTCGCCGGGTGTATTGGGAAGCCGAGGCCCGCCTGGCGAGAATCGCCGCCGACGTCGGCGGCGACTTGGTCCCGCCGCCGACCATGGGCGGTTTCGATCAGGTGATCGATCAGCGGATTCGCGACGAGTGGCGCCTCGCCCAACAGCCCGGTGTGATGTTCGACAGCCTGGTGCTGTGGCTCGATGAGGCAAACGCCATGCGGCTGGCCGACGATTTCACGGTAGAGCTACCCGAGCTCGGCGGAGACTTCGGGCGCTATACCCACCGCGAGGGCAGGGGAGAGATTCGCGTGGACCGCTACTACGAGCCGCCTGCCCTGCTGCCGATCACCGATCCGGGCTGTGTCGGCATGGAGCTTTGAGGCAACGGGAGAGATCGGCGGTGGCGGCGCCCCGTCTACAATTGCGCTCCCCGGGGGTGTAGCTCAGTCCGGCAGAGCGCTACGTTCGCAACGTAGAAGTCACGGGTTCAAATCCCGTCACCTCCACGCATTCTGAGCGTCACCTGCCCGCCGTTGGCGGGTCCGAACGCAGTTTCCTGCGGAAACTGCGTTCACGGGGGCTCGCTTTGCCCGCCGTGGCGAACGGGGCAGCCAAGGCGCGGGAACAACCTCCACCGCGCGAATCCGGCCTCGCTGATACAGGTCCAACCCGCGCCTCCGCTCCTACTCGGGACGTTTGGCTATCGCAGGACCAAAACCATCCCGCGGATCAGAGCCTCACCCCCCTCGCCCTGCGGGCGGTACTCCCCCCAGATCGAGCCTGCGGCTCGAAGGGGGGAGCGTGTTCCTCTCCCGGCGAGCTGCTCCTGTGGGAGACGGGGGCGTGCGTTGCGGGCGGCGTGGGCGCAGGAAGACCACCCCCGCTGGCGCACGGCCTTCCGTGTCTAGTCAACTCCCCACTCGGGCGAATGACGCTCCGGGCGAGAGCGGAATCTGTCGATGTTTGTCACGAGAGGTAATTATGGAAGCATGTGACACACCGCAGCGAATTCTCGTAGTAGAAGATGATCCGGCACTCGGTCGAGTCATCGAGATATGTCTGCGTCATCCGGCACGCCGGGTGGATCTGCGGGTAGATGGTGACTCGGGGCTCGAAGCAATTCGAGATCTCGATCCCGATCTCGTCATCTTGGATATCGCCCTTCCCGGTATCGACGGATGGGAGGTCTTGCGCCAACTTCGCCAGCACGACCAAGACGATGTCTCCGTTCTCGTGCTGACCGCCTTCGCCGATCCGGCATCGCGTGACCGCGCCGAGGTCGAAGGAGCCGACGCGTACTTGAGTAAGCCGTTCAAGCCAGAGATGCTCCGTACCGTTGTGGACGACCTCATTTGCCCTGATCCGGAGTAAGCACGGCCGCGCCGCCGGGCTCGGGCGAATGTCTCCTAGCCTGGTCCGGAATGGAGATCGATTTCTGGGTTGATCCGATATGACCGTGGTGCTGGGTGACGGCCAGGTGGGTCGTCGAAGCCGTGGCACCCGAGCGTGAGCTGGCGGTGACGTGGCAGCCAATCAGTCTGCTCCTCAAGAATCAGCCCTCCCCCGACAGCCCGTGGTACGAACCCAACCGCTTCACCCACAACCTGCTGCGGGTCATGGAGTCGGTGCGATCCGCCCGTGGTGACACTGCGGTCCAACCGGTCTACTGGGAGTTCGCCAGCCGAATTCACCACGACGACGATCTCTCCTTCGAGCCGGCAGACGCGCTGCGGGCAGCGGGTTTCGGCACGGAGCACGCGGCCGCGTTCTCCGACCCGGCATGGGACGCTGAGATCGAACGACGCATGGCCGTCGGCCTGGAGCTCGTCGGCACCGATGTCGGCACCCCCATCATCGCCTTCGACGACGTTGCGGAGAACAGAGTCGGCATATTCGGCCCGGTTATCACGCGAGTGCCACCACCGGAGCAGGCGTTGCGACTGTGGGACGGAGTGGTCGCAGTGGCGTCGACTCCGGGATTCTGGGAGCTGAAGCGCACCCGCACCGAGCGCCCGGAGCTAGGAAAACGCCCTGACTCGACCGCATGAGCAGAGGCCCCCGGTCATCCGGGGGCCCCTTTATGAGAACGCACTACGAGTGTGCTACGTCCAGCTGGGTCCAAACCTGAACCCTTGCTGAACCGGGAACAGTCGGTCGGTGCCGTCGTCTCCGCCTCGCGTCCACTCTGCGGCTACCACCTGCTCGGTGCCATCGCCGGCGCCGGTGTCAACGGCTGTCGACGAGGTGGAGCTGCCCAATGATGCGATGAGAGCGACCGCAAGGACCAGTGACGCCGCGACGAGCGCGACCCGCCGCCACCCCGTTCGTGCCCACCCCAGTGCGGCACTTGTCGGTCCGGTCTGCATGTGCATTCTCCCAACACGGTCCGGCTGTCGGACCTCATTCAGGTGATCGGCCGGAGCGCGCTCGTTCCCGAGAATCATTGTGGCGGGCGAGAAGGCACTAGTCCCTTCGGCGAGCCGCAAGTTGATGTGGCCCAACGGTTAATCGATGCCGACTACCTGCCGATGACCGACAAGTAGGTACAGAAGCGTCGGGGGACCCGCTCGCCCATGGTTGCGGAGAGAGCATGAATTCGATCGCGTCGACAGCAGAGACTCCAATGCCGGCTGTGGCGGCGGCCCCGCAGCCGCGGGTTGGATCGGTGTGGCTGCTGACCGCAACGATGATCGCGGCGGCGGGGTTGATCTTCACGTGGGTCCTACCGCTGGGACCGCCCAACAACGTGCCATTCACCGTGTCGTGGTGGGCATTGGCGCTGGGTTTCGCCATAGCCGAGGTGGCCGCCGTCGGGATTCGATTCAATCAGGACTCGCACACGATCTCGTTGTCCGAGGTGCCCCTGGTCTTCGGCTTGACCCTGGCTGCCCCCATTGCCCTGGTAGTCGGGCGCTTGCTCGGGTCGGCCGCCGTCTTGGCGTTCTACCGGGAGCAGCCGCCGCTCAAACTCGCGTTCAACCTCGCTCTCTTCAACCTGGAGGCGGCTCTGGCCATTGTCGTGTATCGCGCTTGGCTGGGCGTCGCTTCACCCAACACGCCGTTTGGCTGGTTAGGGGCAATCACAGCAGTCGGCGTCGCCGTCTTGGCCTCGGCTGCCCTGGTCGATGCCGTGATCGCGATCCACGACGCCCGCCGCAGTTTCCTCGAGCTGGCCCGATCCTTTGCGGTGGGGTCCCTGATCAGTATGTCCGTGGCCATCGTCGGCATGGTTTCGATTGCGCTGCTGTGGTACGACCGCAACGCGGTCATGTTGATAATCGGCCTCGTCGTGATCATCTTCCTGCAGATGCGCGTGTTCGGCGTCATGTCGCGCCGTCACGACGACCTACGAGCGGTGCACACTTTCACCGCCCGGATCTCCGGGGCTGGATCGACCGATGAGATCACAACCACGGCGCTGGACGAATGCCGGACCGTGCTCCGCGCTGAATTGGCCGATCTGGTGATGTTGGACCCAGACAGCGGTGTGCCGCACCGGCTGGCCGTGCTCGCCGACGGCCGGGTGACCAGTGAGAACATGGACGCCCGGGCTTTCGCTCCGGTGCGTGCCGAGCTCGAGGCGACGCGGGAACCCGTGATGTTCGGGGCCGATCACGGAGAGAACATCGCGAGGTACTTCTCCGGTATCGACTTCGGCTCCGGTATCGCTGTTCCCGTTGATCGTGATGGGGAGCTCGTAGGGGTGATCGCCGTAGGGAACCGCATTGGCCCCGTCAAGATGTTTGGCCCAGCCGACATCGAGTTGTTGCAGGCGTTGGCTCGCCAGGTTGCGGTCACGTTGGAGCGGGCCGAGCTGGTGGAGCGGCTTCAGTCGGAGATTGCCACCAACCAGAACCTGATCAGATCGAAGGACAGCCTGATAGCCACGGTGAGTCACGAGATGCGAACCCCGCTCACGGCCGTGCTCGGTTACGCCGAGATTCTCGGCGAGCAAGCCGCGGCCGACGGCGATGCCGAGCGTCTCGACATCTTGAAGTCGATAGTGGCCGAGGCCGCCGATCTCGACAACATCGTTGAGGACCTCCTCGTATCCGCTCGTGACGAGCTGGGGGCCCTATCCGTGGCCATACGACTCACGGACGTGGACCAGGAGGTGATCGCCATGGTGGAGAGCTCGATGCTGCGAACTTCGGAGCTGCGCATCGCTCCGGTGCGTGCCTACACCGATCCACAGCGCGTTCGCCAGATTGTGCGCAACCTCCTGGAGAATGCGCGTCGCTACGGTGGCGACCAGGTTCTCGTCGAGGTCATGAGCGACGGCACTTCAGCGCATGTCATCGTGAGTGACGACGGCGAAGGAGTGCCCGCTGCCAAGCGCGACGACATGTTCCTGCCATACAAGTCGGCCCACGCCCCCGGTACTCAGGCGGGCTCGGTCGGCATCGGGCTCACGCTGTCGCGTCGGCTGGCGCGAATGATGGGCGGCGACATCACTTACTACCGCAAGGGTGGCTGGACCGTGTTCGATCTCAGCCTGCCGCTCACCGGTCCGCAGCGGCGGTCGGCGGACGCCGCCTGAGCAGACCGCTGGTCGTCTAGAACTGCACTGCGGCTGCCGCCCAGTGGAATCCGGCGCCGAAGGCGGTGAGCACAACTAAGTCGCCGGACTCGATGAGCCCCGCTTCCCGGGCCTGCCACAGGGCTAGCGGCACTGAGGCCGATCCGGTGTTGCCGAAGCGGTCGACGTTTACGAAGGTCTTGGCTTTGTCGAAGCCCAGCTTCCTGCCGACGGCATCGATGATGCGTTTGTTCGCTTGGTGGGGGATCAGTAGCGCAACCTCATCGACCGGGCGGCTGATCCGCCCCAAGACGTCCTCCACCGCAGCCGACATGCGGGCGACGGCGTTCTTGAAGACCTCGCGACCGTTCATCTCGAGATGTTGATGGGCGCCGGATCGAGCCACGTCCAGTGTGAAGGGGTTGCGGGTCCCGCCCGTAGACAGCGTCAGGATCGATGTCATCGAGCCGTCGGTGCCGGCGACCACGTCGAGCAGGCTCGGCCGACCCTCACCAGGTCCGAGCACGACCGCGCCGGCGCCGTCGCCGAAGAGCACGCAGGTCTCCCGCTCCTTCCAGGAGATGAGCCGCGAGATGAGCTCGACGCCGACTACGAGCACATGGTGAGCCAGCAGGGAGATCCGGGCACGGGCCACGTCGAGGGCTTGAATGAAGCCGGCACAGCCGCTTCCACCGAGGTCGTAGGCGGGGACGGTGCCACAGCCCAGCCGGTGTTGGAGAAAGGAGGCGGTGTCGGGTGTGTAGACCTCGGGGGTATCGGTGGCAACGATGATCTCCCCGATATCGGCGGAGGTGAGCCCGGCACCCTTGATGGCTACTTCGGCAGCGTTGGCAGCCAGGTCCAGCGTGGCTTCGTCGTCCGCCGCAAACCTACGCTCCTTGATGCCGGTGCGTGCGGTTATCCACTCGTCAGAAGTGTCCACTAGGGCGGCCCAGTCGTCGTTGGTCATAACGCGCTGCGGGACGTAGCCACCGAAGCCCAATACTTGCGTCATGCATCTCCTTGGTATCTGCAGCTTACCGATGACGCGACGTCCGGCACTGGCCCGCTCTCACGTTTTTCGGCCGCGGCTACTGTCCCCCGGGTGAAATACTCCGCCGCTGCCAGCTTCGACGTCGGGGAGGATTTCCGCCATGTCATGAGCCTGTCGCCGACGCCGGTGACCATCGTGACCGCCCGCACGGACCAGGGGCCGCAGGGAGTCGTCATCGGATCCTTCGTGTCGGTGTCGCTCGATCCGCCCCTCATTGGCTTCTTCGTCGGCAGGGAGACGAGGATGTGGCACCCGATGAAGGAAGCGAAGGCATTCTGTGTCAACGTCCTCGCCGAGGATCAAGCCGCGCTCAGCCGGCTCTTCACCACCCATGACATCGATCGCTTCGCAGCCGCCGGCTGGGAGGAGACCGCCAACGGGGCGCCCGGGCTCGACGGAGCCGTGGCATGGATCGAGGCGATGCCCTATTCGGTGACGCCCGCTGGTGACCATGATCTCGTCCTGCTCGAGGTAACCGGCCTGCGCCAAGGCCGGCACACGGGCCCCCTGATCTATCACCGTGGCCAGTACTCAGCCGTAAGGGGCAACGACTGGCCGCCTTTCACCGGGGACGCAGGCATGTGAGGTGGTTAGACCAAGTTCGGTCGTAGGCTGCGGCGGTGCAGTCCCGCCGCATGTGCATCGCCGTCCTCAGCTGGGTGCTGGCCATCGGGGCGTGCACCGATGCGGGTCCGACGACGACCACCAGCCAGGCAACTTCGGCTGCCCCGCTGACGACGGTCGCCCCGGCCACGGTCGACGCGACTTCCGAGGGGCGGCTGGCGCAGCCGCTGCCCCTCGATCCGGATGTCACTATCGGCCGGCTGGACAACGGGTTGACCTACTACGTGCGGGAGAACCGGCGTCCTGGGAACCGCGCCCAGCTCAGGCTGGTAGTCGACGCCGGTTCATCGCTCGAAGATGGCGATCAGAGTGGCGCTGCCCATTTCGTCGAGCACATGCTGTTCAATGGGACCGAGCGATTTCCGGTCAATGAGCTAACGAGCGTCCTCGAGAGCTTCGGCGCCCGCTTCGGTCCCGATGTCAATGCGTATACGACTTACGACGAGACGGTCTACGAATTGGCCGTTCCCACCTCCGAGCCCGCATTGCTCGAGCTCGGTCTCGACGTCCTGCTGGAGTGGGCCGCGCATGCCCTGATCGATCAGGCCGATGTCGAAGCCGAGCGTGGTGTGGTCCTCGAGGAGTGGCGGCTTCGCAACGCCGGCGTGGGCGGGCGCATCGCCCAGGTTTACGAAGACGTGTTCCTGGCGGGGACCGGATACGAGGGGCGCTCCCCGATCGGGGATCCGGAAGCGCTGCGGACCACCAGTGCGGCCACGCTGCGCCGGTTCTATGACGACTGGTACCGACCCGGCCTCATGGCGGTAGTAGCCGTTGGAGACTTCGACGCCGACCGGGTGATCGAGTTGATACGGGACCGATTCGATGCGCTGGAGCCGCCCGCCGCGCCTCGGCAGCGGCGAGAGGTGGTAGTTCCGGCGTTCACTTCGCGGCGGATCGGTGTCCTCGCTGATCCCGACCAGCCCACTGCGTCGGTCGAGATCTACTTTCCCGCCGAGGCGAACCGCGGCTCGACCATTGGCGATCGCCGCAATGAGTGGGCCCGCCTACTGGCGGCCGATATGATCGTGACTCGGCTCAACGACGATGTCACCCGCGGCGCGGCGCCGTTCTTTTCTGCTTCACCCGGCGGGTTCGACTTTGCCCGCCGTCTCACGTTGCAGGGTGTGGCGGTCGATGCCGCTTCGGACCAGATCCTGGATGCGCTGCAAGCAATCGTCATCGAAGTGGCCCGTGCCGAAAGGCACGGCTTCGGCGCGGCCGAGTTCCTGAGATCGCGTCGGGGCTGGGAGGCCGCGATCGCCCAGTCATTCGCCGGGCGCGCATCTACACAAGACTTCGAGTTTGCCGCTCGCTACGTGACACACTTCCTCGCCGGCGGCGGGCTGCCCAGTCCCCAACAGGAGTTTGAGCTCGATACGGAGTTGCTCGACTCACTCACGGCGCAGGACGCTTGGGCCGCACTGCGCGAGCTGACCGCAGCTTCGGCGCTGTCGGCCGTCATCATCGGCCCCGACGACGGAGGTGTACCGTCGGAGGCTACGATCGACGCCGCCGTCGTGGCCGCCGCCGGCGCCGACGTCGCTCCCCGTCCGCCCGACGAGGACGTGGGGGAGGTCTTGCTGGCGACTCCGGATCCGGTCGAGCCGCTGGAGGTGACTGCACTCCCACTCGGCATCGTGGAGCTGCTCTATCCCAACGGAGTCCGGGTGCGCTTCGTGCAGACCGACATCTCGGTCAACGAGGTGGTGATGGGGGCATCCTCTCCCGGCGGGATGTCAAAGGTGAGCGACGAAGACGTTGCCGAGGCCTTCCTCATTGCCGACATCGTCGGCCGCTCGGGCGTGGGACCGTTCGATCGGGTGGCTTTGGAGACAGCGTTGGCCGACCAGGTCGTTGCGCTGCAGCCCTACATCGACGTGATCGAAGAGGGGTTCTTCGCGAGCGCCGCCTCTGAAGACTTGGAGACGCTCATGCAGTTGATTCACCTGACCATGGTTGCGCCGCGAGCAGACGAAGGAGCGGCGGCGGCGGTGATCGGTGAGCTCCGGCGCTTTGCCGAGTCGCCCGAGACGATTCCGGGCCTAGCCACCACGCTCGAGCTGATCAGGCAACGGTGGGGGGACGAGCCCCGCTATCGCGCGCTGCTCACGACCGAGGAGTTGGACGATTATGACTTGGCAGCGGCCGATGCCGTGTACCGGGATCGTTTTGCCGATGCCGGGGACTTCGTGTTCGCCTTCGCCGGGGATTTCTCTTCCGTCACAATTCGTGAGCTCTCCGACTCCTATCTGGGAACGTTGCCCGCAACGGATCGCGACGACTCGTGGATCGACCATCAGCGGGCCGCTCCAGCGACCATCAGTGACACCACGATCGCAGTGGGCGAATCGGAGCAGGGATTTGTCACGTTTCTGTTCACCGGCGACTTCCGGCGAGATCCGAGGCGCGACGTGCACGTGGAGCTGCTCTCCCTCATCGCCGATGTCAAGCTGCGCGACCGGCTGCGGGAGGCTCTCGCGGCTACCTACTCGCCTTTCGTCTCGATCGTGGCGGCCGACGCTCCGGACGAGATCATCGAAACCTATCTGCAGGTGAGCGGCGATCCCAGCAGCCTCGACGTGATCGTCGATGAGTCGCTGGACATCTTGGCGAGCCTGGTGAGAACCGGCCCGACAGAAGCTGAGCTGGCCACTGCCAAGGAACAGCTGTCCCGCCAATACGAGCTGGTCTCGAACGAATGGTGGATCGATCAGATGCTGTTCTCCGTCCTGCACCCCGACGAGTCGCTGCGACCGCTCTCCGCAAGGTTCGACTTCGTGGCGGAGGCAACCGCGGCGGATATTCAGTCGGTTGCCGCCGCGGCCTTTCCCTCCGATCGGTACGTGCTGGTAAGGCAGATTCCGGGATAGCTGGGACTACATTGCCTCCGATGCTTCCCAGGTACCGCCTCGCCCGAACGGCAGCCGCGCTGGTAGTGCTGAGCTCGCTGGCGGGGGCCTGCGATGCCGGTGGGGCCGAGCCGACGTCGACGGTCGCCACCACCACCAGCAGCACCTTCGCCCCCATCGAGATCGTGCCCGTCAGTACCACCGTGGCCGCCGGCGTCGACGAGGCCGTTCATCAGCAGCTGCAGGAACGGATTCGTGAGCTGGCCGTCGCCACCCAGCAGCTGCGGGGGCTGTCGTACATCCAAGTGCCCGACGTTGCCATTGTGGCGTCCGCCGAATTCGCCGCGCGTATGGAAGCACTGGTGGCGCCGCAGCTCACGGACGAGCGGTTAGCGCTCGACGAGGCCACCTATCGCCTGCTCGGCATGTACGACGCGCCGCCGTCCTTGGCGCGAGCCATCCGCCAGCTGTACAGCCCGGAGGGCGCCGTTGCCTTCTATGACGGGTCAGCCGGGCAGGTCGTCGTTGATGGCACCCGCGCCGAGCTGACTCCGCTCCAGGACAGCATCGTCGTGAGGGCGCTGGCATGGGCGCTCATCGATCAGTACCACGACGCCTATGACCGTCTCCGCGAGCTCGAAGAGGCGGGCGACGAGGATGCGATAGATGCGTTCCGTACCCTGGTCGAAGGCGACGCCATTGCGGCCCAGTTGCGCTACCTACAGAGCTTGAGCGAGGACGACCAACGGGCGGCGGCTCAGGAGGCGGCCGATGCCGAGCCCGCAGCCTTGTCCCGCGTCCCCGACGTGGTGCGGGCCAACTTGGCCCTTCCGGGCGAGTTCGGGGTCGCCTTCGTTGACGAGCTGGTTGCCGGCGGAGGCTACGCGGCGCTCGACCGCGCCTACGACCCGCCACCGGCCAGTATGGAACAGGTCTTGCATCCCCGGCGATTCGCAGTGCGCGAAACGGTGCGCCAGGTGCCCGAGCTCGCAGTGGCGGTGGACGGATACACGACCGCCGACGACGGCTCCTTCGGCGAATGGCGGCTTCGGCTGCTGCTGCAAGGGGCGATCTCGCCCGGCCTGCTGACTCAAACCTCCACCGGTTGGGGTGGCGACGCCCATCAACTGTTGGTCAACGGGGACGACCTGCTCTTCGTCTACATCTACGGCGGAGATACCGAAGACGATGCCATCGAAGTCGCCCAGGCGCTGCTGGCCCTGGCGAGGGGACCGATGGATGCCGGCGACGGCGTCGACAGCGGAGGAGGCGTGCTGTGGGACAACGCCGGTCAATACGTCTTCGTCGACCGAATCGGCGACGGTTTGATGTTCATTGCCGCGACCAGCGGGTCGGCAGGGGCCGCGGCCCGCGCCCAGATACGAGTGCCCTAGCCGCGGCCGGCGTTCGGCTTGCGTCCGTGGTTGGCCTTGCTGCGGCGGGCGCGCAACTTACGTCGTTTTGCCTTTGCCATAAGGGAAAGGGTAACAGCACCCGAGCGATAGATCGCAATCTGGGGCTGTCCCGACACGCTCCTAACATCGCATCATGGATGATCCGGAACCCAGGAGGGGAACCCTCGTGCTGTGTGGGACCCCAATCGGGAACATGGCAGACGCCTCGCCCCGGTTGAAGGAGGCATTGCAGTCCGCGGATGTGATCTATGCCGAAGACACCCGTCGCGCTTCCTTTCTCCTACGGACGTTGGGATTGAGCCGACCGTTGCGGTCGTATTTCGTCGGCAACGAGGAACAACGGGCCGAGGAGCTGGGGGAGCGCTTGCGCGCCGGCCAGACAGTGGCGTTGCTGACAGATGCCGGGATGCCGGCCATATCGGATCCCGGCCTCACCGCGGCCCGCGCCGCCCACGTGGTTGAGGCGAGGGTGACCGTGATTCCCGGCCCGAGCGCCGTGACGGCCGCACTGGCGGTGTCCGGCTTGCCGTCGGACCGGTTCGTGTTCGAAGGATTCCTGCCGCGCAAGAAGGCCGGACGCGCCGCTCTCCTCCGAGAGCTCGCCGAAGAGACACGGACGATCGTCTTGTTCGCCGCTCCGAGCCGCCTCGTGGCCGACCTCATCGACCTGGAGGCGGCGTTGGGTGCTCATCGGCCGGTTGCCATCATCCGCGAGCTCACCAAGATGCACGAGGAGGTGTGGCGCGGCGGGCTCGCCATGGCGGTCACCGAGTTTGACGAGCGCGACCATATCAAGGGCGAGCTCACAATCGTGATCGGCCCCAAACCGGTCGTCGCCGCCGACCTGACAGCAGCAGCTGAGGCGGCTCGGCTGGCGATAGCTGCTGGGGTAGCCCCCTCGGAGGCGGTGCGCGAAGCAGCCGCCGAACACGGAGTCAGCAGACGGCTTCTCTACCAGGAAGTCATCGCAGCAGATTGAGTTTTCGTCCCGACTTCACGTCGGGTGCCCCGCACCAGGCAAACACAGTTCGAGTCTCAGGCCCCCGCAAGTTCGGCGCGACACGCCGCGCACAGGCCTCGACCCTTGAATGTCCGCACGTCAACTGTGGATCCGTCGAAGACGCAAGTCGCTTGCAGCTTGCGGATCACAATGGCATCGCTCTCAACTGAAATCGCGAGTTCGTCACCCTCACGAATGTTGAAGAGGCGCCTGGTTTCGGCGGGTACGACGATCCGTCCCAAGTCGTCGATCTTTCGCACCATGCCGGTATCCAATACATCCACCTCCAATTGCCGGAATCTGCTTGACCATGCACCGCAGCCCTATCCCCTCTGAGCACGATGCCATTTGTTTCTACCACTTTGCGTGACTTGTCGCGCCAATTACTGGGCCACCAGCCAAAAACAGGTAAGTCTGTGGGGATCGAGCGACTGGCAATGGTGCAGCCAGCTGCTGGCTCTACCACTGGTACCATCCTCGCCTTGACCGACACATCTGACGCACGCAAGGTTCTGGTAGCAGTTGCCTGGCCGTATGCGCAAGGATCGCTGCATCTAGGGCACATTGCCGGGAGCTATCTCCCGGCGGACATCTTTGCCCGCTATCACCGCGCTGTTGGCAACGACGTGCTGATGGTCTCCGGCTCAGACGCCCACGGCACGCCGATCACCGTCAAGGCGGACGAGGAGGGGGTCGCCCCGCAGGAGATCGTCGACCGCTACCACCCCGAGTTCCTCGGCTATTGGCGCGACCTCGGCATCTCGTTCGACCTCTTCACCCGCACCGACTCGCCCAACCACCACCGAGTCGCTCAGGAGTTCTTTCGCAAGCTGCTGGACAATGGATACCTCTACATCAACAAGAGCCAGCAGTACTACGACGACGAGGTCGGCCAGTTTCTCCCAGATCGGTATCTCGAGGGCACCTGCCCGCACTGTGGCTACCACCAGGCCCGGGGCGATCAATGTGACAACTGCGGGCGGACCCTCGATCCGACGGACCTCATCGACCCGGTCTCGAAGCGAAGCGGCGCCACCCCGGTGCTGCGAGAGACCGAGCACTACTACTGGAAGCTGAGCGAGTTCGCCGCCCCGCTGCTCGAGTGGTTGAGCACCAAGCAGGGCTGGCGGCCTCACGTGATCAACTTCGCTAGGGGCATGATCGAGGATGGCCTCATCGACCGGGCGTTCACCCGAGATATCTCGTGGGGGATCCCGCTGCCCGTCGACGACCTGGGAGAGGGCAAGCGCATCTACGTGTGGTGGGAAGCCGTGATGGGCTACTACTCGGCCCCCCAGGAATGGGCGCAGCTGCAAGGCGATCCCGACGCCTGGAAGCCGTGGTGGACCGATCCGGAGGCGGAGTCGTATTACTTCGTGGGCAAAGACAACATCCCCTTTCACGCGGTCTATTGGCCGGCGCTGCTGATGGGTCATGGCGGCCTCAACTTGCCGACCGACGTGCCCGCCAACCAATTCGTGACCTTCAAGGGGGAGAAGGCCTCCAAATCCCGCGGCGTCGGGCGTCCGCTGCCCTGGTATCTCGAGCATTTCGAGCCTGATGCGTTGCGCTATGCCCTGGCGGCGAACCTGCCGGAGACGAACGATTTCGATCTGACCGAAGCCGAGCTCGTCCGTCGCGTCAACGACGAGTTGGTGGCCACATGGGGGAATCTGGTCAATCGGGTCACGGCGATGACGCATCGGTACTTCGACGGCATCGCCCCTTCGGCCGCGGCCGCCGATGCCACCGATCGTGAGTTACTGGATACGGTTGGCGCCGGCATCGAGGCCGCCGGTGAAGAGATCGAGGCAGTGCGCCTCAAGGCGGGACTTGCGCGAGCCATGAGCCTGGCGCATGCCGCCAACGGGTATCTCACGAGCCGGGAGCCATGGAAGACGGCAAAGTCGGACATGGAGCGCACCGGGGTGACATTGGCGGTGGCGCTCAACGCGATTGCCGGGATCGCGGTGGCGTTGCGCCCGTACCTGCCGTTCACGACTCCCCGAGTGTTCGCCGCGTTGGGTATTACCGAGGAGCCCCACTGGCACCCGGCCGTGGTGCCTGCGGGCACCCAGCTCGGCCCGGTCGAGCCGCTGTTCGCCAAAGTCGAAATCGAGATGTTCTCCGCAGAAGAAGCGTGACGTGTCTGCCGCCTGGGTGGACACCCACTGCCATCTGTACCTGTTGGACGAACCGGCCGGTCCGGTGCTCGAGCGGGCGGCTGCCGCCGGCGTGGCGTGGGTGCTCATCCCGGGCATCGACCTGGAGAGCTCCTTGCGAGCCCGCACGATCGCCGCTGCCAGCCCGGGACGCGCCCGCTGGTCGGCAGGCCTGCATCCCCACGAAGCGTCGAAGTGGCTACTCGAGGGTGGCCGCATCGAGACTCTCGCCGCCGACGCTGCCGCGGTCGGTGAATGCGGCCTCGACTTCTATCGGAACCTGGCGCCGCGGCAGGCGCAGCTCGATGCTTTTCGAGCCCAGCTGTCCCTGGCCCACCATCTGGGCAAGCCCGTGATCATTCACTGTCGCGACGCCTTCGCTGAAGTTTTCGAGGAGCTGGAGGCGGCGGCCCTCGGCAGTCGGGCCGTGCTGCATTGCTGGACCGGAGGCCCGAAGTGGACGAAGCGATTCAACGAGCTGGATGCGACCTTTTCCTTTGCCGGACCCATCACTTATGAGACTGGTGACACTGTGCGCCGCGCCGCTTCCGCGGCTCCACCATCGCGAACGATCGTCGAGACGGACACCCCGTATCTGACCCCGCCGCCCGACCGCAAGGCGCGCAACGAGCCTGCCAATGTGGTGAAGGTCGGAGCGGCCCTGGCTGAAGTTTGGGGGACGTCGCTTGGTCAAGTTGCCGAGACCACCACCGCCACCGCCCGCCAGCTATTCGGCGATGGCTGACGCTCGCCCGCAAGGTCGCGCTGAGATTCAGCAGCTGCTGTCCAGCCACGGGCTGCGGCCGAGCCGGCAGCTCGGTCAACACTTCCTGGCCGACCCGAACATCGTTGATCGCATCGTCGAGGAGGCAGGTATCACTCCGGGCGATCGGGTTGTCGAGATCGGCCCGGGTACCGGTACGCTCACCCGCGCACTGGCGGCTGCGGGAGCGTCTGTGGTTGCCTTTGAGGTTGATCAGCGGCTCGAACCTCTCTTGACCGAGGCGGTCGCCGGTCTCGACGTCACGCTCCGGTTCGAGGATGCGCTCGTGGCTGATTGGCCCGGCGAGTTCGGAACGGGGCACTGGAAGCTCGTCGCCAACCTGCCGTACAACGTGGGTACTCCGATCCTGCTCGATGCGGTCCGGGCGGCCACCGGCATCAGTCGCTTTGTCGTGATGGTGCAGAGAGAGGTGGGCGAGCGCATCGTCGCCGAGCCCGGCGACGAGAATTACGGACTTCCCTCGATAATCGCTCAGCTCTATGCCGAGCCACGTTTCGCTTTTCGGGTATCCCCCAACGTGTTCATTCCACCGCCCGAGGTGGAGTCGGCGGTGATCGTCCTGGATCGGATCGAGAGCTCACCGGTCGCCGAAGCGGCCGGACGGCTGGCATCACTGGCGTTCCAGCAGCGGCGCAAGATGTTGCGAAGTTCCTTGGCCGGCCTCGTCTCGATCGATGACTTCAACCTGGCCGAGATCAGCCCGTCGGCCCGACCCGAGGAGCTGTCCGCAGCCGACTTCTCGCGGCTCGCCGAGGTGCTCGAGTGATCCGGGCCATTGCATGCGCCAAGGTCAACCTCACTTTGCGGGTGGGAACACTCCAACCCAGCGGCTTGCACCGTATTGGGGGGATCTTCCAGTCGATCAGCTGGGTGGACCACCTCGAGATCGATGCGGCCGAGGAAGACTCACTGCGCAGCCGTCGCCATGGCGAGGTGGTGGACGGCTGGGACAACTTGGCGTGGCGCGCCGTAGTGGCGGTGCGCAGGTTGCAGGCAACGGCCCAACCGGTGTCGCTGTGCCTCGATAAGGAGATTCCGGTGGCCGCCGGCCTGGGCGGGGGCAGCGCCGATGCGGCTGCCGCCCTGGCCGCAGCCGGCAACTTGCTGGGCGCGGCCGCCAACGAGCTCCCCGCCGTGGCCGCGGAGCTGGGCTCGGATGTCCCGTTCTGTTGGGTGGGGGGCACGGCCGAGGTGAGTGGGACCGGGGCAACGGTCCGCACCCTGGATGCATTGACCGGCTTCGCGCTGGCGATCGTGGTGCCTCCTGTCGAGCTGGCGACGGCGAAGGTCTTCCGCGCCTGGGATGAGCTTGGCGGCCCCACCGGCCCCACCATTCCGGCTTGGGCGCTTCCGCCGGCATTGCGGGGCGGCGGGCCGGCCGTCAACGACCTCTATCCGGCGGCGGTCAGGGTGGCTCCGCTGCTGGAGGAGTGGCGCGCCGACCTAGCCGGCCGGTGGAGTCGGCCGGTGGCGTTGACCGGGTCGGGGCCGGCACTGTTCGCGTTCTTCGTCGATGAGGAGGAGGCGGCGAGTGCCGTCGGCGCTACGCCGGCTGGGGCTCGCGCTTCATCCGTCGCCATTCCCGTGCCATACGGCTGGGCACTGCAGGGCGAAGCCGGCGCAGTCGTCACATCGAACGCCGACGACGCTGCCGCCCCCCGAGTCGCCTCCCTTTTCGCCGACCGGCCATGAGCCGGCCGGGAAGCTGCCCACGGGCTCTACAATCGCTTGGTCCTGTGAGCGGCGCGATGCGTGCCGCCCTATGGGGGGTGGTGTAACTGGTAGCACATGTGGTTTTGGTCCACACAGTCCGGGTTCGAGTCCTGGCCCCCCAGCCAGCCACCCATACATGCAGCGGCTAGATCGAGTGTTCGCTGCCGGGTCGTAACGGAGCCATTCCATGTCCTTGCACGCCATCGTTCTCGCCGCCGGTCAGGGCACCCGGATGAAGTCAGATCTGGCCAAGGTGCTGCACCGCGCGGCCGGGAAGACGCTCCTGGACTGGACGCTCAATGCGCTCGGTGACCTCGACCTCGAGTCGATCGCCGTGGTGGTTGGTCACCAGGCCACCGCAGTCACCGCCTCGATCGCCGATCACCAACTGGCACCGCTGGTAGCCACCGCGCTGCAGGCCGAGCAGCTGGGGACGGGCCATGCCACAGAGGTCGGTCTCGCCGCACTGCAGGTCGGCGACGACGACGTCATCGTCGTGATGCCGGGCGACATGCCGCTGCTACGAGCGGCAACCCTCGGCCAACTGGTTGAGTACCACGAAAGCTCGGGAGCCGTGGCAACGGTGGTGACCGCGGTGGTTGCCGATCCCGCCGGCTACGGCCGGATCAAGCGAGACGGGGACATCGTCGTCGGCATCGTCGAAGAAGCCGATGCCACCCCCGACGAGGTCGCCATCAACGAGGTCAACACGTCGGTGTATGCCTTCACTGCCGCCGCCCTCCGCGCCAACCTCCGTCACCTCGACACGGCCAACGCACAGGGCGAGCAATACCTCACCGACGTCATCGGCTCGCTCACAGCGGCCGGTGAATCCGTTGCTGCGCTCACCATCGACGCCGCGGAAGCCATGGGGGTCAACACCGTCGCGCAGCTCGAATCAGTCGCTAAAACCCTCTCCGCTCGCGCCGATAACTAACTGCCCACCCCGAGGGCCCGACGCGGGCCTAGCGAGCGACGGTAAGCGACTACCCTTGCCACGTAAGGGCAGGGCCACCGTTGGAGGACAACGATGGAGATCACGAGCCGAAAGCGGCTCATGGTGTTCTCTGGATCGGCGAATCCGGGCTTGGCCCGTGAAGTCGCCAACATCCTGGGGACCGACCTTGGCGGAGTCGAGCAGGCGGTCTTCGCGAACGGAGAGATCTACGTTCGCTTCACTGAGAGCGTACGTGGTTCCGACTGCTTCATCATCCAGAGCCATACCAATCCGGTGAACTTCCACATCATGGAGCAGCTGGTGATGATCGATGCGCTCAAGCGGGCTTCGGCGCGGCGCATCACTGCGGTGGTGCCGTTCTATGGCTATGCCCGCCAAGACAAGAAGGGTCGGCCCCGCGAACCGATCACGGCAAGATTGATGGGCGACCTGTTCGTCGCCGCCGGTGCCGATCGCATCGCCTCGGTTGACCTGCATACCGGCCAGATTCAAGGGTTCGTCGACATGCCGTTCGACCACCTCACGGCCCATCCGGTGTTTGTGGACTACTTGCGTCGTAACGCTGAAGGCCCGTTGGTAGTCGTCTCGCCGGACGCGGGGCGGGTCAAGCTGGCCTCGAAGTACGCCCGCGATCTGAAAGCGGCGGTCGCCTTCGTCCACAAGCACCGCCGCAGCGATGTTCGCAACGAAGTGGCGGCCCATGAGATCGTCGGAGAGGTCGAGGGTCGCCATGCAGTGATCGTCGACGACATGATCGACACTGCGGGGACGGTCTGCGCCGCCGCCGAGTTGCTCTACCAGCGGGGAGCCCTCAGCGTGCGGGTGGTAGCCACCCACGGGGTCTTGTCCGACCCGGCGGTGGATCGCATCAAGAACGCGCCGATATCCGAGGTCGTCATCTCGAATACCCTGCCGGTGCCGGACGATGCGCTCAATCTGCACAATCTGACCGTCCTGTCGATCGGGTCCCTCTTGGCGGGAACGATCAACGCCATCTTCACCGACGCCTCCGTCAGTGAGATCTTCCAAGGCGAGAACATGTGACCGGATCGGTCCGGGAACAATCCACCGATCTCAGTTCGCAGGTCGCCGCCGCAATCGCTGCCGGTTATGTCGTTCATGCCCAGCGGGCCGCCTCCATCATGGCGCGGGCGAGGGACCGTTTTGCCAGCCGACAATGGACCGAGCTCCACGGAGACACCGTGGAGTTGATCGATCTGTACAGCGAGTCGCTGCAGGAAGTACTGGCGACCATCGGTGGGTTTGTCGGCGATCAGATGGAGAACCGAGAGTTGTGGGGCAGTGCGCGCGACGAGTACGCCCGGCTGGTCCGGGCTCGGCCCGATCCGGAGATCGCCGCCACCTTCTTCAATTCGGTTACCCGCCGGGTGTTCGCCACCGTCGGTATCGACGACCGCATCGAGTTCGCCTCGATCGGGCGGTTCTCCGTGCAGCCGGCGCGGCGGCGCCAGCTGCGCGGCGACGTGGAGACCTTGGTGAAGGCGGCACTGACCGAGGCCGACCTCCCCGGCACGTGGCGCAACGTGAGCCGGGAGGCTCGGCTGGCGGCAGAAGAGATCGCCGCCGCCGTCGCCGGCCGGGGCCAGCCGGCGCCGATCGACCGTGCCGAGATGCTCAGCCAGGTCTTCTACCGGGGCCAAGGGGCATACCTGGTGGGCCGCTTCCACGCCGGCGGCGACTGGTATCCGGTCGCGTTCGCCATTCATCACACGAGCCGGGGTCTCGTGCTGAGCGCGGCGCTGACGGAAGCAGCCGATCTCAGTGTGCTGTTCAGTTACACGAGAGCGGCGTTCCACATCGCCACGCCGAGCCCGGCGGGGACGGTCGCCTACCTCACCGAGCTGATGCCGCGGAAGCGCAACGCCGAGCTGTATTCCACGATTGGCCACCGCAAGCACGCCAAGACGGAGCTGTACGCCGACCTCATGCGACACGTGGCTACCAGTGATGATCGGTTCGACTACACCCGTGGCATCAAGGGCATGGTCATGCTCGTCTTCGCCCTGCCCGGCTTCGACGTCGTCTTCAAAGTCATCCGGGACCGCTTCCCCTTCCCCAAACAAACGACCCGACGCGAGATCATGTCCAAATACCGGCTGGTCTTCCGCCACGACCGGGCGGGCCGACTGATCGACGCTCAAGAGTTCGAGAAGCTTCGCTTCGACCGGTCGCGATTCTGCGCCGACCTGCTCGAGGAGTTGCAGCGCGAGGCCTCCCGATCCGTCATGGTCGACGAGGATTCGGTGACCTTGCAGCACGTGTACGTCGAGCGTCGGGTGATCCCGCTCGACATATACGTGCGCGAGGCCAATCCGGTAAAGGCGCGGTCTGCCATCGTGGACTACGGGCGTGCCATCAAGGACTTGGCCGCCACCAACATCTTCCCCGGTGACATGCTCCTCAAGAACTTCGGCGTCACCCGATCGGGACGGGTGGTGTTCTACGACTACGACGAGATCACCGAGCTGACGCGGTGTAAATTCCGCGAGATGCCGGATACAGACAACCCGCTCGACGAGATGTCGGCCACTCCTTGGTTCGGTGTCGGCGAGGCCGACGTTTTCCCCGAGGAGTTCACTCGCTTTCTGGGGTTGCGTGAGGAGCTGCGCGAGGTCTTCGACTACCACCATTCCGATCTGTTCGGAGTGCGCTTCTGGCAGCGAGCCCAGGATCGGGTACGGCGCGGCGAGACGATCGAGATCTTTCCCTATGAGCGAACCAAGCGTCTCGGCGCCCGGCGCCAACAGCGCACGGCCGATGTGGTTTGACGGTTGTTGTGGCGCTTCTGATCGACGAGTGGATGTGAGCTGATGGACTCAGTCGTGTTGACGATCGAAACCGGGAGCGAACGAGGCACGTTCGACATCACCGGCATGCTGGCCGACTTCGTCGCCGGGCGCGAAGATGGGCTGCTGTCCGTATTCGTGCCTCATGCCACGGCAGGGTTGGCGATCCTGGAGGTTGGTGCCGGGAGCGATCAGGACTTGATCGACACCATCGACCGCCTCATACCGCGCCGTGACGATGCCTACCGGCACCGTCACGGCAGCCCCGGCCACGGCGCCGACCACGTGATCCCTGCCATAGTGGCGCCGTCTTTGACGATCCCCGTGGTTGCGGGGGCGATGACCTTGGGCACCTGGCAATCCGTCGTGCTGGTGGACCCCAATGCGGACAACCCGCGACGCCGGGTCCGCCTGACATTCCTCTCGAGCTGACGGCGAGCGGGCCGGACAAATCGACTCGCCCCCACCTTGCCTTTGTCATCGCGCCCGCCCATAATGTCGTCGCTGAAAGCCGGTCGATGCCGCGTCCATTTCGCGGATCCCGGCGATAGTTCACATCAGGAGTTCACCCATGGATCAGGTCACGTTGCGCGCCGCCGAGCGCATCGACTTTGGCTCTCGCCCGACGCGACGGCTGCGGCGGGCTGGAGCAGTGCCGGCGACCGTCTACGGGCGGGGCATGGACGCCAAGTCCGTTGCCGTGGACGGTAAGGAGCTGTACAGCGCGCTGCGCACCGAAGCCGGCCTCAACGCGCTCATCAACGTTGCCGTCGAGGGTGGCGAGACCGTCTTGACCGTGGCCCGGGAGATTCAGCGCCATCCGGTGCGGGGAGACATCTCCCACCTCGATTTCATCCGGGTTGCCCTCGACGAGGCAATCGAGGCCGATGTCTCATTGGAGCCAACGGGTATTCCGGTCGGCGTCTACCAGGACGGCGGATTCATCGAGGCAATCGCCACCACCATCAGCGTCTCTGCTCTGCCGACTGCCATCCCTTCGTCCATCGAGTTCGACATCTCCCATCTCGAGATTGGTGACACGGTCAAGGTGGCGGACCTTCCGGGAGTCGAGGGCGTTGAATTCTTGGATGATCCCGACCGCCCGGTGCTGAGCGTGCTGGCCCCCCGTATCGAGGAGGAGCCGGAAGAGCTCGAAGCCGAAGAGCTCGAAGAAGGCGAGGAGCCCGTGGAGGGCGAGGAAGCAGCGCCCCAAGCCGAGGAAGCCGCCGGCGAAGAAGGCGGGGAATAGCCGTCACGGCGGCTCCGGCACTCGTTGTCGGGTTGCGCAATCCCGGCGAGGAGTACGCGCACACCCGGCACAACCTCGGCGCCGACGTGGTCACGTTGTTGGCCGCCCGCTACCAGGCCCGATTCAAGCGGGCGCCCCGAATTCGCGCTGAGATGGCCGAGGTGATCGTCGAGGGCGTGGCCGCCGTCGTTGCCCGCCCCAACACCTTCATGAACGAATCGGGGCAGGCGGTGGCTCCGTTGGTCAGGTACTTCGGGATTCCACTGGACCGGCTGCTCGTCGTCCACGACGATATCGATCTGCCGTTTGCCAAGATGCGGGTTCAGGTGGGCCGGGGCTCGGGCGGGAACAACGGCGTCGATTCGGTGATTCGCTCGTTGGGAGACGAAGCGTTCTGGCGTCTCAAGTGTGGCGTGGGCCGTCCCCCGGGCCGCATGGATCCGGCCCGGTTCGTCCTGAAGCGCTTTGCCAAGGGCGAGCAGGGCGACATCGACCTGCTACGCCAATATGCTGCCGACGTCATTGAGATCTTCATCGCCCAAGGTGGAGTCGAGGCACGTCAACATGCCGGAGAGGTCGGTCCCCGTGGGTGACCGCCAGACTGTGGGAGGGAGCTGCGTTGGGTGAGTTCATCGGAGCGATCGATCAGGGGACGACCAGCACGCGGTTCGCCGTGATCGACAGGAAGGGCTCGATAACCGCGCTCGCCCAACGTGAGCACGAACAGATCTACCCGCAACCTGGGTGGGTCGAGCACGATGCCGCCGAGATCTGGGCGAATACGCAAGCGGTGGTGACGGCGGGGCTCACCGAAGCCGGGCTGGAACCCTCTGCCCTGGCAGCTGTGGGCATCACCAACCAGCGGGAGACCGCTGTGCTCTGGGACCGCCAGACCGGTCAGCCGGTGGCGCCGGCGATCGTGTGGCAGGACACCCGCACCGCCCCGCTGGTGCGCCAACTAGGCGGTGAGGAAGGAGCCAACCGATTCCAGCGCAAGACGGGCCTTCCGCTGGCGACCTACTTCTCCGGCCCCAAGGTACGGTGGCTCCTCGACAATGATCCCGCCCTCGCATCCCGGGCGGCGGCCGGCGAGCTGGCGTTCGGCACAATCGACGCCTGGTTGGTATGGAATCTCACCGGCCGTCACGCTACCGACGTGACCAACGCCAGCCGCACGCTGCTGATGAACCTCGAGACGCTGCAGTGGGACGACGAGCTGTTGAGCGGCATCGGAGTGCCCCAGAGCCTGTTGGGCGAGATCGTGCCCTCGGTAGGCACGATCGAGCGTTGTCGCGGCGTGCTCGACGGGGTGCCGCTGGCGGGGATCCTCGGAGATCAGCAGGCAGCGCTCTTCGGCCAGGCTGCCTTTGGCCCGGGCGAGGCGAAGAACACCTACGGCACGGGATGCTTTCTGCTCGTCAACACCGGCAACCGCCTGGTCCGGTCCGAGAATGGCTTGCTGACGACGGTTGCGTATCAAGTGGGTACCGGCAAGCCGCGTTATGCGCTGGAGGGCTCGGTGGCCATCGCCGGCGCCGGGGTGCAGTGGCTGCGCGACAACCTCAGGATGATCAGCGACGCCGCCGAGATCGAGGCGCTCGCTCGCCAAGTCGACGACAACGGCGACGTCTACTTCGTACCTGCGTTTTCCGGCCTGTTCGCTCCCTATTGGCGGGATGACGCCCGCGGGGTGTTCACGGGCCTCACCCGATACGCCAACAAGGCGCACATCGCGCGGGCCGTCCTGGAGGCCACCGCCTACCAGACCAGGGACGTGCTCGACGCCATGCGCGCCGACGCCGGAACTGCCCTGGAATCGTTGAAGGTCGACGGCGGCATGGTGGCCAACGAGCTCCTCATGCAATTCCAGGCCGACATCCTCGGCGTGCCCGTGATCCGGCCTGTAATCGCCGAGACCACGGTGGTGGGAGCGGCGTATGCGGCCGGGTTGGCCGTTGGCTATTGGCAGAACACGGACGCGCTCCGCGCCAACTGGGCAGAAGACGCTCGTTTCGAGCCTCAGATGAGCGAGCCCGAGCGGGAGCGGCTCTACCACGGATGGCAGAAGGCCGTTTCGAAGAGTTTTGGGTGGATCGAGCACTGAGTGCGCCGACCGTGGCCGAGCGGCGGCCAGGCGATAGCATCGAGCGGCATGAACTTGCCCAACTGGCTGGCGATCACGCGGATCATCCTCACGCCGGTGGTGATGACGTTCGTTCTTCTCTCCCGGCGGGTTGACGGCGCGTTCGTAGTTGCATTCGTCGTCTTCACGGTCGCAGCGCTCACGGACTTCGCCGACGGCTACTTGGCGCGGCGCTGGAAGATCACGACCACGCTCGGCGCATTTCTGGACTCCGTCGCCGACAAGGTATTGGTGACGGGCAGCTTGTTGGTCCTCATCGAAGTGGGGCGGGCGTGGTCGTGGGCGGCATTCGTGATTATTGGCCGGGAGCTGGCCGTGATGGGCCTGCGAGGGGTGGCCGCCCTCGAGCGGTCTTCGGTTCCACCCAGCCTGTGGGGAAAGGGAAAGACCCTGTTCCAGTTCCTCGCCATCGGTTTGGCCATGCTGCGCCCTGCTTCGGAATGGGGCCCGTACTTTCTCGACGAATGGGTCATGTTGGTGGCTGTGTTCTTCACCCTGCTATCGGCGTGGGATTACTTCCGACACTTCGGATCCGTGCTGCGAGTTCGATAGAGGCTCGCTGCCCGGAAGGCAAGTCTCTGCCAGTACGATGCCGCCGCAGTGCCTGCTCCTCTTGCCAAGCTCCTCGATCGATTCACCCCGGACCACGAACCGGAGATGCCCGGTCACTTCGTGGTGCCGGCTTCGCTACGCGCCTTCTTCCTGGCGGGCGTGCAACAGCACGCGCCCGATCCGATTCTGGCGGTGGTCCCCGGCGAACGAGAGTCCGAAGAGCTCGTCGGCGATCTGAGTCTGTTTACCACTGAAGTGGTTTTGATCCCCGCTTGGGAGACGCTGCCTTTCGAACACGTGTCGCCGAACATGGTCACGATGGCCGGTCGGGCACGCGCTCGCCACCGCTTGACTGGGGGAAGCGACACCATCGTTGTCGGATCGGTGAGAGCGGTTACGCAGCGACTGAGCCCGTCTCCGGTGGCCCCGGTGATGCTGCGTACGGGCGAGGCCCCCGATTTCGACGGAGTCGTCGCGGCGCTGGCCGGATCCGGGTATCAGCGAACCGATCGTGTCGAATCACGCGGCGAGTTCGCCGTGCGGGGCGGGATCATCGACGTCTTTCCCGCCCACGCTTACGAGCCCGTCCGTATTGAGTTCTGGGGCGACGAGATCGACGACATCCGCACCTTCGCAATCGTCACCCAGCGCGCCGCCGACAGCATCGAGCAAGTAGCCATTTACCCGGCCCGGGAAGTGCGGATCGACGACGACATGGCGGAACGGGCCGCCAAGCTGGCGACGACCGAATTGTGGGCGGCCGAGACCTGGGACCGCATCGCCGCCCAGGTGATGTTTGCCGGCATCGAGTCGTGGTTGCCATGGCTGGCCGAACCGGCCACTCTCTTCGATGAGGCGGTCGCCCGGGGTGCAGCCGTCATCGTCTTCGACCCCGACCGAGCTGCGGCCCGATCCGCCGACCTCGTGACCGAGGAGGCCGATCTGGCGGCGGCCCTGGCGCCAACATGGGGGACCGGGGCACCCGCGGCCGGCGCCCATCCCGATCTCTATCTGCCTTGGGACCCTCCGGCGGACTCGCTCTTTGCTCCCCCGCAGCGGGCTGGTCCCGCCGATAGGGGCTTCGAGCTACGGGGCCTCGATGCCGCCCCCGGTAACGCAGAATCCGTCGCCGCCGGGCTGCGTCGCTTGTCAGGCTCGGGAATCGACCCGGTGGTGGCGCTCGACGGGACGGCGGCCGCCGCCCGAGTCGCCCGGCTGTTGGCCGAGGCCGGTCTGGGACTCGATGTGGTCGATCAGCTGACACACGTGCAAGCGGCCATCGTTCCCCACGGCATTCACCACGGTTTTGTTGCCCCCGAGTTCCGCCTCGCCGTGCTGGGTGAGCAGGAGATCGCCGGGCGGCGCCGCTCCCACCGGGCCGGCCGCCCGCGCCGCGCCGGCACCGAGGACGAGTATCGGGACCTCCAACCCGGCGACTACGTGGTTCATCGCACCCACGGCATCGGTCGCTTCGATGGGCTCGTCCACCGCGAGATCGCCGGCGTGGAACGGGACTACCTACTGGTGTCGTACCGGGGCGACGACAAGCTGTACGTGCCGACCGATCAGCTCGCCGCCGTGCGTCGTTACACCGGTGGCGAGATCCCGCGTCTCTCCCGCATGGGTGGGAGCGACTGGGCCACCACCCGACAGACCGTGCGCCAGGCGGTAGCGGTGGTCGCCGAACAGGTGGTGGCGCTGTATCGGGAGCGGGCCGCCGCCACGGGCATCGTGTTCGACTCCGACACTCCGTGGCAGGCCGAGTTCGAGGGGGCCTTTCCGTATGAGGAGACGCCGGATCAGCTGAAGGCGATCGCCGACGTCAAGTCAGACATGGAATCGCCGGATCCGATGGACCGGCTCATCTTCGGCGACGTCGGTTTCGGTAAGACCGAAGTGGCGATCCGGGCGGCCTTCAAGGCGGTGCAGAGTGGCCACCAGGTGGCCGTGCTGGTGCCGACCACCCTGCTGGCTCAGCAGCATCACTCCACGTTCCATGATCGTTTCGACCCGTATCCCATTCGTGTCGAGATGCTGAGCCGTTTCCTCACCTCCAAGCAGCAAAAGGCTGTGGTCGCTGGTCTACGCAGCGGGGAGGTCGACATCGTCATCGGCACCCATCGGCTGCTCTCCGACGATGTGTCCTTCGCCAAGCTCGGGTTGGTCATTGTCGACGAGGAGCAGCGGTTCGGGGTCGCCGCCAAGGACGCGTTGCGCCGCTTGCGCTCCTCGGTTGACGTCCTCACGCTGACGGCAACCCCGATTCCGCGCACTCTCGAGATGGCGCTCACCGGGATTCGCGACGTCAGCCACATCCGAACGCCGCCGGAGGATCGCCATCCGATCCTCACCTACGTGGGCCCGTTCGACGCGCGGACTGTTTCGGCGGCCATCCGGCGCGAGATGCTGCGCGAGGGTCAGGTCTTCTACGTCCACAACCGGGTCGAGACGATCGACCTGGCGGTCGAGCAACTTCGCCATCTGGCTCCGGATGCCAAGTACGCCGTGGCCCACGGGAGGATGAGCGAGGGACAGCTCGAGCAGGTGATGTTCGATTTCTGGAACGGGGAGTACGACGTGTTGGTCGCCACCACGATCATCGAGTCGGGTCTCGACTTGCCGCAGGTGAACACCCTCATCGTCGAGCGGGCGGATCGCCTCGGGCTGGCACAGCTGTACCAGCTGCGAGGGAGAGTCGGCCGCTCCAATCAGCGGGCGTACGCCTACCTGTTCCATCCGCCCCAGCAGTCGTTGAGCGAGGACGCCTATCGTCGCCTGGAGGCGATCGGCGAGTTCAGCAGCCTCGGATCCGGCTTCGACCTGGCGATGCGGGACCTCCAGATCCGCGGCGCCGGTTCGATCTTGTCCGAGATACAGGCCGGGCACATTGCCGCCGTCGGATTCGACATGTATGTCGAGCTGGTGGCCGACGCGGTGGGAGAGCTGCGGGGCCAACCGCCTGCCAAGGTCGAGACACCCGACATCCGGATCGATTTGCCGGTCGATGCGCATCTGCCGGAGGACTATGTCCCCCCGGGCTCGCAGCGGATCGAGGCTTACCGGCGCTTGGCGGACGCGTTGACCGCAGAAGCAATAGACGACGTGGTCGACGAGTGGCGCGACCGGTATGGCGAGCTGCCGGAAGCGGCGGCGGCCCTGGTAGGCGTGGCTCGGCTGCGTGACGAGGCGCTGCGCATCGGCCTCGCCGAGATGGTTGCCGTTCGCGATGAGGTCCGGCTCAGCCCGGTGACACTGTCGGCGTCCGAAGAAGTGAGGTTGCAGCGGCTCCAGCCGCAAGCCGTGGTACGGGGCGACATCATGTATATCCCCACTCCGGCGGAGCCTCTCATGGAGTCGCTATTTTCTTTTCTCCATAGAATGTGGCCACCGCCCACCGAAAGCACGTCATGAGGTTTCGTATCGCTTCGCTCGCGGTCGTTGCCGCCCTCGTCGCCGTTGCGTGCGGCGACACGAGCCAGGTGGTGGCCACGGTCGACGGTGACGACATCACCGCCCATTACATGGCATCCCTGCGCGAGAGCTACGGCCAAACCATCAACGTCAACACGGAGGAGTTCCGCAACGAGCTGAGCCAGAACATCATTCGACTCGCGATTGTCCACCAGGCGGAGGAGCAGTTCGGCATCACGGTCACGGATGAGGAGATCGCCTCCCGTATCACCGACCCGCCGCTGCGGTGGCGGGCCCTGTTCGCCGAGCTGGAGGCGGATACCGATACGACCGCTGCCTTCGCCGAGTCCCAGGCGCAGCTATCGATTCTGCGCGACCGGGTGACCGCCGAGCTGATCCGAGGAGAAGCGGGTTACATCCAGAGTGTGTTGGACGATTCGCCGCAGGAGTTGACGGCCGGCTGTGTGCGCCACGTCCTCGTCGGTTCCCAGCTCGAAGCCGAGGCGGTGATCCAGCGGATCGAAACCGGCGAGGACTTCGCGACAGTGGCGGCCGATGTCACCTTGGACACCGCGTCCGGCGGGGATGTCATCGGCGGATGTCCGGTCGGATTCGGTGGGTTCGTGCCGGAGTTTGCCGCCGCGGCGGCGACGGCCCCCCTCAATCAGCCCGTTGGTCCGGTGCAAACCCAGTTCGGGTTCCACGTGATCCGGGTCGAAGAGCGGATCGGCCCACCGACGCTCGAGGAGCTCCAAGCCGATCCGGTGCGCTACCTCCCCGGTGCGACGTTGAGCGGATTCTTCACGCCGTGGTTCAACGAGGCGGTCCGGGAGTCGGACATATCGGTCGCCACCGCAGTGGGGCGCTGGTCGCCGACAGGCGTCGGAATCCTCCCGCCGGGCCAATGACGATCACGATCGTCGGTCTCGGGCCGGCCGGGCTCGAACGGGTCGGCTCGGTGGCTGCCGCCGTTCTCTCCGACCCCGAGGCACAGATCGTGCTGCGTACGCGCCACCACCCGGCGGCCGCAGAGCTCGCCAGCCGGCAGGAGGTCATCACTTGTGATGACCTCTACGAGACGGCGACCGACTTCGACAGCCTGTACACGGCTATCGCCGAGCGGGTCTGCGCGATCGACCGAGACGTGGTGTACGCAGTGCCCGGGAGCGTCCATGTGGGGGAGCGGGCGGTTCCGCTGATTCGCCGCTTGGCCGCCGCCCGGGGGCGAGCCGTGACCATGCACCCCGGCGAGAGCTTCCTCGAGCTGGCGTTGGCGAGGACCGGCATCGACCCCATTGTCGATGGCCTCCAGGTGCTCGATGCCCGCGATTTGCCTGACCCGATGCCAATGCACCTGCCGACGCTCTTCACGCAGCTCGACACGCCGGGAACCGCAGCCGATGTGTCCGACCAGCTGGGGAGGGTGCTGCCGCACGACACGCCCTTGGTCGTCCTAGCCAATCTGGGATCGCCCGATGAGGCCGTCACGCCTGCCACTGTGGGGAGCTTGGCGACGGTGCCGACCGGTCCCCGGACCACCGTCTTCATGGAGGCCCAGAGCGTGGGATGGATCGGCTTGGTGCGTACCAACCGAACCTTGCGTGCCCGCTGTCCGTGGGACCGCAAGCAGACCCACCACAGCCTGCTGCGCCATCTGATCGAAGAAGCCTATGAGACGATCGACGCCATCCGTCGTCTCCCGGCCGGTGCCCCCGGTGGGGACGCCGATTTCGGAGCTTACGCAGGCGTCGAGGAAGAGCTGGGCGATCTGCTGCTCCAGGTTGTCTTCCACGCCACCATGGCCGCAGAAGCGGGGGCGTTCGACGTGGAGGAGGTCGCCGAAGGGATCCGACGAAAGCTGGTCAGTCGCCACCCCCATGTCTTCGGCGATCTCGAGCTGAGCAGTGCCGCCGCCGTCGAGGCGAACTGGGAGCGCCTCAAGGCGGAAGAGAAGCAGCGCCGGTCGCCGATGGACGACGTGCCAAGCTCGTTGCCGGGATTGGCGCGCGCCGAAAAGATCCAGCGCCGGGCGGCAGCCGTGGGGTTCGACTGGCTCGAGGTTCCGCCGGTGGTAGCCAAGCTCCAGGAAGAGGTCGGCGAGCTGGCCGGAGCCGTCGGTGACGAGCACCACGAGGAGATCGAGCTCGGCGATGTCCTCTTTGCCGCCGTCAACGTCGCCCGCCACATCGGAATCGACCCGGAGCTGGCGCTGCGCGCCTCGACGGCTCGGTTCGAAGCCAGGTTTCGCTGGATGGAGGCCAACTCCGACGGCCGGCCACTGGACGAGATGGGTCTCGGAGAGCTCGATGCGCTCTGGGAGCGAGCCAAAGCGGCAGACAGCGGTGCTTGAATGTGGGCCTCGGCAGGAGACCAGGTTGCGGGCAGATGACAGGCGGCACTCGATCCATTGATCGAGGGGACCGCCGTCGATTGGGCTAGCCGATATTGACGGCCGTGATAGATTGCGCCGACAGAAAGGGCCCGCAGTGACCTCGATCAGCAAGGTTTGGGCCCGCCCAGTCCTCGACTCCCGGGGCAACCCCACGGTTGAGGCCGAGGTCCACCTCGCTGGTGGTGGATTCGGTCGAGCCCTCGTGCCCTCGGGAGCGTCGACAGGGGCGCTCGAGGCCAGCGAGCTTCGTGACGGCGGCGACCGCTTCGGCGGCAAAGGAGTGGCGCGGGCTGTCACCAACGTCAAAGACACGATCGCGCCGGCGTTGCTCGGTCTCGACGCAACCCGCCAGGAGCAGGTCGACCAGGTCATGATCGACCTCGACGGCACGCCCAACAAGGCGAACTTGGGGGCGAATGCGATCTTGGCAGTTTCGATGGCGTGTGCTCGCGCCGCGGCCGGCGCGCTGAACATCCCGCTGTATCGCTACTTGGGCGGCACCGCGGCCCGAGTGCTTCCTGTGCCCTGCCTGAACGTCCTCAACGGTGGAGCCCACGCCGCCAACTCGCTCGATGTCCAGGAGTTCATGCTGGTGCCCGGAGGCTTTCCCTCGTATTCCGAGGCGCTGCGTGCCGGTGTCGAGATCTATCACGCCCTGAAGAAGGTGCTGGCCGGCCGCGGCCTGACGACCAACGTGGGCGACGAGGGGGGATTCGCTCCCAATCTGCCCGCCGACCGGGTGGCGCTCGAACTGCTTTCGGATGCAGTCGAGGCAACCGGCTACCAGCTCGGCGGCGAGGTGGCTTTTGCCCTCGATGTGGCCGCCTCCGAGCTGCATCGGGCTGGTCGGTACGAGCTGGACGGGGGGCAGCTCACCGCCGACGAGATGGCCGAGTACCTGGCCGGTTTGGCCGATGAGTTCCCACTCGTGTCGATCGAAGATGGCCTCGACGAGAAGGACTGGGACGGATGGAAGACGCTGACCGATCGCCTCGGTTCCCGGCTGCAACTGGTGGGCGACGATCTGTTCGTGACAAACGAGGAGCTGCTGAGTCGGGGGATCGCCGGCGGCGTGGCCAATGCCATCCTGATCAAAGTGAACCAGATCGGATCGTTGTCCGAGACTTTGCACACCATGCAGCTGGCGCAGCGGAGCAGCTACGGCCTGATGGTTTCGCACCGCTCGGGGGAGACGGAGGACGCCTTCATCGCGCACCTCGCCGTCGCCACCAATGCGGGGCAGATCAAATCGGGGGCTCCGGCACGCGGCGAGCGCACCGCCAAGTACAACCAGCTCCTGCGGATCGAGGAGCATCTCGGATCGGACGCCAGATACGCGGGCTGGAGCGCATTCCCCAGGGCGCCCCATGGCTAACAGGCGCGACAAGGCCGGCGTGGCCCACAGCCCGTTGATTGCCGTGGTGTTGATTGCCGCCCTAGCCGTCACCCTGGCGGGCATCTTCCCGTTCCGCCAGATCCTGGCCCAGAATCGCCAGGTGGAGAACACTCAGGCCAAGCTCGATGCGTTGCGGGCCGAGAACGCCGCATTGGAAGCGCAGATCACGGCACTCAACACCGACGTTGAGCTGGAGCGGTTGGCCCGCGAGCAGCTTGGAATGGTGAATCCAGGTGAGACCGGGGTCACGGTCGAATCACCGCCCGGCACGGAGCTGCCGCCGCTCGAGGATCCGGCGAGCACCTTCGACGATCGCAAGCTATTCCAGAAGGTCTGGGACTTCTTGACCGGCCGCGACCTAGAGCCCGATGGATGACCGGGCCGTCGTCGCCGCCCAGCTAGAGCGCCAGCCGCGTAGCCCGGTCGATGTGCGCCGCCGCTGCCACCTGGGGTTACCCGTGGTGATCGGAGTGCCCCCGCATCTCGACGACGGCACTCCGTTTCCGACGCGCTATTGGCTCACCTGTCCCCTCGCGGTGCGCCGGATCGGGCGCATAGAGTCCGGCGGCGGAGTCAAGGCCGCTGCGGCCCGTCTCGAGACAGACCCGGAAGCGGCGGCTCGTCACGAAGCGGCGATGGAGCGGTATGCGGCCGAGCGCGACGGCCTGATCGACGAGTCTCGCGACCTGCCGCGTCCCACCGGGGGCGTGGGCGGAGCCGGCGCAGGCGTCAAGTGCCTGCACGCCCATTACGCCGACTACGCCGCCGGTAACGACAACGTCGTTGGGGAATGGACGGCCGCCGAGATCGAGCCGTTGAACTGCACAGTGGGCTGCGTCGCCGCGGTGGAAGGCGAGATCACGATCAACCCGGACTGGAGAGAGCCGGCCCGATGAGAGTGGGTGTCATCGACATCGGCACCAACTCGGTCCGGCTCCTGGTTGCCGACGTGGCGAATGGGGGACTGGCCGAAATCGCCCGTGTGGAGACGGTCACCCGACTTGGTCAGGGCGTCGAACTCACTGGTGTCCTGGCTGAGGAGGCGATGGGGCGCACGCTTGCCGTGCTGGGCAGCTATCGGCGGATGCTTGACTCGCACGGCGCTCAGCGCCGGCGAGCGATCGCAACGTCGGCATGTCGGGATGCCGGCAACGCTGCTCGTTTTCTACGGGAGGCCGAGTCCGCTGCGGCAACACTCCCCGAGATCATCGGGGGCGATGAGGAAGCCCGCCTGGCGTTCCGCGGCGCCACCCACGGCGTCCCGGCGTCCGGCACGACCCTCATCATCGACGTCGGCGGCGGAAGCACCGAGTTCGTCGCCGGCGTGGCTACGCCGGTGGCAGCACCGGCGTACTGGAGCAGCGTCGACATCGGCTCCGTTCGCCTCACCGAGCGGAGCCTAGGGGCCCAGCCGGTGTCCGCCGGCGACCTGGCCACCGCCCGGGCTCACGTCGATGCGATGCTGGCGTCACAGCCGTCGCTCCCCCCGGTCGAGCGAACGGTCGGCGTGGCCGGCACGTTCACCAGTCTCGCCGCGATTCACCTCGGCCTGGCTGCGTACGAACGCGAACGGGTCGATGGGGCGATCCTGGCCCGCTCCGATCTCGGTGCGCTGGCAGACCGGCTGGCCGCCCTGCCGCTCGAGTCGCTGGAGGCGATCCCGGCGTTGGACCCGGCGCGGGCGCCGGTGATTGTCGGCGGCGCCATCGTTGCGGAGCGGGCGCTGGCCGTCACCGGCATGCCGAGCGTGACTGTCTCCGTGAGTGACATCCTCGACGGCGTTGCGTTGTCGCTCGGCGAGAGCGCCGACTGACCTCAGTCGTCGTCGGCGGCCGCTTTGGCGACCTTGTCGACGAGGTGGGCCGGCAGCTCCGAGTAGTGCTCGAACTGGCTCGTGAAGTTGCCCCAGCCCTGGGTCAGCGACCGCAGGTCGACGGCGTAGCGCATGATCTCCGAAGTGGGCACGTGAGCAATGATGCGCTGCATCCCGCCCGGCACTGCCTCGGTGCCCAGCACTTGGCCGCGGCGGGAGGACAGGTCGCCCATAACGTCGCCCTGATAGTCGGCGGGTACGGTGATCTCCATGCGCGAGATTGGTTCGAGCAGGATGGGCCCGGCGTCCTGCATCGCGGCTTTGAAGCCGAGGCTGCCTGCCATCTTGAAGCTCATCTCGGAGGAGTCGACCGAGTGGTACTTGCCGTCGTAGCAGCGTACGCGAACGTCCACGACCGGGAATCCGAACACCCCACCGTTGGCCATAGTGTCGACGATGCCGTGTTGAACCGCCGGGATGAACTGCCGTGGGATCGAGCCGCCCTTGATCTCGTCGACGAATTCGAAGCCCTCGCCCCGCGGCAGCGGCTCGATCTTCAGGAAAGCGACACCGAACTGGCCTCGCCCTCCTGATTGCTTCTTGAACTTGCCCTCCGCCTGCGCGGGGCGGCTGACCGTTTCCCGATAGGGCACCCTGACATTCTCCGTAGTCACGTCCACCCCGAACTTGCGGCTGAGCTTTTCGAGTGTGATGGCCAGATGCAGCTCTCCCATGCCGTGCAACAAGGTCTGTTTGGTCTCGTCGTTGCGCTCGAGGCGCAACGCCGGGTCCTCGTCGAGCAGTCGGCGCAGCGACGTGGCGAGCTTGTCCTCGTCTGCCTGCGTCTTGGCGACGAGCGCCGCTGCCAGCACCGGCTCGGGTCGCTGGACGGGCTTGACCGTGACCGGTTTGTTCTTCGGCGCCAGCGTGTCGTCGGTCTTGGTGTCGTTCAACTTGGAAACGGCACCGATGTCGCCCGCCGGGATCTCTTGGAGCAGGTGCGACTCCTTGCCAATGAGATAGGCGATCTTGGCAAGGCGCTCGTCGCTGCCCGAGCGCGGGTTCGACAGCATCGTGTCGGGACGCACCGTGCCGGACATCACCCGGAACATCGAGATTTGGCCCACGTACGGATCGGCGATCGTCTTGAACACGAATATCAGCGGATCTCCGTCGACGCTGCTCTCGATCTCCATCTCCTCGTTGCCGGCGATCACGGTCACGTGGGAACGCCGTAGCGGCGACGGCCCGATCTCGACGATGTAGTTGGCGAGTCGGTCGACTGCGATCGGGCCGGCAGCGGAACCGCACACCACCGGGAACACAGTGGCGTTGGCCACCCCGACGCCCATCACCTTTTCCAGCTCGCCGGGCGAGGGAACGTCACCTTCGAGGTAGCGCTCCAGGAGGTCATCGTCGGCGACGACTATTCCCTCGACCAGATTGTCGTGGACCTCGTGCTCGCGCGCCTCCATGTCCTCGGGGATGTCGGTCGACTGCGCCGATCCGGAGTCGTATACGTAGGCAGTGTCGGTGAGCAGGTCGGCAACGCCGCGGAACTCGGCCTCGGCACCGATCGGCAGCTCGAGGGGGGCGATACCGGCACCGAACCGCTCGCGAAGCTCGGCGAGGGTTCGATCGTACGAGCTGCGCTCTTTGTCGAGCTTGTTGACGAAGATCATCCGCGGGATGTCGAGCTCGGCAGCGACTCTCCACAGCTTCTCGGTTTGTACCTCGACCCCCTCCACGGCGCTCACAACGAAAACGGCGAGGTCCGCCACCTGGAGCGCCGCCAGGGCATCGCCGACGAAGTCGGGATATCCCGGGGTGTCGATCAGGTTGATCTTGTGGCCCTTCCATTCGAAGGGGGCCATTGCCAACGACATCGACATGGCCCGCTTGTGCTCCTCGGCGTCGTAATCGAACACGGTGCTTCCGTCCTGGACCGTGCCTTGCCGGTCGACGGCCCCCGCCCTATAGAGCAGCGCCTCGGCGAGCGTGGTCTTGCCGGCTCCGTTGTGGCCGACGAGCGCGACGTTGCGAATCTTCTCGGGCGGATAGACCTTCACGTGATGAGCCTCCAGGGCGGCAGATTTAGTCCGCTGAGGATAGTGAGTTCCCGCAGAGCAGGTTCCTGGTATAGGGGTCGAGGCACTGCCGGCAGAGCCGCCGGCTGCAGTCTGCGTGGCAAATCTGCCTACGGGCTCAGTTGGTCGCGCCGTAGTCAGCGCGGGGGCATTCGAGGCTGCGGTTTGCGCAGTATCCCTGCGTGCCGGAACAGGACTCGAACGTGTCAAGCTGGTGGTGCGGGCCGGGCAGCCGGCGCCTTGCGGCTTCCGCCATCGATTCCCGGTGGCGCTTGGGTAGGGCCGCTAGCCGCAGTTTGCGTAGCAAACCTGCGTACGGGCCGCCTGCGGCGGCCCGCGTGCCCGGAACAGGACTCGAACCTGTACACCCCGAAGGGCAGCGGATTTTAAGTCCGCCGCGTCTGCCAATTCCGCCATCCGGGCGCGGGCTGCAGGGTACTCAGCATGGAGATTCGGGGGCACGAGATGCCGGCCGCGGTAGGCGCCCACCCGAACCCAGACCGCCGTCAGTCTCCGGTGGGCCCGGGCCCCTCCCATCCGCTGAGCTCGGCGAGCTGCTCCCAGAACTGAAGCCGCTCCTTGCGGCTCAGGTCGGTTCCCGGCAGCACCTGCGTGACGTGGGGCGTCCGATCGAGGTAGAAGCCGCCACTGGCGTGGGCCATCTCGGGAGCGGCTGCCAGCCACACGATCGTATCCGCTCCTTCGGCCGGGGTCCGCAGCAAAGGCTGCAGCCAGCGTCGGAACCGGGGGAGCGAGATCTCCAGGCTGGGGGTGTCGGCCCAACCAGGGTGCATAGCGTTGACGGTCACCAACGAGCCTTGCAGCATCTCGGCCCACATCTCGGTGAGGATCACCTGTCCTCGCTTGGTGCGGGCATAGGCCCGCGTTCCGTCGTATTCCCCGTGCTCCCATTGCAGGTTGGAGAGGCTGATGCCCTGGGTATACATGCCTCCGGACGACACGTTGATGATCCGGGCGGGCGCCGACTCCCTGATCCGCGGCAGCAGCAGGTTGGTCAACAGGAAGTGCGACAACAGGTTGGTGGCCAGCGTCAGCTCGATCCCCTCCGGCGTCTCTTGGCGTTCATGGAACATGGCGCCGGCGTTGTTGATGAGGCAGTGGATCTCGCTTTCGGTGGCCAGCAGGTTGGCGGCCAGCGTGCGCACCGCATCCATCGAGCTGAGATCGGCAAGCGCCGGGTGGAGGTTCTCGTTTCCGGTGGCTCGCCGCAGCTCGTCGAGCGTCGCCGCCAGCTTGTCGGGATTGCGTCCCACCAATATCAACCGAGCGCCGAAGGTGGCCAATCGCATAGCGGCGGCCTTGCCCAAGCCAGAGGTCGCTCCAGTGATCACGATTGCACGGCCGTGGAGGTTGGGCTGAAGAGGATCCCAGAAGCGGCTCCGCAGCCGGTAGCCCAGGCTGGTGAAACCTAAGGCGCCGATGAAGGTGCGATCGGCGAGCTTGTCGACGATGTGAGGTTGTGGTCTCACGGTTGGCTCCGGTCGTCTCCCGTCGGGGTCTACCCTGGCTCGGCTGATCCCAGCTTGGCTGCCAGCCCGTCCAAGGCCTTCTTCCCCACGTTACGCAGCATGGGGCCCATCAGGGGCACGAGGAGCCGCATGAATCCGGAGAACTCCAGCTCGGCTTGATAGTCGATCTGAGTCCCCTCCTCGATCGACGTGAATCGAATGTCGTCGACTGCGGTGAGGGCACGGCCGGTGCCGCGCAACACGATCCGGTGCGGCGGTTCGTAGCTCGTCATCTCGTAGACCATGGGGGTCTCCCGCGACCCGAACGAGACCAGCACGTTGAACTTGGAACCCACGCCGATCTCCCCTTCGCCGATCCGGCTCGAGGCGGCGATTCCCGGATCCCATTCTGCGAGGTTCCCGAAGTCGGATGTATAAGCGAAGGTCTCCTCGATTGGGGTGACCACTCGTCGCGTCTCACGAAGTTGCGTCATGCCTGCCCCTCGATAGCCCTCTGCCAGTCTACGGAGCAGTCTGGCGGCCAGATGATGCCACGGTCACCGGCTGAGCCGCCCCTCCGCAGGTGCCCGCAGAAGGCGCCGCTTTGGGGAAGGTGACGACCGAGTCGCCACGGTTGCGGCGTCTCAAGAGTCCTGGTCGCGATGCCGTTAATCACCTTACGTGGCCGTCCGGGGAACGCACGTTCGGCCGCAAGGCACAACGCTATTAGGGGTGATCCAATGAGTCCTGATCGCGTGCTGTCAGGCGATGCGGTCGATGCCGCCTCGGATGAGCGCGCAATTGACATCTTTGCCGATCTCCCG